>JAJZQY010000003.1 GCA_021806605.1 Pseudomonadota bacterium
CGAGATGGATTTCCATGTTGCCGGTTCCCTTGAACTCCTCGTAGATCACGTCGTCCATGCGCGAGCCGGTATCGACCAGGGCGGTCGCGATGATGGTGAGCGATCCGCCTTCCTCGATGTTGCGCGCGGCGCCGAAGAAGCGCTTGGGCCGCTGCAGCGCATTGGCATCCACGCCGCCAGTCAGCACTTTTCCGGATGCGGGAACGACGGTGTTGTAGGCGCGCGCGAGGCGGGTGATCGAGTCGAGCAGGATGACCACGTCCTTCTTGTGCTCGACGAGGCGCTTGGCTTTCTCCAGGACCATTTCGGCGACCTGGACATGGCGCGTCGCGGGCTCGTCGAAAGTCGAAGAAACCACTTCGCCCCGCACGGAGCGGGTCATTTCCGTCACTTCTTCAGGGCGCTCGTCGATCAGGAGAACGATCAGATGGACGTCCGGGAAGTTGGCGGCAATGGAATGCGCGATATGCTGCAGCATGACCGTTTTTCCGCTCTTGGGGGAAGCCACCAGCAGACCGCGCTGGCCTTTCCCTATCGGCGCGATCATGTCGATCACGCGGCTGGTGATGTTTTCCTCGGACCGGTTGTCGCGCTCCAGGGTAAGCGGCTGGGTCGGGAACAGGGGGGTGAGGTTCTCGAACAGGATCTTGTGCTTGGAGTTTTCCGGAGGCTCGCCGTTGACCTTGTCGACTTTCACCAGCGCGAAATAGCGCTCGCCGTCCTTCGGGGTCCTGATTTCCCCCTCGATCGAGTCCCCGGTGTGCAGGTTGAAGCGCCTGATCTGGCTGGGACTCACGTAAATGTCGTCCGGTCCCGCGAGATAGGAAATGTCGGGGGAGCGCAGAAAGCCGAAGCCGTCCTGAAGCACTTCCAGCGTGCCTTCGCCGTAAATGCTTTCGCCTTTCTTGGCCTGGCCCTTGAGCAGCGCGAAAATCAGCTCGTGCTTTCTGAGCCTGTTCGCGCCGTCTATTTCGTTGGTAATGGCCATTTCGACCAGCTGCGTGACCGGAAGAGATTTCAAATCGGATAGGTGCATTTGCGGAGAAACTCTATGAAAGGGAATTTGTTATCGAAGGGGAATGCCTGCAAACGGATTGCAGGCCAGTGAGCAAAGGTTAGCCGGTTTAAATGTGACTGTCAATAAAAGCCGCGAGCTGGGATTTCGCGAGGGCCCCGACCTTGGTGGCCGCCACTTCGCCGTTCTTGAAAATCATCAGGGTCGGAATGCCGCGTATCCCGTACTTCGGAGGGGTCGCCTGGTTTTCGTCGATATTCAGTTTCGCGACCTTGAGGCGTCCGGCGTATTCCTGGGAGACCTCGTCGAGTATGGGGGCGATCATCTTGCAGGGCCCGCACCATTCCGCCCAATAGTCTACGAGCACCGGAACCTGCGATTGCAGCACCTCTTCCTCGAAGGTGTCGTCAGTCACATAATGGATATGTTCGCTCATCAATGCCTCTCGGGGTTTGCCAGGGAATGCAATATGCTAACCAAAATATTTTGCCATGGGAAGCGGGAAAGCAAAAATAACCCGCTGTTGCAGCCCGGCTGCTAAAATGCGAGTTTGAGCATTCGATATCGAGGATGAACCATGACTTATGTAGTGACGGAAAGCTGCATCCGCTGCAAATACACCGACTGCGTCGATGTGTGTCCCGTGGATTGCTTCCGGGAGGGACCGAATTTTCTGGTGATCGACCCTGACGAGTGCATCGATTGCACCCTGTGCGTTGCCGAGTGTCCGGCCGAGGCGATTTTCGCGGAAGACGACGTGCCGGAGGACCAGCTGAAATTCATCGCATTGAATGCGGAACTCGCCAAAACCTTCGCGTCCATCACCGAGAAAAAGGATGCGCCCGAAGATGCGGACGAATGGCTGCATGTGAAGGACAAGCTGAAGTACCTGGAGCGCTGACGCCCGATCGATGCCGGTCGAGAAAAGGCAATTTCCGCCCGAATCCCTGCTGAGGGATGCTGCGCGCGCGATAGTCGAAGAAAACCGTTCGGCTGACCTTTCCCGCGTCACGATTCTCCTTCCCAACCTCCAGGTCGCCTCGCCTCTCAGCATCCTGCTTCGGGAAGTGGCAGGATTGCCCTTCATCCTGCTGCCCGAAATGCATACCCTTCCCGGCCTTGCCGCTTCGAGGGAATTCACGCCGGAGTCCCGCAGGACGGCGGGGATATACCTTGCCCTCAGGGAAAAGGGCTGGTTCAGGGAAAACGACCTGTGGCGGCTCTCCCGCGAGTTCATCAAGCTCTTCGACGAACTGACCCGATGGCGGATGGCGCTTCCCGCAAGTCTGGAGGAATTTTCTGCACGGCTAGAGCAGGCGTACCGGGCAGATGCCGGCGGGCCGCTCCTGTTCGAGGCGAGGCTGGTGCACGAACTGTGGCATGCCATGGAGTCTGATGGCCTGAGCGAGGCTGCGGCCAGCCAGGTGAGGCTCGCGAACCTCGCGCAAAACGCAACAGGCCCCCTTTACGCCATCGGGCTGGACGATTTCACTCCTGCCGAAGAAGCCTTTTTCGATGCCTGGTCGCAAAGGGCGGGCGTGAAGCTGTTTCGCGAAGCGAGAAGCGGTTTTTACGGAAAGGTTTGGCCGCCGCAGGAAGAAGGGCTCGGACTCAAATCCAGGGCCGAAGCCTGCCGAGCCGAGTGCGGCCCGGTTTCGAATGTTGCGCTTTTTTGCGCCAGCTCCCTGGAAGAAGAGGCCGAGGCTGCGCAGATCAAAATCAGGAAATGGCTTCTGGAAGGCAAAAGGCGCATCGCGCTGGTTGCGCTCGACCGCCTGGCGGCGCGGAGGACTCGGGCGCTGCTGGAACGCGCGCAAATTCTCGTGTCCGACGAGACCGGCTGGACTTTCTCGACCACCTCGGCGAGCACAGTGCTGGCCCGCCTGCTGGATTGTCTTGCCAGCGACTTTTATCACGAGGATATGCTCGACCTGCTGAAATCCCCTTTCCTCCTTTCGGGCTGGGAGCAGGGCGAAAGAGAGAAAGCCGTCCATTTCCTGGAGCAGGCCATCAGGAAGCATAGCGTCGTTTCGAATCTCGGGCATTATGCAAGGCTGGATCTGGAAGTGGAAGCGCGCAAGGCGCTCGAAGCGCTGCGTGACGCTTCCCGGCGCTTTCCCAGGCGAGCCATGCCTCTTTCAGCCTGGCTCGATGCGCTCTTCGAGAGCCTCGATGTCCTCGGCATTGCTGCGGGTCTGGCAGAAGACAGGGCAGGGGCTGAGCTTCTTGAGCGGCTCGATGTCTTGCGCAAGGAGCTTGCGCAAGAAACCGGACGCTTCGGCTTCAGAGCATGGCGACGCTGGCTGGACATGCAGCTCGAATCGGCAACTTTCAGGGACAGCGGCATCAGAAGCCCGGTGGTTTTCACCCACCTGCATGCCGCGAGGCTGCGCGAATTCGACGCGGTAGTCTTGCTGGGGTGCGATGCCGCGCATCTGCCCACCGAATCCGACCAGGGGATTTTTTTCAACCAGGCGGTCCGATCCGAATTGAAGCTCCCCTTGATGGAGGTGCAAAGGCGCAGGCAGCTCGACGAGCTTGCCGGGTTGCTCTGCCGCTCCGGCGAAGTCTGGGCGAGCTGGCAATCCCTGAAGAACGGCGAGCCCAATCTGTTGAGTCCCTATCTCGAACAGCTCAATGCCTTCCACCATCATGCCTTCGGGCTTGATCTCGTCGATCGGGAATTTTCGAAAGCGATTCCGCTGATGCGCTTCGGCAAGGCGCGCGCTCCCATCGGGAAAACGGATTGCCCTGCACCTGCCGTGGGTAGCGCGATGGTTCCGCAGACGATTTCTGCCAGCGGATATTCGAGCCTGCTCGCCTGTCCCTACCAGTATTACGCGGCCAGGATACTCGGACTCGCTCCGCTCGATGAGGCCGAAAAAATCCTGGAGAAAGCCGACTACGGCACCTATCTGCACAAGATACTTTATCTTTTCCACGGGCGGCATCCGAAAATTACGGGTTTTGCCCAGGCCGGGGACGAACTCGAAAGATTGAGCGACGAAGTGTTCAGGGATGCGGTCGAAGCGGACTATCTCAGCCACGGCTGGGCGCTGCGCTGGAAGGCGATGATTCCGCAGTATCTCGCATGGCAGGAAAAGCGCGAAATGGCCGGCTGGAAGATCGAGAAAATCGAGGAGGACAGGTCGCTCGATATTCCCCTGCGAGGCGGCAAAAAGCTCGCTCTCAGGGGCCGGCTGGACAGGGTGGATTCTTCCAGCGAAGGATTTGCAGTCATCGACTACAAGACCCAGAGCGCAGGCATCCTCAGGGAGAAAGTTGCCGATCCCGGAGAAGAGGTGCAGCTTGCAGTCTACGCCTTGCTGCTCGGAGAGCCTATTGCCGAAGCGACTTTTCTCGGTCTGGACGGCGAAGTGAAGGAATTTTCTCAACAGGAAACTGGGGCCAGCGAGAACAGGGAAAGGCTCGCCGAAATTTTCGATGAACTGCATGCCGGGGCGAAACTGCCCGCGCAAGGGGTGGAAAAAGTCTGTTCCTATTGCGACATGCGCGGATTGTGCAGAAAGGATTACTGGGAATGAATCCCCTGGACCCTTCGACGAGCGTCGTCATGGAAGCCTGTGCGGGAAGCGGCAAGACCTGGCTTCTGGTATCGAGGATCGTCAGAATACTGCTGTCCGGGGCTCAATTTTCAGAGATTCTTGCGATCACTTTTACGCGCAAGGCCGCCCGGGAAATGCAGAACCGTCTGAGGGACTGGCTGAAGCTGATGGCCTTCGCGCCGGAACACGAGGCGAGGGTATTCCTGCGTCAGCGCTTCCTTTCCGAAGAAGAGATCGACAGCCTGCTGCCGAAAGCGAGAAATCTCTTCGAAGCTTCCCTCGCCACCCCGACGGCCATCACCACTTTTCACGGCTGGTTCCTCGAAATCTTGAGACGCGCGCCGCTTTCCTCCAATCTCGCCGGGGCAACCCTTGCCGAATCCGTTTCTCCCTTGGTAGAGGAAGCGTGGCAGCGCTTTGCCGAAGGGTTGCAAGCGGATGCAAAAAATCCTGCCGCGATCCATCTCATGGCGCTTTTCGCCGAATACGGCTTGTACAATACTCGCAAGCTGCTGACCGGATTTCTGGCAAAGCGTGCCGAATGGTGGGCTTATACGCTGGGAAAAAAGGATCCGGCAGGATTCGCCCTGGAAAGGCTGCGCATCGAGCTGGATGTCGATCCAGGCGAGGATATTCCTGGTAAATTCCGCTCCGACAGCATGCTGACCGGGTTGCTCGCGGAATATGCAGCCCTTCTGGGGATGAACACCGACGGCGACAAGGCGTTCGCGCTCGAACTGGAAACCGCGCTCTCTGCCGGCCTGCCCGAATTCGAAGCCGTATGGCCGATTTTCTTCACCGGGGCGGGAGGACTCAGGATCCGCAAGGAAAGCGCAGCCCAGGAAAAGCGCCTGGGAAGCGCAGGACAGGCGAGATTCATCGGGCTGCACCGGGAGATCGGCAGCCGCCTCGAAGCAGTGCGCAATGCGCTCGTCCACCTCAGGATTTATCGGTTCAACGAAGCGGGACTCCATGCGGGCCATGCCCTGCTCGGGTACTACCAGGAGCTCAAGGAAGAACTCGGGGTCGTCGATTTCACCGATGTGGAATGGCGCGCCTATACCCTCCTCAATCATTCCGAGCATGCCGAGTACATGCAGTACAAGCTGGATTCGCGCTACCGGCACATTCTGCTCGACGAATTCCAGGACACCAATCCTTTCCAGTGGCAGATCCTGAAATCCTGGTTTGCCGCATCGAATCAAGCCGGTTTGCGCCCATCCGTATTCATGGTGGGCGACCCCAAGCAGTCGATCTACCGTTTCAGGGGGGCGGAAGCGCGCCTGTTCGAGGTCGCATCCGGCTTTCTGCAGCGGGAATACGGGGCGGTCTCCCTTTCGCAAAACCTCTCCAGGCGCAGTTCCCCTGTCGTGATCGATTGCGTCAACCGGGTTTTCCCGGATTTTGCCCGTCACGAAGCGGCGCAGCGCGATCTTCCGGGCAGGGTCGAGGTGCTGCCGCTACTCGATTCCGCAGGAGGGGAGGTCGAAGCATCCGCCGTCTTTCGCAATCCCCTGAAGGAGAAGCGGGTTGAAGCGGCCGATCACAAGCTGGAAATGGAGGCGAATGCCTTCGCCCAAAAGATCAGGGAGATCGTCGGGCGCTATCCCATCAGGAATCCGGACGGCACCACTCGGGCGGCGCGATACGGCGACATCATGGTGCTGGTGAGAAAAAGGGCGGGCCTCGATGTTTACGAAAAGGCGCTCAAGGGGCTTGCCATTCCCTATGTCGGATCGAACCGGGGCGGGCTGCTGGGAACCCTGGAAGCGCTGGATATCACCGCACTGCTTTCCTTCCTGATCGCGCCCTTCGCCGATCTTCATCTCGCCCAGGTGCTCAAGAGCCCGATTTGCGCCTGTTCCGACGACGATCTGTCGAGCCTTGCCGCCATGGAGGGGCCTTGGTGGCAGCGCCTGCAGCAGGCGGATCGTGACTCGCGGTTGGGCGAGGCCTGCGTGCTGCTCGCGGCCTGGATGAAAAAAACCGGGACCCTTCCGGTGCACGACCTGCTCGATGCGATCTATTTCGAAGGGGATATAGTGAACCGCTACCGGGACGCCGCGCCGGAATCGATGAAGGCATCTGTCGTCGCCAATCTCCAGGCTTTCCTTGAGCTTGCCCTGGAAGTCGATTCCGGCCGCTATCCCAGTCTGCCGAAATTCATGGCCGAGCTTGCCGTCATGCGTTCCAGCGAAGAGGCTCCGGACGAGGGCATTCTCGGGGAAGTGGACAATGCCGTCAGGTTCCACACGATACACGGCGCGAAAGGACTGGAATCCCCCATCGTATGGCTGCTCGGGGCGAATGGTTCCGGGGATGCCAGGGAAGACAATTACGACGTGATTTGCGACTGGCCTCCCGACAGGGAGCGCCCTTCCCATTTTTCCCTGCATTCGGTGAAGGAAGAGAAGGGGGCCGCAAGAATGGCCTATTTCGAGTCGGAAGCGGAACATGCCGAAAGGGAGGACGCCAACCTGCTTTATGTCGCGATGACGCGGGCAGCCCAGGCGCTTTTCGTGAGCGGCGCCCCCGGCCGTGCATCGCGCAGCTGGTACCAGAGGATCGCCGATGCCGCAGATGAACCGGAGCGCTATGCTCCTGTCGAGGCAGGGGAGGCCACCGAAGAAGCGGAGCAGGCTGGGGATTTCGACTGGCTGAAAGTCCCCATTCCCGCCGGCCATCGCGAGCCCTGCACTCCTGAGATGCGCTACGGCATCAGGCTGCATGCGGTTTTGCAGAACGGCTTGTCGGGAGACGAGGAAGAAAGGATCGCGAACGATGCGAGGAGAATTTTCGAATCCCCGCAGCTTGCCCGGTTCTTCGATCCGGAATGCCATGTTTCGGCGAAAAACGAGGTTTCCTGGGTTTCGGATAAGGGGGAAGTCAGGCGCATGGATCGGCTGGTCGAGTTCGAGCATGAAATCTGGATACTCGATTACAAGACCGGCGACGCGCGGGAATCCCATCGCGAGCAGCTTGAAGAATACCGGACCGCGATGCGGTCGGTTTTTTCGAAGCCGGTAAGGTGCGCCCTGATTTTCACTGACGGAACGCTGGTCGAAGTCTAGATCGGCTGCACCCGGTCGAGCTTCCAGATCTCGCTGTTGTAGTCGAGCATGGTGCGGTCTGTCGAAAACTTGCCGCTGGAGGCGGTGTTCAGGATGCTCATCCTGGTCCAGTTCTCCTGGTCCGAATAAGCCTTCGCAGCCTTTTCCTGCGCATCCACATAGCTTCTGAAGTCCGCCGCCACCACCCAGGGATCATCCGGGCTGTAGATCGAGTGGATGATGCCGTCGAAAATATGGTGCTCGAACTTGTTGAAATGCCCCGATTCGAGGAGCTGCATCACGCGTCCCAGATCCTCGTCTCCTGCCACGATTTTGCGTGGGTTGTAGCCGTGCCTTGCGGCTTCCACTTCTCCGGCATCGAGCCCGAACAGGAAGAAGTTTTCTTTGCCGACTTCTTCCAGGATTTCGATGTTGGCGCCGTCCAGGGTGCCGATGGTGACCGCCCCGTTCATCATGAATTTCATGTTCCCGGTGCCCGATGCTTCCTTGCCCGCAGTCGAGATCTGCTCGGAGAGGTCGGTTGCGGGGCAGATGGTTTCCATGACCGAGACGCGGTAATTCGGCATGAAGGCGACCTTCAGCAGGCCGTGGGCCGATTTGTCGCTGTTGACGATGCTGGCCACGTTCGAGATCAGCTTGATGATGCATTTGGCCATGTGGTATCCGGGAGCGGCCTTGCCGCCGATCAGCACGGAGCGGGGTGTCCAGTTTTCGATGTCGCCGCGCTTGATCCGGTTGTAGAGGTGGATGACATGCAGGATGTTGAGGAGCTGACGCTTGTACTCGTGCATGCGCTTGACTTGGACATCGAACATCGAATCGGGGGCGAACGTCACGCCGCAATGTTTCTCGACGGATTCGATGAGTTTCAGCTTGTTGGCGCGCTTGACTTCGCGCCAGGCTTTCCTGAATTCGGCATCCTCGGCGCAGGGTGCGAGCCTTTTCAGTTCGGAAAGATCGGTGATCCAGCCTTCCCCGATTTTTCTCGAGATCAGCTTCGCGAGATCCGGATTGCACCATGCGAGCCAGCGGCGGGGGGTCACGCCATTGGTCTTGTTGTTGAATTTTTCGGGGAAAAGCTCGTAAAAGTCCCTGAAGAGCCCTTTCTTCAGAAGGTCGGAATGGAGTTCTGCCACGCCGTTCACCGAGAAGGAACCCACGATCGCAAGATAGGCCATGCGTACGTGGGGAACATCGCCTTCCTCGACGAGCGACATCCTGGCTTGCCTGTCGCTGTCCCACGGCCAGCGGCTCGCCACCATGGTGAGATGCCGCGCATTGATTTCAAGGATGATTTCGAGCAGCCTCGGCAGCAGCTTCTCGAACATCCTGACCGGCCATTTCTCGAGCGCTTCGGGCAGCAGGGTATGGTTGGTGTAGGCCATGGTGTTGCTGGTGATGTCCCAGGACTCATCCCATCCGAGGCCATGTTCGTCCATCAGAAGGCGCATCAGTTCCGCAACCGCGCAAGTCGGGTGCGTGTCATTGAGCTGGAAGCAGTTCTTTTCGGCGAACTCGGAAAAATCGTTGCCATGGGATCCGGTCCAGCGCTGCAGCACGTCCTGCAGGCTCGCGGAGGCCAGGAAATATTGCTGCCTGAGCCGAAGCTCCTTGCCGTTTTCGCTGGCGTCGTTGGGATAAAGCACCATCGTGATGTTTTCGGCAGAATTTTTGGCTGAAACCGATTCGGCATAGCCCCCTGCATTGAATTCTGCCAGATTGAATTCGTCCGTGGCTGCTGCCTTCCAGAGCCGCAGCGTGTTGACCGTGCCGTTCTTGTAGCCGGGAACGGGTACGTCGTAGGGAACGGCCAGAACGTCGCTGGTGTCCACCCAGCGCATTCTCAGCTGCCCGCTGTCGGATCGGTAGGATTCGCTGCGCCCGCCGTAATGGATGCGCTGCATGTATTCCGGGCGCTCGATTTCCCATACGTTGCCGTCCCGCAGCCAATGGTCGGGTTCCTCGACCTGGTGGCCGTTGACAATGAGCTGCCTGAACATGCCGTATTCGTAGCGGATGCCGTAACCCATGACCGGGAGTTGCAAGGTGGCGCAACTGTCGAGAAAGCAGGCGGCGAGGCGGCCGAGCCCGCCGTTTCCGAGGCCGGCATCCTTCTCTTTTTCGGTCAATTCTTCGAGAATCAGCCCCAGCTCCATCATGGCGCGTTCGGATTCGTCGGTGATGCCCAGATTGAGCATGGCATTGCCGAGCGCGCGGCCCATCAGAAATTCGAGGGAAAGGTAATAGGTGTGCTTGCAGTCCGTTTCCTGGTAGGCGTACCGGGTTTTCTGCCAGCGCTCCATCAGCCTGTCGCGCACGGTTAGGGCGAGCGCGCTGTAAACGTAATGCGCGGACTTGGAATATTTGTCCCGGCCCAGCGTATGGGTGAAATGGCGCCTGAAATCCTCGACGAGGCTGGCTCGGCCCATGCCCAGAGGCGGGAGTTCGGTGATGTCGGGAACCGGCTTGCTTCTGATCAGGGGTTTGTTGGGCATGATGAGCGAAATGGAACCTGTTGTCATGATTCTACTCCAAAAAGGGCGTTATCCTTTGTGAAATGTTTTAGAATGAGGCATTGCACAATAGCTTCGATGGGGGAGAAATGCCGGTTCGGATTGTTGAGACGATACCTTTTGACGACCAGCGTCCCGGCACTTCGGGACTGCGCAAGAAAGTTGCCGTTTTCAGGCAGAAGCATTATCTGGAGAATTTCGTCCAGTCTGTTTTCGACAGCATCGATGCCCCTTCCGGGAGCGTCCTGGTGCTCGGAGGGGACGGACGCTATTACAATCAGGATGCGATCAGCATCATCATCGGCATGGCGGCAGCCAACGGTTTTTCCAGGGTGATCGTGGGCAGAAGCGGCATTCTTTCCACGCCCGCCGCGTCCCTGCTGATTCGCAAGCGGGGCGCTTTCGGGGGCATCATCCTTTCCGCGAGCCACAATCCGGGAGGGCCCGATGGCGATTTCGGGATCAAGTACAACTCCGGGAACGGCGGACCTGCGCCGGAGAAACTGACGGAGACGATTTTCGCGAAGAGCCGCTCCATCGCGCAATACAGGATTCTCGATGGCGCCTCAATCGACCTCGATAAGATCGGGGAGAGCGTTTTCGGAAACATGGTCGTGGAAGTGATCGATCCGGTGTCCGATTATGCCGAACTGATGGAAGCGCTTTTCGATTTCGATCTGATGCGGAATCTGCTGCAGGGAGGCTTCAGAATCTGCTTCGATGCCATGCACGCGGTGACCGGCCCCTATGCATGCGAGATCCTGGAGAACCGGCTGGGAGCGAAACCCGGTTCGGTGGTGAATGCGACGCCCCTTGCCGATTTCGGCGGGGGGCATCCCGACCCCAACCTCACCTATGCGCAGGATCTGGTGAAAATCATGTATGGCGAAGATTCTCCCGATTTCGGCGCTGCATCCGACGGGGACGGGGACAGGAACATGATCCTGGGAAGGCATTTCTTCGTCACTCCTTCAGACAGCCTTGCGGTGATCGCGGCCAATGCGCATCTCGTTCCGGGTTACCGGCAAGGATTGAATGGCGTCGCCCGTTCCATGCCGACATCCGGTGCAGTCGATCGGGTCGCCCAATCTCTGGGCATTCCCCTGTTCGAAACCCCGACCGGTTGGAAATTTTTCGGCAACCTGATGGATGCGGGGCGCGTAACGCTTTGCGGGGAGGAGAGTTTCGGCACCGGGTCGAGCCATGTCAGGGAAAAGGACGGATTGTGGGCGGTGCTGTTCTGGCTCAACCTGATCGCGGCAAAGCGCATGCCGGTCGAGGCGATATTGACGGCGCACTGGAAACAGTTCGGGCGAAATTTCTATTCTCGCCACGACTACGAAAACCTTCCCCTGGAAGCGGGGAAGGCCGTGATCGAAACCGTGCGAGCCCGTTTTCCCGATCTCAAGGGGAGCGCCCTTGGAAAATACCGGGTAAATTTCTGCGACGACTTCAGCTATCTCGATCCGATCGACGGCAGCCTGAGCACGGGGCAGGGACTGCGCATCATCTTCACCGATGGTTCCCGTATCGTCTACAGATTGTCGGGAACCGGAACTGAGGGGGCGACCCTCAGGATCTATCTCGAATCCTTCGAAATGGATCCTGCAAGGCACGGACTGGACGCCCAGGATGCGCTTGCCGAACTCATTTCGATTTCCCGGGAAATCGCGCGGCTCGAAGAAAAAACCGGAAGAGCCGCTCCCACCGTGATCACCTGAGCGCGCATTTCATGCGCTGCAGGGCTTCGACAAGACGCGATCTCGGGCAGCCGAAATTGAGTCGGACGAAGCCGGGGCTGCCGAAATCGGATCCGTCGGAGAGGCCCACGCCGGAATTTTCGAAGCAGGCTACGGGGTTTTCGATCTGCCTTGCATCGATCCAGGCCAGGTAGGTTGCTTCTACGTGCGCCATGGCAAGCCCCATTTCAGGAATCGCCCGCTCGACGAGATCCCGGTTTTTCGCAAGATAGCCGATCAGGTCGAGATGCCATTGGCTGCAGTCGCGGTAGGCGGCGAGCGCGGCCGTGTATCCCAGGGCATTCACATGCGGCACGATGCCTGCCATGGCGGCTTCAAAGCGCTGCCTCAGTCCGCGGTCGGGGATGATTGCGAAGGAAACGGAAAGCCCCGGGATGTTGAAGGTCTTGCTGGGGGCCATCAGCGTGATGGTGCGTTTTTCGATTTGGGGAGAAAGGGAGGCTATCGGGACATGCCTTTTCCCGCCATCGAGCAGCAGGCCGCAATGGATTTCGTCCGAGCAGATGAAAAGATCGTGCGTTTCGCACAATTGCGCGATCGTATCGAGTTCGGCCCGATCCAGTACTCTTCCGGTGGGATTGTGCGGATTGCACAGCAGGAAAAGCCTGCTTTGCGGAAGGATTGCGCGCTCCAGAGCTGCGAAATCGTACTCCCAGCGTGCATTTTGCCGGACGAGGGCAGCTTGCGAAACCGAAAGCCCGGAATGAACCGGTGCGGAAAGGAAGGGGGGATAGATCGGCACTGCCGTGACGACGTTCTCCCCCTTTTTGCAGGTCGCCCTGCAGGCGAGGTTGAGTCCGGTGACAAGTCCCGGCAGCCAGACGATCGCTTCGCTTTCCACCTGCCAGCCGTATTCGGCTGCCAGCATGGAGACGACGGTTCGGGCAAGTTCGTCGGGAGGATGGGTGTAGCCGAAAATGCCGTGCTCGATGCGATGCTGCAGCGCCCCGATGATGGCAGGCGGGGCCATGAAGTCCATGTCGGCGACCCACAGCGGGAGGATGTCTCTTCCTGCGTATTTGTCCCACTTGATGCTGGACGTGCCGCACCTGTCGATGATTTCGTCGAAACTGCGATCAGGCATGGGATTCGAGTTCGTTCCTGTACTGACCCGCGCTTTCGACATAATGGCGGGCGTTCGCCCTGATCGCTTCCATTTCTGCTGCCGTCAATGTCCTGATCGCTTTTCCCGGGGAGCCCACTACCAGGGAGCCGTCCGGAATGACCTTGTTTTCCGTGACCAGGGTATTGGCGCCGATCAGGCAGTTTTTGCCTATTTTCGCTCCGTTCAGTACCACGCTCCTGATGCCGATCAGGGTGTCATCTCCGACAGTGCAGCCGTGCAGCACGGCTGCATGCCCCACCGTCACGCCGCTGCCGATTTCCAGCGGGCTACCCGCATCGACATGCAGCACGGCGCCATCCTGGATGTTGGTGTTTTCCCCGATGCGGATTGAATCGACATCTCCCCTCACCACCGCGCCGAACCAGATGCTGACGTTGTTGCCGAGCCTCACATCGCCGACCACGACGGCATTTTCAGCGATGAAATATTCGCCTTGCAATTGCGGGGTTTTGCCCGCCACGCCAAAGATCATTCGCGAATTCCCGCTGCGGCGATCTGCCCGTCCTGGATTGACGTGACGCCGCTCACGCCGATCGCTCCCGCCATTTCTCCGTCGAGCACTATCGGCAGTCCCCCTTCGACAGGGATCATGCCGGGCAGGGCGAGCACCCCGAGCCTGCCGTCCGCAATCCGCTTTTCCCATTCCTTGGTAGGCCGCCTGAATGCGATGGCCGACTTCGCCTTGGCGATGGCAATCTCCACGCTGCCGAACTGGGTGCCGTCGGCCCGCTCCAGATAGAGGAGGTGCCCTCCGTCATCGACGATGGCGATGACGACCGGCCATCCGTTGGCATCCGCTTCCGCCCTTGCGGCTTCCGATATTTTCTTGGCTTTTGATAAGGTCAGTTTCTTCATGTTGTCAAAGCAGCGGCACGATGAGCAGTGCCACGATGTTGATGATCTTGATCAAGGGGTTGATGGCGGGGCCGGCGGTGTCCTTGTAGGGATCGCCTACCGTGTCGCCGGTGACTGCAGCCTTGTGTGCCTCCGAGCCTTTTCCGCCGTAATTGCCCTGCTCGATGTATTTCTTGGCATTGTCCCATGCCCCACCCCCGGTTGTCATCGAAATCGCGACGAAAATGCCGGTGATGATGGCGCCGACCAGTACCCCGCCCAGGGCCTGCGGCCCGAGCAGGAGGCCGACTGCCACGGGAACGGCAACCGGCAGCAGGGAAGGGACGATCATTTCGCGGATCGCGGCGCGGGTCAACATGTCCACCGCCTTCGAGTAGTCGGGTTTGGCCGTTCCTTCCATGATGCCCGCGATTTCCCTGAACTGGCGCCTGACTTCGACCACGACCGACCCGGCTGCCCGCCCTACCGCTTCCATGCCCATCGCGCCGAAAAGATAGGGCACCATCCCCCCGAGAAAGAGCCCGATGATCACCCTGTGATCGGAAATGTCGAAAGAAAGCGATTCACCCTTTGCCGAAAGCGCATGGGTATAGTCGGCGAACAGCACGAGCGCGGCAAGCCCTGCGGAACCTATGGCATAGCCCTTGGTCACGGCCTTGGTGGTGTTGCCCACGGCATCGAGTGGATCGGTGATGTTCCTGATCTCCTCGGGCAGCTCGGCCATTTCGGCGATTCCGCCTGCATTGTCCGTGATCGGGCCATAGGCGTCGATCGCCACGATGATGCCGGTCATCGAAAGCATCGAAGTCGCGGCAACCGCAATGCCGTAAAGCCCGGCGAGCCAGTAGGCTGCGCCGATCGAGGCGCAGACCGAAAGCACGGGAAGCGCCGTGGACTTCATGGAGACGCCGAGCCCAGCGATGACGTTGGTGCCGTGCCCGGTGGTGGAAGCCTGTGCGATATGGCGAACCGGGGAATATTCCGTCGCCGTGTAATACTCCGTGATGAATACCATCGCGCCGGTGAGGAAAAGCCCAATGAGGGAACTCAGGTAGAGGTTCAGGGGGCCCACGAGTCTTTCGCCTTCCTGAATGCCTTCTCCCATCAGCCAGAAGGTGATGGGATAGAAGGCAGCGAGCGCGAGTACGCCCGAGACGATGAGGCCGCGGTAGAGCGCATTCATGATCTTGCCGCCTTGTCGCGCCTTGACGAAAAAGGTGCCGACGATCGATGCGATAATGGAGAAGCCGCCGAGGGCGAGCGGATAGACCACGGCCTTGTCCTGCGCTGCCGCGCTCGCCCCCTGCATCATCATGGCGCCCAGCAGCATGGTGGCGATCAGGGTCACGGCGTAGGTTTCGAAAAGGTCGGCTGCCATGCCTGCGCAATCCCCCACGTTGTCGCCGACGTTGTCTGCGATCACCGCGGGATTTCTGGGGTCGTCCTCGGGAATCCCGGCTTCCACCTTGCCCACAAGGTCCGCCCCCACGTCCGCGCCCTTGGTGAAGATGCCTCCCCCGAGCCTGGCGAAGATGGAAATCAGGGATCCCCCGAATCCCAGCCCGATCAGGGGATCGAGCACCTGGCTGCCTGATTCTGTCCCGCCGACAGAGAGCCAGGCATAGTAACCCGCCACGCCGAGAAGTCCCATGCCCACCACCAGGAGCCCCGTGACGCTGCCGCCCCTGAATGCGACATCGAGCGCGGCATTGAGGCCATGCTTCGCAGCTTCGGCGGTTCTGACGTTGGCGCGCACCGAAACGTTCATGCCGATGAATCCTGCCGCCCCCGACAGCAGCGCGCCGATGGCGAAGCCGATTGCAGTCTTCCAGCCGATCGCAAAGCCGATCAGGAGGAAAAGAACCAGGCCTACCAGGGCGATGGTGGCATACTGGCGTCTAAGGTAGGCTGTGGCGCCTTCTGCGATCGCCGAGGCGATTGCCTTCATTCTTTCAGAGCCGGCAGGCTGGTCAAGAATCCACTTGCCTGACAGGATGCCGTAGAGAATTGCGGTTGCGGAACATGCGAGGGCGAATATCAGACCGGCGGACATCTTTGACTCCTCCATTTTCAATGCTTAGATCTGGAATTCCCCCGCGAGTTTTTTATCGACGGCGATATTCCTGAGCCTCACATAGTCGGGTAGCCCGTTCCGATAAGGCGGATAATCTTCTCCTGATATCAGCGGCAGCAGGTAGCGCCTGCAGGCTTCGGTGATGCCGAAGCCGTCATTGGAGATGAAGTTTCCGGGCATTTTCTTTTCCACGTTCGCAACATCCTTGAGCTCGGCCACGCCGATTTCCCAGGAATAAGGCTGATCGGATTTCCTGACGATGGTCGGCATGACGGAATTTCTTCCGGAGAGCGCGAGTTCCACCGCGGCCCGTCCGACTGCATAGGCCTGTTCGACATCCGTTCTGGAGGCGATATGGCGCGCCGCACGCTGCAGGTAATCGGCAACCGCCCAATGATATTTGTAGCCCAGCTTCTCGCGGCACAGATTGGCGATGAGGGGGGCGACGCCGCCCAGTTGGGCGTGGCCGAAAGCATCCTTGAGGCCCTGGTCGGAAAGGAACTTTCCTTCCTTGTCCTGAACGCCTTCGGATACCACGATGGAGCAGTAGCCGTGGCGCTTCACCATTTCGTCCACGCGAAAGAGGAAGCTGGCTTCGTCGAAAGGCACTTCCGGGAACAGGATGACGATGGGCAACGGGCAATCTGCGCTGCTGGCAAGTCCTCCTGCCGCGGCGATCCAGCCCGCATGGCGCCCCATCACTTCGATCACGAAGATTTTGGTCGAGGTCTTGGCCATGGAAGCCACGTCGAAGCTCGCTTCCTTCACCGAAGTGGCGATGTATTTGGCGACTGAACCGAATCCCGGGCAGCAGTCGGTGACTGGCAAATCGTTGTCCACCGTTTTGGGGACATGGACAGCGGTGATGGGATAGCCGAGCGTGCTCGATAGCTGGGAAACCTTGAGGCAGGTATCCGCGGAGTCCCCCCCGCCGTTGTAGAAGAAATAGCCGATGTCGTGGGCCTTGAATACCTCGATCAGGCGTTCGTACTGGGCCTTGTGGGTGTCCAGCCCCTTGAGCTTGTAGCGGCAGGAACCGAATGCGCCGGATGGGGTGTGTTTCAGCGCCGAGATCGCGTCGACGGATTCCAGGGAAGTGTCGATCAGCTCTTCCTGGAGCGCCCCGATGATGCCGTTTCTCCCGGCATAGACTGTGCCGATCCTGTCCGGGTGGGCGCGCGCGGTTTCGATCACGCCGCAGGCGGAGGCGTTGATGACCGAAGTGACTCCCCCGGATTGGGCGTAGAAAGCGTTTCTGGCGGCCATGTCTCTCCTTCGTCTGGGCTTATTGTGAATTCTAGAACATTCCAGAATACATTTTGCCGAAAATGCTTTCCCGGTGCTCTATCAGGCGGAGAGCGCCTTGAAGATTGCGTTCCTGATTTCGTCGACCGTGCCGATTCCGGATATCTTCACGTATCCGGGCGAGCGGCTGTCTTCCTGTTTCGCCCATGCCGAATAATAGTCGATCAGCGGCCTTGTCTGGGAATGATAGACTTCCAGTCGCTTCTTGACGGTTTCCTCGCTGTCGTCTTCGCGCTGGATCAGGGCTTCCCCGCTGATGTCGTCGCGTCCTGGGGTTTTTGGCGGGTTGTACAGGACATGGTAAGTTCTGCCCGAGGCGAGATGGACGCGCCGCCCGCTCATGCGCTTCACGATCTCCTCGTCCGGGACATCGATTTCGACCACGTAATCGACGTCTATGCCGGCCTCCTTCATCGCTTCGGCCTGGGGGATGGTGCGAGGAAAGCCGTCCAGAAGAAATCCGCGGCTGCAGTCGGGTTTCGCTATTCGGTCCTTCACGAGACCGATGCAGATGTTGTCCGAAACCAGCTTGCCGGAATCGATGATTTTTTTCGCTTCCTGCCCCAGGGGAGTGCCGGCTGAAACAGCAGCCCTCAGCATGTCGCCTGTGGAAATCTGGGGAATGCCGAATTTTTCCTTGATCAGGTTGGCTTGCGTTCCCTTGCCTGCCCCAGGGGGGCCCAACAATATCAGTCTCATTTTCTTTCCTCGCATAAAATATTTCTGACTCGTTCCAGATCTTCTGGGGTGTCCACTCCGGCATGCGGGGCGTCCGCTTCGATCACGCCAATCTTGTATCCGTTCCACAGCAGCCGCAGCTGCTCGAGCGCTTCGAATCTTTCGATTCTGGCCTGGGGCAGGGCGGAATAGGTTTCGAGAAAGCCGGCGCGGTAGGCATAGATTCCGATATGGCGAAAAGCCGGCAATTTTTCCGGGAGCGGGTCGACTCGGGAAGCATCCCTGGCGAAAGGAATTTCGGCCCGGCTGAAATAGAGCGCATGCCCTTGCGCGTCCAGAACGACCTTGACGACATTCGGGTTCTGCATCTCGTCCCACGAGAAAATGGGGCAGCAGGCAGTCGCCATGCGGATCCCGGAATCCCTGGCGAGCGCTTGCGCAACCGCTGCAATCAGGGACGGCTCGATCAGGGGCTCGTCCCCCTGCACGTTGACGATGAGCGTTTCGGCGGGCCAGTCGCGGACAACTTCGGCTATCCTGTCGGTGCCGGAAGCGTGATTCGGGGAAGTCATCCTTGCCTTGAAGCCGTGTCTTTCGACTGCGGATGCAATCGCCTCGCTGTCGGTTGCGACCCAGACTTCCCTTGCGCCGCTTGCCGCTGCCTTTTTTGCGACATGCACCACCATCGGGATGCCGTCTATTTCAGCAAGCGGCTTTCCCGGGAGCCTGGAGGACGCGAAGCGTGCGGGAATGACTGCGATGAAGTCGTCCATTCAGGCTTCTTCTTCAGGGGCAAGCTTCCTGGCCTCGTCTTCCAGCATCACGGGGATGCCATCCCTGATCGGGAAGGCGATCCTGTCGGGCTTGCAGACGAGTTCCCGGGCTTCTTTCCGGTAGGCGAGCGGCCCCTTGCACAGGGGGCAAACGAGAATGTCGAGCAGTTTAGGATCCATTTGTCATTCCAAGAGTTTTCAGAATCAGTTCTGCGAGGCCCGGATCGATTTCCGCCGCCACCTGCAAAAACCAGCATTTTCCAGGAGCGAATCCCTCACATTTTATAGCATCTTTTTCCGTCATGAGGATGATGTCGCAATTTTCGAACGCGAGGTCTTCGGCCCTGTAGGGATAATGATCCGGGAAGGAGTGGGGCGTGAATTGCAATCCCAGGGCGGCAAGATCGGCGAAGAATCGGTCAGGATTGCCTATGCCAGCTATGGCATGTATGAGTTTTCCTGAAAATTCGGCGGCGTTCGCGGAAATTTCAGGATGATCCAGGCTGATGAAGCGGTTGCCTGAAAGCTTCATGCCGAATGCCGGGGGCGGGCTTTCGAGCGGGAATCCGCCGCCATTGAGAACGATGGCGTTCACCTGTTTCAATCGGCCAGGAGGTTCCCGCAGCGGCCCTGCCGGGAGCAGCAGTCCGTTGCCCAGTCCTCTGGACGCGTCGATCACGGCAATTTCGAAATCGCGGCAGAGCGCGTAATGCTGCAGTCCGTCATCCCCGAGCAGAATGTCGCACTCGGGATGGGCATCCAGAAGCTGTCGTGCGGCTTGCCCCCTTTTTCTCCCCACCCACACCGGGAATCCCGCTTTTCGCAGCAATATCGGCTCGTCTCCGACATCTTCCGGGCAGCTCGATTCTTCCACGGGAATCGGCCTGGAGGCCTTGCCGCCATAACCCCGGCTCACGATGCCGGGATGCAATCCCTTCTTGGACAGGGTTTTTGCGAGCGCCATAACCAGCGGGGTTTTGCCGCTCCCCCCCGCCGTGATGTTGCCCACGATCACCACCGGAACAGGCAGCCTGGTCGATTCGAGGAGGCCGCACCGGTAGAAGAAGCGCCTGATGCGGACGAGCAGCCCGAACAGGAGGCTGAAAGGCAGAAGGAGAATGCGCAACGGGGAGCGCCAGGCCTCTTCCAGCCGATGCATTACTGGGACTGCGTGGTGAAGGTGATGTGGGTATAGCCCGAAACCCTTGCGGCTTCCATGACATTGACGACCGACTGGTGCGTCGATTTCGCGTCGGCATTGATGACGATGACTGGATCCTTCTGATCTCCCGCTGCCTTGCGCAATTCGAGGCTCAACGCATCGACCGTGCTGGAGGAGACGATGCTGTCGTTCACCATGTAATGCCCGCGGGCATCGACCGTCACATTGATCGGATTCGGCTGCTGCGGAGGCTTCTCTGCCGAGGCTTCTGGCAGGGTGATCTTGAGTTCGCCGAATTTCGAATAGGTGGTCGTGACCATCATGAAGATCAGGATCACGAGCAGGACGTCGATCAGAGGCACCAGGTTGATTTCCGGTTCTTCCCTGAGCTTGCCGCGTCTGAAGTTCATGTCAGTCCTGACGCTCGCCGTGAACGATTTCGATCAGCTTGATCGCTTCATGTTCCATTTCGACGACCAGGGTCTCGATTTTTCCCCTGAAATGCCGGTAGAAAATCATGCTCGGAATGGCCACCGCGAGGCCAAACGCGGTATTGTAGAGAGCGACCGAAATGCCGTGGGCAAGCATGGTCGGGTTGGCCCCCGATGCCGACTGGGAGCCGAACAGCTCGATCATGCCGATCATCGTGCCGAAGAGTCCCAAAAGCGGGCTGATCGAGGCGATCGTTCCCAGCGTGGTCAAGAAGCGCTCCATCTCGTGAACGGCGATTCTGCCTGCCTCTTCGATGGATTCTTTCATGATTTCCCTGGAGTTTTTGGCGTTCTTGAGCCCTGCGGCAAGGATATGCCCCAGAAGCGGGGCGTCCTTCGAGGAAAGCTTGGAAATCATTTCCTGCGTGATCCCGTTTCTTTTGAGTTCTTGGGCGATTCTGGGGAGCAGGGTTTTCGGGGCGACTATGCTTTGCCGCAACGAGATCAGGCAATAGACAATGATCATCACCGATACGAGGGATGCGATGAGAATCGGCCAGATCGGCCAGCCGGCAGCTTCAATGATGGTGAACACGAATTCCTCCGAGAATAGGGCGTTACTTTAGCCTGCCGAGCCGGTTTCGGCAAGATGCGAGATAACTGACGAATACTTAAGGTATTTTTAAGTATCCACATTTTCTGTGGATAAGTTTGTTCGTAACTTTCAATTTCGACGCTTAAGTAATCTTCCTGTAAGGTTTTTACCGGTGCGGGTCAAATTTTGAGCGTTTAAAACAACATTATAAAACAATGTATTGCGTGTCATGATGCGATTTTGAAATGGTCCGGCATGAATCAATTCATTTTTGTTGATGATGTTGAGATAAAATGCTGAAGATGAACATGATAGTGACAGTCAGCGAGCTCAACCGTTCGGCGCGCCAATTGCTCGAGCAGAATTTTCCTCTGATGTGGATTGCGGGAGAAATATCGAATTTAACCAGGGCGGCTTCCGGACATTGGTATTTCTCGCTGAAGGACGAGTCGGCTTCGGTGCGGTGCGTCATGTTCCGCCAGAAGAACCAACTGCTGGATTGGGTGCCTCTGGAAGGCATGCAGGTGGAGGCGAGAGCCTTGGTGACGCTCTATGAAGCCCGGGGAGATTTCCAGCTGGGGGTCGAGGCGCTACGAAAATCTGGACAGGGAGCGGCTTTCGAGGCATTTTTGCGGCTCAAGGAAAAGCTGGAAAAAGCAGGGTTGTTCGACCCCGAACGCAAGCAGGCAATTCCCCCTTTCCCGAAAAGGATCGGCATCATCACTTCGCGCCGGGCGGCCGCTCTGCACGATATCCTCAAAACGCTGGAACGGCGCATGCCTTCGATTCCCGTAATAATCTATCCTGCCGCCGTTCAGGGTCAGGATGCGGCGGAACAGATCGCCTCCGCCATAGCGGAAGCCGCGCGCCACAGGGTCTGCGATACGCTGATTCTGGCAAGGGGCGGAGGCAGCATCGAGGATATTTCCGCATTCAATTCCGAAATCGTGGCGCAGGCGGTTGCGGACTGCCCCATCCCGATCGTTTGCGGCGTGGGTCATGAAACGGACTTCACCATTGCCGATTTCGTCGCGGACAGGCGTGCGCCTACCCCGACCGGGGCGGCTGAACTTGCAAGCCCGAACCGGGAAGACCTGGCGCGCAGACTGGGCATCCTTCACGGGAGGCTGCACAGGATGATTGGGCATGCCATCGAATCCAGAATGCAGCATGTCGATCATTTGGCGCGCAGGGTTGTCCATCCCAAGGAGAAAATGAATCATCAGCACCTGCATTTGCGGCATCTTGCCCTGAGGCTGAATGCGTCATCTTCGAGGCAATTCGAGCAGAGGCTGTGGCGGGTTGGGCATCTGGCCCAGAGAATTTTCAAACCGGATCTCGCGTCGAGAAGAGCAAGGACGGAAGGCGCCGGAAGGGAATTGCATGACGGCATTCTGGGATACTTTCGTGACTCTCGGGAAGCGCTCCAGAACCTGGAAACGCATCTTGGCCACCTCAATCCGCAGTCTGTTCTGGCGAGGGGCTACAGCATGGTTCAGAACGAGGCGGGGGGAATCGTATCCGATGCTGGCCAGCTTGCAGTCGGGGAGAAAATCAGGATCACCTTCGGCAAGGGATCTGTTGCAGCCGAAGTGCTTTCAGGGCTTCCTTAATGCAAGGGATGTGCGGCTTCCTTGGAAAAATAGAGCCTGTCGAAAGCCAGCCCGAACATCAGGTTGCCGTTCGCGTTTCTCGAAATCCTGCTGATTCTGGCCTTGGCGACAAAACCGATGTCGAGGCGTACATCGATGCAGGACCCTTTTTCAAGGGTCGGCGGATTGGAGAACTCGACGAGGGAGCCCGCGAGCGAGACATCATGGGTTTTCAGCCGGATGCGGATGCCGTCCAGCATGGCGGATCCCCTTGAATGCAGGGGCGAGCGCGGCTTCCTTCTTCTTTCTGCGATCTGCATGGCGTATTTCCCTGGATGGATTGCTTTATCGAAGGGTAGACGCTGTTCCTGAAAATGCAATCATTCGTCGAGAGATTTTCTTAAAAAATCGCCCACCTTGCGGTGCAGCGCAGGGTCGAGGCAGTCGAACTGCTGCACGTTTTCCATGCTTCTCAGCCAGGTCAGCTGCCTTTTCGCGAGCTGTCTTGTCGCGGCGACCCCCTTGTCCACAAGCTCCTTTTTCCCGAATTCGCCATCGAGGTACTGCCATGCCTGACGGTAGCCCACGGTGCGCATGGCGGGCATGGCAGGATCGAGGTCGAATCTTTTTCTGAGCGATTCCGTTTCCTCGACGAGTCCTGCTTCCAGCATGGATTCGAAGCGTTTCGCGATTCTTGCGTGCAGCACGGATCTGTCCGAAGGGAGCAGGGCGATGCGGACGGCGTCGAAGGGCGCTTCTTTCTTTTCCTGCTGCAAAAGTTCCGACAGGGGCTTTCCCGAGATCATCCAGATTTCCAGTGCGCGCTGGATTCTTTGCGAGTCGGCAGGCTCCAGCCTGCGCGCCGTGATCGGGTCGATTGCCATCAATTCGCCGTGCAGTGCAGCCCAGCCGAGGCGGTGCGCCTTTTCGTCGATTTGCGCCCGGATGGCCTTGTTCGCCCTGGGCAGTTCGTTCAAGCCCTCGGAGAGCGCCTTGAAGTAGAGCATCGTGCCGCCTGCAAGGAGGGGTATTTTGCCGCGCCCCGCGATTTTTGGCAGAAGTTCCGAGGTGTCCGTCAGAAATTCGCCTGCGGAATAATGCGCCACGGGATCGATGATGTCGATCAGGTGATGGGGGACGGATGCCAGGATTTTCCGGTCGGGTTTTGCGGTGCCGATGTCCATGTGCCTGAAAACCTGAGCAGAATCCACGCTGACGATCTCGAAGGGAAAGTCGCGTGCAAGTTCCAGGGCCAGGGCCGTTTTTCCGCTTGCGGTCGGCCCCATCAGGAAAACGGCTTTCATTTTCCGCGCATGAACAGCTTGTCGAGATCGGAAAGGGTGAGCTGGAACCAGGTGGGCCGACCGTGGTTGCACTGGCCTGACCGTTCAGTCTCTTCCATTTCCCGGAGCAGCGCGTTCATTTCCGGGGCAGCGAGCATTCGCTTCGCTCTGACCGCCCCATGGCAGGCCATGGTGGCGAGCAGTTCGTTGCGTCGCTCGGTTGCGACCCGGGCCGCGCCATATTCGCCGATTTCGTGCAATACGGCGCGGGAGAGTTCCGCTGCATCGGCATTTTTCAGGAGTGCGGGAATGGCCCGGACGACGAGGGTGGTCGGAGAAAACGGGGCGATGTCGAAGCCGAGTTCGTTGAGCAGTGCCTGATGATTCTGCGCCGTTTCGATTTCGAGCGGGGTCGCTGCGAAAGTGGCCGGAATCAGAAGGGGCTGCATGGCAAAATGCGCGGCGGAGGATTTCAGTTTTTCGTAGACGATGCGCTCGTGCGCGGCGTGCATGTCGACTACGACGAGGCCCGAACTGTTCTGCGCCAGGATGTAGATGCCCGAAAGCTGGCCGAGCGCGAAGCCGAGCGGAAATTCCGCTGCGGGTGCCTCCGGCTCTGTCGGCTTTTCGAAGAGTCTGCCGTAAAAATCGGCAGATGGAGCCATTCCGAGTTCCATGTTCCGCTGAAAAGGACGACTTTCCACCCGGAGGGGCGGGCTGACTGGGACGGCTGAGGGAGGCGAGAGTCCCTTGTCGATGGCATGGAATACGAACTGGTGGACGGCGCGCGACTCCCTGAAGCGGATTTCGGTTTTGGCCGGGTGCACGTTGACGTCGATTTCTTCCGGCGAGATCGAAAGGAAAAGCGCGAATGCGGGATGCCTCTGGTGGTGCAGCACGTCCTGGTAAGCCTGCTTGAGCGCGTGGCTCAGCAGCTTGTCTCTGACGAAGCGGCCGTTGACGAAAAAATACTGGTCTTCCCTGGAGGAAGAGGCATGGGCGGGTGTTGCTGCCATTCCCCGGATGGAGAGGCCGGAAGCGCCTTCGTCGACGAGAAAGGCTGCCTTCGCGAAGGACTCCCCCAGGATGGTTGCGATGCGCTCTTCAAGGGTTGATGCCTTCAGTTGCCACTGGGTTTTCCCATTGTGCTGCAGCGTAAAGGCGATATCGGGTGAGGAAAGCGCGATGCGCTTGAAGGCTTCTGCGCAGTGGGCATATTCGGTGGCATCGGATTTCAGGAACTTGCGCCTTGCCGGCGTGTTGAAATAGATGTCCGCGACGTCGATGGAAGTGCCGAATCCGCCCGAAGCGGGGACAGGTTCGCGGCTGTCCATCCCGATCTTCCAGCCGTGATCCATGTCCTTGCAGCGGCTGACAAGCTGCAGCCTGGAGACGGCGGCGATGCTCGCCAGCGCTTCTCCCCTGAAGCCCAGGCTGGTTACCCTGTGGAGCTCATCGAGCGTTGCGATCTTGCTCGTGGCATGCCTCGTGAGGGCGAGCTGCAATTCATCCCTGCGTATGCCGGAGCCGTTGTCGACGACCCGGATCAGCTTCGTTCCCCCATTGAGCAGTTGTACCGAGATTTCGGTTGCCCCCGAGTCGAGGCTGTTTTCCAGCAATTCCTTGAGGGCGGAAGCGGGGCGCTCGACCACTTCTCCCGCAGCGATCTGGCTGACGAGGAGGTCAGGTAGGATTTTGATGGATGCCATGGGCGGATTTTACATGGGAACTGGCATAATATGAATTTCGGAGAGCCCGGATACGCCAGCGAGCAAGCCTTGATCGAGAAAGCCCTCATTCTCGCCTACCAGAATACGACCTACAGGGTTCTTATTCGCGGCGAGTCGATAGACATCCGGATCGGGTACAGGCAGTTCCGCCTGGATGAACTGCTTTGGGGGAAACCCTGGGCATTCATTTCCGCATGCAATCCCGGGTCGGTTCGGACTTCGGACAATCCTGAGCGACACAGGGCGCTTCTCGAAAAGCTTGATGAGCTGGGCCTTGAACGGCATCCCGGAACCGGTGTTCCCGACCGGGGCGACTGGCCGCCGGAGGAGAGCGTTCTGGCTGCAGGCATTGCTGAGCCTGAGGCGATTCGCATCGGGCGCGAATTCGGTCAGAATGCGATTGTCTGCGGCGAAGGAGGGCAAGCGGCCCGCCTCGTCATGGTTTCATGAGAGACTTTTCGAGGCGATCTCGTAAGTGTCTTTCGAGAGGCCTGCCGTACCCAGGATATGCGCCAGGCACCCTCTCATCAGCTCTCCCCTCCCGGGTTCGATCTTCTTCCAGCGGCTGAAAGCCGAGACCAGCCTTGCCGCAACCTGAGGATTGAGTTTGTCGATCTCGAGCACCCATCGGGACACGAATTCATAGCCTGCCTCGGTATGGAAATGGAACGGGTTGGCATGGGCGAAGGCGCCGATCAGGGCTCTCACCTTGTTCGGGTTTTTCGCGTCGAATGCCTTGTGGGTCGTCAGTTCTTCGACCGTTTCCAGTGTGGCGGGCAGAGGAGATGTCGCCTGGATCGTGAACCACTTGTCGAGAACCAGCGCATCCTTCTTCCAGCGCTCGTAAAAGGCATCCAGGGAAAAATCCCGCTCCGGACAGTCGACGCCATTCAAGGCCTGCAAGGCGGCCAGGCTTTCGGTCATGTTGCCCGATTTGGCGAACTGCTCGCAGCAGGCTGCTATGGTTTCCCGATCCGGAATTTCCATCAGGTATCCCAGGCTCAGGTTCCTGAGCGATCTCGATCCGGAATCTTTCGCAGGCGATGCGTGAATTTCCCGGAAGGGCTGCTGCAATTGCTTCGCCAGGGCGATTCTGGCCGATTTTCGGGCAAGGTGGATCGCTGCGGGGTCATAGCCGTCGATTTCTTCGGCGATTTCCGGTTCCGACGGCAGGGTCAGCATCAGGCTCCTGAAAGCAGGATCCCCGGAGTCCTTGAGGATTTTTTCGAAAGCCGCCGCAAGACGCGAATCGATGTTTGCCAGGGTGCCCTTGGAGAGGCCGACCAGGGTCTTCATGACCAGGCGCTGCCCTGCATCCCAGCGGTTGAAGGCATCGGTATCGTGCATCATCAGGAAGGCCAGATCCTCGTCCGCATAGGGGAAATCGAGCCTGATCGGGGCCGAGAAGTTGCGCAGCAGGGAGGGCACGGGCGGATGAGCCATTCCCATGAAAGTGAAGGATTCTTCCTGCTTCCTGATTTCGATGACGCGGCTCGATCCGGTGGGTTCCGGTTCATGCTCAAGCTGCAGCGCGATTTCTCGGCCATCGGGTCCGATGAGGCCGATTTCCACGGGAATGTGGAAAGGGGCTTTTTCGGGTTGACCTGGGGTGGGGGGGCAAGACTGGGTGAATTTCAGCGTATAGGATTTTCTTTCGCTGTCGAATAAGGATTCGACTTCGAGCCTGGGTGTGCCTGCCTGGGAATACCAGCGCCTGAATTGGGAAAGATCGGCGCCGCTCGCGTCTTCCATGGCGCTGACGAAATCTTCGGTGGTGACCGCCATGCCGTCAAAACGCCTGAAGTATTCGTCCATGCCGCGCCTGAAGCCCGCCTTGCCGAGAATCGTCCGGATCATCCTGACCACTTCTGCGCCTTTCGAATAGACGGTAGCAGTGTAGAAGTTGCTGATCTCGATATAGGATTCCGGCCGCACCGGATGCGCCATGGGGCCTGCGTCTTCGGTGAACTGGTGGGCTCTCAGGCTACGCACGTCGCGGATGCGCTTGACCGCCCTGGAGGTCATGTCGGCGGAGAATTCCTGGTCCCGGAATACCGTCAGCCCCTCTTTCAGGGAGAGCTGGAACCAGTCGCGGCAGGTGACGCGGTTTCCCGTCCAGTTGTGGAAATATTCGTGTCCAATCACGCCTTCGATCGCCTCGAAATCGGCATCGGTTGCGGTTTCTTCGGTAGCGAGCACGTACTTCGAATTGAATATGTTGAGGCCCTTGTTTTCCATGGCGCCCATGTTGAAGTCCGAAACGGCGACGATCATGTACCTGTCAAGGTCATAGGAAAGGCCGAAGTGCTTCTCGTCCCATTCCATCGCATGCTTGAGGGAAGCCATGGCGTGATAGCATTTGTGCAGATTGCCTGGTTCGGTGAAAATCTGCAGCAGGACGCGGCGCTTTTGCAGGGTGACATATTCGTCTTCGAATTTCTCCAGGTTTCCGGCGACCAGAGCGAAAAGATAGGAGGGCTTGCGGTAGGGGTCGACCCATTTTGCCCAGTGGCGGTGCTTGTCGTAAATGCCTTCGCCGACCAGATTGCCGTTGGAAAGCAGAACCGGGCATTGGCTCCGGCTCGCAATGATCGTCGTCGAATAGCGCGACATGACATCTGGGCGGTCCGGAAAATAGGTGATCTTCCTGAAGCCTTCGGCTTCGCACTGGGTGTAGAAATTATGGTGCGAGCGGTAGAGCCCCATCAGCGAAGTGTTCGATTCGGGGTGGATGAGGGTGGCAATTTCGAGGGTGAATTCTTCGGGAACCTCATGGATCGTGAGCCCTTCCTCGTCGCAAGCATAGCCCTCCGGAGGGAGGGGGTGGCCGTTCAGCGCGATTTCGATGAGTTCGAGCTCGATGCCGCAGAGCCGCAGGGCGCCTTGCGGATTCGCACCATTTCTCGATACCAGCATCCGCGAATCGACCCGGGTATGGCTGTCGTGGATATCGAAGCGCAGATCGATCTGATCGATCAGGAAAGGCGGGGGCGTATAATCCTTCAGGCAGATGGTTTTCGGGTTGGACATGTCAGGCGCTTTCCGGTTTTTCGAGGCTGATGCGGCCGATCTTCCCGCTGCGCAATTCGGTCAAGAAAATGCCCGCAGCCTTTTCCATGTCGACCGAGCCGCCCGGTTTCAGGCAGCCGCGACGGCGGCCGATCTGTTCGACAAGCTGGGCGCCCTCCTGCGGCAAGGTTGCGAGTCCGTAGCGCTCGCGCAAAAGGCCGGGGTAGTTCAGCAGCACATAGCTGGCTGCGAATTTCGCCACTTCGACGGGGTCCATCGCATTCTTTCCTATCGCGCCGGTTGCGGCAAGATTGTACCCGCAGATCTCATTCTCGAATTTCGGCCAGGTGATGCCCGGGGTGTCGATGAGCAGGACGCCCTTTTCGATTTCGAATTGCTGTTGCATTTTCGTGACTGCCGCTTCGTCCGCGACCTTCGCCGCCTTTTTCCCGGAGAGGGCGTTGATCAGGGTCGATTTCCCCACGTTCGGGATGCCCGCGATCAGGATCCGCAGCGGTTTCAGAACGGTACCGCGATGCGGGGCGAGCTTTTTGCACAGCGCGGGGATGGCTTTGGCGCCGCCGGGCTGCTTCATCGAAAGCGCCACTGCAGCCATTCCTGCCTCGCTTGCCATCTTCGAAATCCACAGCGAAGTGACTGCCGGGTCGGCAAGGTCGCTTTTATTCAATATCCTCAGGCAGGGCTTGTCCTTCCTGATCGAGGCAATCAGTGGGTTTTCGCTCGAATGCGGGAGTCTCGCATCCAGCATCTCGATGACGGCGTCGATGGAAGGCATGGCGCTCGCGAGCTCCCGCCTTGCCTTGTTCATGTGTCCCGGATACCACTGGATGCCCATGCGGATCAGATTACCTTGGAATACTTGACCTGATTTTCATCGAGCGCGAGATACCGGTCGAAAACCATGCAGATGTTGCGGATCAGCAGGCGTCCCTTCGGGCTTACCCGGATGGCGTCATCGCCGAGTTCGACGAGGCCTTCTCCGGCGAGATCTTTCAGGATCGACAGCTCTTCTTTGAAGTATTCGTCGAAACGGATGGCATGCTTCGCTTCGAGATCCGCCTTGGACAGCGCGAAGTGGCACATCAGGGCCTGGATGATGTCCCGGCGCAGCAGATCGTCCGAACTCAGCACGAGGCCGCGCATGATGGGCAGCTCGCCCTTGCCGATGTGCTCGTAATAGTCTTCAAGAGACCTGAAATTCTGGCTGTAGGTGGGGCCGATCTTGCCTATCGCACTCACCCCGAGCGCAAGCAGATCGCAGTCGGCGTGGGTCGAATAACCCTGGAAATTGCGATGCAGCATGCCTTTGCGCTGCGCGATCGCGAGTTCGTCCGAGGGTTTTGCGAAATGATCCATGCCGATGTAAAGGAAGCCCGCGGAAGTGAGCCGCCTGATCGTCTGATCCAGTATCTCGAGCTTCTCCTTGGGGGCGGGCAGATCCTTCTCCTCGATGCGCCGTTGCGGCTTGAAGACGAGGGGGAGGTGCGCATAATTGTAGATCGAAATCCTGTCCGGGGCAGCCTCGATCACTTTGTCCAGCGTTCTCAGGAATCCCTGAACGCTCTGCATGGGAAGCCCATAGATGAGGTCGATGCTGACCGACTTGAAGCCTTCGCGCCTTGCCGCATGAATGACGCGCAAGGTTTCTTCCTCGGTCTGGATCCGGTTGACCGCGAGCTGGACCTTCGGATCGAAATCCTGGACACCCAGACTGATTCTGTTGAAACCGATTTTTGCCAGGGTGGTGATGGTTGCGTCGTTCACCTTGCGCGGGTCGATCTCGATCGAATATTCGCCGTCGTCAACCAGCCTGAAGTGCTCGCCGATTTTTCCCATGAGGGCGGACATTTCTTCATCGGACAGGAAAGTTGGCGTACCGCCACCCCAGTGCAGCTGTTCCACGGGAGAGGTTTTTCCGAGAAGCTCGCCCTGCATTTCGATTTCCCTGAAGAGGTAGCCCAGGTATTCCGCAGCCTTGGACTTGTCCTTGGTGATCACCTTGTTGCAGGCGCAGTAATAGCAGACCGTGTTGCAGAAAGGCAGGTGGACGTAGATCGAAAGGGGATTGGTTTTGTCGCGCTTTTTCACCCATGCCCTGTAGTCGCCTGCCGTGAAGGTTTTGACGAACCGGTCTGCTGTAGGGTAGGACGTGTAGCGCGGGCCGTTCCTGTCCAGCCTCCTGATCAGGTCGATGTCCACTTCGAGTGGCGGGAGTGCTTCGCCGAATTGCATGGTTGCTCCTGCTGTGTAAGGGTGATGTAAGGGAAACTCATCATTATGAACGATTGTATAACGAAACGATTTGATCTAAATCATAATCCGTGTCATATTTGACCATGAACATGACTGAACCGATCCAGAAAGAGCGCAATGTCCTGAATCAGCTCAAGGTTGTCTGCTCGCTTTGCAGTCTGAGAGAGCTTTGCCTGCCCATCGGTTTCGGCCCGGACGAATTGCAGCAACTCGATGCATTGGCCGGAAGCAAGCGACTGGTGAGGCGGGGGGAACATCTTTACCGGACCGGTTCGGAATTTACCGCGATTTATGCCATAAGAGGCGGTTTCTTCAAAACCTCGGTGCTTCATGACGACGGCAGGGAGCATGTGACCGGTTTCCACATGATGGGGGACATCATGGGGCTGGATGCAATCAGCACGGAAGCCCATGTTTGCGATGCGGTGGCTCTGGAAACCAGCGAAATCTGCGAGATCCCTTTCGAGAAGCTGTCCGATCTCAGCATGATCATGCCTGTTCTCCATCAGAATCTGCACAAGATCATGAGCCGGGAAATCGCATTCGATCACGAAATCATGCTGATGCTGGGCAAAATGCGGGCCGAGGAGCGCCTTGCGGCATTTCTGCTCAATCTTTCCCAGCGCTTTTCGGCGAGAGGCTATTCTGCGGCGAGTTTCCAGCTGAGGATGACGCGGGAGGAGCTCGGCAGCTACCTCGGGCTCAAGCTGGAAACGGTCAGCCGCATTTTCTCCAGGTTCCAGGAAGAGGGGCTGATCGGGGTGCAGAAGAAGCTGATCGAACTCAAGGATACGGACGGCTTGAAGCGCCTTCTGGGCGGATTAGCTTGAAGTGCCGCCCTTCTTGAGCATGGCGTCGATTTCCGCTTCTGCGGCCAGCCAGTGTGCGACATCGTCGCTGGCGGAGCCGTGCTTTTCCGCCCGGAAATAGGCGGCGTCGGCGATCATCTTGCGGCGCATTTCGGCGCTGATTGCAGCGGGCTTCCTGGCTCTGGCAGTTCTCTTCGGTTCTGCGGCGCTTTTCGAAGCCGTCTTCCGTTTCGGTGTTTCGCTCGTTGTTCCAGCTTTTTCCATAATGTTCTCCGGAGGTTGATCTTTGGACCATCAAAGACTAGTTTATCAGCATGATAAAATCAAATTGTGACAGGTAGTTTAAGAATCTTCTAACTCGCGGGCGTTATAATGCTTCCCGGATATTCAAAACCGTGACAGGAGAAGAGCGTGACTGAATCGACAGTTTGGGCGAGGCAGACCCGGTTTTTGCATTTCGGCATGGCGATTGCGGTGAGTTTTCAGCTCCTGATCAGCCTGATAATGGCGGCTCCCGAAGCGGGAGAAAAGCGCAGCGCGCTCGAATCGCTGTCCTTCGAAATCCATGAATGGGTGGGAATGCTGGCCGTGCTCATCATCCTGGCGCACTGGATATGGAGCGTCAGTTCTAGCGACAACAGCAGCATCAAGACGCTCTTTCCCTGGGGAGCCGAGGGGCGCGCCTCTGTGATGAATGACTTGCGCCAATTGAAAAGCATGAAGCTTCCGGAAGGCGGGGGCAGGGGCGGGCTGCCGGGGTTCATGCATGGCCTGGGCTTCCTTGCGGTGACGGGCATGGCGCTCACCGGAGCCGTCCTGTTTTTCATCCTGCCCGAGGACGGATCGAAAAACGACATGGCTGAACTCGTTCATGATGTCCACGGCTTCATTGCCAACTTTGCATGGGCCTATTGGTGGGGCCATCTCGCCGCGGCATTCGTGCACAAGAGGATGGGACACGACACGGTGAAGAACATGTTCAACCTCGGGTAATGTCGCTTTACTGGCACGACTACGAAACGTTCGGCATCGATCCGGCGCGGGACAGGCCCGCGCAGTTCGCCGGAATCCGCACCGACGAAGCACTGAACATCATTGGCGAGCCGCTCGTCATCTACTGCAGGCCGTCTGACGACATGCTGCCGCAGCCTGAGTCCTGTTTCGTCACGGGCATCACTCCGCAAAAGGCATTCGAGCGCGGGATCATCGAAGCCGAATTTGCCGCGAGAATCGAAAAGGAACTCGCCCAGCCCGGCACCTGCGGGGTGGGCTACAACAGCATCCGCTTCGACGACGAGTTCACGCGCCATCTGCTCTACAGGAATTTCTTCGATCCCTATGCCCGGGAGTGGCAGAACGGCTGCTCGCGATGGGACATCATCGACATGATGCGCCTGGTTCGCGCTTTCAGGCCGGAAGGGCTGGTGTGGCCGGTGGACTCCGACGGCAGGCCGAGCTTCAGGCTGGAGGAATTGACCTCTGCCAACGGAATTGCCCACGAAGCTGCGCATGACGCCTTGTCCGACGTGAAAGCGACGATTTCGCTCGCGCATCTGGTGAAGCAGAAGCAGCCGAAGCTCTACGATTACGTTTACCGTTATCGCGACAAGAAGCTCGTTGCGGGGCTGCTTGCGCTGCGCGCTCCAGTCGTCCATGTTTCTTCCATGTATCCGTCGGAATACGGCTGCACGGCCCTCGTCCTGCCGATCGCTTCGCACCCCGTCAACAGGAACGAGGTCGTGGTTTTTGACTTGAGGCACGACCCGTCCGATCTCTTGGGGTTCGATGCGAACGAAATCAGAAGACGGCTGTTCACTCCCAGGGACCAGCTGGATGTGGAGCGGATTCCCCTCAAGACCATTCACGTCAACAAATGCCCGATCGTCGCGACTGAAAAGCTGCTCACCCCTGAAATTGCTGCGAGACTGAACATCGACATCGAAAAGAGCCATCGGCATGCCGACAGGATCAGGCAGGCTGAAGCTCTGGAAGAGAAGATGGGGGAAGTTTTCGGGAACAGGGAAAGGGAAGCGCAGTGGGACCCCGATCTCGCCCTCTACAGCGGGGGCTTCTTTTCCAATGCCGACCGGGCGAAAATGGAAATCATCCGCTCGGCTTCTCCGGAAAAACTGGCAAGTCTGGACCTGGAATTCGAAGATGCCCGTCTTCCCGAGATGCTTTTCCGCTACCGGGCGAGAAATTATCCGGGCACCCTCGATGCCCAGGAAAGAATGCGTTGGGAAAGCTATCGCAAAAGCCGTCTGAACGAGGCGGCTCCCGCCTATTTCGAAAAAATCGAAACCTTGATTCGGGATTCCGGAAACCCGGTCATTCTGGGCGAACTCGAAGCCTGGGGAAGGCAGCTTACAGCCTGAACACCTCCATCCCCAGATCCCCCGTGGCATCCAGGTTCGCCTGGTTGGTGATGACCGCGATGCTGGCTTTTTCGGGAACGAGGTAAGTCCTGCCCGCTTCGACGAGGTCTGTCAGGGTGACTCTCAGAACGCGCTCGCGAAAATTCTGGCGCTGCTCGGGCGTCCTGCCGAACAGTGCGCTGTGGAAGGCCTGCTTGGCTTCTCCCGCGGGGGAGCCCGGCTTGTCTATGCTGCCGATGACGCCGAGGATGGCTTCCTCGACCTGGCGCCATTCGTGCTTTTCGGAGAGCAGCCATTCTATCGACCTGTCGAAATCCGCGAGCGTCTCTTCCAGACGCGGATCGCGGTAGGAATAGAAGCGGAAGGCGGCGATATCCGAATCCTGCCCCGCTCCCCCGCCATAGGCGCCGCCCTGCTCCCTGATGGCGCGGTGCAGGAAGCCGTTTCTCAGGAAGCCGCCGAGCACCGCGAGCGCAGGTGCGTCGTGATGTTCGCTCGGCACGGTCGGATAGGCCTTGGCGCAGAAATTGACCTGGGTGCTGGCAATCCAGAGCTGCCGGGTTTTTTCTCTTACGGCCGGGGGGGAGAAAGGCGAGAAATTTTCCGAAGATGGCGTCTCTTTCCAGCGCGATTCCAGATCCTTCCTGAGCGCCTGCCTTTTTTCGGCTTCCCCGATGACGAGAAACTGCCTCGGCGCCTTCATGATGGCTTCGTGGATACGCCCGAAACGGACTGCGACTTCTGCTATCCTGTCCGGCTGATCCAACTCGTCGTCGAGCGCCTTGACGGACTGGATCCCCGAGAGGCCGCCCAGCCTGTGCGCGATTATGGCTGCAGGGCTCATTTTGCTCGCGGCAGCTGCCATGGCGAGAGAATGCCCGTGCCCCGTGACGCTTTGCTCCCGGCTCGCCCTTTCCTGGGCGATGATCTCCCGGATGCGCCCGGTTTCGTCGAAGCGAGCCGCATCCAGCGTCTCCTGCATCAATGACGAGAGCTTGTCGAGATTCCTGGAGAGGGCCTTGCCGGAAAGAATGAAGTAGCCCCTGACGTCCTGCTCGTCATCGACTTTTCCCCGGACCGAGGTATAGGCGTGGATCCCCCCTGTGACGGCGGATTGCAATGCCTGGGTTTCGAGATAATCCCTTCCGCCGCAGCCGAGTTCGGTCAGGCAGGAAGTGTAATAGGGCAGAAGATTCAGAGAGGCTTCGTCGAGATCGGGGAGCTCGGCCACGATCTGCTGGTAGACGAGCCCGTTCGTCCCCTGATCGAAGAAGGTTGCCGGAAGGCTGCCCACTTTTTCCTGCGATCCGGAGGGAATGCTGATCCGAGAAGGAATATCCTCCAATCCTACCTTGGGCAGGATCTCAGGGTCGTCCTGGCGGGCCTGGCGCGCTGCGAGTTTTTCCGCGCGTTCGATCACGGCGGATTTTTCGGATGCCGACATGCCCGACTTGATCGCGGCAAGACGCGCCTTTTCGCCAGCGGCGCGCTTCTCGCCGAGCTTCGCATCGGGCCTCAGGGTCAGGCGAACCCTATGTTCATTCTCAAGCAGCAAGTCCCTGACAAGATTTTTGACGAAGTCGGGATCCTTGATTTCAGTGCGCAGTGCTTCGAGCACGGGGTCGATGTCGAGGGCGGATACCGGATCTCCCCGGTGTATCGCCTGGGGAAGGGCATGCAGGATCAGTTGCAGCCCGTATGGGTGGCCGTCTCCGCTGATTTCGCGCTGGGAAAGTTCGATCTGGTGCAATGCGGCTTCGATGCTCTCGAACGGTACACCCTCTTCGGCCACTTCTTTCAGCACGCCGATAACGAGTTTTTCGGTAGCCTCGGCATGTTCGGGTTCCGATCCTTCGAGGCCGCAGATGAAGCTGATTTCGCGGTTGGAGTCTTCAAGCCCGCAAAGGGGGGACGGCGCTGCGCCCAGGTCCGTGGTTTCAAGCGCATGGCGCAGCGGGGATGCGCCGTTTTCCAGCAGCACGCTGGACAGGAGGTGCGCCTTGAGCAGAGACTTGAGGTCGGTGCTTCTGCCCAGAAGCCATCCCAGGACGATGTGCGTTTTTCCCGTCGTCTCATCCAGCGCATAGCTTTCCTCGACAAGAACGGGCGAAAAATAGCGCTTCTCGTCTTCCACCTCGATTCTTTCATCCAGTTTCTGGAAACGGCAAAGCGCCTGCTCGTTGATGACCTTGTGGTGCTCGAATGCCGGGATATCGCCATAGGTCATGAAGACCGAGTTCGAAGGATGGTAATGAGTATGGTAGAAGCGCTTGAGTGCATCGTGACTCAGATCCGGTATCGATTCCGGATCGCCGCCGCTGTTGTAATGGTAGGTCGAAGTCGGGAAGAGATATTTGCACAGCGTATGCCACAGGGCATTGACAGGAGAGCTCATCGCCCCTTTCATCTCGTTGTAGACGACGCCCTTGAAGACGAGGTCGCTCGCGGAATCCCCGGGGTTCTCGAATTCGACCCTGTGCCCTTCCTGGGCAAAATCGAGTTCGTCGAGCCGGGAGAAGAACACCGCGTCGAGATAGACCTCCATCAGATTCCTGAAATCCTTCCTGTTCTTGCTGGCAAACGGATAGGCTGTCCAGTCGCTGGAAGTAAAGGCGTTCATGAAGGTGTTGAGCGAGCGCCTGATCATCATGAAAAAGGGATCGCGCACCGGATAGCGTTCGCTGCCGCAAAGCGCGGTATGCTCCAGGATATGTGCCACGCCTGTCGAATCGCGGGGCACGGTGCGCAGGGCGACGAAAAAGACATTTTCGGGATTGTCCGCGGCAAGATGAAAATGCTGTGCGCCGGTTGTCTTGTGCCGGTACTCTTCCACGGTGAGGTTGAGCGAGTCGATCTTCTCTGATCTCAGCCATTCGAAAGCGGGGTGGGTCATGAATGCATTCCTGTGGGCAATGGATTCATTTTACCGTGAGGGAGGCTTGCTGACAAAAGCTGCTGGGTTATAATCCGTAAGAATGATACCCACGGAGGGAAAATGGTTGAAAAGGAGGAAGTTCAGGTGAAGCAGCCGGGGCCGAATTATTTGGTCATGGGGCTGCAGGTTTTCGCTGCGATTATCGTGTTCAATATCGTTGCGGCCGTGATTTTCTATTTCTTCATCGCGCCGCACATGCACTAAAAAAACACGCCATCTCCGCTATGGCTCGAAGCGGAGGATGGCGTGGAACGGAGCAACTCAAGAAATGCTTGCTTAGAAGTTCACCTGTCCCTGCAGGAACATGCCGTTCTGCCTGGTTTGTCCATTCGCTACCTGGGCTATCGTGCCCAGATTGACATAGGCTGCAGTCAGGGTGAAGTTCTTGCTGGCGATGTAGGCGACATGGAAGTCGTACATGGAGTTCTGATTCAGGTATGTCGCTTGGGTAGTGCCTGCAACTGCATAGTTAGGCTGTCTGCGGTATTCTGCACCGACCACGACATTGGATGCCGCGAAAACTTCGGCAGACAGTTCAGGCTCGATCTTGTAGCCGGTGCTGGCACCGACGGTATTTCCGCCGCCGAATCCGAGCAGGCCCAGAGCGTTGCCCTTGGTTGCGCGCAGCACGCCGTTCAGCAGCACGTTGGTTCCCGCCATGTTGACCATCTTGCTGGCGACGCCGTAGACATCGGTGCTGCTCGTGTTGACGCCCAGCGCGGTATTGAGGGTATCAGCCAGATTGCCCGAGGCTTTCTTGTAAACTGCGCCGAGAGCGAACTGGGGCATGGTGTCGCCCATGTCGTTCAACTTTACCTTGATGCCGAAATTGTCGACATTGTCGGTGTTGCTGCCGGCAAGAGCGCCGGTATTGAGGACTGCAGCGTTGTCATTCAGCATGTTGTGCGCCCAGGAGACTTCGACCCGGTTGGCGAAGCTGGTGTTGACGGCCAGGCTGTTGATATCCAGTGCTTGGGTGGCGATGTGGGTGATCGCCACGTTCGGGCCAGAGGACAAGAGCGCCCAGGGAACCAGGCCTCCGCCATTCTGGCCGTCGATGTTGGTGACTGCGTGAGCGCCGGTTGCGGCCAGCATGCAGGCGATTGCCCCTACTCCTGTAAGTTTCTTCATAATTTCGACTCCTGATTTATTTGGTTTGAACAAGCTTTTGTCGCTCTATTTTTTGTAGCTGCGGCGAAGACAATTCTACAGGGCGGCATTTTTTTCGATTTGATCCAGATCAAAAGAAATGCTCGAATTCGTGATAAGATTCGATTATTATCTCGGCTCTCCGTAACTCTAAAAGTTTTTCGAGGAAACACATGGACCGTCCATCCTTCAGGGAATTGCGCGATGTCAAGCTGCAGACCGTGCGGCAGGCGATTTCTCCGGAATGCTACAAGCGCTCGACTTTTCGCGCGCTGTTCTGGTACGCATTCGATCTCGCGCTCTATCTCGGCGCGATAACCGGGGTTTTTCTCAGCCAGAATGCCGCCTTCAAGCTTTTTTTCGGCCTTCTGGCCGGATGCACCGTCGCATTCATGTTCGTCTGGGCGCATGATGCAGCCCATGGCACCCTTTTCAAGAGCAAGCGCGTCGCCGAATTCCTGGGAACGGTCTTCATGCTGCCCTCTTTCAACATGTACCGGCTGTGGTCCTACGGGCACAACAAGGTGCATCACGGTTTCACTTCCTTTACGCCGATAGACTGGATCTGGCGCCCCCTGACGCCTGCGGAATATGCCGCGAAATCGCCCTTGCAGCGCTTCGTCTATCGCCTTGAGCGCAGCCCCTATACCTGTGCGCTGCATTATCTGCTGCGCGTCTGGTGGGCAGGGATGGTGCGCTTCAAGCCCGATCCGAATTTGCGCGACAGGCACATGTTCTCGCTCTCCAAGGCGTTCACTCTGGCCTTCTTCGTTGCCTATTCCGTCTTGGCCTACCAGCATGCGGGCGGGGTGTTGGGCGTGATTGCCGCAGTGATTCTGCCTTTTCTGGTGTTCAACTATTTCATCGCGCTGTTCGTGTTTCTGCACCATACCCATCCCGACATTCCCTACTTCGATCAGCGTCAGGAATGGAGCAACACGATCGGGCAGGTCTATTGCAGCACGATCGTGCGCTGCTCGGCCCTGAGCGAAATGCTGATCCACAACATCATGATCCATATCCCGCACCATGTGGACAACAGGATTCCCTTCTATCATCTGAAGAAAGCCTATCGCGATCTCAAGCGCGAATACGGCCAGTATTTCCATGAATACCGCTTCCGCTTCTCCACGGTGGTCGGTATTTTCAAGCGCTGCCAGCTTTATGATTATGAAAAGAAGGTCTGGTACAGCTTCCGCGAGGCTGCGGTGATGCGCATCAACCCGATGCTGAGAAAAGCCGCCTAGCCGCTTTCATGTAGCCGCCCTCCGTTCGGAGGGCGGTGCTTCCTTCCCCTGTTACCGCTGCCTCTGGTGAGAGGCGCTTTGCCCGGAAGTAAGCAACCCTTAAGATAAGTTGCATAAGCTACTCCCCGGTATGCGTTCCAGAGGGAGACTATGCGATGTCTACAGCCTTGCTGCAGTTCGAGGGTTTGCGAAGGGGCGATCCCGTGATTGAACCCGGGCAAGCCTACCGCAGACGCTTTCATATCAGCTTCTCGGGTCCAGAAGCGAACGACAGGCGGGAACTGGAGTATTTCGTCTACGATTCATTTAGGCTGGCTTACGGCGCTCATGTGCATCATTTCATGCCTCAGTTGATGAGCCTCAGGGACGCCAATGGCGAATTGCTTGCAGTATGCGGCCTGCGCAGCGCAGGCGCGGAACGGCTTTTTCTCGAAGCTTATCTGGACCAGCCTGTCGACAGGATTCTGGCAGCGAAGACAGGCAGGAGAATCGGGAGAGAGGACATTGTCGAAGTCGGCAATCTCGCGGGTTTTCGCCCCGGGATGGGAAGGCACTTGATTGCGGTACTGACCGCTCATCTTCACGAAATCGGCGTGCACTGGGTGGCTTTCACGGCCATTCCGGGATTGCGCAATGCTTTTACCAAGCTGGGCATCGAACTGACTTCTATCTGTCCTGCGGACAGAACGAAACTTCCCTTGGAATGCCAGGCCGGCTGGGGTTCCTATTACGGCAAGAACCCCCATGTCATGGTCGGGAATGTGCCGGAGAATTATCCCCTGCTGCTTGAAAACCTGAGACTGCTGGAGCCGCTGCCTTGATGCTCGACGAAATTGCCCATCACGAAGGGATGGCCCTCTCCGATGGCGAACGCAGCTTCACCTACCGCGAACTCATCATGGCTGTTGAAGAGATCAGCGTTCAGTTGCGCACTTCCGGGGCGAAGACCATCGGAATCGCAATGGACAATTCTCCCCTGTGGGGAGTGCTCGATCTGGCGATATTGAATGCAAGGCTGGTCTGCGTTCCCCTCCCGGGCTTCTTCAGCACTGCCCAGCTTTCCCATGTGATCCGGGATGCAGGCATCGACACGGTTCTGACCGACAGGCCCGAGTTTTTCAGGGAACTTCTGGGGGGCAGCACAGGACAGCTTATCGAGCGCAGGCATTTCTTCGGCAATTACACGGAGCTCCGCTGCATTGGCGCAAGCTCGAAAGCGCCTTCCGGCACGGCCAAGATCACCTATACTTCCGGGACCACGGGCAATCCCAAGGGGGTTTGCCTCGACATCCTTTCGATGGAAAAGGTTGCGAAGTCATTGCTGGAAGCGTCCCGCGCGAGCAGCAGCGACCGTTACCTGAGTGTACTTCCGCTGCCCACCCTCCTGGAGAACATCGGCGCGCTTTATGTTTCGCTGCTTGCCGGCGCCACCTGCTATCTGCCCCCCCTGGGCCAGGTCGGACTCGGCGGGGCGGCGAAGCTCGATCCTGCGAAAATGGCGCGGGCATTCGAACGATTTCGCGCGAGCTGCGCCATCCTGACGCCCCAGCTGCTGGGGGGGCTCGTTGCACTGGAGCAGCCTTTGCCAGACTTTCGCTTCCTGGCAGTGGGAGGGGCGCCAGTGTCCATGCGGCTGCTCGAAAAAGCCGTCGAGCTGGGTTTTCCCGTATTCGAAGGCTACGGGCTTTCGGAATGCGCCTCCGTGGTGAGCCTCAATACGAAGGCCAGCCACAAAATCGGCAGCGTCGGCAAGCCGCTTCCTCACGTCGACCTGAAATTCGCAGAAGATGGCGAGATGCTGGTGAAGGGGGCGCTCATGCTCGGCTATTGCCAGGGGGATGCTGCAAATCGGAACGAATATTGGCCCACAGGGGATACCGGTTATCTGGATGGGGATGGCTTTCTGCATTTGACGGGAAGGAAGAAAAACATTTTCATCACTTCCTTCGGGCGAAATGTCGCTCCCGAATGGGTGGAAAGGGAATTGACGGTTCACCCCGCGATTTTGCAGGCGGCCGTTTTCGGCGAGGGAAGGCCGTGGAGTGTGGCGGTGATCGTGCCCAGGGATTCTGAGTTGGTGGAAGATGCTGTCGGGCAGGCCAATGAAATCCTTCCCGATTATGCCAGGATAGGAAAATGGCTTGTCAGCGATATGCCGTTTCTGCCCGAAAACGGCCAGATGACAGCCAACGGGAGGCTGAAGCGCGATGCGATATGGCCGCTGTATCGGGAAAGAATAGAAGCGCTTTACGAGGGGGAGCATTGTGAGGTTCTATGAGGAACTGCTGGCCAGAACGGCCGGAGCACGCGATGAGCTTCTGAGCCTGCCGATCATCGGCGCAGGGGCGGCAGGGAGAATCTCGCTGGAAACCTATGTCGCTTTTCTCACCGAAGCCTATCATCACGTCAAGCACACCCTGCCTCTCCTGATGGCCTGCGGCGCCAGGATGCCGGAGCGGCTCGAATGGCTGAGAACCGGAATGGCGCAGTACGTCGGAGAAGAAATCGGGCATCATGAATGGATTCTGAACGACATCGCGGCATGCGGCAAAAATCCGGATGCTGTGAGGTGCGGGACTCCCAGCCCCGAGACGGAACTCATGGTGGCGTATGCCTATGATACGATAGCGCGGGGAAATCCGGTCGGCTTTCTGGGCATGGTGCTGGTGCTGGAAGGAACCAGCGTGCAGATCGCATCCCGGGCGGCCTGCGCGATCAAGGAAAGCCTGAAACTGCCGGATGCCGCGTTCAGTTACCTGACCTCCCACGGCGCGCTCGACGTTGGGCACACTGCTTTTTACGAAAGGCTGGTGAACGGACTGAGCGAGCTTTCCGACAGGGAGGCCGTGGTGCATTGCGCTAGGATGTTCTACAGGCTTTACGCCGATATTTTCAGGAAGCTGCAGAATGGGAGGGGAGATGGAACTGCAGGGTAGCCGGATTCTGCTCACCGGAGCGGGAAGCGGCATTGGCAGGAGCCTCGCGCTCAAGCTGGCCGGCAAGGGGGCGAGCCTTGCTCTGGTTGGCAGGAACGAAGCCAGGCTGCAAGAGCTGGCCAGCGAAATCCGGAAAAATGACGGCAAGGCTTATCCTGTCGTTTTCGACATTTCGCGCGCGGATGGGCAGGGGGAGGTCGTCGACGAGGCAATCCGCAATCTCGGCGGCATAGACATCCTGGTCAACAATGCGGGAGTCATGAGTTTTTGCGAGTTCTCGATCCAGAATCCCCAGGACATCGAAAACCTCGTCAAGACCAATGTCACGGGGCCAATGCTGCTCGCTCGCGCAGTGCTGCCGCATCTTTTGAGCCGAAACAGCGGAAAGATCGTCAATGTGGGATCGACTTTCGGCGCCATCGGATTCGGGCACTTTTCGGTCTATTCTGCGACCAAGTTCGCGATGCGCGGGTTTTCGGAAGCGCTGAGGCGGGAACTTGATCATACCTGCATCGGCGTGACTTATGTCGCACCCAGGGCGACCAAGACTTCCCTCAATACCGATGCCGTGGTGGCATTGAACCTGGAAACGGGAATCGCCATGGACGAGCCGGAGGATGTCGCAGCGGCGATTGCCACAGCGATCGAGAAGGATGCCGGGGAATGTTACATCGGCTGGCCGGAGAGATTTTTTGCGAGGCTCAACGGGCTTTTTCCGCGCCTTGTCGACAATGCATTGAAAAGGAACAACAGAATTGCAAGGGGATTGTTGAAACGTTAACTTTGGATTGAGGAAGCAGCGAAATGAAGCGTCTGAAATTTGCACTTTTGTTTGCAGCGGCTGCTGCAGTGAATGCCCATGCGGATCAGGGGCTCGATGAGGCAATCGTGCGGTTGCAGCACGAATGGGCCATAGTCAATTACAAAACGCCCGAAGACAGGCGGGAATCGGCTTTCGAAACGCTCGCAGGAATGGCGCAGGATGTTTCGCAGCGTTACCCTCAAAATGCCGAGCCGCTGGTTTGGCAGGCGATCGTGCTGGCCTCCGAAGCCAAGGTGAAGGGCGGTTTCAGTGCGCTCGGGCTTGCCAAGGATGCGAGGAATCTGCTGCTTGCTGCGGAAAAAATCAATCCCAATGCGTTGGATGGCTCCATTTACACTACCCTCGGCTCGCTCTATTATAAGGTGCCGGGCTGGCCGATCGGTTTCGGGGACCACAAGAAGGCCAAGGAATACCTGGAAAAGGCCCTGAAGATGAATCCGGGCGGAATAGATGCCAATTATTTCTACGGGGATCTGATGCTAACCGACGGCAATTACGCTGCCGCGATCAGCTACCTCAAGAAAGCGCTGGCGGCTCCTCCCAGGCCGGGGCGCGAAGTGGCGGATGCCGGGCGCAGGGCAGAGATTCAGACCGATTTGAAGAAAGCGGAAGAAAGCAGATGATCCCATGAGAATTCTCCTGGTCGAAGACGATGAGGCTTTGGGCGACGGCGTCAGGGAGGGACTCGTCCAGGAGCGCTTCACGGTGGACTGGGTCAAGGACGGCAAGGAGGCGCTGTCCGCCCTGGAAACGGAAGGTTACGGACTGATGATTCTGGATCTGGGCCTTCCCAGGCTTTCCGGAATAGATCTGCTGAAGCTGATCAGGAGCCGCGGAATGGCGCTTCCGGTGATCATTCTGACAGCCCGCGACACGGTCGCCGACAGGATACTGGGACTCGATTGCGGCGCGGACGATTATGTCATCAAGCCTTTCGACCTCGACGAGTTGGCGGCGCGAATCCGCGCATTGACGAGACGGAAGATGGGGCGCGCTGAGCCCCTCCTCGTGCACGAGAACATCACACTCGACCCCGCTGCGCACAAAGTGACGCTCGATGACGAGGAAGTCGCTCTTTCTCCGAGAGAATTCGCTGTGCTGCGGGAATTGCTTGAGAATTCAGGCATCGTGCTTTCCCGTGACCGCCTGGAGCAAAGCCTGTACGGCTGGAACGAGGAAGTCGAAAGCAATGCCCTCGAAGTGCATATCCACCATCTCAGAAGGAAGCTTGGCGCCAAGCTGATCAAAACCATCAGGGGCGTGGGTTATGTCATTCAAAAGGATTGAGGGTGCCTGAAAGCTTTTCCGTTTCGACCTGGCTGAAATGGGTCGATGCATTCCATCTCTCCTTCACCGGAAATTCGCTCAGGGGGCGGCTCCTCAGACTGCTGCTTTCTTCCAGCGGATTGTTTCTGCTGATCGTTTCCCTGCTCGCCTACGTCAATTCGCATCATGAGGCTGACGAGCTTTTCGATGCCCAGCTTGCGGAATCCGCCAGGGTGCTGCTGGATCAGGCGAGCACCGGGATTTCAGAACGCCCGAGCGTCGTCTCCGACAGCGACCACCCCACGCTCGAATACGAAAGAAAGATCGCGTTCCAGATCAGGGACAGGGAAGGCAATCTTCTGCTGCGTTCAGCAACTACCCCCGAGCGCAGTCTGTCCGAGCATTCGGAAGGCTTCAGCAACAGCCTCATCGAAGGGAAAAAATGGCGGGTATTTTCCCACTGGAATAGAGACCACACCCTGCAGATACAGGTAGGACAGCTGCACGAGATTCGCAACGAATTGGCCGGCAAGATTGCGCTCAGCCTGCTCGTTCCTTTTCTGTTGGCGATACCCCTTGTTGCCCCGTTGATCTGGTTCAGCATCGAGCGCGGCTTGAAGCCGGTCAACTGGGTGTCCGACGAAGTGAAGCAGCGCGCCGTGGAAAACCTCAAACCCATCGTCATTACCGATGTTCCCGAGGAGGTGCGTCCCCTCATCGACTCGATCAATACCTTGCTTTCCAGGCTCGAATATTCATTCGAGAACGAGCGACGCTTCACGGCGGATGCTGCGCATGAACTGCGCACGCCGCTCGCCGCACTCAAGACTCAGGCGCAAGTGGCCTTGCGGGCGAGCGAAACCGGGCAGAGGAAGAAAGCGCTGGAACAGGTGATATCGGGTGTCGACCGGGCAACCCATCTTGTGCAACAATTGCTGACATTGGCCCGGCTTGATCCCCAGTTTGCCAGGGTCGAGAATTCGAAGTTCGTTCTTCACCAGGTGATTGTCCGGGTGCTGAGCGACCTCGCTGCCGAGGCGCTTGCGAAGAAAATCGAACTCACCTTCGAGGAGGATTGCGGTGCGCTGGTGAAAGGCGATGCCGAAATGGTCGGCATCCTGGCGAGCAATCTGGTGAGAAATGCGATCCGGTATACTCCGGAGCATGGGAAGGTTGAAGTTCGCATCGGGGAGGATGACGATGCGGTCTGGCTGCATGTCATCGACAACGGGCCGGGCATCGATCCCGAAGAGAGAAGCCATGTTTTCGAACGCTTTTACCGCACCCTCGGCAACAGGGTGAGCGGAAGCGGCTTGGGTCTTTCCATCGTAAAGCGCATTGCCGATTTGCATCATGCGCGAGTAGAACTCGATTCGGGTGAAAATGGCGGGGGACTCTGGGTCAGGGTAAGATTCCCCAAACGCTGATCGGAAAGGAGAAGGTTTGACGCTTTTGCCCGAAAATCTGGCTCTCGTGCTGGGTCTGTCCTTCTTCTTCGGACTCGCCTTCGAGGAGTTCTATGTCAGGAGCCCGAAAAAACGTCCGGGCGGAGTCAGAACGTTCCCCCTGCTCGCAGTGTCCGGAGCAGGACTTTACCTGCTTGAGCCGGTGCATGCCGCAGCATTTTGCACGGGACTTTTGGTGCTGGGCGTGTGGCTTTATGCTTATTACCATGCGAGATGGACCGAAGGGGCGCCTGCCGCGGAGCCCGGAGGCGGGCTGATCATTCCGGTCAGCAATCTGATCGCCTATCTGCTGGGCCCGATTTCGCTGACTCAGCCGCACTGGGTCGCGGTTTCCTTTGCAGTCGGCGCGGTGCTGCTGCTGGGCGCGCGGGAAAGCCTGCATCGCCTCGCCCAAAAGCTGCCGGCAGAGGAAATCATGACCGGCGGGAAATTTCTCGTCCTGACAGGCATCATTCTGCCCCTGCTGCCGAACCATCCCGTCACGAAACTGAGCGCGATCACGCCCCACCAGGTGTGGCTTGCCGTGGTGGTGGTCTCCACGCTGTCCTATGCCAGCTACATGATCCGGCGCTATATTTCCCCGGAAAAGGGGCTGCTTGCAGCTTCGGTGCTGGGAGGATTGTATTCATCCACAGCAACCACGGTCGTCCTGGCGAAGCAGGGAAAGGAAGGCGCTTTTGCGAAGCCGGGAATTCTCTCGGGGATCGTACTTGCCACTGCCCTGATGTATCTGAGGCTGGGTGTCGTGGTGGCGGTGTTCAACCTTCCCCTTGCGATTGCGCTGTTGCCCTATCTTCTGGGGCTCTTCTTGCTGGGACTGCTCCTCGCCTGGGGCTGCAACCGCAGAAAGGAGACGGGGGGGCAGGGAAGCGCGCTTGCCATGCAGGCAAATCCCCTGGAATTGAGCGCGGCGCTGCTTTTTGCTTTCCTGTTCGTGGCGATTTCACTGGCTTCCACCTGGGTCAGCACGGAATTCGGAAAGACCGGAATCTACTGGCTGGCAAGCGTTGTCGGGATCACCGACATCGATCCTTTCGTGCTGAGCCTTGCGCAGGGTGGAGCTGGCGGGCTGGGATTGCAGGCCATGGAAGCCGCGATCCTGATCGCGGCTTCCTCAAACAATATCCTGAAGGCGGCTTATGCGGCGATATTCCTCGGGTTTCGCGGGAGTCTCGCTGCAACGGCCTCCCTCGTCCTGCTTTCCCTGGCAGGGATCATTCTGGCCTTCCTGCCCTAACCCTGCTTCACTTCGAAGTGCTGCACCATGGCCTGCAGTTCCGCTGCCGTTTTGGTGAGCTGGATGGACGCCTGCTTCGCCTCTTCGCTGAGCTTGGTGTTGTCCTCGACGAGGCTGGTGATATGTTCCAGGCTCCTGGCGACTTCCTCGCTTGCCAGGGACTGTTCCTTCGAGGCGGTGGCAATGTGCTGCGCGCCTTCCGTCACCTGATTGCTCACCTCCAGGATTTGCTTCAGCCCTTCGGTATTGGCATGGCTGAGTTCGATATTCTTGCCGACTTCGGTGACTGCCTCATCCATTGAGGACACCACGGTCTGGGTCACCTGGTAGATGTTCTGGACCATTTCGCTGATGTCTACCGTACTCGATGTCGTCCTTTCGGCAAGTTTCCTGACTTCGTCGGCGACGACCGCAAAGCCTCTGCCCTGCTCCCCTGCCCTGGCAGCTTCGATGGCCGCATTCAGCGCAAGCAGGTTAGTCTGATCGGCGATTTCCTTGATGACCTTGGTGATGTCTCCGATTTTTTGTATCGCGTCCTTGAGGTCAACAATGGTCTTGCTCGAAGATTGCACGGCTTCGACGACGCGGGTGGTGGCCGCAAGGCTCTCTTCCATCCTCTTGTTGTTGTCCTCGATGATTCTTTGCGAATCGACTGCGGCGGAAGCCGAGTTGTTCGCAGCATTGGCGACTTCGGAAACGGATTGGCTGAGTTCCTCCATCGTGCTTGCAATTTGCTGCACATGGTCCTGCTGGGCCTTGGAATGCTCGGCGACCTGTACGACCTGGGAATTGAGGCTGCTGCAGCGGTCCTCGATCAGGGAGGCCGCGAGCCCCATTTCATCCAGCATCACCTGAATATGCGCCTGCATGGTCTGGATCGCGCAAAGCAGGTCGCCCATTTCGTCCCTGCCCGAAATGTCGATGTCCGCGCCGAGATCGCCCTGAATGATTTTCTCGAACTGGCCCATCGCCTGGTTTATCGGACGCTTGACGAAAATATCGACGCAGCGACCGATGAAGAAGAAGAGGAAGATCTGGAGGATGATCTGGCCGATAGTCAGTTTGACCTGGATGTCGTGCAACTGGGCGAAGTCGGAGCTCAGATCGATCAGGATATCGGAGGCGCCGTTGACGCTCCCTACCTGGACCATGTGGCATTTGAGGCAGTCGGTATGGTGAAAGTTGTGGCTGACGATGTAGGGGGTGACCGCCCTGAAAATGGGGGCTCCGGAAGGATCCATCGACAATGAGTAAATGGGCTTCTTGGACTCGATGGCCTGCTTCTCGACGTCGTCCTTGACATGCTCCTCGGGCAGTCCTGGGCCGAACTGGTCGACCACTTGCTTTGCGCGCACGATCCGAGCCGATTTGATGCCGCCGCTCGATTCGAGCTTCTCGATCAGGAGCTTCCGGTTGTCCGGGTCGCTGATCGTTCCGGTTTCCATCAGCATGTTGAAGCTGTCTATGGTTTCATTGGCGACCTGTTCCGCCTTTTCTTTGGCCGAGGACAGGGTTTTTTCCTTGAAATTGTGGGAAATCCAGAGCTGGGAGGAGAGCAGAACGGCAAGCAGCAGGCCCTGGATGACAATCTGGAGCTTGGTCTTGAGCTTCAGATTTCTGAATCTGTATTTGTCGAATCTCGAGCCGATTTGCGCGCCGGATTCGTTGAGCTTCTTGTAAAGCGCATCGGCCCCCTCGATTTCCGCCCGGGTGGGGGCATTCCTCACCGACATGTAGCCGACTATCTGGTTGTTTTCCTTGATTGGAACCACCAGCGCCTTGACCCAGTAATGATCCCCGTTCTTGCAGCGGTTCTTGACGATGCCACGCCAGGGCTTGCCCTCTTTCAGCGTGTCCCAAAGCCATTTGAAGGCCTGGGGCGGCATGTCCGGGTGGCGCACGACATTGTGATTCTTCCCGACCAGCTCTTCCCTGGCGAATCCGCTCATTTCCACGAATGCGTCGTTGGCATAGGTGGTGATGCCCTTCAGATCCGTTTTGGAGACCAACCTGAATTTTTCTGGAAAAGCCTTTTCAATCTGGGTGACGGGGAAATTCTTTTTCATGGGGCGACCTCCCGGACCATGCCGTTTGCTGGAATAATTTTTTATCGGAAAAAGTCCCCGGTTCTTTAGAGGAAATTATCCTTGGAATATATTTTTAGCGATGATCCTGGGATAAAATCTGGAATTTGTCAAGAATGATTCCTAATATGAGAAAGAATGCGTATGAAACCTGAACTTCTGCTTCCTGCCGGCAGCCTCGCGAAAATGCGCGCGGCATTCTCTTTCGGGGCGGATGCAGTCTATGCGGGACAGCCGAGATATTCCCTGAGAGCGAGAAACAACGAATTCGGAATCGACGAGCTTCGGAAGGGCATCCTGGAAGCCCGGGGTTCGGGCAAGAAATTCTATGTCGCGAGCAATCTGATGCCGCACAATGCCAAAGTCAAGACTTATCTGGCCGACATGGCGGATGTGGTCGAAATGAAACCCGATGCGCTCATCATGGCTGATCCGGGACTCATCATGATGGTGAGGGAGAAATGGCCGGAAATGCCGGTCCATCTTTCCGTTCAGGCCAATACGGTGAATTATGCTTCGGTCAGGTTCTGGGAGAAAATGGGGCTCTCCCGTGTCATCCTTTCGCGCGAATTGTCTTTGGATGAGATCGCGGAAATCAGGCAGCTTTGCCCGGATATGGAACTCGAGGTGTTCGTGCACGGCGCGCTTTGCATCGCCTATTCCGGGAGATGCCTGCTTTCAGGCTATTTCAACCACCGCGATCCCAACCAGGGAACCTGCACCAATTCCTGCAGGTGGGACTATCGGGTCGAGTCCGCTCTTGACGACGAGGGCAGCGGGATAAGGAAAATCGATTTCGATTTCGGAAAGGCGATGCAGGCCGATTGCGGACAGCAGGCGCGCCACCCGCTGGCAGATCAGGTCTATCTGATCGAGGAATCGAAACGCCCTGGAGAACTGATGCCGATCTTCGAAGACGAACACGGCACCTACATCATGAATTCCAAGGATCTCAGGGCGGTCGAGCATGTGGGCAGGCTGGCCGAAATCGGCATCGATTCGCTGAAAGTGGAAGGGCGCACCAAGTCGCTCTATTATGTAGCGAGAACCGCTCAAATTTACAGGCGGGCGATAGACGATGCAATGGCCGGCAGACCGTTCGACCCGTCGCTGCTCGCCGAGCTGGAGGGGCTGGCAAATCGCGGCTATACGGACGGATTCTACGAGCGCCACCATACGCAGGAATACCAGAATTACATGCGCGGTCATTCTGAATCTTCTCGCAGCCTTTATGTGGGGGATGTTTGCTGCATCGATTCCGGGATGGCGGAAATATCGGTCAAGAATCAGTTCCGGGTTGGCGACAGGCTCGAAATCATTCATCCCTCCGGCAACAGGGTGCTGGAACTGGAATGCATGCAGGATGTCCAAGGGAAAGCGATCGAGGTGGCCCCGGGCAATGGGCATCGCGTCAGGATCCCGCTCGAACAGGGGCTGGAGAATGCGCTGGTTGCGAAGTTTCTGTGAGATTCACGAACAGGTAATAAAAAAGGATTACGCTAATAGGGTTATTCCTCGCGCTGGAAATTGTGCTAGGATGTTCATAAGACTTTCTTAATATATTGACCATGTCCGAAGAAAATACCATCAAAGACGGCGCGAACCTTTCGAGACGCGAATTTCTCGGGACGGTGACCGCGGGGGTTGCGGCGGCCGGAGTCGCTGCGGCATGCGTGCCTTTCGTCAGCAGCATGAATCCTTCGTCGGATGTGCTTGCCAAGGCGACCACCGAAATCGACCTTTCAGGCATCGCTCCGGGAGAGGAGAAGACTTTCCCGTGGCAGGGCAAGCCGGTTTTCGTGGTGCACAGGACGCCGGAAGAGATTGCCGCCATGGCGGCATCGAAGGGCGGCAAGGATCCGGAGCCCGATGCCAAGCGTGTGCAGAAGCCGGAATGGCTGGTGGTGATAGGCATCTGCACCCATCTGGGCTGTGTCCCCAACAAAACCGAGAGCGGCTGGCTTTGTCCCTGTCATGGCAGCGTCTATGACAACAGCGGCAGGATCATTTCCGGGCCTGCGCCGAGAAATCTGGACTTGCCCCCGTACCATTTCGTAGCCGAAAACAAGATATTGATCGGAAAAGCGTGATGAACAAGATCATTGCATGGGTCGACCAGCGTTTTCCCCTGACTTTTTTCATCAAGCACGAACTGACGGATTATCCGACCCCGAGGAATCTGAGCTATTGGTGGGGATTCGGTTTTCTGGCGGGATTCGTCCTCGTGATCCAGATCGTGACGGGGATTTTCCTTGCCATGCACTACAAGCCGGATTCGAATCTCGCCTTCGACTCGGTCCAGCACATCATGCGCGAAGTCAATTACGGCTGGCTGATCCGCTATCTGCATTCGACCGGGGCATCGGCCTTCTTTGCCGTGATTTACACCCATATGGCGAGAACTCTCTATTACGGCTCCTACAGACGCCCTCGCGAGCTGCTCTGGTGGACGGGACAGGGCCTGCTGCTCCTCATGATGGCCACGGCATTCATGGGTTATCTGCTCCCATGGGGACAGATGTCCTACTGGGGGGCGACGGTCATCACCAACCTGTTCAAGGCCACGCCCGTCTATGGCGATCAGATCGTGACCTGGCTCAGGGGCGGATTTGCAGTCGATGATCCGACGTTGACGCGCTTCTTTTCCTTGCACTATCTGTTCCCTTTCCTGATTTTCGCTGCGGTTGCGATTCATCTGGTCGCTCTGCATACGGTGAGGAGCAGCAATCCTTCCGGCATCAATCTGGCCGACAAGGACAACATCCCGTTCCACCCCTACTTCACGATCAAGGACCTGTTCGGGCTGGGCATTTTCATGATCGTCTATCTGCTCATCGTGTTCTTCAAGCCGGATCTCTTCATCGATGCGGCGAACAACATTCCGGCCAATCCCATGCAGACGCCGGCGGATATCGTTCCGGAGTGGTATTTTCTGCCCTTCTACGCGATTTTGCGCTCCGTTCCCGATCTTGCGGGGGGGGTGGTCGCGATGGCGATATCCGTGCTGATTTTCGCAGCCATGCCCTATCTGGACAGATCCAGGGTGACAGGGGGGGCGAGATACAGGCCGATCTATCGCGCGATGTTCTACATTTTCGTGATCGATATCTTCGTTCTGGGCTACGTCGGGGCCCATCCGCCGGCCGGGACGCTGAAAATGGTCGGGGAAGTTTGCACGGCGATCTACTTCCTGACCTTCCTGCTTCTGCCTTTCGTATCGAGATGGGAAGAAAAATTCGTGCTGGCGAGAGGATTGCCTCCGGCAGTGGAAGCGATGGCAAGAAAAGAAATTGCGGAGGCTGAAGGCAATGTCTAACAACAAACTGTTCGGGCTCATTTTCTGCCTGATGTTTTCTGCGGGATCTGCCCAGGCTGACGAGGCTCAGCTCAAGCGCGGGGCGCATGTCGCTGTCGAAGTCTGCAATACCTGCCACAGCCTGAAATACCTCAAGTACAGCGATTTCTTGAAGCTGGGTTTCAGCAAGGCCGAAGTCGATGCGATGCGCGGAACCAAGGGCATGGCGGATCCGTTGATTTCCCAGATGGCGCCGGCGGACGAGCTTGCCATGTTCAGCACCGTACCTCCAGATCTTTCCCTGATGGCCAAGGCCAGGGATGGCGGGGCGAATTACATTTATGCCATGATCACCGGATTCTACACGGATGCCAAGGGGCAGACCGCCAACCATGTCTTTCCCGGGATCAAGATGCCGGACGTGTTCATGATTGCCCAGGCGGATGCTGCGGGGCGCCAGGGCATCGAGCAGAAGGCGAGGGATGTCTCGGCGTTCCTGGAATGGGCCTCCGACCCCCAGGCCGAGGAAAGAAAGACGCTAGGCCGCTACGTGATCGGGTACTTCGTTTTCCTCACCGTGCTGCTCTATTTCCTCAAGAAGAAGATCTGGAAGAGGCTGGACTAGCCGCAGCCTCCGGCAGACTGCTAGTCGAAAACCACGGTCTTGCTGCCATGGACCAGCACCCTGTTTTCCAGGTGCCATCGCACCGCACGAGATAGCACGATTTTCTCCAGATCCCTGCCTTTCTGGATCAGATCTTCCAGTGCATCCCTGTGCGATACCCTGATCACGTCCTGTTCGACGATGGGACCTTCGTCTAGGATGTCGGTGACGTAATGAGCTGTCGCCCCGATCAGCTTCACTCCCCGGTCGAACGCCCTGTGGTAGGGTTTCGCCCCGTGAAAGGCGGGCAGGAAGGAGTGGTGGATGTTGATGATCCTGTCCGAATATCGGGAAACGAAACCGCCCGAGAGCACCTGCATGTACCTCGCCAGCACGATGAAATCCACGCCGTGTTTCTGCAGCAATTCGATCTGCTTCGCTTCCGCATCCAGCTTGCTTTCGGGGCTCACGGCAACGAAATGGAAGGGGATTCCGTAGAAGCCTGCGATGGATTCGGTTTCGGGATGGTTGCCTATGATCAGCGGAATGTCGCAATCCAGCTCCCCGCTTCTGTGGCGGTAAAGCAGATCGGCGAGGCAATGGTCGTAGCGCGACACGAAAATTGCCATGCGCCTCCTTGAATCAGAATCGGCAATCCGCCATTGCATGTCGAATTTGTGGGCAAGCGGCCCGAAACGATGCCTGAATTCGCTCATGGGGAGGGCGAATCCGTCGAGATCCCATTCGATGCGCATCAGGAATAGGGTGCCTTCCTGGTGCTGGTCGGCGTGCAAGATGTTGGCGCCGTGCCCGTAAAGAAATTCCGAGATGCCCGCGACGAGCCCCTTCCTGTCCGGGCAGGTGACGAGCAGCGTGGCGGTTTTTCTTCTATGCATGGAAGATTCGCTTCGAAAATGCCATTATACTGCTCGCAACACCATCAGGCGAAACGGATTGAAGAACCCTGCCCTTCGTGCGCTCCTCAGCCAGGCTGCTGCTTTCCTGCTTGTGGCTGCCGTTCTTTCCCCTGCCATCGACAGGATGGGCTGGAGAACGCCGCCGCTGCTTCCGGGACTGCTCCAGGGGCTTCTGGCCTCGATCCCGTTCTTGCGTCGGGAAAGATGGTGGATTCCGATCCAGATATGCTTCCCGATCATGGTCTTGGTCGCCCTGTCGCTGCGGATCTCCTCCCATTGGTTCCTGATGGGCTTTCTGCTCTTGGGCATCATTTACTGGAATACTTTCCGGACCCGGGTTCCCCTCTATCTCACCGGCAGGGAGGTGGCAATGGAACTGTTGGCGCGGCTACCGGAGGGCAATTTCGAATTTGCGGACCTCGGTTCCGGGCTGGGCGGACTCGCTGCCGTGCTTGCCAAGGAAAAGCCTTGTGGCAGGTTTTTCGGCGTGGAAGTCGCACCGCTTCCTTTCCTGATCGGAAAGGCGAGATGCATGCATCTTCCCAACTGCAGGATGGCGTGGGGAAGCTACGAGAGAATCGATCTTTCGGGATTCGATTTCGTCTACGCCTTTCTTTCTCCGGTTCCCATGCCCGGACTTTTCGAGAAGGCGAGGCGGGAGATGAAGCCGGGTTCGGTTTTCGTCAGCAACAGCTTCGGCGTTCCTGGGGAGAAGGCCGACGAGACCGTGGTCGTCGGCGGCAGAACCCTTTATTTCTGGAAGATGTGACTAATCCCGATGGCTGGCGCGCCGCTCGAATATCGTTTCTATCCTGCGGCAAAGGCCGGAATCGATCGGCCCGCCGATTTCCGGATTGGCGAGCCAGAAGACCACTTCCCGCACCACGCCTTCTTCCCCGAATTCGAATGCGACATCTTCGCGGCCTTCCAGGCGGCTCGCCCATGCGGCTACCTGGGCTGCATTCAGGGTGCCTTCCCCCATCAGCCTGAGGACGGAAAAGATATGGGATTTGGTGACATGGGCGAGCGCCCTATCGCAGGCATGCCCGTAATTGCCGAGTTCCTCGATGAGCTGCGGGTCGGGAAGCGGGTTGCAGATCAGTTCCGAAACGAGAAAAGCCCTGTCGCGCATGGTCCCCTCCAGGTCTGCCGATTCTGTCTATAGCGTTAATATAATTCCTTCGGCAATTCAAAGCAATGGGGGGTACACTTTGGGGTTACTCGGCTCGAACCCTGAACCATCTGCGTGGATTTCTGCGGCCTCACAAACTCGGGCTGAAGTAGGACATGCCCAAAACGAAGATATGGACATAGGTTTCGTACAGCACGGCCGACAACGAAAGGATGGAAAGCCCTGTCACAAAATTCATCTTGCGCTTTTCTAGAGCGGTCAATTCGCCGCTGTCGAACCGACGCCGACGGGAATTTCCCTGCTTGACGACATACAGGTTGATGATCGCGCCCGTCACGGCAAAGAGCTGCAGGGGGATTCTGATCTGCGCCGCATCCAGCGCGTGCAATGTCGGACCGAGCGAGCTCATCAGCGCGCCAAGGCCGAGGGCGATTGCAAGCGGGCTGAGCGTGCTCGCCACGGCGCATGGGACGCCGAAAATGGTGAACAGCACCGTGCCCAATCCGACTCGCTGCCGCGTGACGAGCGGGTCGGCTTGCCTGACCGGGATCGCAGCGGATTCGCGATCCAGTTTCCCGATGCGGTAAGCCGTTACGGGTTCGGCAAATCCCCGCACCGCCAAGGTCTCCGGGGCGAGATCGGGATAATCTCCGGCCACCTGACGGAAGGCCCTTTCTTCCACGATCACCTCTCCGGGCTTGGCGAAGGCTTCGAGCCTTGATGCGAGGTTGACCACATCCCCTATGGCGGTATAGTCCTTTCGATCCGTCGAACCCAATCGCCCGACTCGCGCATAACCGCTTGCAACCCCGGCGCGCGCCTGCAAATCGAATCCCAGGGCTTGGGAGACGGATTTCAGTCCTTCCTGAATGCCGAGCGCAGCGGTGGTCGCCCCGCGGGCGTGTTCGGCATTCGGGATCGGGGCATTGAAGATGGCCATGACGGCGTCCCCGATGTACTTGTCGATGAATGCGTCGTTCCTGGTCAGCACCTCGTTGGTCATTTTGAAGAATGCCTCCACCACCTCGTAGCTTCGTTCGGGACCCAGGCGGTTGGTCATCTCGGTAAAACCGGTCAGGTCGGCAAATATCACGGACAGTTCGATGACCCGGCCTTCCTGCATGTGCGCATCGCAGCGATTGCAAATATTGGGATTGCGCGTACTGCGCGTGATCCCGAACAAGTGGAAGAGTCCGCCCAGCGGACCATCGAGCGTCGTCCCGCACACCAGGCATTGATGGGCCATTTTGTAGGTCATGCGATTCTCCAGTGCCTAAAGCGGCGCATCTTGCCCAGGTCGAATCCCTTGCAGGAAGAATTCGCCCATCCAGCGGCCGTTTCGATAGTCGATGATGAGTCGCTTCGGAACGAAGGCCTCCGCCCTGACTATGGCAAAATCTTCCAGGGGCGGCTCTCCTTCCGCTTCACTGACGCGGCAAGCTCTGGTCATCACCGGACGAAAGCCGATTTTCAACTGCGGAGCGGCGGCGGCAAAGATCTTTGCCTGCGCATCGTTCCCGAAGCGGACCGACTTTCTGATCAGGCAACTGAAATACAGTTCCATTTCGACCAGCAGGGGTTCTGCAAGGCTGTGCAGTTTCCTGTCGGCTGAGGAACTCCACTCCACCAAGACTTTCTTCCCGAGAATCTCGACTGTGCTCTGCATGATCAGTCATCCGCTGGTTCGTGGAGGATGCTTCCTATAGGGCTTGTTTCAACTGGTCGAGAATCGCGGGGTTTTCCAGGGTGGAAACGTCCTGGGTGATTTCCTCCCCCCTGGCGAGCGTGCGAAGGAGGCGCCGCATGATCTTGCCGGAGCGCGTCTTGGGCAGATTCTCTCCGAAGCGGATGTCGTCCGGCTTTGCGATCGGCCCGATTTCGCTGCCCACCCATTCCCTGAGTTTTGCAGCGATTTCCTTCGCTTTCTGGCTGTCCGGCCGCTCGCCTTTGAGCACGACGAAGGCGACGATGGCCTCCCCCTTGATCTCGTGCGGCTTTCCCACCACGGCGGCTTCGGCGACGAGCGGATTGGCGACCAGCGCCGACTCGATTTCCATGGTGCCCAGGCGATGCCCGGAGACGTTCAGCACGTCGTCTATTCGCCCCATGATCCAGAAATAGCCTTCCCCGTCGCAATTCGCGGAATCCCCGGAAAGATACAACCTTCCACCCATTTCTTCCGGGAAGTAGGTGTGCCTGTATCTCTCCGGATCGTTCCAGATTGTCCTCAGCTGCGAGGGAAAGGGGCGCTTGATGACGAGAAATCCGCCCCTGCCCGCTGCCACTTCGTGCCCCGCTTCGTCCACTATGGCGGCCTGGATTCCGGGCAGAGGGAAGGTGCAGGAACCGGGTTTGAGCACCGCTGCGCCAGGGAGCGGCGCGAGCAGATGGCTTCCCGTTTCCGTCTGCCACCAGGTGTCGACGAGCGGGCAGCGCTTCTGCCCGACGGTTTCGAAATACCACATCCAGGCTTCCGGATTGATGGGTTCCCCGACCGAGCCCAGCAGCCTCAGGGAAGAGAGATCGTAGCTTTTCGGCAAATCCGCGCCCAGCTTGATGAGCGAGCGGATCGCGGTGGGGGCGGTATAGAAAGTCGTGACCCGGTGATCCTGGATGATCTTCCAGAAGCGCCCCGCATCGGGGTAGGTGGGCACTCCTTCGAAAATGACCTGGGTCGAGCCGACAGCGAGCGGCCCGTAGGCGACATAGGAATGCCCGGTGATCCAGCCCACATCCGCCGTGCACCAGAACACGTCGGAATCCTTGTGATCGAACACCCATTTCATGGTGAGCATCGCTCCCAGGAGGTAGCCGCCGGTGGCATGCTGCACCCCTTTCGGTTTTCCCGTGGAGCCGGAAGTGTAGAGGATGAAGAGAGGATGCTCGGCATTCACCCATTCCGGTTCGCAGTGCGGGTCCTGCTTCGAGACCAGTTCTTGCCAGCGGATGTCACGTCCTTCGACCCAGGCAACCTGTGCGCCGGCCCGTTCGTAGACGACGACTTTTTCGACGCTCGACGCGCCCATGGCAAGCGCTTCGTCCACGGCATCCTTGAGATGCACTGCCTTTCCGCCGCGCATTCCCGCATCTGCCGTGATCACGACTTTCGCTCCGGCATCGGTGACGCGCTCGTGCAGGCTTTTTGCGGAAAATCCGCCGAATACCACGGAATGGATTGCGCCTATCCTGGCGCAGGCCTGCATCGCAACCACCGCTTCGATGCTCATGGGCATATAGACGATGACCCTGTCGCCCTTTCCGACCCCGATCATTTTGAGGCCGTTGGCCATTTTGCACACCGCGGCATGCAGTTCCCGATAGGTGATTCTGGCAACCTTGCCGTCGTCGGCCTCGAAGACGATGGCGGTCTTGTCTCCCCTGCTGTCGAGATGGCGGTCGAGGCAATTGTAGGAAACGTTGAGCTCCCCGTCGTCGAACCAGGTGTAGAAGGGGGCTTTCGATTCGTCCAGGATCCGGGTGAAGGGTTTTTTCCACAGGATGTGTTCGCGGGCGAGCCTTCCCCAAAATCCGGCATAGTCAGCTTCCGCCTCGCGACAGAGCGCCCGGTAGGCTTCCATCCCGGGCACGTTGGCATTTTTCGAAAACGATTCGCTCGGCGGGAAAGCGCGGGTTTCGTGCATGACGGATTCGATCGTGGCCATATGCTTCTCCATGGGATAGACAAGGGGATTATAATGCAAAGCCATGGCTCATTTCAGGTCGGACACATGATCAGGGAAGAAGATTTCATAGAAAGCATTGCCGCCGCATTGCAGCACATGTCCTATTACCATTCGCCGGACTTCGTCAGGGCGATGGGGGATGCCTATGCAATGGAGCAGTCTCCCGCGGCAAGGGACGCCATCGCCCAGATCATTACCAATTCCAGGCTTTGCGCGGAGCACCATCGACCTATCTGCCAGGACACCGGCATCGTCGTGGTTTTCCTGAAAATAGGCATGGATGTCAGGTGGGATGCCAGAAGCAGCGTGCTCGACATGGTGAGCGAGGGCGTGAGGCGCGCCTATCTGGATCCGCAAAACATCCTCAGGGCTTCCATTGTCATGGACCCTGCAGGCTCCCGAAAGAACACCCGGGACAATACCCCTGCCGTGGTCCACATGGAAATCGTGCCGGGAGAAGGCGTCGAGGTGAAGATCGCGGCCAAGGGAGGGGGTTCGGAGAACAAGGCGAAGCTTGCCATGCTCAATCCCGGGGAGGACATTGTGCAATGGGTCCTCGATGCGGTCGATGGCATGGGGGCCGGTTGGTGCCCGCCTGGCATGCTCGGGATAGGGATAGGGGGAACAGCGGAAAAAGCGGTATTGCTTGCCAAGGAGGCGCTTTTCGAGCCCGTCGACATGGCAGAGCTGAAGGCGCGCGGGGCGAAAAACGCCCTGGAAGCGATGCGCATCGAGCTCTTCGACAGAATCAACGCGCTCGGAATCGGCGCCCAGGGTCTCGGAGGGCTTTCCACCGTGCTGGACGTCAAGATACTGGATTATCCGACCCATGCCGCATCCCTTCCTGTTGCGGTGATCCCGAATTGCGCGGCGACCCGTCATGCCCATTTTTTCCTGGACGGGAATGGACCTGTCTATCTCCCTGTTCCGAAAGCCTCAGACTGGCCGGATATCGAATGGCGCGCCGATTTTTCTTCGAGGCGGGTAAATCTGGATACGATCACGAAAGAGGAAATGCGATCCTGGAAACCCGGCGAAAAGCTGCTTCTTTCCGGGAAAATGCTGACTGGGCGCGATGCCGCCCACAGGCGAATCAGCAAGATGATTGCGCAGGGGGAGAAGCTGCCCGTGGATTTTTCGGGGAGATTCATCTACTACGTGGGACCTGTCGATCCCGTCGCAGGAGAAGTGGTCGGTCCTGCAGGCCCTACCACCGCGACCCGGATGGATGCCTATACCGAGGCGATGCTGGAATTGGGGCTGCTGGGAATGATCGGCAAGGCCGAGCGGGGAGCGGATGCGATAGCATCGATCAGAAAGCATGGCGCGGTCTATCTCGTCGCGGTGGGAGGCGCAGCCTATCTGGTCTCGCGCGCGATCAGGCAGGCCAGGGTCGCGGCGTTCGAAGACCTCGGCATGGAAGCCATATACGAATTCGAGGTCGAGGATATGCCGGTCACGGTTGCGGTCGATTCGCTGGGCAATTCGATTCATCGAGAAGGCCCGGCCAAGTGGCGAAAATTTGGTATAATCTGACCCTTATGGCGGGTCTCCCCGCATTGTACGGTAGCGAACCTGGTCAGGTCCGGAAGGAAGCAGCCACAGCTATTCTATGCAAGTGCCGGGGGTCGGGCTCGCCACCCGATTCCTGAAATGTGATTCCATTACTTTGAGTCATTGAACTTTATGAAAAAAATATTGCTTCTGGTATTGATGGCCGTGCCCGGCGCGGCCTTTGCAGTGGACAGCGTTTCCGTCGAGGATGGGAACGGCAATGCCACCGACATGATGCGCGCCGGCGTGCAGTGGGACTGGCAGAAGAGATGGTTGGACAACGGCGACTGGCATCTCGGCGGCTTCTGGGATGCGTCCATAGGCGAATGGCGGGGGCACGCCGCGATAGGGGGCAACCAGAAGGTTACCGATTTCGGGCTCACGCCGGTGTTCCGCTACCAGAGAAACAGCAGCGTCTTCGGGATACTGCCTTATGTCGAGGGTGCGATCGGATTCCATCTGATTTCCCCGACCTTCATCAATTCGGACAGGAAGTTCGGCTCGGCATTCGAATTCGGCGACCATGTCGGCGCGGGGTTCCGCTTCGGGAGCAGGGAGCAGTACGATCTCACCTACCGCTTCCAGCATCTTTCCAACGGCGGAATCAAGAAACCGAACCAGGGCATCAATTTCAACCAGATCCGCCTCGCCTACCACTTTTAAGTGTCGACGACCCAGGTACTGGCCCGAAAGTGGCGGCCCAAGCGCTTTTCCGAACTGACCGGGCAGGAGCATGTGGTCAAGGCGCTCACCAACGCCCTGGAGCAGCAGCGCCTGCATCATGCCTACCTGTTCACGGGAACGCGGGGAGTGGGAAAGACCACGGTCGCGCGCATACTCGCCAAGGCACTCAACTGCGAAACGGGGATTACCCCGGACCCTTGCGGGAAATGCTCCGCCTGTCTTGAAATAGACAGCGGGCGATTCGTCGATCTGCTCGAACTGGACGCCGCTTCCAACACCGGGATAGACAACATGCGCGAAGTGCTGGATAACGCGCAATATCTGCCTACCTCGGGCCGCTTCAAGGTGTACATCATCGACGAAGTCCACATGCTCTCCACCAAGGCTTTCAACTCGATGCTGAAAACCCTGGAAGAGCCGCCCGAACATGTGAAGTTCATCCTGGCGACGACCGATCCGCAGAAGATTCCCGTCACGGTGCTTTCGCGCTGCCTGCAGTTCAACCTCAAGCAGATTCCGGAGCCCCTGATCCAGGCGCATCTCGCGAAAGTGCTCGGGGAGGAAGGCATCGCTGGAGAACCCCGTGCCCTTTTTAGGATTGCCAGGGCTGCGAGGGGGAGCATGCGGGATGCCCTGAGCCTCATGGACCAGGCGATAGCCTATTCCGGCGGGCGGGTCGAGGACGAAATGGTCAGGAACATGCTCGGGGCGATCGACCAGGATTACCTCTATGCGATACTCGACGCGCTGGCCGAAAGGAGCGGCGCGAAGCTTATTTCGGTCGCGGAAGGCATGGAGGAGAGGAGCCTCGAATTCGAGGCGGCGCTCCAGGATCTGGGCGTGCTGCTTCACAAGATCGCCCTGTTCCAGATCGTGCCCGAAGCGATGGGGGAAGACATGCTCGAGCGGGACCGCATTGCGGATCTCGCCGTGAAATTCGATCCGGAGGAGATCCAGTTGCTCTACCAGATCGCAACTCACGGCAGGAACGAGATCGGCTTCGCCCCGGACGAATATTCGGGTTTTTCCATGACGCTCATCAGGATGCTCGCGTTCATGCCGGGCGGCGAAGCCAAGTCCGGGGAGGCCGATGCTGCGAAACCTCCCGCCGCGAAGCCGCTCGCTGAAAAACCCGAAAAGGTGCCTGAACCTGCGCCTGCCGGCGCACTCGACTGGGTTTCGGTTTCCGGGAAGCTGAACCTGTCCGGCATGGCGAAAATGCTCGCCCAGCACAGCGCATTGCAGCATTTCGACGGAAACAAGGTCGAATTCGTCGTGCCTTTCGAGCACAAGCATTTGATGGACAAGCTCTACCAGGACAGGGTGAAGGCGGCGCTGGGCGATTATCTGGGGAAACCGGTCGAGCTCTCTTTCTCGGTAGGCGAAGGAGTGACGCCGGCAAAGGTCGAGGTCGACCAGAAGCATGAGCGCCAGATGGAAGCCGTGGCTTCCATCGAACAGGATCCGGTGGTGCGCAACCTCGTCGACAATTTCGATGCGAAACTGATTGAATCTTCGATAAAACCAATTCAGGGAGAGAAGCCATGATGAAAGGCGGTTTGGCCAACATGATGAAACAGGCCCAGCAGATGCAGGAAAACATGAAGCGGATGCAGGAAGAGCTGGGAAATGTTGAAGTGGAAGGGCAGGCGGGCGCAGGGCTCGTCAAGGTGAGCATGACTTGCCATCATGCGGTCAAAAGGGTGGTGATCGACCCTTCTCTCATGGGAGACGACCGGGAAATGCTGGAAGACCTGATTGCCGCTGCAATGAACGACGCGAATCGGCGGGTCGATTCGACAGTCCAGGAAAAGATGGGGGGGCTGGGGCTTCCCCCCGGCTTCAAGCTGCCATTCTGATAGATGAGCCCGCCTTCCAGTCTCGAAGAACTGATCGAGTCCTTGCGCTGCCTGCCGGGAGTGGGGCCGAAATCTGCCCAGCGCATGGCCTACCACCTTCTGCAGCACGATCATGCCGGGGCTTCGCGCCTTGCCAATGCGCTCAGCCGCTCGGTCGAAAGCCTGCGTCATTGCGAAAAATGCAACAGCTTCACCGAAGAGGAAACCTGCAGGCTGTGCCGCTCAGAAAGGCGCGATTCCGCGCAGCTTTGCATCGTCGAAATGCCCCAGGATCTGCTGATGATGGAGCAGGCGCAATGCTATCAGGGGCTTTACTTCGTGCTGATGGGAAGGCTCTCGCCTCTGGACGGGATAGGGCCGCGTGAAATCAGGCTCGACAGGCTGCTGCGGCGCGTGAAGGACGGCAACGTCAGGGAGGTGATCCTCGCGACGAATTTCACCGTGGAAGGGGAGGCGACCGCGCACTATATCGGCGAGCTCCTGAGAGACAGCGGGCTCAAGGTTTCGAGAATCGCCAGGGGCGTTCCGGTCGGCGGGGAACTCGAACACGTCGACAGTGGGACGCTCGCGCAGGCCCTGTTCGAGCGCAGGGAGGTGTGATGGAAAAGCAGAAGCTGCACAAGATGCTGGCGCATTCCGGGCTGGGCTCCCGCCGTGCCATGGAGGAAGCGATTGCCTCGGGTCGCGTCATGGTGAACGGCAGCCGTGCGGAAGTCGGCGCGCGGGTCGGCCCGGAAGACATGGTCCGGTTCGAAGGGCGCATCGTCAAGCTGAAATTCACCAGCCGCCTTCCCAGGGTGATGCTCTACCACAAGCCGGAGGGGGAAATCGTGAGCCACGACGACCCGGAAAAGCGCGCCACGGTTTTCGACAAGCTGCCCAAGATGCGCTCGTCGAAATGGATCTCGATAGGCAGGCTGGACTTCAATACCAGCGGCCTGCTGATTTTCACCACATCCGGCGAATTGGCGAACAGGCTCACCCATCCGGCCTTCGAGGTCGAGCGCGAATATTCGGTGAGGATACTGGGGCGGGTGACTCCTGAGCAGGGAAAGCAGCTGCTTTCCGGCATCGAGCTCGAGGACGGCAAAGCGAAGTTCGAGGCATTTTCCGACGAAGGCGGGGAGGGCGCGAACCACTGGTATAGGGTGATTCTCAGGGAAGGCAGGAACAGGGTAGTGCGCCGTCTTTTCGAGTCCATGGGCCTTACCGTCAGCCGCCTGATCAGGACGCGGTTCGGCCCCATCGTGCTGCCTTCCAGGGTCAAGCGCGGCATGCTGCTCGAACTGCCGGAAGAAGAAGTGGCGGGCCTCATGAAATGGGCCGGACTCGAAGCGAGCGAGCCCGAGATCGGGAAAAGGCCCTCCGTCAGGAAGCAAGCAAGGCGCTGATTTTTGCCTCATCCGGCGCTTCGATCACCCCTTTTTCGGTGACGAGCGCAGCAACGAGTTCGGCGGGAGTGACGTCGAATGCGGGATTTCTGATCCGGATGCCTTTCGCCGCCCAGTCGGCTTCGCCGTATCCCCTGACTTCGCCGCCCGATCTTTCCTCTATCGGTATTTCATTTCCCGTGGGCGTTGCAGGATCTATCGTCGAAACCGGGCACGCGACGACGAAGGGTATGCCGTGCCGCTTCGCGAGCACGGCCATGGTGTAGGTTCCGATCTTGTTCGCCGTGTCGCCATTGGCTGCGACCCTGTCCGCGCCGACGATGACCATGTCGATTTCCCCTTGAGTCATGAGGTATCCGGCCATGTTGTCGCAGATCAGGGTGACGGGAATCTTCTCCATGGCAAGTTCCCATGCAGTGAGCCTGGCCCCTTGCAGCAGCGGGCGCGTTTCGCAGGCATGCACCGAAACCGCCTTGCCCTGCCGATGCGCCGAGCGGACGATGCCGAGCGCGGTGCCGTGGCCCGCGGTAGCGAGGGCTCCCGCGTTGCAGTAGGTGAGGATGCTGCATTTTTCCGGAACGAGGCTGGCGCCGTGCCTGCCCATTTCCAGATTGGCTTCGATGTCTGCCTTGAATATTGCTTCGGCCGCTTGCGACAGGTCGAGCGCAATGCTTTGCGGATCCTTTCCGCTGTCGATTGCGGACTTCATCTTCTCCAGCGCCCAGAACAGGTTGACCGCTGTCGGACGGCTTTCGGCGAGCATCGCGAAGGCCTCCAGCAGGGCGGAATGGAATGCCGATTTGTCGAGATGCCTGAGCCTGTAAGCTTCTGCCGCAACGCCGAATGCAGCTGCGCAGCCGATCGCTGGCGCTCCCCTGACCGCCATTTCCCGTATGGCTGCTGCGACCCCGGAAGCGCTTTCGAGGTTCAGGTATTCGACTCTTTTCGGGAGGAGCCTCTGGTCGAGGAGCCCCAGGCTTCCCTGATTCCAGCGCAGCGTTTCGAATTTCATGGCAGGGAATAGGGCATCGGCATCATTTGCAGCAGCGCTCCCGATTTGAGGCGGATCTCGCTCTCCCGGTTCTCGAGATGGATGACCGCGAGAATGTCGAACCCTCCCTCGGGAGAAGGCGCGCTCCTCGCGACAGTGCCTGTCGCTTCTTCCCCGCAGTAGACTTCCTCGCCGGGCGAGGGTTCGACTGGTGCGTCGACATGGGCGAGCACCATCCGCCGCTTGATCTTTCCGAGGAAATGCGTACGCGTCACGATTTCCTGGCCGGGATAGCAGCCTTTCTGGAAGCTCACGCCGCCGATCAGCTCGAAATTCGCCATCTGCGGCACGAATAGCCCTTCCGTTTCGGGAAGCACAACCGGGAGGGCGTCCAGAATTTCCAGCCTGTCCCAGTATGATTTTCCGGACTTTTCGCATCGCGCTTGGAGTTTTTCGGCGATTTTCGCTGCATTTTCAGGATCGGCCACGATTTCGAAGCGCGAATCCGACAGCTTGACCGCGATGCCGGAGTCAACCTTGCCGGCTCCCATCACGGATTCGGGGAGCTCCAGGAGCGCCTGTGCGTTTCTTCCGGAAAGGCCGATGGCTGCAAGCTCCGCCTTGGAAATGGAGACCTTGGAACGGAAGACGTACATGGAAAGGCGCTGCTTGACGCGGTCGACCATTTCCTTCGGCATCTGGAGAATGTAGTCTCCGTCCATCCTGAACACGAGGAAGCTTGCCAGCATTCTCCCCTTCGGCGAGCAGAGGCTGTTGTATTGGGCGGATTTCTCGTCCAGGCGCCTGACGTCGTTGCTGGTGAGGTTTTGCAGGAAATCTCCGGCGTCTTCTCCGGCAACGCGGAGAAAGCCGAGGTGGGCAAGATCGGTAATGCGTGGCGATGAATTCATTTTTTAGCGTACGTAAGCTTCCGTTGCATATCGGGCCATCATGCGGTGGCTGTTGAAATAGGAGGCATTCTTGCCTATGGCGTTTTTCATGACCGCGATCCAGCCGCTTCTGTTGTCATGATAAAGCGGAAGGACGGTTTTTTCGAGTTTTTCGTAAAGCTGTCCTGCGTCGTCGCCGTTGGCCTTATCCGAGGAATTGCCGACCGCCCAGCCGGTCACGCCCTCGATGCAGCCTTCGATCCACCATCCGTCCAGCACGCTCAGGCTGGGAACGCCGTTGAATGCCGCTTTCATTCCGCTGGTGCCGGACGCTTCCATCGGTCTGAGCGGCGTATTGAGCCAGATATCGACGCCGGAGACCAGGGAGAGCGCCAGATCCATGTCGTAATTGGGCAGAAATGCGGTATTCACGGTGTCCGAGAGGCTTTCGAGGTGGGCATGGAGCATTGCGATCAATTGCTTGCCGCCTTCGTCGTTGGGGTGCGCCTTGCCTGCCATCACGATCTGGAAGGGGCGGTTCCTAGCGATGGCCTTGATTCTTTCGAGGTCGGAGAAAATGAGATCCGGGCGCTTGTAGGCGGTCATTCTCCTGGCGAAGCCGATTATCGGGATTTCGGCGCTGAAGTCCCTGCCGCTAAGGGCCTTGATGCGCTCGATTAGGGCGAGCTTGGCGGCCCTGTGGGCTTTCCATATCGCATCGTCAGGGATCTGGTCGACCCGGACCAGAAGCTGCGGCTCGTAGCACCAGCCGGGCAGGTGGTGATCGTAAAGGCTGGCGAAGCTGTCGGAAGTCCAGGTGTAGGGATGGACGCCGTTGGTGACGGCATGGACGTGATAGCCGGGATACATCTGCCTCGAAATTTCGGCATGCTTCATGGCGACGCCGTTGACATAGTCGCTCAGATTCAGCGCGAGCTTCGTCATGTTGAGCCGTTCTTCTCCGGCAACTGCCTTGAGCTCGCTGAAATCGATGAAGTCCCTCAGGATGTTCTGCACGAGTTCGTAGGGAAACTGGTCGTGGCCCGCTTCGATCGGAGTGTGGGTCGTGAAATTGCAGACCGATCTCACCATGGGGATGTCGTAGGAAAGCAGGTTTTCGTCTTCGTTTTCCTGCCTTGCGAAACGCCGCAGGAGTTCGAGCGCGAGCAGCGCGGAATGGCCTTCGTTCATGTGGTACTGGCGAATCTGGAAACCGAGCGCATGCAGCATGCGCAATCCGCCGATGCCGAGCACGATTTCCTGCTTGAGGCGGTAGACCTGGTCGCCGCCGTAGAGGTAGTGGGTGATTTCCCGGTCTTCCGGTCTGTTTTCGTCGAGATCGGTGTCGAGCAGGATGACCGGCTCCTTGCCCCCCAGGTGGCCTGTGAGCACGTAAAGCCAGCCGCGCACCCAGACTTCGCGTCCCTCGACGTTGACGGCGATTTTTGCGTCCAGCGGAAACGCCCATTTCGCCGGGTCCCACAGGTCGGGATGCTCGATCTGGCGCCCGTCCCTGATTTCCTGCCTGAAGTAGCCGGCGCGGCTGACGAGGCTGACTGCAACGAGGGGAAGCTGGATGTCTGCGCTCGCCCGCATCACATCTCCTGCCAGGATGCCCAGGCCCCCGCTGTAGGTCGGGATGTCGCTCTTCAGGGCGATTTCCATCGTGAAATAGGCAATGCGCTGCTGGTGGGTGAATTCGTAGTGCATTTCAGGCTACCCCGGGATGGAGGTCGGGACGCGGCCCATGAAAGCCTGAGGGGGTTGCATCGGGCTGCGCACGGGTGTCGCCCATTTTCAGGCGGACAGGCTGTCCCTGGCCCGCACGAGCTTCGCCTTGACTTCCAGGGCGATTTCCTTCATCCCGGGCTTGCCTACGAGATCGAGAACGGCTTCCGGGTCCATGAAGGCGACCGTGACGGATCCATCCTCTTCTTCCCTCACCAGCACATTGCAGGGAAGCAGCAGGCCGATGTCGGGTTCGGCGAGAATGGCGCGGTGCGCGAAGGGCGGATTGCATGCGCCGAGGATGCGGTAGGGGCGCATGTCGAGATTCAGCTTCGATTTGAGGGTGGTCTGGACGTCGATATCGGTGAGCACCCCGAATCCTTCCCTTTTGAGTGCCTCGGTCACTTTCGCTATGGCGTCGGCGAAGGAAATGCGCAGTGTTGTCGAAAATCCGTACATTAGAGTGCTCCTTGAAACAAAAGGGCCGCTTTCGCGGCCCCGTATTTCGATCAAAGCGATTCGCTATGCTTCGCAAGATAGCTTGCCACGCCCTCCCCGGTGGGCTTCATTCCGGCTTCGCCCTTCTTCCATCCCGCGGGGCAGACTTCGCCGTGCTGCTCGAAGAACTGCAGCGCATCGATCATGCGCAGCATTTCGTCGATGTTGCGTCCCAGCGGCAGATCGTTCACCACCTGGTGACGCACGGTGTGGGACTTGTCGATCAGGAAGGAGCCGCGGAAAGCCACGCCTGCGCCTGCCTCGACATCGTAGGCCTGGCAGATCTCGTGCTTGATGTCCGCCACCAGAGGATAGCCGACCTTGCCGATGCCGCCGTTGTTGACCGGGGTATTCTTCCATGCCAGATGGGTGAACTGGGAGTCGATCGACACGCCGATGACCTCCACGTTGCGATCCTTGAATTCCTTGAGGCGGTGATCGAATGCGATCAGCTCAGAAGGGCAGACGAAGGTGAAGTCGAGAGGATAGAAGAAGACCACTGCATACTTGTCCTTGATGAAGGCGTGCAGGTTGAAGTTTTCCTCGATCTGGTTGTTGCCCATGACTGCGGCTGCGGTGAAGTCGGGGGCGCATTTACCTACCAATACTGACATTTTTTGCTCCTTTCAACAGTGGGTTTGAATTTATTTTCCTGTGCCGTAAAGATAATGCGAGAACTGCGCATAGCTTGTGCTCACTCTGCGGAACAGCCTGTCCAGGCTGATGATGGCATGTTCCACGATATTGAGCGCGATATAGGGATGCTCGACCTTGAGGCGTTTGTATTTGACCCTGGAAAGCTTGAGTACCTCGGTTCCCGGGGCTTTCGCAACCAGCCTCACGGAGCGCGGCTGCTTGTCGAAGAAGGACATTTCGCCGAGCATTTCGCCGGGACCTGCGCGCACGATCTCGTTTTCATGACCATGGTCGTCGAAGGTCAGCGCGATTTCACCCTGGACCACGAAATAGAGGGCGTCCCCGATGTCTCCGATGTCGGAAAGAACGTGTCCCTTGTCGACATTCAGGAGCGTCAGGTAATCGAGCAGGGTCTGCACTTCGCTGACGGTCAGGGATTCGCATAGATACTGATGGCTGAGCAGCTGAGACAGCTTGATCTGATCCGTTTCTGAATTGCCGTTTCCCTTGGTCATGGAACGCCTCTTATATGTTGTTGGAGCTGCCATTATGACGCGAAGTTGGAAAATCTTCATCAATAACGGTCATTGAATTTGCACATCGCGATCATTGATTTTGTTCATGGGGCTTTCCGAGCCCACGCAAACATTATAGCTTGTCTTGAGTGTGGCGGAGTTGGCAGAAACATGACAGATCATGCTGGCAAACCGGTCCGTTTTGCACCATAATTGTGCATTTTTGGCCTTCAGGAAACCGGGATGGAAGCTTTGAAAAACAGCGGCGACGTGTTGTTCATTTTGCTTGGCGCGATCATGGTGCTTGCGATGCATGCCGGGTTTGCCTTTCTGGAGCTCGGCACGGTCAGGAAAAAGAACCAGGTCAATGCGCTCGTCAAGATCATGGCGGATTTCGCCGTATCGACGATCGCCTATTTCTTCATCGGCTACGGCGTAGCCTACGGCATCCATTTTCTCGTCGGAGCGGATCAGCTGGTGCAGAAGAGCGGCTACGAGCTCGTCAAATTCTTCTTCCTGCTGACCTTCGCTGCGGCGATTCCGGCGATCATTTCCGGCGGCATCGCCGAGCGCGCCAGATTCCATCCCCAGCTCGCGGCGACCTTTGTCCTGGTCGGTTTCGTATATCCCTTTTTCGAAGGCATCGCCTGGAACGACCATTACGGCATCCAGGGCTGGATGCAGGGCGCTTTCGGCGCGAAATTCCACGATTTCGCAGGTTCGGTGGTGGTGCATGCGGTAGGGGGGTGGATCGGGCTTGCAGCCGTGCTGCTGCTGGGAGCCCGGCGCGGGCGCTATGCCAGGGACGGCAGGATATCCGCCCATCCGCCTTCCTCCATTCCCTTCCTGGCGCTGGGTTCCTGGATACTGTCGGTGGGCTGGTTCGGCTTCAACGTCATGTCGGCCCAGACGCTTTCAGCGATCAGCGGGCTGGTCGCGGTGAACTCGCTGATGGCGATGGTAGGCGGGATACTTGCAGCGCTGGTTGCAGGGAAGAACGACCCCGGGTTCCTGCACAATGGGCCGCTTGCCGGACTCGTCGCGGTCTGCGCAGGCTCCGACCTCATGCATCCCGTGGGCGCGCTGCTTACCGGCGCGATTGCGGGCGGATTGTTCGTTTATCTCTTCACCGTGACGCAGAACAAATGGAAGATCGATGACGTCCTCGGCGTCTGGCCGCTGCACGGCGTATGCGGGGCTTGGGGGGGAATCGCTGCGGGGATTTTCGGCGCGAAGGCCCTGGGCGGCGTGGGCGGGGTGAGCTTCGCTTCCCAGTTGACCGGAACCTTCCTGGGTGTCGGGATAGCCCTGGCGGGCGGCTTTGTCGTTTACGGCACGCTCAAGAAGCTGGTCGGCATCAGGCTGGACCAGGAGGAAGAATACGACGGCGCGGATCTTTCCATCCACAACATCAGCGCCACCCCGGAGAAGGAAGCCGGCTGGTAATTTTGATCGCAAGGGATATTGCCCCGGTTCAGTTTGACATCGGAATGCCGTTGACCGATAATTCGGGCGTTTCAACCACAGGGATTTGGCCGCATGGACAGTTGCCCTAGTCAATCTAGGAATACGTAGCGGGAACCGCGGCAGGAGTCCACCTCATTCCGCCGTCCCGCTGGAAAAGCGGGACGGCGCATCCAGTAGCACCCAGATCGCCACCATTAGCGCCGGATAAGTCTTTTCCCGCTTAGGGATTGGGCTGTCGTTTTCAGCCATGCATGGCGCAGGGATTCCCTTTGTTCCGGAAAGCGGAGACCATTCGAAGAATTGCAACAATTCGGCGCTACCATGATTAAAGGGGAAATCATGTCTGTCAAAACAATAACACGGCTCGAAATTGCCATGCTGCTGGTGTCCGGCCTCCACACGGGGGCAGCACGGGCGGACGATACCGGGCAGCCCCAGCCCGCAGACGAATCCTGGGGGCTGCATGTCCAGGCCACGAACGTCAGCCAATGGCACCCTGCCTTCAATGCGCTCTATTCGGGGCAGAACAGCCTAAATCCTGCAGCCGACAGCAATGAAACTTCCGATGTTACGCTCTTCGCCGGAACCAGAGTCTGGGGCGGAGAGCTCTGGATTAATCCGGAGATCGATCAGGGTTTCGGCCTCTCCAACACCCTCGGCATGGCAGGCTATTCGAGCGGAGAAGCCTACAAGGTCGGGGCAAATGCCCCCTACCAGCGCCTTCCCAGGCTCTTCTACAGGAAGACGATCAATCTCGGCGGGGAGATGCAGCAGGTCGAATCCGGCCTGAACCAGCTGGCAGGCAGCCAGTCGGCTGACAACGTCATCCTGACCATGGGCAAGTTTTCTGTCGTCGACGTTTTCGACACCAATACCTATGCTCATGATCCCAGGGCTGACTTCATGAACTGGTCGGTCATCGAATCAGGCGCATTCGATTATGCTGCGGATGCCTGGGGGTATACCTATGGCGCATCTGCAGAATGGACGCAATCGCGCTGGACGCTGAGAGGGGGGGTCTTCGCCCTTTCCAAAACGCCGAACAGCACCAAGATCGATCCGACATTCAACCAGCACGAATATGTGGGCGAGATCGAGGAGCGGCACAAGCTGTTCGGGCATGACGGGAAGCTCAAGCTGCTCGGATTCGTCAACGACGGCTTGATGGGCAGCTATGCCGACGCATTGAGATTGGCAAGCCAGACGAATTCGACGCCCGATACGGCGCTGGTCAGGCGAGGCAACACCAATTCCGGGTTCGCGCTCAACCTCGAACAGGAGCTGACCTCCGATCTTGGCGCGTTCGCCCGCGCAAGCTACAACGACGGAGCAGAACAGGCATTCGACTTCACCGAAATCAACCGCTCTGTTGCCGCCGGGATTTCTCTCAAGGGCGGCAGCTGGAGTCGGCCTGGGGACACTTTCGGCTTCGCCGCCGTGGCCAACGGGCTTTCGGGCGCCGCTCGAGACTATTTCGCGGCAGGCGGAATGGGCATCCTGATCGGCGACGGGGCGCTCAATTATGGCCTGGAAAAGATCGTGGAAACCTATTATTCGCTTCAGGCAACCCGCAATTTCTTCGTCACTTTCGACTATCAGTATGTGGTCAACCCTGCCTACAACCAGGATCGCGGCCCCGTGAACATTTATGGAATGCGGCTGCATTTCGAGTATTGAAGCCGGCAATGTCGGCCTGGCGGAAGAATGCCGTCGGTTGGCAGCGGGAAGCGTCAGTGCCGTTCAGCGATCGGCGGATTTCGCTTGCTTTTCGGCTCGGCATGTAGTAAGGTGCCTTAATATATTGAACCGTATTAGATGGTGACGAATATGCTTCTGCTCAAAGAATTGCCGACTTCGAAAAGCCTCGAGAAATTCCTCGCGCGCTATCCGGGCACCGACATCCAGGCGATTTCGGATTTCGTGAATCTGCTCCGCGCGGGCTCGGATATCTCCATCGCGCTTGACAGGATGCTGGCCCAGCACGGCCTGCTTCAGGGCAGGTGGTGGGTGCTCGTCCTCCTGCTGCGGCAGGATGACCTGACTTCGTCCCCAAGCGACCTCGCGGAAAAGGCCGGCGTCACCAAGGCGACCATGACCGGATTCATCGACGGCCTGGAGCGGGAAAAATGGGTCGTCAGGCTTCCCGATCCTGTCGACAGAAGAAAATTCCTGATCCGCCTCACCGAGGCGGGCGAGCGGAAGCTCGATCAGGCCATTCCCGATTACAACCGAAAGGTGAGCGCGCTCATGTCATCTCTTTCCGGGAGCCGGCGTGCAGAGATGATCGCCAGCCTCAGGATTCTGGCGGACAATCTGGATGTCATGAAGTGAATTTTTTTGCCCAAATGATTAGCTTCCGTACTATGAGCTGGATCGCAATGCTGGCCGCGTGGTCGCTCCTTTCCGGGTGCGCGGACTTTTCAGGCATTGTCCCGGACGGGAAAATGATTTCGGAGAACGCGCTCGCTCCGGGCAAGGCGGTGCTTGCCGCAAGCCGGACAGCCTGGCCTGACGAAGCCTGGTGGAAAAGCTATCGCGACGCGCAGCTCGATTCACTCGTTTCGCGCGCCATATCGGGCAGCCCGGTACTGAAGACGGCAAAGGAGCGGATCGCGCTCGCCGAATCGATGGCGAACGAACGCCATTCTGCGCTGTTTGCGCAAGGGGATTTCGGTGCTTCTTCGAGCCGGGATCGCTTCACTGCCCTGCAGTTCATACCCCCGCCGTGGGGCGGGCATACCGAATGGAACAACACCGCGGTTGCGTCCTTTTCCTACGATCTCGATCTGTGGGGGCGCCTCAGAAACGCATGGCAAGCCTCGATCGGCGAGGCTCGCGCGCAATCGGCGGAGGCGCAGGAAGTGCGCATCGAACTCGAGAATGCCGTCGTGCGAAGCTATATCCGGCTCGCCATGGAATATCACCTGCGCGATATTGCCGAGAAGCAGTATCTCGATCTGAAGCAGGGTGCGGAGATCGAGAAGAAGCGTCTGGAAGCAGGCATGGGGACGGAAATGGCGCTCAGCGAGGCGCAATCCGCGCTTCCTCTTGCGCTGGCAAAGATCGAAGCTGCCGATGCCAGGATCGCTTTCCTGAAAAGCGGTCTGGCTGCCCTTGCCGGAGAGGGCCCGGGAGCGGCAGACGGCATCACTCGGCCTGGCATGTCCCTGGACATGCCGGTCGGGCTGCCGGACAGGCTGCCTGCCAACCTGATAGGCAGAAGGCCGGATGTGCGCGCATCGCGCTGGAGAGTGGAAGCGGCCGGCAGCAGAATCCGTTCGGCAAAGGCCGCCTTCTATCCGGACATCAACCTGGCAGCCGTGACCGGCTTCGAAGCGCTTGGATTCAGCCAGCTGCTGAGCAGTGCCGCCTTCCTGGCAGGAGCCGGCCCTGCGCTCTCGCTTCCCCTGTTCGACGGCGGGCAGCGCCGGGCGGGTCTGTCTGCGGCGAATGCCTCCTACGGCATCGCAGTGGACCAGTACAACGAAATGGTTGTCCGCGCCCTCAAGGAGGTCTCCGACCAGCTGGTATCCTACAGGACTGAAACCGGCAGGCTGGCCAAGGCGGAGCAGTCCCTGCGCCTTGCCAGGCACGCCAGCGCGCTTTCGATGCAGTCCTTCCGCGCCGGACTCGCCAATTACCGGGGAGTTCTCGAATCCGAGAAAATCGCCCTGGAGCGGGAGGAGGCGCTCGCAATGATCCGCGACGAGAAACTCGAATCCTACGCAAGGCTCATGCTTGCGCTGGGCGGAGGAGCGAAATGAGCGGCGCGCAGGCATTCACGGATTTTCGCGCCGCCTGGCGCGACTGGGCGAAGTCGGATGTCCCCCGCTTCGGATATCTGGCCAAGGTGCTGATCGCCTGCCTCTGCGCAATGTGGATCTCCATGCTGCTCGATCTGGGGCAGCCGAGGACCGCCATGGTCACCGTAGCCATCGTCATGCAGAGTCATTCGGGGATGGTTCTCGCCAAGAGCTACTATCGCCTGATAGGCACCGTCGCAGGCGTATTGGCTTCGCTTCTTCTGGTCGGGCTTTTTGCCCAGGAGCGGGTGCCGTTTCTGGCCAGCATGGCGATCTGGATAGGGATCTGCACCGCGGGGTCGGTGATCTTGCGCAACCATCAATCCTATGCCTTCGTTCTGGCCGGCTACACGCTTTGCATAGTCGGCCTGCCAGCCGCTTCACAGCCGGACAGGGCATTCGACATCGCAGCGGGCAGGGTTTCCGAAATCATGATCGGCCTGCTGTGCGCGACACTGGTCAGCGAACTGGTGTTCCCGAAACGGATCGGCAGCGTGATGCTCGATTCGGCAAGACGCCGCTTTTCCGACTTCAGCATCATGGTGGCATCGTCATCGCCAGACGATGCGGAATACCGTTCGGGCCTGATGAAGCTGATGGGCGACATCTTCAGCCTGGAGGCGTTCCGCGCATCGTCCGTCCTGGAAAGCGACGATTCCCGCTCCTACCGCCTGAGGCTGGGAAGAATGAATGCCGAATTCATGGAAGCGACGACCGCCTTCCATGCTCTCGGGAGTCTGTTGCGGCGGCAGAGACGATCGGGGCTGAATGCCACTGCCGATGCGCTTTCCGGGATTCACGGGAAGATCGGAGAGATGCTGGCGCCAAGAGGGCTCCCGGCCGCTAACGAAAGGGAGGCGGCCGAGGCCGCGGCGAGACTTTCGGCATTGCGTGCCGGCCTTGACGATGAGCTCGCGGTTGCGAAAAAAGACGCAGATACTGAAAGGATAGATTTCGACGTGGGAGCGGATCTTCTCGGGCGTCTTCTGGACGATCTCATCGCCTATGCCAGAACCTATGCCGCGCTCTCCAGGAAGCGCAACGATGCGGAGGCGCCTTCGCTGGGCGTGCATTTCGATCCGCTCGCTGTCGCGCTTGCGGGAATGCGCGGCGCGCTCATGCTCGCCATCATGGCGTCGATCTGGATTTATGGCGAATGGGGTTCCGGCATCGAAGCGGTGACATTGGGCGTGGTTTCCAGCACCCTGTTCGCCACTTCGCCTGCGCCGACGCACACAAATCGGCAATTCCTGATCGGCGCGCTGATCGGTGCGGCGTTCGCCTACTGGACGAATTTCCATCTGCTCAATCATGCACAGGGTTTTGTCATGCTGGCCCTCGCAGTCGCTCCCGGAATCGCCATGGCCGCATGGCTGACGACAAGGCCGGAAGGAGCGGTAATCGGCGCAGGCTTCTTTATCGTCTTCCTGATGCATTTCGGATTCGGCTCGGCTTACAGCGCGGACCCCGCGGCATTCATGAACGATGTCATCGCTGACATCTTCGCCATAACGCTCTCGGGGATACTGTACGCCTTGATCGACCTGGGCGGGAGCCGCTGGACGAGGCGCAGGACCGTTCAACGCCTGAAAAGGCTGGTGATCGGCGCATGCCGGGAGCCGATGCCGCTCAGGCGAGAGAAGCTCGAATTAGGCGCCCGCGATCTCGTTTACCGCTCGGGAAGCATCAGGCGAATCGCGGATGAAGAGGACCGGATCGTGGTCGAATGGCTGCTCCATGCTCTGGAAATAGGCCATGCCGTGATCGCTTTGCGGGAGCTGGTCGAGCAGGGGGGCGATCGGAAATTGCAGCGCCAGGTTCGGGAAGCGCTCGAATCTGTCGCCCTGTTTTTCGAGTCGCCCTCGGAAAAGGCGCACCTTGCGGCAATCCGGGCGCTGGATGCGGCGTTTCTCGGCTGTGCCGTGGCGGGCGATGCGGCAGGCAGAAAGGCGCGGCTTCATCTGCATTTCCTGAAAGCCGCCATCCTGGATCAGGATTCGTTTCTTTCCGGGGAGGAGGCGGCATGATCATGCCGAGGGAAGTCGAATTTCTCGGCGCGACCTTTCCGGCCCTGGTTCCGGCTTTCCTGGCCGCAGGAATCATCATGCTGGCCCTGGACAGGATTTTCGCAATCTCAGGCCTGTACCGCAGGGTCTGGTACCCGTCGCTCTTCAGATTCGCCCTGTTCGTCAGCCTGTTCTCCGGGATGGGACTGGTCATTTATTGAAAGGATGTGAAATGCAAACGAATCGAGCAAAACTCTCCAGGCTGGCAATCACGATGACATTGGTCATCGCCGCGCTCTCGCTCGGCCGGATGCTCTGGGTTCGCTACATGGATTCGCCCTGGACCAGGGACGGGCGCGTTCGGGCCGACGTGGTCGAGATTGCGCCCGACGTTGCCGGTCTGGTCGTGCAGGTCGCCGTGCACGACAACCAGCATGTCAGGAAGGGCGACTTGCTGTTTGCGATCGATCCGGAGCATTACCGCAATGCACTCGACGCGGCTCAAGCCCTGACCGATGAAAGAAAAGCGGAGCTCGACATGAAGCTGGACGAGGCGAAGCGCAGAGCCAGCGTCGACGACAGCGTCGTGTCCAGGGAAGAGCGGCAGGATGCGCGGCTCGCGGCAGCCGGGGCGAAGGCCAGGTACCTCGAAGCGCAAGCCATGCGTGACCAGGCAAGGCTGAATCTCGATCGCACCCAGGTTCGCTCTCCCGTCGACGGATGGGTATCCAATCTTCTCGTCAGGCCGGGCGATTATGCCCATGCCGGCACCGCCGAACTGGCGGTGATCGATCAGCATTCGTTCTGGGTCTACGGCTATTTCGAGGAGAACAAGGTCGCGCTGATGAAGATCGGCGACCCTGCCCGAATCAGGCTGCTCGGGTCGGGGCAGGCCGTTTCCGGCCATGTCGAGAGCATTGCGCACGGCATCTCCGACCGGGACAATCCGAGCGATCCGCATCTTCTTGCGAACGTCAATCCGAGCTTCAACTGGGTGCGCCTCGCCCAGCGCGTTCCGGTGCGGATCAGGCTGGATGCCGCTCAGGGCAATCAGCCGCTCGTGGCGGGGATGACCTGCACTGTCGTCGTCGAGCCGAGCCGCAATGGCCGGGCGGCGGGGACTCGCTAGCGGCGTGGAGTTTTTTTCTACAGAAGTCCTTGCCTAATTTGATGCTGATTCGGCAAGGCCGGTCCTTAGGTCAGTGAAATAATTCTTTTAAAGTGAACGTAACTTGCGTATAGTTGTCCTATGAAAGCCTTGTTTGTGGAATTGCCCGCCTTTTCTCGATACAGGGCGGACTATCTTGATGAAGAGGATTTCCGCGCCCTGCAAATCGAGCTGATGGATAACCCGGAAAAGGGCGATGTTGTCGAGGGAACGGGAGGCTTGCGGAAACTTCGTCGTCCGGATCCGAAACGAGGAAAGGGCAAGCGTGGCGGGTTGAGAGTGATTTATTTCTGGTGGGAAGCTGGAAGGCAATTCTGGCTGTTCACCCTATACGGCAAGGATGAAATGGAGGACTTGAGCGCCAGGGAAAAAGGACTGCTCAAGGACATGCTGAAGCGAGAATTGGAGGCAAGACGATGAAGAAGCGCAACCTTTTTGCGGAGCTTTCAGAAGGCTTCGACGCACTGGCCGAAGAACGTGCCGGAAAGCGCACCTTGCGCACCCATGAGATCGAGGCAAAACCCCAGGCGACTGTCACGGCGGAAGAGCTGGTCGCGCTGCGTGAACGGCTGCATCTATCCCGACCTGTTTTCGCCAGCTATCTTCGCACCAATCCCCGCACCCTGGAAAACTGGGAGCAGGGGCGGGCACAGCCGAACGCACAGGCTGTATTGCTGATTCGTCTTGTAGAACGCTACCCGGACACGGTAGAGAGGTTGGCGACAGTATGACCAGAAAGCATAACCCGCCGCACCCCGATTTGACCCTGCGCGATGACGTGTTGCCTGTCCTAAATTTGAGAATGTGCTGGGTTTGTCACATTTTAGGCACACCGTCAAAACAAAAGGGCTAGCATAATCGCTAACCCTTTATTCTATTGGTGGGTCCGCACGGACTTGAACCGTGGACCAAGGGATTATGAGTCCCCTGCTCTAACCAACTGAGCTACAGACCCGAAACTTTATTGTTATTTCATCATTCCCTTGCATCAGGCCTCGTTGTGGCTGCGACATGACCTGAAGGTCAGGCAGCTATGCAATGAAGCCTGAACCTTTCGGCTCAGGCTTCATTGTCGAGGAAGCTCCTCAGCCGCTCGGAGCGGGAGGGGTGCCTGAGTTTCCTCAGCGCCTTCGCCTCGATCTGGCGGATGCGCTCGCGCGTGACGTCGAACTGCTTGCCGACTTCTTCCAGCGTGTGGTCGGTGTTCATTTCGATGCCGAAGCGCATTCTCAATACTTTCGCTTCACGCGGGGTGAGCGTGTCGAGGATGTCCTTGGTGACGCCTCTCAGGCTCGCATAGACCGCAGCTTCCACGGGCGCCATGGTGGCGGCGTCCTCGATGAAATCCCCGAGGTGCGAATCGTCGTCGTCGCCGATCGGCGTTTCCATCGAGATCGGCTCCTTGGAGATCTTGAGGATCTTCCTGATCTTGTCTTCGGGCATTTCCATCTTCTCGGCGAGCACCGCAGGATCCGGCTCCTGCCCGGTTTCCTGCAGTATCTGGCGGGAGATGCGGTTCATCTTGTTGATGGTCTCGATCATGTGCACCGGAATCCGGATGGTTCTGGCCTGATCCGCGATGGAGCGCGTGATCGCCTGCCTGATCCACCAGGTGGCATAGGTCGAGAACTTGTAGCCGCGCCTGTATTCGAATTTGTCCACCGCCTTCATCAGGCCGATGTTGCCCTCCTGGATCAGGTCGAGGAACTGCAGTCCGCGGTTGGTGTATTTCTTCGCGATCGAGATCACGAGGCGCAGGTTGGCTTCGGTCATCTCGCGCTTGGCGCGCCTCGCCCGCGCTTCCCCGGTGGACATCTGCCGGTTGATTTCCTTCAGGTCCTTGATGGGCATTCCGGCCAGGTGCTGTACCGACAGGATTTTCTGCTGCTGTTCGATGACGGCATGCTGGAATCTGGAAAGCGCTTCGCTGTAGGCGTGGCCGCCCCCGATTTCGCCGGCGACCCAGTCCGCGTTCACTTCGTTGCCGACGAAAACCTTGATGAAATGGGTGCGCGGCATCCCCGCCTTGTTCACGCAAAGCGTCATGATTTCGCGCTCGTAACTCCTCACTTCGTCGACCAGCATGCGCAGGCTGTCGCAGAAAGCCTCGACCTTCTTGGCGGAAAAGCGGATGGAAAGCAGTTCTCTGGAGATTCTTTCCTGCAGCTCGGCATATTCCGCATCCTGCTGTCCTTCCGCCCGCTTCTGCTGCATTCTTTCGAAGGCTTCGCGGATCACCGCGAAATGCACCATGGCGTCTTCCTTCAGCTTCAGCAGGCTGGCGCTGGCGATGCCGCCGGCGTCTTCCTCGTCGTCCTCTTCCATGTCGAGGTCGGAATCCATTGCTGCTTCGGCCTCCATCGGAAGCTCTTCCTCTGCGGCGTTCGCATCGATGACGCCGTCGACGAGTTCGTCGATGCGCATTTCTTCGCGCTCGATCGCATCGACCATCTCCAGCATTTCGGCGATCGTGGTCGGGCAGGCGGAAATCGCCTGGATCATGTATTTCAGGCCTTCCTCGATCCTTTTCGCGATCTCGATCTCACCTTCTCGGGTCAGCAGTTCGACCGAGCCCATCTCGCGCATGTACATCCTGACGGGGTCGGTGGTCCTGCCGAATTCGGAATCCACGGTGGAAAGGGCGGCTTCGGCTTCCTCGACCACATCCTCGTCGGTCACCACGGCGGCATCCGACATCAGCAGCGTTTCGGCATCCGGCGCTTCGTCGTAGACGGAAATGCCCATGTCGTTGATCATGCCGATCACGCCCTCGATCTGCTCGGCGTCCAGCATGTCGTCCGGCAGATGGTCGTTGATTTCGGCGTAGGTCAGGTAGCCGCGCTCCTTGCCGAGGACGATGAGATTCTTCAGGCGGATGCGCCGCTCCTCGAGGTCGCTCGGTTGCACATCGGTTTGCCCGGTCAGGCTCTGCTCGCTGTCTTTGGCCATCACCATACCCTGTCAAGAATGCGTAGTAAAACTGCGCATTATACCCTAAATTCTCCCCCGTTTTCGCTTTTCTGAAACAAATTTAACCGCTGCTGCAGGCTCAGATATTCCGCCTTCACGGCTTCCGTCCATCCGGAAGAATTCGCCGCGTCGAGCAGCCTGTCCATTCTGGCCCTGCAGAGCCGCTCCTGGTACTGCTTCCAGGCGTCGATGAATTCTCTCTCCAGCTCTTCCTCGTTCAGGCTGGCTTCTTCCAGGCGGAAAAGTCCCGGCCTGATTTCATCGAGGAGCGCATCCATCGCGCTTCCCCTGAAATGCTCCATGATCGCCGCGGTGCCGACCGCGCTTTCTTCCGCGAGGAAGTCCAGAAGCCCGGCCAGGGCGGCGGCTTCGCTGCTCCCGGTTCCGGCGACGCTTTCCAGGGGAGCGATCTCTCCCCTATCCACAAGTGTAGCAAGCGCGGGAGAATGCATGAGCATTTCGAGCAGCTTCCTGACCACATCGGGTTTCTTGCCAACGTTTTTTCTGGGGGGGATTCTTTCTGACCTTCTGGACGATTGGACCTGGAAAAGGGATTCGAGTTCCGCAAGCTCGATTCTGGCGATCTGGGCGATGCGTTTTCTCAGCATCAGTCCGAGATTGGGCGCCTTCACTTCCGAAATGAGGGGCCTTGCCTCGTGGAGAAAGCGCGCACGCCCCTCCTCGCTGTTGAGATTCGCCTTCGCGGAAAGCTCGTTGACCAGGAAGGTGGAAAGCGGCAGCGCTTCTTCGAGCAGGGCTTCGAGCGCTTCTCTGCCGCGGCTTCTGACGAAGCTGTCCGGATCTTCTCCCTGGGGAAGGAAAAGGAAGGAAATGTCCTTTCCGTCGGCAAGCAGGGAGAGGCTATTCTCCAGCGCGCGCCATGCCGCGCGCCTGCCGGCATTGTCTCCGTCGAAGCAGAAAAACACATGGTCCGACTGGCGCATCAGCTTCTGCACATGGACCTGGGTGGTTGCGGTTCCCAGGGTGGCGACGGCGTAGTGGATGCCGTTCTGGGCGAGCGCAACCACGTCCATGTAGCCTTCCACCACCAGGACTTTCGATGCGTCCTGGATCGCCCGCCGCGCCTGAAAGAGGCCGTAAAGCTCGCGACCCTTCTCGAAAAGCGGAGTTTCGGGGGAATTCAGGTATTTGGGTTCGCCTGCTCCGAGAACCCTTCCCCCGAAGCCGATGATCCTTCCCCTGGCGTCGAGTATCGGGAACATGATCCTGTCCCTGAAGCGGTCGTAGCGCTTGCCTTCGCCTGAAATGACGAGCCCCGCCTCGACAAGCTGCTCCGAATCGTAATCGGGGAAAACCTTCGCGAGATTGCGCCAGTCGGAAGGCGCGTAGCCTATCCCGAAATGCGCGGCGATTTCGCCCGAGAGCCCGCGCTTCTTGAGGTAATCTATCGCCGCTGCGGATTTCTTGAGTTCTTCCCGGTAGTATTTCGTCGCCTGCTGCATGATCCCGAAAAGATCGGGAGCGGTTTTTACGGGCCGGCTTCCGGCTTCTTCGGGAACTGCAAGGCCGAGACTCCCGGCGAGATCCCTGATGGCTTCGACGTAATTCAGCCCGCCGTAGGCCATGACGAATCCAATCGCGTTGCCGTGCGCGCCGCAGCCGAAGCAGTGGTAGAACTGCTTGGTCGGGCTCACCGTGAAGGAAGGGGTTTTTTCGTCGTGGAAGGGGCAGCAGGCCTGGTAGTTGGTGCCGGCCTTCTTCAGCGGGACATGGCGGCCCACGACATCGACGATGTCGATCCGGTTGAGCAGGTTCTGGATGAAGGATTGCGGAATCATTGCCCGCAGGGGAGGGCTATCTGGAGAGCCTGGTCTTGACGGCGCTTGATACTGCGCCCATGTCGGCGCGCCCCGCGAGTTTGGCCTTGAGCAGCGCCATCACCTTGCCCATGTCAGCTGGGCCGGATGCGCCCGACTCGGCAACCGCGGACTCCACCTCGCCGGCGATTTCTGAGGCATCCATCTGCTGCGGCATGTAGGCCTGCAATACCGAAAGCTCGAACTTTTCCGCATCCGCGAGATCCGTTCTGGAAGCCGCTTCGTACTGCGAAATCGAATCGCGCCGCTGCTTGATCATCTTTTCGATGGCCGAGACCACGTCGGCGTCATTGAGCTCGCGGCGCTCGTCCACTTCCTTCTGTTTGATCGCTGCGAGAAGCAGCCTTATGGCGGAAAGGCGGGCGGCATCCCGGCTGCGCATCGCAGCCTTCATGTCCTCGGTGATCCTTTCCTTGAGGGCCATCAATACAGCTTGGGGGGGAGAACCTGGTTGCGCAGTCTCTTGTAGTGGCGCTTCACTGCGGCAGCCATCTTGCGCTTGCGCTCTGCAGTCGGCTTTTCATAGAATTCGCGTGCGCGAAGTTCGGTCAGAAGACCGGTTTTTTCGATGGTGCGCTTGAAGCGGCGCATCGCGACTTCAAACGGCTCGTTTTCCTTGACCCTTACGCTCGGCATCGGCTGATCCTTAATCTGAAATTGAAAACCTCGCATGATACCAGAAAGATGGTATCTTTGCATGCGAATTTCTTTAAAGCTAAACTGCCCCCATGCTTGTACTCGGAATCGAAACTTCCTGCGACGAAACCGGCGTCGCGCTTTACGACACGGACCGCGGCCTGCTCTCCCATGCGCTCCATACCCAGATCGCGATGCACGGCGAATACGGGGGGGTGGTGCCTGAGCTCGCCTCCCGCGACCACATCCGGCGCGTGATCCCGCTCGTCAGGGAAGTGCTCGACAAATCCGGAAGGTCGCTCCCCGACATCGACGGCATCGCCTACACCAAGGGGCCCGGGCTCGCAGGCGCGCTGCTGGTCGGCGCTTCCGTCGGCGCATCCCTGGGGTTTGCCCTCAAAAAACCCGTGATCGGGGTGCACCACCTCGAAGGCCACCTGCTCTCCCCCTTGCTTGCAAAGCCCGCGCCGGATTTTCCCTTCGTCGCATTGCTCGTCTCGGGGGGACATACCCAGCTGATCCGGGTGGAGGCCATGGGGAACTATGTTCTCCTGGGCGACACCCTGGACGATGCCGCGGGGGAGGCTTTCGACAAGACGGCGAAGCTTCTTGGGCTGGGCTATCCGGGAGGCGCAGCGCTTTCGAGGCTCGCCGAGAAGGGGGACACTGCCCGCTTCCGCCTGCCCCGTCCGATGCTGGGGAGTGCCGATCTCGATTTCAGCTTCAGCGGTCTCAAGACCGCGGCGCTCACCCTCGTCAGGAGCCAGGAAGACGACGGGCAGACGCGCGCGGACATCGCCCGGGCCTTTCAGGATGCGATAGTCGAGGTGCTGGTGAAAAAATCGCTGGACGCCGTGAGGCAATGCGGCCTGTCGAGACTGGTCGTTGCGGGAGGAGTGAGCGCCAACAGCGAACTGAGGAAAAGGCTTGCCGCCGGGGCAAGGGGCGTCGAGGTCTATTACCCCGATCTCGAATTTTGCACCGACAACGGCGCGATGATCGCTTTCGCAGGGGCGATGCGCTATCTCATGGGAGCGGCCCCGGAAAACGGGTTTTCCGTCAGGGCGAGGTGGGATCTTTTCGGCGCCTGAAGGTGCCTTCCTCCCCGTTTGCCAGCTTCACGATATTGGACTTGTGGCGCCAGACCAGAAGCAGGCACATGGTGAGCACGGCGAGCGTCAGGATGTTTGCCCCCAGGAAAAAGAGGGCGTAGAGCGGGGCGAAGGTGGCCGCGGCGAGCGCAGAGAGCGAAGAGATCCGGGAGGCCAGGAATGCGACCAGCCATGTTCCCGCGACAGCCGCTCCCAGCCGGAAATCCAGCGCGAACGAGATACCGAGGGCGGTGGCGACCCCTTTTCCGCCCCTGAATTTCAGGAAGATCGGGAACAGGTGCCCGAGGAAAACCGAGAGCGCAGTCGCGGCAATCACGGCAGGGGCCTGGAAATAATGCTGGGCGAGGAGGACTGCGAATGTGCCCTTGATTCCGTCGCCGAAAAGGGTGAAGGCTGCAGCCGCCTTCTTCCCGGTTCTCAATACGTTGGTTGCGCCGGGGTTTCCCGATCCGTAGGTTCTCGGGTCGGGGAGCCTGAACAGCCGGCTCGACAGAACCGCGAACGATACCGATCCTGCGAGGTAGGAGAAGAGAATTATCGCTATCTTGGGCATGCCAAATATTCTAAAATGTCGAACCGCAATTCTACCTGCATTGAACCCAAAATGGACGTCATCTTCATAAAGGCCCTCCGGGCGGAAACCCTGATAGGCATCTACGAATGGGAGAGAAAGATACCCCAGCCTCTCGAAATCGATTTCGAAATCGGTCTTCCGGGAAGGGAAGAGTTGGCGAGCGACGACATAGCCGACACCATCGACTACGGCAAGGTCGTCGGCCGGGTCAGGGAAGTGCTTGCTTCCCATTCCTTCTCGCTGCTCGAATCGCTCGCGGAGCATCTCGCGCAAATCGTCCTCTCCGAATTCGGCTCGCCCTGGGTGAGGCTTTCGGTCGCCAAGATCGACGCCATGAACGGCGTGAAGCGCCTCGGCGTCAGGATGGAGCGGGCCCGGCGGCATTGAGCGACAACCGTTGCTTTTACCGTGACCTGCCGGCATTGGAAAGCTTTTCCGATGCCATGCAAACCGAGGCGCATGCTGCTTTGCCGGAAGACTGGTGGATCGTGGTTGCAGATGTGGTCGGATCCACCCGGGCAATCGAGGCGGGAAATTACAAGAAGGTCAACACCGTAGGGGTGGCCTGCATCGCATCCATGGTGAATGTCGATCGGGGCATCGATCTTCCCTTCGTGTTCGGCGGAGACGGCGCCACTTTCGCCATTCCGGGCCATCTGGTCGATCGCGCAACAGTGGCCTTGCGCGGATCGCAAAAGCTGTCGCGGGAGAGTTTCGGGCTGGGCTTGCGCATCGGCATGGTGAAGGTCGGCGATCTGGCTGGGCAGGGATTTCCGGCAAGTCTCGCCAAGGTCCGCTTGTCACCCGATGTCACCCAGGCGACTTTCTCGGGGCGCGGCTGGCGGGAGGCAGAGCGCAGGGTCAAGTCGTCCGGTGCGGGGGTGATCATGGTGCGGGAAGAAGACGGCCCTGCGGAAGCGAATTTCGAAGGATTCGAATGCCGGTGGCGCGAAGTGCCGAGCTTCAACGGGCATAAGCTCTCCCTGCTGGTTGCCGCAACTTCGAACGATCCTGGCGCAACTTATCAGGAAGTTGCCGAAAGGATAAATGCCATATACGGCGATGTGGCGGATTACCATCCCTTGCGGCCCAGCCGCATGCGCCTCGCGCTGAATCCGAAAGCATTGAGCCACGAGTGGCGGGTCAGGTCGGGCAAGTCGGGTTTTTTGGGGCGAATCGGCTATTTCATCAGGATGCTGGCCATGAATCTTGCCGGCATCTATCTTTTCAGCCGCAACCAGGATACCCGGACGACGCCATGGAGCCATTACCGCGCAGCGCTCGTCGAAAACACGGATTTCCGCAAATTCGATGGCATGCTGCGCATGGTGATCGACGGGAGCGATGCGCAGGCATCCCAGCTGGAAGCTTATCTCGAATCCCGGTACCGGGCAGGCCGGCTGGCCTACGGAATGTACAAATCCTCCGAAGCGCTGGTGACCTGCCTAGTGCAGTCCTACGCCGGATCGCATCTGCACTTCGTCGACGGAAGCGATGGCGGTTATGCGATGGCGGCCCTCGGGCTCAAGCGGCAACTATTGCAAGCGGAGTTCGCCCGGCAAGCTAGCCCCTCGGGTGATGCTTCTCGTGCAGGGACTTGAGCCGCTCCCTGGCGACATGGGTATAGATCTGGGTGGTCGAGATGTCGGAGTGTCCCAGCAGAATCTGCACCACCCTGAGATCCGCACCGTGATTCAGCAGGTGCGTGGCGAAGGCATGGCGCAGGGTGTGCGGGGAGACGGGCTTCGTTATGCCCGCTCTTGCCGCGTGGCGCTTGATGAGGTGCCAGAAAGCCTGGCGGCTCATCGAGGCGCCCCTTGCCGTGACGAAAACGGCGTCGCTCTTCTTGCCTTTCAGCAAGGCGGGGCGGGAAGCCTTCAGGTAGCGGTCGATCCAGTCGAGCGCCTCCTCCCCCAAAGGCACCAGGCGCTCCTTTCCCCCTTTTCCGCTGACCCTGACCACCCCCATGTCGAGACTCACCTGGGAAAGCCTGAGTCCCACAAGCTCGGAGACGCGCAGCCCGCTCGCATAAAGCACTTCCAGCATCGCCCTGTCCCTGAGGCCGGCGGATTCTTCGACTGCCGGGGCATGGAGGAGCTGCTCCACATCGGCTTCCGACAGGCTTTTAGGCAGGCCTCTGGCGAGCTTGGGAGAGTCGATTTCAAGGGTCGGGTCGCGGGCGATTTTGCCTCGGGCCAATGCGAATTGGAAAAAGCGCTTGAGGCTGGAGAGCTCCCGGCTGGTGGTCGAGGCTTTCCTGCCGGACTGGTGTGCGAGAAATTCGAGCAGGAGGGCGTGGTCGGCTTCCAGAAGATGCCTGCCCTGCTTTTCGAGCCACTGGGAAAGCTGCTTCAGATCGCTCCGGTAGCTCTCCAGGGTGTTCTTGGAAAGGCCGTCTTCCAGCCAGAGCGAGTCGCAGAATTCGTCGAGAAGGTCAATCCGACTCATGGTCGAGGAGCCAGCGCTTGATGGAGAGCGGCTCCCCCTCGCCGTGATGCATGAATCCGCCGAGACCGGCTCTGGAGACGACGCGGTGACAGGGAATCACGATGGGGACCGGATTCGAGCCGCATGCCTGCCCCACCGCGCGGGGAGCGGAATGGAGGTCGCGTGCGATTTCCCCGTATTGCCGGGTTCTTCCCCGGGGTATTTGCGAGATTTTCGCCCAGACTTGCTTCTGAAAAGGCGTGCCGCGCAGCTTCAGGGGGATGTCGAATGCGAATTCCGGGTCCGAAAAATAGGCTTCCACCTGGCGGCAGAGCCTTTCCGAAACGGGGTCAGAAGGGGGGAGAAGGGAAGTGCCGGATTTCAGGAATTCGATTCTGGCGAGGCAGCCGTCTTCGACAAGGATTCCGAGGACTCCGAAGGGGGCGGGCATCCTCGTCTCGAATTTCATTTCGATTTTTCCGCAAGGGCTTTCGCGTCGCCGGCAAATCCGGCTTGCTTCAGGCGCTCGATGCACAGCACGTTCGCCTTCTTGGCGAGATCGTCCTTTTTCCCCATAGCCGCTTCGAAATAATAGGCGGCAGCCTGCTTCGGGTCGGTCGAAACCTGGCCGAGCAGCATCAATGCTTCGCGCTTCGCCTGTCCTTCCGTCAGGGGAAGCAGGCTGTCGAGCAGGCCTTTCGATGCAGGCGCCTTCGCGGAAACCATGTTTTCGAGCAGGGATAGGATGCTGCTGGAAGCGCCCGGGTCGAGCGTCTTCGCCCCTTTGAGATATTCGCCGAGAACGGCCGAGGCTTTCCCGGTTTGCCCCGTCTTCAGCCAGGCATGCGCAAGGTCGATGGGTTCGTCCTTTTGCAGGGCAAGCCCGTCCCAGAACTTGACGCAGGAAGCGTAATCGCCGCTTCCAAAAGCCATTTTCCCCAGGGCATGCTTCGCCTGGGGCGAAAGATCGTGAGCGTTCGCAAACAGGCCCAGCGCGACCTTCGGTTCGTCCTTCAGGGAGTCGATGAGGCGGGAAATCGCCCTGTCTCGGGCATCCTTTTCATGGTCTGCAAGGTAGGCGAGCAGCGATCTCGCGGCATAAGGGTCGGCGATCTTGGCGATCGGGCCGAACCAGGAGCTTCCCTGCAGGAGCGCGTATCGGTTGGAAAATTCGATCGCATGGTCCTGGTAGCTCTTCCACAGTGCTTCGGGGGAAATCCTGCCCGCAGCCAGAAGCGCTTCGAGGGCCGAAATTTCGACGGAAGGGTCGAGCTTCATTTTCGATGCGGCCAGCAAGATCCCGATGTCCCCTTTCGCGGACTTGATCGCGACTCCCGGGTCGATCAGGCCCGCCTCGAGTTCAGCCCTGAGTTTCACGGGATCCCCATCGTCGAGCAGGACCAGCCAGGGGGCGGCGTCCTGGGTCATTCCCAGGGAGCGGAGCCCGTCCACGAAATCGTCCGCTTCAGCACTCGAAACGGGATGATAGTCCTGGTCGAAGCGCAGCATCGCGTAATAGGCGTTTCTGCCGTCCTTTTCCTGGATGAGGCTCTCGATGACCTGGAGCCTCGCCTGCCTCAGCTCGGTTTTGGAGAGGTTCCCCTTCCAGATCAATCGAGCAAGCCAGTCCCGGGCAAGAGCGGGCTTTTCGAGAGTGAATGCGGATTTGACTGCGAGCAGGGCATTTTCCTTGGAGAAGGGCAGCTGCTTCGCGAGATCGAGAACCTGGTCGTTTTTGCCGGTTTTGGAAAGCAGGCTGATTTCGAGCGAATTCCATTTCGGATCCGGTTTGGCCGGGGGATGATCCTGCATGAAGGCGAGGGCGAGTTCTTCCGCGCCGGCCTGCCGCATGTCCGCTGCGATTTCGTAGTCGCCCGCATGCACGCACCCGGCGAGCATCAGGAGAACGACCGGGAGGAGGCGGGAATTCAGCATTGCTCCCACGGCAGTCCGTCGTGGCGCCATCCGTTCAGGCTGCTTCTGCGGTGGGATTCATCCAGGTCGCCTTCGAAGCCGTGCTGCACGTTGTATACTTCCCTGAAGCCGGCTTCCTTCAGCGCCTTCCCGGCTTCCAGGGAGCGCACCCCGCTTCTGCAGATGAGCAGAACCGGGCGGGCTTCGTTGGCGATTTTCTTCACATGCGCCACGAAGTCAGGATTGATTTCCCAGTCCGGGCCGTCGTTCCAGGGCACATGGATGGAGCCTACGGGATGTCCGACGAAGAGGAACTCGATTTCGCTGCGCACGTCGACGAGCACCGCGTTCGGGTTGGTTTTCAGGAACTGGAAGGCTTCCTTCGGATTGAGCGATTTCATGATTTTCCTCGAGGGTCGTCGGAAGATTATAGCGCTCCCGGGGGTATGTTAAAATGCCGGCAGCAAAACACCTAAGGATGTACATGAGCGAAGCGCTTCTTTCCTCCCTTCTGGCACGGCGGATTCTCGTCCTGGACGGCGCCATGGGAACGATGATCCAGACCTACAGATTGACCGAAGCCGATTACCGGGGGGAGCGCTTCGCCGATTTTCCGAGGGACCTCAAGGGCAACAACGATCTGCTTTCGATCACGAAGCCGGAGGTGATCAGCGCCATTCACGAGGCCTACCTGGATGCGGGGGCCGACATACTCGAAACCAACACCTTCAACGCGACCTCGATCGCCATGGCCGATTACGGCATGGAGCACCTGGTTCGCGAACTCAATCGCGCCGGGGCGCGCCTGGCGAAGCAGGCCGCCGAAAAATATGCCACGCCGGACAAGCCGAGATTCGTGGCCGGGGTTCTCGGACCGACCAACCGGACGGCTTCGATCTCTCCCGACGTGAACGATCCCGGCTTCAGGAACGTCACCTTCGACGAACTGGTCGAAGCCTACCTGGAGGCGATAGGCGGGCTGGTCGAAGGCGGCGCTGACATCCTGATGGTCGAGACCGTGTTCGATACCCTCAACTGCAAGGCCGCCCTCTTCGCCATCGAGAGCTACTTCGAGACCCATCGGGTCAGGCTCCCGATCATGATTTCGGGAACCATCACCGATGCGAGCGGCAGGACGCTTTCAGGGCAGACCACGGAGGCATTCTGGAATTCCGTCTCCCATTGCAGCCCCCTGTCGATAGGGCTCAACTGCGCCCTCGGGGCGAAGGAGCTGAGGCCCTATGTGGAGGAGCTTTCCAGGGTTTCCGGCGTGCATGTGAGCGCCCACCCCAATGCCGGGCTTCCCAACGAATTCGCCGAATACGACCAGAGCCCGGAATACATGGCAGGGCTCATCCGGGAATTCGCGCAGAGCGGCTTTCTCAACATCGTCGGGGGATGTTGCGGAACGACTCCCGCGCACATCAGGGCGATCCACGATGCGGTGGCTGACGTGGCGCCCAGGAAAATTCCGGCAATCGAGAAGAAATGCCGGCTCGCCGGTCTGGAGCCTTTCAACATCGGGGAGGATTCGCTCTTCGTGAATGTCGGCGAGCGCACCAACGTCACGGGATCGAAGATGTTCGCGAGGCTGATCCTGAACGGGGAATATGCCGAGGCGGTGAACGTCGCGAGAACCCAGGTCGAGAACGGGGCGCAGATCATCGACATCAACATGGACGAGGCGATGCTCGATTCCGAGCGCGCCATGGTGACCTTCCTCAACCTGATCGCGTCAGAGCCCGATATCAGCCGCGTTCCAATCATGGTCGATTCCTCGAAATGGTCGGTCATCGAGGCCGGCCTCAAATGCATACAGGGCAAGCCCGTGATCAATTCGATCAGCCTGAAGGAGGGCGAGGAGTCCTTCAGGCGGCAGGCGAAGCTCGCGAGGCGCTACGGGGCTGCGGTGATCGTCATGGCTTTCGACGAGAAGGGGCAGGCCGACACCCGGGAGCGGAAAGTCGAAATCTGCACCCGTTCCTACCACATGCTGACCCGGGAATTGGGCTTTCCACCCGAAGACATCATTTTCGATCCCAATATTTTCGCGGTTGCGACCGGCATCGAGGAGCACAACAACTATGCCGTCGATTTCATCGAGGCGACGCGCATCATCCGGGAGACGCTGCCTTTTGCCAAGGTGAGCGGCGGGGTGAGCAACGTCTCCTTTTCGTTCCGCGGAAACGAGCCGGTGAGGGAGGCGATTCATACCGTTTTCCTGTACCACGCGGTCAAGGCGGGGATGACCATGGGAATCGTGAACGCGGGGCAGCTCGGCGTCTACGAGGACATCCCGGAAGCGCTGCTCGAGCGCGTCGAGGATGTGATCCTGAATCGCCGGGGAGATGCGACGGAGCGGCTCGTCGAAATTTCGGAGAGCGTGAAGGGGCAGGGGAAAACCCGGGCAGAGGACCTCGCCTGGCGCAATGCGCCGGTCGGCGAGCGGCTCACCCATGCCCTGGTGCGGGGCATCACGACCTATATCGTGGAGGACACCGAGGAGGCGAGACTTGCGGCGGATCGCCCGATCAGCGTGATCGAGGGGCCGCTGATGGACGGCATGAACGTGGTCGGGGATCTGTTCGGCTCCGGAAAGATGTTCCTGCCCCAGGTCGTGAAAAGCGCCAGAGTCATGAAACAGGCGGTGGCCTACCTGATTCCCTTCATCGAGGCGGAGAAGAGCGGAGCGCAGCAGGCCAAGGGAAAGATCCTGATGGCCACCGTCAAGGGGGACGTGCACGACATCGGCAAGAACATCGTCGGCGTCGTGCTGCAGTGCAACAACTACGAGGTCGTCGATCTGGGCGTGATGGTGCCCTGCGAGAAGATCCTGCAGACTGCCCGCGAAGTCGGGGCCGACATCATCGGGCTTTCCGGCCTGATCACGCCATCGCTCGAAGAAATGGCCCACGTCGCGAGCGAAATGGAGCGCGAAGGCTTCACCATTCCGTTGCTGATCGGGGGCGCCACGACTTCCCGGGTGCATACTGCGGTCAAGATCGAGCCCGGATACGGCGGCACGACGGTCTATGTGACCGACGCATCGCGCGCGGTCGGGGTTTGCAGCAACCTGCTGAGCGATACCCTGAAGGACGATTATGTGGCGGGAATCAAGGCGGACTACGAGAAGGTGAGGCAGCTTCACAAGGGAAAGAAGGGGCAGGGGCCGCATCATTCGGTGCTCGAAGCGAGGCGGCACGGACTCAAGACCGACTGGACGCATTATGTCCCGCCTGTCCCCGCTTTCCTGGGAATCAGGGTGCTGAAGGACTATCCCCTGGAAGACATTGCCAGGAACATAGACTGGACGCCCTTCTTCCAGACCTGGGAGCTCGCCGGACGCTATCCGAAAATCCTGGAGGACGAAGTCGTCGGAGAGGAAGCGAGAAGCCTGTTCGCGGATGCGCAGGCGATGCTGGACAGGATCATCCGGGAAAAATGGCTGACGGCCAACGCCGTTTTCGGCCTTTTCCCGGCCAACAGCGTGGAGTCCGACGACATCGAGATTTATTCCGACGAATCGAGGGCCGGGGTTGCGATGGTTTTCCACAACCTCAGGCAGCAGATGGTGAAGCCGCCGGGCAGGCCCAATCTCTGTCTCGGCGACTTCATCGCGCCCAAGGAATCGGGCGTGAAGGATTACATCGGTGCCTTCGCAGTGACCGCGGGGATCGGCATCGAGGCGAGGCTCAAGGCATTCGAGGAGGCGCACGACGACTACAACAGCATTCTGCTCAAGGCGCTCGCAGACAGGCTTGCCGAGGCTTTCGCGGAGCATCTGCACATGCGGGTGAGGCGGGAGTTCTGGGGTTATGCCCGGGACGAGAGCCTCGGCAACGAAGCATTGATCGAGGAAAAATACCGCGGCATCAGGCCCGCCCCGGGATATCCCGCCTGCCCCGACCACACGGAAAAGGCGGCGCTCTTCAGGCTGCTCGATGCGGAGAAAAGCACAGGCATATCGCTCACCGAAAGTTTCGCGATGTTTCCGGCATCCTCGGTGAGCGGATTCTATTTCTCCCATCCCGAATCCGCCTATTTCGCCACCGGCAAGGTGGATCGCGACCAGGTCGAGGATTACGCGAGAAGGAAGGGGATGGAAATCGGGATCATGGAGAAGTGGCTCGCCCCGGTCCTGTCCTACAAATAAAAAGCCCGCGGCAGGCGCGGGCCAAATGGAGGAGATACGGTTCGGATGCTACGCCGTCAATCTTACGGCACCATTAAGGCATGCCTTGCGGGCAAAAAAACACCCGCGACCAGCGCGGGTGAAAGGGGGAGGTACGGTTCGAATGATACAAGGGAAATCTTATACTCCCCTTAAGTGTCCGCATTTTGACCGGCTTGTGCGTATGACTCATAATGTCCAGTTTTCCGGCAAGGATTGGGATTGACGCAAAAAACGATAGACAGCCTGACGCTGTACCGGCGACTGATGCGCTATGTCCTGCCGCACTGGAAGGCTTTCCTGATTTCGGTGGTCAGCATCGTCGTGGTCGCCGCGACAGAACCCGCCCTGCCCGCCATGATGAAGCCGATGCTCGACGGCGGATTCGTGGACAAGGACAAGACCCTCATTCATCTCATTCCCGTCCTGATCGTTCTGCTTTTCCTGGTGAGAGGGGTGGCGAATTTCACCGGCGCCTACGCCATCAACTGGGTCGGGAACAAGCTGGTGATGGATCTCAGGGTGGACATGTTCGGCAAGCTGATCAGGCTGCCCACCGCCTATTTCGACGACCATGTCAGCGGCAACCTGATCTCGAAGCTGACCTTCGACGTCACCCAGGTGACGCTCGCGGCGACCAATGTCGTGCTGATTTCGGTGAAGGATACGCTGACCATAGCCGGACTGCTCGGCTGGCTGTTCTACCTCAACTGGATGCTCACCCTGCTGTCTCTGGTCATGGCCCCGCTCATCGCTTTCGTGATCAGGACGCTCAGCAGGCGGCTGAGGCAGTCGAGCCGCGATACCCAGCGCGCCATGGGCGAGATCACGCAGGTCCTCGAAGAGGGAATAGAGTGCAATCCCGTGGTCAAGCTCTACGGCGGACAGGAATACGAAGCCAGGCGCTTTTTCGAGAGCGCCAACCGGGTGAGGCGGTACAACATGAAGCAGTCGGCTGCTTCGGCGGCAAACGTGCCCATCGTTCAGATGATCGCAGCCGTATCCCTTGCCGTGATCGTCTATCTCGCCATTCTCCAGTCGACTGCCGACAAGACCACCGTCGGCGGGTTCGTGTCGTTCATCATGGCGATGCTGATGCTGACCGCCCCCATGAAGCGCATCACCGGCATGAGCGAACACCTGCAGAAGGGCCTTGCGGCAGCCGAAAGCATATTCGGACTGATCGACGAGGAAGCCGAGCCTGACACCGGCAAGACCGTTCTTGAAAGTGTCAGAGGGGAGCTGGTGTTCGACGAGGTGAGCTTTTCCTACGGGGGGGAAACCAGGCTGGCGCTGGATCATTTCAGCCTGACCGTTTCTCCGGGCGAGACGCTTGCCCTCGTGGGCTCGTCGGGGAGCGGGAAGAGCACCCTTGCCAACCTGGTTCCGCGCTTCTATCATCCCACCGGGGGCAGGATTCTGCTGGACGGGCACGATATCCGCGATCTTTCGCTGGAAAGCCTGCGCGACAACATCGCCTTCGTGAGCCAGAACGTGGTGCTGTTCAACGACACGGTCGCGGCCAACATCGCCTACGGCAAGATGGGCGGAGCGAGCCGGGAGGAAATCGAGGCGGCGGCAAGGGCGGCCCATGCGCTGGATTTCATCGCGGAAATGCCGCAAAAAATGGATACCCTGATCGGCGAGAACGGCGTGAAGTTGTCAGGCGGCCAGCGCCAGCGGCTCGGCATCGCGCGCGCGTTGCTCAAGGATGCGCCTGTCCTGATCCTGGACGAGGCGACGTCCGCGCTCGATTCGGAGTCGGAAAAGCATGTCCAGGCTGCGCTGGAGACCTTGATGCAGGGCCGCACCACGATAGTCATCGCTCACCGGCTTTCGACCATAGAAAATGCCGACAGGATCGTGGTGATGCAGAAGGGCAAAATCGTGGAGGTCGGCAGGCACGCAGAACTGCTCGAAATGGACGGCATCTATGCCAGGCTCTACCGGATACAATACGAATCCCCGAGGGGGTGACAGATGAAGCTGCTTGAGAGGCTTTTCGAGGCGGCGCTGTGGCGCAGCCGCCATGTCGTGATCTTTGCCGTGGTGGCGAGCATGGCCGCGGGTTTTGCCATGTTCTACATGGCGACCGTGGACGTCGTCTATCTCGTCGCGCATATCGTCCACTATGCCGACCCGGACATGACCGTGGCTGCGAGGAAGGCATTGCACGAGGACACCATCACCCACATCGTCGAAGTGGTGGACGGCTATCTCCTCGCCACCGTGATGCTGATTTTCTCGCTGGGGCTCTACGAGCTTTTCATCAGCGACATCGACGAGGCGAAGGGAGAGGCGCGATCGAGCCGGATACTCGTGATCGAGAGCCTGGACGACTTGAAGGCGAGGCTCGCCAAGGTGATCCTGATGATTCTGATCGTGACGCTCTTCAAGGAGGCGATCAAGGTCGAAATCGGGACGCCCCTCGATCTGCTCTACCTGGGCGGCGCCATCGCGCTGGTGGGGCTCGCCCTCTATTTTTCGCATGCGTCCGAATCCCCGAAGGGGGAGCACTGATGCCGCACCTCTCCATAGTCATCCCGGTCTACAAGGCGGAGAGCTGCCTCGATGAACTCTATGTCCGACTGAGGGCGGCGATCGAGCCGATCAGCCCGGACTTCGAGATCATTCTGGTCGAGGATTGCGGCGGGGACCGCTCCTGGGACATGATCGCGGCTCTGGCGAAGAGAGACCCGAGGGTGCGGGGAATACAGTTCAGCCGCAACTTCGGCCAGCATTACGGGATCACGGCGGGGCTCGACCATGCCATGGGGGACTGGGTGGTGGTCATGGACTGCGACCTTCAGGACAGGCCCGAGGAGATTCCCAGGCTCTACGCCAGGGCGCAGGAAGGTTTCGAGATCGTTCTGGCCCGCCGCGGGAAGCGCGAGCACCCGCTGGTGAAGCGCCTCATGTCCCGGGCTTTCTACAAGCTGTTCAGCTATCTCGCGGACATGGAATACGATGGGCAGGTCGGGAATTTCAGAATCGTCTCCAAGAAGGTGGTCGAGAATTTCAGGCAGATGAGGGAGCAATTGCGCTTCTTCGGAGGACTCGTCAACTGGATGGGCTTTCCCACTACCTCGATCGACGTGCAGCATGCAGAGCGCTTCGAGGGCGGATCGACCTACACGCTCAGGAAGCTCTGGAAGCTTGCGAGCGAGACGATCATCGCCTATTCGGACAAGCCGCTCAGGCTTTCGATACGCTTCGGCTTTCTGATTTCGTCGCTGTCCTTTTTTTACGGCATGTACATCATTTACCATGCCCTGCGCTACGGTTCCCCGATCACCGGCTGGAGCAGCCTGATCGTGTCCCTCTATTTTCTGGGCGGAATCGTCATCTCGATATTGGGCGTGATCGGCATCTATCTCGGAAAGGCCTTCGACGAGGCGAAAAGGCGCCCCCTTTACATCATCAACCACAAGACTTTCGATGGGCATTGAGGAAACCCCCTGGGACAAGGCCGTTTTCGGCATGCCGACATTCGAGATCACCGGGCTTGCGGAAGAGGATTTCGCGCTGGCTTTGCGTCAGCCCGGGCATTACACGGTCAAAATCGACCCGCTCGCAGACAAGCGGATGCTCCACGAATACGGCTTCTATTATTGCGATACCCTGATCGAGCCCCATTGCACCCGGGAAGGATTCAGATTCTTCGAACACCGGGATTTTCGTGCAATGCCAGGCACATCGATGGCGGCATTGCTGAAAATCTGCCATGGCGCTTTCTCCCACGGCCGCTTCCACCGGGATTTCAACCTGAATCGCGATCTTGCCGATCTGCGCTACGACAGATGGCTGGAATCGCTCCACAATGAGGGCAAGGTTCTCGGGCTTTATCACAAGGAGGAACTGGCGGGATTCGTCGCTTTTTCGGGAAGCTGCCTCGTTCTTCATGCCCTGGGCCAGAATTTCCGGGGAAGGGGATATGGGAAATATCTCTGGAGTGCCGCCTGCAAGGAAATCTTCGCACGGGGGGAGACGGAGATCACCAGCTCGATTTCCGCCTCCAACCTCGCCGCGCTGAATCTTTACGCCTCCCTGGGATTCAAGTTCGGGAAGGCTGTCGATGTCTATCATCTGCTGGTGAAATGAGCTATCTCTACGTCCTGTTCACGATCCTGCTGACCGTCTACGGCCAGATCGTCATCAAGTGGCAGGTGCTGAAGGCCGGGGCACTGCCGCTTGACCCCGCCGAGAAGCTGAGGTTCCTTTTCCATCTCGTCCTGAATCCATGGGTGCTGAGCGCATTCCTGGCCGCATTTCTCGCCTCGGTCACCTGGATGGCGGCGATGACCAAGCTGCAGCTCGGGCATGCCTATCCCTTCATGAGCCTCGCCTTCGTGCTGGTGATCCTGCTCAGCAATGTCTTTTTCGGCGAAGCGATCACGGCGCTCAAGGTTGCCGGGATCGTGCTCGTCGTGCTGGGGCTCGCCATAGGGAGTCAGGGTTGAAGGTGTGCCCTGACTGCGCAGGCGCTGTGACGGATGATTGGCGCTGCCCTTCCTGCGGCTGGCAGGTCGCGAGAATCGACGGATTCCCCGCATTTTCGCCGGCCCTTGCCACGGGCAACGAGGGATTCAGGTCGGACTATTTTGCCGAACTTGCGGAGCTGGAAGCGAAGAACTTCTGGTTCAGGGGCAGGAACAGGCTGATCCTTTGGGCGCTCGATCGACATTTCCCGGGCGCTTCGAGTTTCCTGGAAGTGGGATGCGGCACGGGCTATGTGCTTTCTGGCGTCAGGCGCGCCCATCCGGAAATGCAGCTGCAGGGCAGCGAGATCGATGCTTCCGGGCTCGGATTCGCCGCCCGCCGGGTTGGAAACACCGAACTGATCCAGATGGATGCGAGACGCATGCCTTTCAGGGAGGAATTCGACGTGGTCGGCGCTTTCGACGTGCTGGAGCATGTCGAAGAAGACGAAGTCGTGCTCGGGCAGATATATGCCGCATTGAAGCCGGGGGGAGGCGTGATGCTGACCGTGCCCCAGCATCCCTTCATGTGGAGCCAGCAGGACGTGGCCGCCTGCCATGTGAGGCGCTACACGAGAAGCGAATTGACCGGCAAGTTGAAAAGAGCGGGGTTCAGGATGGAATTGGCGACTTCCTTCGTTTCCCTGCTGTTCCCCCTCATGATGATTTCTCGCCTTGTGGCCAAGCAGGCGCCGACCGACCCGATGTCCGAATTGAGATTGGGCAGGGGAACGAACGCGCTTTTCGAATCGGTCATGAATGTCGAGGCGGGGCTGATCAGAATGAACATCCATCCGCCTTTCGGCGGGTCTTTACTGACTGTGGCGAGGAAACCATGATCCCTTTCAACAAGCCTTACATGACGGGCAAGGAACTGAGCTATATTGCCGAGGCGCATGCCAAGGGCCACCTCGCGGGCGACGGCGAATTCACCAAAAAATGCCACGCCTGGTTCGAGCAGAGGCTGGGAACGAAGAAGGCGCTGCTGACCCATTCCTGCACGGCCTCCCTAGAAATCGCCGCCCTGCTCTGCGGTCTCGAAGCAGGCGATGAAGTGATCATGCCTTCCTATACCTTCGTCTCCACTGCCAATGCTTTCGTGCTGAGGGGGGCTGTCCCGGTTTTCGTCGACATCCGCCAGGACACCCTCAACATCGACGAGAACCTGATCGAGGCGGCGATCACCGAAAGAACCCGTGCCATCGTCGCGGTCCATTATGCGGGGATCGCCTGCGAAATGGACAGAATCATGGAAATCGCGCAAAGGCACGACCTGATTGTCATCGAGGACGCCGCACAGGCGCTGCTCTCGACTTACAAGGGCAGATACCTCGGCACGATCGGCCATATCGGCTGCCTCTCCTTCCACGAGACCAAGAACATCATCAGCGGAGAAGGCGGAGCGCTGCTCGTCAACGACGGGAGATTTGCGGAGCGCGCGGAAATCATCCGGGAAAAGGGAACGAACCGGAGCCAGTTCTTCAGGGGGCAGGTCGACAAGTACACCTGGGTGGATGTCGGCTCTTCCTATCTGCCGAGCGAGCTGATCGGCGCCTTCCTTTACGCCCAGCTCGAGCATGGCGAGGAAATCATCGAAAGAAGAAGAGCCATTTTCTCGCGTTATGCCGAACTGCTCTCGCCCCTGGCCGACAAAGGATTCTGCCGCCTGCCGGGAAGGGAAGAGCCAGGCATAAGAGGCAACGGCCACATGTTCTACCTGATCCTGGAAAATCTCGATGCCCGGAGCCGCCTGATCCGTCACCTGAAGGAAGCGGGCATTCTCGCCGTATTCCATTATGTGCCGCTGCATTCGGCTCCGGCCGGAATCAAATATGCAAGGGTGAATGGAACGATGGCAGTCACCGAGGATCTGAGCGAAAGGCTGGTGAGGCTGCCGCTCTACCATGACCTGGAGGATGCGGACATCCTGAAGATATCGGCTGCAGTAAAGGCGTTTTTCGGAGCGGGAGACTGATGCTTTTCAATTCGCATCTTTTCCTGTTTGCATTCTTGCCGTGCACCCTGATCGTTTTCTTCCTGCTCGGAAAGCGCAGGGAAATGGCTGCTGGATGGCTCGCCTTTTCCTCCATTGTTTTCTACGGCTACTGGAATGTCGCCTATGTTCCGCTCCTGCTGCTTTCGATCCTCGCCAACTACGCTTTTGGAGCAATGATCGGCAGAGGGAGAAAAAAACTCCTCGTATGGGGGCTGGCCTTCAACCTAGGCTTGCTCGGCTACTACAAGTATGCCCATTTTTTCCTCTCCAATCTGGACCAGTTGGCCGGGCTAGACTGGCAGATCGGAAAAATCGTGCTGCCGCTCGGCATTTCATTCTTCACCTTCACCCAGATCGCTTATCTGCTGGACGTGTACCGGGAGGAAGCGAAGGAATACCGCTTTGTCCACTATCTGCTTTTCGTCACCTATTTTCCTCATCTGATCGCAGGCCCCATCCTCCATCACAAGGAGATGATGCCCCAGTTCGAGCGGAAGTCGACTTTCGAGCCGAGATTCGACAATTTTTCGGTCGGCCTGACGATTTTCTTCGTGGGGCTTTTCAAGAAGGTGATGCTCGCTGACGGCATTTCAGGCTATGTCGCTCCCGTTTTCGGTGCGCATGCGAGCGGGATCGAGCCTTCCTTCGTCGACGCCTGGTGCGGCGCGCTGGCTTATACTTGCCAGCTATATTTCGATTTCTCGGCTTATTCAGACATGGCTGTCGGCATTTCCAGGCTTTTCGGCATCACCCTTCCGGTCAATTTCTATTCTCCCTACCAGGCGGTCAATGTCATCGAGTTCTGGCGGCGCTGGCACATGACGCTTTCCCGATTCCTGCGCGATTACCTCTACATTCCGCTCGGCGGAAACAGGAAGGGGAAGGCAAGGCGCTATCTCAACCTGATGGCGACCATGCTGCTCGGCGGGCTCTGGCATGGCGCAGGGTGGACTTTCGTGATCTGGGGCGGGCTGCACGGCATTTACCTCGCGATCAACCATGGCTGGCATGCCTTGAAAGGGAGTCTGGGGATTCCGGATATGGGCATGGCCGGCAGGTTCTTCGGACGCGCTGCGACTTTCCTTTCAATCGTGGCGGCTTGGGTGTTCTTCAGGGCGGACGACCTGGATTCCGCATTTTCCGTCCTGCGCGGAATGATGGGGCTCAACGGCGTCATTATTCCCGATTTCTGGCTTCCGAAATGGGGCAGGCCGGGGGCTTGGCTCGCATCCCACGGCATGCATTTCGGCACCACGGCGACCCCTGTTACGGGTGGGGAAGTCAACTGGATATGGATACTGCTCGCGCTTGCCTGGTTCGCTCCCAATATCTACAGGATCATGAGGAATTTCGAGCCCGCCCTCAACCTGCCCGAAGAGAAGCCCGCCAGGCTGGCCTGGAAGCCGAACTGGGCATGGGCTGTTCCCGTCGCGGCGCTCGGATTTTTTTCCATCATCAACATGAACAAGGAATCCGCCTTCCTTTACTTCCAGTTCTGAAATGGAAAAGCACAAGCATTACGTTTACGCACTCATTTCGATGCCGGGACTCATGATCCTCGCGATTCTCGCGATGAACATGCAGCTCGAAAAGAACGATCTGGACGGAGGGGGAAAGGCCTTTCTGGCAAGCGCCTGGCAGGATGAGACGCATGGCGTTACCTATGCTCCCCCCCTGAGTTCGACCCGTCTTTTCAAGACGCTTCGCCTCAATGCCCGCCTTCCCGGGATCAATACGGTCATATTCGGCTCATCGACCGCAATGGGCGTTCGGGCAGACATGTTCCCTCCCCCGATGAAGGCCTACAATTTTGCACAGACCGGGAATCCCCTGCTCTCCGTGATTGGCGAGGCCGAATATATCCAGGCGCATGACGGAGAGATCAGGAATTTCGTCATCCCGCTGGACTGGTCGCTGGATTTCCTCTACATGCAGGGCAGACCCAATCCGGCCGATCTTTCCCCGCCCAGGCTCGAAAAGGGACCGTCCGGCCCTCCTTTTTTCGCGAGAATGAAGGATGCGCTTTCGCTTCCCCGGATAAAGAACCTCGTCGTCGTCCTGGGGGGCATATTGAAGTCGAAGGAAAAGTGGGCATCTGCAGAGAGCATGTTCTTCGAGCCTTCCAGCAGGGATTACCGTTGCGCGGACGGCTCCATAGCGAGGGACTACGACACGATGTACCGCGGCACCTGCACCGGCTTCCGTTTTGACGGCAGCGCCACCTTCGCGAACCTGGAAAGAGTGTCGGATGAGGAGCTCCCTTCCCTGGTGCTCGCCGCCACGATACCGAGCTCGAAATACAGCGAGGCGCTGAGCCATTCTAAGGGCATGCCCAATCCTGCCATACTCGATGCGCTTTCGAAGATAGTGGAGAATGCCAGGGGAAGGGTCATCTTTTTTCTGCCGCCATTGATTCCGGGCATGGAAAGAAGATTTCTTGCTCTCCCCGGATATTCGGAAGACTTGAAGCGCACCAAGGCGGCGCTGGATGCCTGGGGAAAGCGGGAAAACGTGGCGATCATCGATGCGGGGCAGTCGGAGAAGTACGGCTGCAGCGCAGGCGAATTCGTCGACCAGCATCACGCCCTTTATTCATGCTATGAGAAGATATTCGCGAAATTCTGGAAAGAGGGCGCGGACAGGAAAGGCATCTATGTTCCGCGGTGAAGGCGCTCTCGAAAGAAGGCTCTGGCTGCTTTGTGTTCTGGCGGTCCTCAGTTTCCTGCCGGCGCTGCATTTCTACTATGTCGGGGAAGAGGCGATTTTCCCGATTTCTTCCCTCGAAATGTGGCATGGAAATTCGTGGCTCGTTCAGATCATGTACGGTGCGAATGTCAGGCACAATCCGCTTTTCAACTGGCTGATCATGCTGTTTTCGGCTGTCGCCGGATGGAAGCATGTGCTGGTCGTCACGCGAGCGCTTTCGGTTCTCGCCACCCTGGGCAGCAGCGGGGTGCTCTTCTGGCTGGCAAGGCGATTTTCAGGCGACAGGCCATTCGCGCTTTTTGCTGCGCTCACCTACCTGTCGTTTTCCGATGTGGCGCTCTACCATGGCTGGCTGGCCTATGTCGATCCGCTTTTCGCCTTCTTCGTGTTTTCCTCGGTCGCCCTGCTGTGGGTGGCTTCCGAAGAATCTTCACTGCGGCTCCTTGCCCTGTCGGCGGCATCGTTGAGCCTCGCCTTTCTTGCCAAGGCGTTCACTGCCTACGCATTCTACGGGCTTGCCGTGGTCGTGCTCCTTGCGCGACCGAAGTGCCGCCGATTCCTGCTGTCCGGCCCATCGCTCGGGCTGGCCGCCGTGGCACTGACTTTTCCGCTGCTCTGGCTTTCCCTGCTGCCCTCGCAGGGTCAGGGCGGAAGGATGTTCGCGGAGATTTTGAGCAAGCTGGCGGTGCCGGGACTGGGCGATTATGCCAGGCAGCTTGTCGGATTTCCTCTGGAAGCCATGCTGAGAATGGCCCCGGTTTCGGTTCTCGCGGTTTATCAACTGTGGCGCGGCAAAGTGGCGAGAAATGATGCGGATTCCTTCAGAACGGCATTCTGGATGGCCTTCTTGAATCTGCTGCCCTACTGGCTTTCTCCGCAGAGCGGCATCCGCTACATATTGCCGATCTATCCCCTGTTCGCCCTCGCTTTCGCCGGAGCGCTGTGGAGGACAGGTGAACAGGGTCTGAAAATTTCGCTGCGCTGGATCGGCGGATTTGTCGGCCTGAAGCTGGTTCTCTTTTTGGTTCTGTTCCCCTGGTACCAGAGCCATTACCGCGGCGAGAATTACCTGAAGGCTGCGCAGGAAATCGTGCGTGAGACTGCCGGATTTCCGCTTTTCGTGGCGGACGTCAGTTCGAGCGGTCTGTCCGTTGCGGGTTATCTCGACGTGTTGAGATTGCCGCAGGCGCCGCTCGTGTTTCCTCCGGAGAAATGGAGTTCGGGCTACGTCATTTCCTACATCGAAAATCCGGCCCTGGGAAAGACTGTCAGGACATTCAAGCTGGGGGGGGACAGGCTGTTTCTGCTTTGCAGGGGAGAAGCCTGCAGGAACTAGGCCTTCCTGAGATAAGCCTGCATGTCGTGGCCGCGCCCCAGGAGTTTTGCAGGCAAATTCAGCAATTCCCCCGCGACTCTGGAAAGCCGGTAGAGGAGCGGAGAAGATTGACCCTTCTCGACGAGGCGCACGTTCTGGGTATCGATCCTGGCGAGATCCAAATCGCACCGCTTCGCGAGCTTTGCCATCGAGAATGGATTGTAGAAGCTGATGTGCCCGCCGTGGTTGTCTATCCTGAAGTACCGCCAGGCTTCCTTTTCGGAAGCGACCGTCCAGCTTGCGGCGTTGCCCGTTCCGACCAGCAGGATGCCTCCGGGTTTCAAGATGCGGCGGCATTCCATGAGCAGTTCTGCGGGTTCCCTGAGATGCTCGATCACTTCGAACAAGGTGATCGCATCGAAACTTTCGGGAGGAAATCCGACCTCCTGGAGATATCCGCAATGCACGACGAGTCCGGCATCCTTTGCTGACTGAGCGGCCCTGGGAGCGGGCTCGACGCCTTCCGCGACGAATCCGAGAGCTTTGGCTGCTTGCAGGAACGCCCCGCTGGAGCAGCCCACGTCGAGCAGCCTGATTTCCGCAGGGGATTTTTTCAGGAGCGAGGCAATTCTGTTCAGCCATCTCTTTCCGAGGCTGAAGCGTCTTCTCCGCGATGCCGCATCGGGAAGCGTGCCCTTCGGGTCGTCGAATTCCAGCATCGACTCCCGGTAGCGTTCTTCGGTCGCCTGGCTGACCAGCTGGCCGCAGTCCGGGCACTTCAGCAGCGGCCCTTCTGGCAGGATCAGGGGCGTGGGCTCCAGCCCGGAATCGCAGCCTATCGGACAGGAAGCGAGATACTGCGCCATCAGGCCATATTGCTGCGCATCTTCTGTATCGCCTTCTGCTCGATCTGGCGGATGCGCTCGGCGGAAACGCTGAATTCGGCCGCGAGCTCGTGCAGCGTCGCGGCTTCGCCTTCCTGCAGCCAGCGCGCCTCGATGATCCTGCGGCTGCGCTCATCCAGGCTGGCGAGCGCCGTGGAAAGCCCTTCTCCCAGCATTTTCTCCTGCTGCTTGGCTTCCAGAACCTGCAGCGGCCCGGCATGTTCGTCCGCGAGATAGCTGATCGGCGCGAATCCCTCTTCCTCTTCGCCGACGGGTTCCAGCGCGATGTCCCGTCCGCCGAGGCGGGTTTCCATTTCCATCACTTCCTCGGGCTTGACGTTGAGCGTCTTCGCTATGATGCCGATCTCTTCCCGGTTGAGGGATTCGTGTCCTTCCTTGAGGCTGCGCAAATTGAAGAAAAGCTTGCGCTGGGACTTGGTCGTGGCGATCTTCACCAGGCGCCAGTTGCGGATGATGAATTCGTGGATTTCCGCCTTGATCCAGTGGATGGCGAAGGAAACGAGGCGAACGCCCCTTTCCGGATCGAAGCGCTTCACCGCCTTCATCAGCCCGATGTTGCCTTCCTGGATCAGGTCCGCCTGCGGCAGCCCGTATCCCATGTAGCCGCGTGCGACGGACACCACCACGCGCAGGTGGGAGAGCACGAGCCGGCGAGCGGCTTCCAGGTCATTGTCGTTCCTGAGCCGGCGCGAAAGATCCAGTTCCTCCTCCTGGGACAGATAGGGAAGGCGGTTGACCGCCTGGATATAGCTTTGCAAGCTGCTGCCCGTGAGCTGCATCGGTAACACGTTTTCGGTCATGTCGTCCTCCTGATGAGCCATTCTAGCACTCAGGCATTATGAGTGCCAACATTCCGGAAGAGTTCCCCGCGATTTCTTGTTGTTCCTGACAAATAAAGTCGTGAATTGACCGCAAGCATTCGTGCGGCTTGTAGAACGGTGTTTACTTAGAACATTCAAGCCAAAGTCGTAAATTGATATCGCTTACTGAGAGGTGGCGATTCAAATGGACGTAGGTCAGTCCGGAAATATTAAGTGGCAACAGGTCGGTGTGATGACGCTGCACCGGGACGCTTCCTTCATCCTCAGGGTATCCGGCTGGTCGATGGTCGGCGCCGGTATTCGACGAACCCGACAGAGACCGGTTCCTTCCGTTGATACAGGAAATATCCATCCGGGCTGGAGCCGATCCCATGATTGCAATGAATGACAGCATCCCTCTCCAGTATGTGATTCGCGCCGTCCCGATCTGACAACGCTGCAAACTGCGGGGCTCGCCTGAATGCGGCAGTCAGAGGTCAAACATCAACACCCTGGCCGGATATCGCCATGCATCGAGGGGATCAGCGGGGGGCGTTCAGCTTCCTGAGGAATTCGCGCATGGTGTCCGTGTATGCCTTTCCCGGAACCGCTTCCATGCGCTGGGCGTACAAGCGCATGACATGGTTCTCGGTCAGCGGATCGCCTTCGACGATGCCCATCGACCATTTCTGGAACAGACGCTTTTCCGCGTGGGAGATGTGCACGATGCGGCAGTTCTCGTGTCTTTGGTCGCGCATGATTTTCACGTAGAGCGGCAGCACGTTCTCTTCCGGCCCTTCCAGGGTCTGCATGAACAGGCCGCCGCCGTGGACGAGAACGCCGGTGATGTCCAGGGCGAGGTTGTTCGCCCGGGAAGACTGGAGGATGTCCTCCACCGCTTCGCTGGATGCCGGTTGCGTGGCCTGGCTGAAGTACAGGAGTCGAATCATGGGTCGTCCATCCTCAAGCGATTTTTGACTGTATTATAATGCGCCTGGAGGCCGATTGGCGAGGCCGCCTATTGCGATCCGCTGTCGAGCTGCCAGAGGTGGCGCGAAACGGAAAGCCACGCCCCCAGCCAGCCCAGGCAGGCGGACAGGAAGAAAAGCAGCAGGCTTTCCCGGATGCCGAGATTGGCGAGAATGAAGCGGGTGGAATAAAGCTCTGCGAGTTCCTGTATCGCGCCGTTCATGAAGTGCAGGCCGGCTGCGATGATGCCCCATGCGGCGATGCCGCCCGCAAGCCCCTGGAGCGCGCCGAGATAGAGGAAGGGGCGCCGGATGAAAGTGTTGGTCGCCCCGATCAGCTTCGCCACCTCGATTTCATCCTTCTGCGTCAGGATCTGCAGCCTGATGGTGTTGAAGGTGATGAATATCAGCGCGAAGCCCAGGAGCACGGCGAGGATCGAGGTCGCGACATGGCCGAGCTTCAGGAAGGAATCGAGTTTTCTCGCCCAGTTGGAGTCGAGCTGGACATGCGCGACTTTCGGCCATTTCAGCATTTCCTGGTGCAGATTTTCGAGATTCTTCGCGGAATTTTCCCTGGCGAAGACGACGAAGGCATCCGGCAGCGGGTTCTGGGAAAGGCTTGTCACGACGTCAGAAAATTCCGCATCCTTCCTGAATTCGCCGAGCGCCTCCTCCTTGGGCACGAATCTGAAATGATCCACGCCGGGGTTCCCCTTCAGGCGCTTTTCGATTTCCGAAACTTCCGCCGAACCGGCGTCCTTCGACAGGAACAGGCTGATCTGAGGGGAGCCCGTGAAGTTCCCGGAAAGCGTCTCGATGTTCTGGAGCAGGACGAAGATTCCGGTGGGCAGGCTCAGGGCGATCCCGATCACGCAGATGCTGAAGAAGCTGGAAAGCGGCGATCCGGCGAGTTTCCTGAGGGTGGCGGCGAGCGCATGGAAATTGATCGAGAGCCAGGCCATCATGGCGCGAGTTCCCCCTGGTGCAGGGTGATCACGCGGGGCCTGAGCTTCCTCAGCATGGCTTCGTCATGGGTCGAAACCAGCAGGGTCACCCCGACCTGGTTGAAGGATTTGAACATGTCCATGATGATTCCGGAATATTCCGCATCGAGGTTTCCGGTGGGTTCGTCGGCGATCAGGATGGCGGGGCGGTTCACGATGGCGCGGGCGATGCAGAGGCGCTGCTGCTCGCCCCCGGACAGCTCGACAGGGTAGGCATGCTCGCGTCCCAGGAGCCCCACCTTGTCGAGCGCGGCCCTCACGCGGGAGCCGGCCTCCCGGGGGTCGAAGGCGCCGATCTGGAGCGGCAGGAAGACGTTCTCGAAAACCGTCCGGTTGAAAAGCAGCTTGTGGTCCTGGAAAACCAGCCCGAAATTGCGCCGGAGATAGGGAACCGCGCTGCGCTTCATCCTGCCGAGGTTCTGGTCCCTGACCAGAATCGAGCCGGAAGTCGGGCGCTCTATCGCGGCGACGAGCTTGAGCAGCGTGCTTTTGCCCGCCCCGGAATGCCCCGCGATGAAAACCATCTCGCCGCGCTCGATCGAGAAGGTGATGTTCTTCAGGGCGTCGAATCCGCCCGGATAGCGTTTGCCGACTGCCTGGAAGCTGATCATGCGAAAAGGGCTTCCACGAATTCCCGCGCCTCGAACGGCCTCAGGTCGTCTATGCCTTCCCCGATTCCGATGAAGCGGATGGGGATCGGGCGGGATCTCGCGATGGCCGCGATCACCCCCCCCTTGGCGGTGCCGTCGAGCTTGGTCAGGATCAGCCCGGTCACGCCCAGCGCGTCGTCGAAGGCCTTCACCTGGGAAAGCGCGTTCTGCCCGGTATTGGCGTCCAGCACCAGCAGGATCTCGTGGGGGGCGCCTGCCATGGCCTTGGCGATGACCCGTTTGACCTTCTTGATTTCCTCCATCAGGTGCAGCTGGGTGACGAGCCGTCCCGCGGTGTCGGCAAGAACGATGTCGATGCCGCGCGCGGCTGCGGCATGGATGGCGTCGAAAATCACTGCGGCAGTGTCGCCCTTCTCCTGCGCGATCACTTCCACGCCGTTGCGCTTTCCCCATTCCAGGAGCTGCTCGCGGGCCGCGGCGCGGAAGGTGTCGCCGGCCGCGAGCAGCACCGATTTCCCCTGCGCCTGGAAATATTTCGCGAGCTTGCCTATCGAGGTGGTCTTGCCTGCGCCGTTCACCCCCATCATCATGATGACGAAGGGCTTGTGTCCGCCCGCATCGAGCGGCTGTTCGAGAGGCGCAAGGAGGCCGGCGAGCGATTCCTGCAATGCGGCCTTGAGCGTCAGGGGATCGGCCAGTTGCTCGCGCCTGACCTTCTCCCTGAGGCTGTCGAGCAGGAAGCTGGTCGCTTCCAGGCCGACGTCGGAAGTCAGCAGGATGGTTTCGAGTTCCTCGAACAGCGTTTCGTCGATCTTGCCGGATGCGCCGAAAAGGGTCGAGATCTGCCTGCCGAACTGCTCGCGGGTGCGCGAGAGGCCGTCCTTCAGCCTGGAGGCCCAGCTCGAATCTTTGCTTTTCAGGAAACTTAACATTCTGGTACGCTGTCAATGGATGCGTGAATCTCGCAATTTTATTCTCTTTAACGGAGCTTGGGCTACAAAAATGAAAAGAATTCGGAGTGCCTTGTGCTGTCTGGCGCTTTTGTGCGCCGCCCCCCCCCTGCTGGCCAACCCTTACGTGGAAACCCTGCCGAACGGCCTCAAGGTGGTCGTCAAGGAAGACAGGCGCGCGCCGGTGGTCGTCTCCCAGGTCTGGTACAAGGCCGGGAGCATAGACGAATATAACGGGACGACCGGCGTTGCGCACGCCCTGGAGCACATGATGTTCAAGGGGACGAAGAAGGTTCCGGCGGGTCAGTTCTCCAAGCTGATCGCGGCAGCCGGAGGGCGCGAGAATGCCTTCACCACCCAGGATTACACGGCATTCTTCCAGGAACTCGACAAATCCAAGCTTCCCCTTGCGATGCGCCTGGAATCGGACAGGATGGAGAACCTGCTGCTTTCCGAGAAGGAGTTCTCCAAGGAAATCAAGGTGGTGATGGAAGAGCGTCGGCTCAGGACGGAAGATCAGCCGCATGCCCTGCTCTACGAGAAGATGATGTCCGTGGCGTTCCAGGACAGCCCGGAGCGGCGCCCGGTGATCGGCTGGATGAACGATCTGCAGAACATGACGGTGGGCGATGCGCGGGCCTGGTATCATCGCTGGTATGCGCCCAACAACGCCACCCTGGTGGTGGTCGGCGATGTTTCCCACCAGCAGGTGTTTGCCCTGGCGAAGCGGTATTACGGCAAGATCAAGCCTGCGGTCCTTCCGGTCAGGAAGCCCCAGGTCGAGCCTGAGCAGATCGGGACCAAGCGCATCGACGTCAAGGCGCCCGCCAATACGCCCTATCTGCTGATGGGCTACCATGCGCCTGAAATCAGGGATGCCGCCAAGGATTGGGAGCCTTATGCGCTCGACGTTCTTGCCGGGGTGCTCGACGGCAATCCCGCCGCGCGGCTCGACAAGGCCTTGACGCGCGACAATCCGGTCGCGGTCTCGGTCGATGCGAGCTACGACGATACCGGAAGGGGGCCGGGGATGTTCGTGATCGATGCGACGCCGAGCCAGGGCAAGACTGCCGCCGAAGTCGAGGCTGCGATCCGCGCCCAGCTCGGGAAAGTCGTCACGGAAGGCGTAACCGAGGAGGAGCTGAAGCGGGTGAAAGCCCAGGTGACGGCGTCCCATGTTTTCCAGCGCGACTCCATGTTCTACCAGGCGATGCAGATCGGACAGCTCGAAAGCGTCGGGCTATCTTACGAGGATATCGATGTGATGCTGAAGAAAATCAACGAAGTGACTGCAGATCAGGTGCGGCAGGTGGCCGCGAAGTATTTCACCGACGACAATCTCACCGTGGCGGTTCTGGTGCCCCAGCCGATGAAGGGGGATGGCCATGCCAAATAAGCTGATTGCCGGACTCTTTTTGCTGGCTTTTGCTGGTGCGGCGCATGCGACCCTGCCGATCCAGCACTGGCAGAGCGCTTCCGGGGCAAAGGTGCTTTTCGTCGAGAATCACGACATGCCGATGGTCGACATCAAGGTCGATTTCGCCGCGGGCAGCGGCAGGGACACGCCCGAGAAGGCCGGCCTTGCGGGAATGACGCGGCACCTGATGGCCCTCGGCGCAGGAGATCTAACAGAAGACCAGATTTCCGGGAAGCTTGCCGACATCGGCGCCGAACTCGGGGGCGATTTCGACCGCGATGTCGCGGGGTTTTCCCTGCGCACGCTGACGAGCCAGCGCAGTGAAGCGGTCGATCTGCTGGCGAAGATCCTCGATACGCCGAAATTCGACCAGAAGGTGCTGGATCGGGAAAAGACCCGGCAGATTGCCCAGATCAAGGAAGCCGAGATGGATCCCGGGCATATCGCCGCTGAAACCTTCGACAAGCTGCTCTACGGGAACCATCCCTACGGGTTGCGAGGGGAAGGGGAGATCGATACCGTGCGCGCTTTCACGCGCCAGAATGTGGTCGATTTCTACCGGACCCATTACGTGACAGACCGGGAAGTGATCGCGATAGTCGGCGATCTCACGAGAGAAGAGGCGCAGGCCGTCGCAGACAAGCTGAGCGCAGGGCTCGCCGCCGGCAAGCCGATTCCGCCGCTGCCGGAGGTGAAGCTGCCGACCTCCGCCGAGACAAAGATGATTCCCTATCCCTCTTCCCAGAGCCATATCCTGATCGGCTACCCCGGCGTCACCAGGGACGATCCGGACTATTTCCCGCTTCTGGTCGGCAACTACGTGCTGGGCGGGGGCGGGTTCGAATCGCGGCTGCTGAACGAGGTGAGGGAGAAGCGCGGCCTGGCCTACAGCGTTTACAGCTATTTCTATCCCCTGGAAAGAAAGGGACCTTTCGAGGTCGGCCTGCAGACCAGGAAGGACCAGACCCGCGAGGCGCTCGCCATCGTGAAAAAGACGATCGACGACTATATCGCGCAGGGGCCGACCCCGAAGGAGATCGCCGCCGCCAAGGACAACCTCGTCGGCGGGTTTCCCCTGAGAATAGACAGCAACAGGAAGATCGTCGACTATCTCGCGATGATCGGCTTCTATCATCTGCCGCTCACCTATCTCGACGATTTCACGAAAAAGGTGGATGACGTGACTGCTGCGCAAATCAGGGACGCTTTTTCCAGGCGGATCAATCCGGCGGACATGGTGACGGTGGTGGTGGGCGCGCCCAGCGGTGGATAACCGGGTCAGGATAATCGGCGGAGACTGGCGCAGCAGGGTGATCCGGTTTCCCGGCAGGTTCGATGTTCGACCGACGCCGGACAGGGTCAGGGAAACGCTCTTCAACTGGCTGGGCCAGAGCCTTTACGGGAAGACCTGCCTCGATCTTTTCGCCGGAAGCGGTGCTTTGGGCTTCGAGGCGGCATCCCGCGGGGCGGAAAAAGTGGTGATGGTCGAGCAGAATCGCGACATCGCGGACGCCATCCGGGAAAATGCGCAAATGCTGGAGTGCGATCATCTGGATTTGGTGTGCGCGGATGCGTTAAAATTCATATCCGCGGACAGCCGGGTTTACGATCTGATATTCCTGGACCCTCCCTTCGGCATGAACTATCTGCCGCAGCTGTGGCCGATGCTCGCGCCGCGCCTGGCGAGGGGCGGGCGGCTCTATGTCGAGTCGGGAGAGGCATTAGAGGTTCCGCCGGGCTGGATCGTCCTGAAAAGCGGAAAGGCCGGGAAGGTCCATTACCGATTGCTGAGCCATGACCATGAATAAAGCCGTATATCCGGGTACTTTCGATCCCGTCACGCGCGGGCACGAGGATCTGGTGCGGCGCGCGTCCCGCATTTTCGATTCCGTGATCGTCGCCGTCGCCGACAGCGCTTCCAAGAAGCCGTTCTTCGACATCGATGAGCGCGTCGACATGGCGAGGTCCGTGCTTGCCGACTACGGCAATGTGAGCGTGGTCAGCTTCTCGGGCCTCCTGATGGACTTCGTGCGGGATCGGAATGCGAAGGTCATTCTGCGGGGCTTGCGGGCGGTATCGGATTTCGAGTACGAATTCCAGATGGCCGGGATGAACAGGAATCTCTATCCGGAAGTCGAGACGCTTTTTTTGACGCCTTCCGAGCAGTACATGTTCATTTCCGCCACGATCGTGAGGGAAATCGCCAGGCTCGGCGGCGATGTGAGCCCTTTCGTGCATCCGCTGATTGCGTCGCGCCTTGCGGCGAAAATCGATTTTTAACTTGAGGAAATTCTTATGGCACTGATGATCACCGACGAATGCATCAATTGCGATGTTTGCGAACCTGAATGCCCGAACGGGGCCATTTCCCAGGGCGACGAAATTTACGTGATCGATCCCAACAAATGCACCGAATGCGTCGGGCATTACGATACCCCGCAGTGCGTCGAAGTCTGCCCCGTCGACTGCATTCCGAAGAATCCCGACCATGTCGAGTCGAAGGACCAGCTCTACCAGAAATACCTCGCCATCACCCCGAAATAATATCCCGGGTCTTGAAATTGTCATGTTTAGCCCCTATCATTAGCACTCGTTGGCAAAGAGTGCTAATGACCAGGCCGATACGCTCGGCTGTCCAAATTTTTCAGAGGAGAGTAACAACATGAAAATTCGTCCTTTACATGACCGCGTGATCGTCAAGCGACTCGAAGAAGAGCGCAAGACGGCGTCCGGTATCGTGATCCCCGATGCTGCGGCAGAAAAGCCCGATCAGGGCGAAGTGCTCGCAGTCGGCAACGGCAAGATCCTGGAAAACGGTTCGGTGCGTCCGCTTGCGGTCAAGGTTGGAGACAAGATCCTGTTCGGGAAATATTCCGGCCAGGCCGTCAAGGTTCAGGGTGAAGAACTGCTCGTGATGCGCGAAGAAGACATCATGGGCGTTGTCGAGTCTTAATCAGATTCAGAATTCAAGGAGACAGAAATGGCAGCAAAAGACGTTAAATTCGGCGACTCGGCTCGCCACAAGATGGTGGCAGGCGTCAACGTTCTGGCCGATGCGGTCAAGGTGACCCTCGGTCCCAAGGGCCGCAACGTGGTGCTGGAGCGTTCCTTCGGGGCCCCCACCATCACCAAGGACGGCGTTTCTGTAGCGAAAGAGATCGAACTCAAGGATCGCTTCGAGAACATGGGCGCGCAGATGGTCAAGGAAGTCGCGAGCAAGACTTCGGACGTGGCCGGCGACGGCACCACGACTGCGACCGTGCTGGCCCAGGCGATCGTCAAGGAAGGCATGAAGTTCGTTGCGGCGGGCATGAATCCCATGGATCTCAAGCGCGGCATCGACAAGGCGGTCGTTGCGATCGTCGAACAGCTGAAGGCCATTTCCAAGCCCTGCACCACCAGCCGCGAAATCGCCCAGGTCGGCAGCATTTCCGCCAACTCGGACTCCGATATCGGCGAAATCATCGCCAATGCGATGGACAAGGTGGGCAAGGAAGGCGTCATCACCGTTGAAGACGGTTCCGGGCTTTCCAACGAGCTCGACGTCGTGGAAGGCATGCAGTTCGATCGCGGCTACCTCTCTCCCTATTTCATCAACAATGCCGACAAGCAGATCGCTGCGCTGGAAAACCCCTTCGTGCTGCTGCACGACAAGAAGATTTCCAACATCCGCGATCTTCTGCCCGTCCTCGAGCAGGTCGCGAAAGCCGGCCGCCCGCTGCTCATCATCGCCGAAGATGTCGATGGCGAAGCGCTGGCGACCCTGGTCGTCAACAACATCCGCGGCATCCTGAAGACCTGCGCGGTGAAGGCGCCCGGATTCGGCGACCGCCGCAAGGCCATGCTCGAAGACATCGCGATTCTCACCGGCGGCACGGTGATCGCCGAGGAAGTCGGGCTGACGCTTGAGAAGATCACCCTGGCCGATCTGGGGCAGG
>JAJZQY010000014.1 GCA_021806605.1 Pseudomonadota bacterium
GCAATCTGCGCAATATCCAATCCATTTCTTCGAAGTCCCCGGAATGATAGGCCCTCGGAAGCAGGTTGGCCTCGCCGCCGCATCCCCTGAAATGGACGACCACTCCGGACCAGCCCCTGTGCTTCACGGCATGCATCAGGGAGAGCGAATAATGGCTTTTCGAGCTGCCTTCAAGTCCGTGGAAAAGCACGAAAAGCGGGCCTTTTCCGTCCACCCAGTCGAGATCGATGAAATCCCCGTCGGGCGTATCCCATCGCACCCTCCTGTAGGCTATTTCCGGCTGCCTGATCATTTTCGCCGGATAGATCGTCTGCAGGTGTCCGCCCTTGAGCCATGGCGGAGGCAGATAGCTCACCGGACGATCTCCCGGATGCTGGCATGGACTGCTTCCGGGGACAATTTCATCATACAGTCGAAATGCCCCAGCGGGCAGACTCTCTCGAAGCAGGGGCTGCATGGCAGTTCGATTTTCGCCATCACCGCCTTTTCCGAAAGGGGTGGGGTGAAGCCGGGGCTGGAGGAGCCGTAGATCGCCACCATGGGCTTTCCCAGTGCGGCGGCGACATGCATCAGACCGGAATCGTTGCTGACCACAAAAGCCGCCCGCGAAATGAGATCGATGGCGTCGTCGAGTTCCGTCATGCCGCACAGATTGAGGCAGGCATCATCGCTCAAGGTTCTGATTTCCTCCCCGATATCGCGATCCTTCTTCGATCCGATCAGCCAGATGGCATATTGTCCCGAGAGCATTTTGGCAAGCGCAGCGAAATATTCGCTCGGCCAGCGCTTGGCAGGGCCGTATTCCGCTCCCGGGCAGAATATGGCGACGGGCTTTTCTGGCGCGAGTCCGAGCTTCTTCATGACCGCTTCCTGCTGCGCCGGGCTCGAAGAAAGGGAGGGATGCCTGAGCGGGTGATGCAAGGGATCGTTTCTTTCCTCGGCAAGCAGGGCGAAACGCTCAACCATCAGGGGATAACGCGACTTCTGCAATATCCTGGCGTCGTTCAGGAGTCCCCTGCGCATTTCGCCGACATAGCCGGTTCTGAGGGGGATGGCGGCGAAGAAGGGAATCAGGGCGGATTTCAAAGAATTGGGCAGGACGATGGCCTGGTCGTAATGCCTGTCCCGCAAGGTCGCGCCGAGCCTGTAACGCAGGCCTATCCCGAGTTCGCCGTGCCTGAGCGGGTTGGGGATGATGGAATCGACTTCAGGCATCCTGGAGAAGAGCGGGCCGCACCATGCGGGGGAGAGCACGTCGATGACGGAATTTGCGTGGCGCTCCCTGAGTCGCTTGAAAAGGGCTTGGGCCATGACCGCATCCCCCACCCAGGAGGGGGCCACGATCAGGATTCTTTTCGGAAGCTCAGTGATGACGGGCACTTCCCTTGTAAATGTAGAGCGTGCCGCAATAGGGGCAGAGCGCCTCTCCCTTTTCCTCGATCGGCAGGAATACCTTGGGATGGGCATCCCACAGGGTCGTCGAAGGCATGGGGCAATGCAGCGGAAGATCCTTTTCGGTCACTTCGATCAGGCGTTTTTTCGATTCGCTCATGTCGTTTCCCTCAAATGAAGGTCAGCCAGTCGGAATGGGCGTCGTTCTTGCCCGTGACGGTGTCGAAGAACATTTTCTGCAGCCTTGCGGTGACGGGACCACGGCTGCCGCTGCCTATCGTCCGGTTGTCGAGTTCCCGGATGGGCGTGACTTCAGCCGCAGTTCCGGTGAAGAATGCCTCGTCCGCAGTGTAGATCTCGTCGCGCGTGATGCGCTTTTCGATCACCGGAATGCCGATTTCGGAGGCGAACTGGATGAGCGTGTCGCGCGTGATGCCGTCGAGGGCGGAGGTGAGGTCGGGAGTATAGAGCTTGCCTTTCCTCACGATGAAGATGTTTTCCCCCGAGCCTTCCGTGACGAAGCCGTCGACGTCCAGCAGCAGCGCTTCGTCGTAGCCGTCCTGGGCCGCCTCGTTGTGCGCGAGGATGGAGTTGGCATAGCTGCTCGTGGCTTTCGCCTTGCACATGGTGATGTTGACGTGATGGCGCGTGAAGGAGGAGGTCTTGACCCTTATCCCCTTTTCCAGCGCATCCTGGCCGAGATAGGTTCCCCACGACCATGCCGCGATCGCCACATGAACGCTCAGGTTCTTCGCGGCGATGCCGAGCGCTTCCGATCCGTAGAACGCGATGGGGCGGATGTAGCCGGAGGAGAGCTTGTTTTGGGACACGACGTCGATTTGTGCCTGGATCAGCGTATCGATGTCGTACGGGATTTTCATGCCCAGGATATGCGCGGAGTTGAGAAAGCGCTCGGAGTGCTCCCTCAGCCTGAAAATGGCGGTTCCCTTGTCGGTCTGGTAGGCCCGTACGCCTTCGAAGACGCCCATTCCGTAGTGCAGCGTGTGGGTCAGGACATGGATGGTCGCATTGCGCCACTCCACCATTTTTCCGTCAAACCAGATCAGACCATCACGGTCGGCCATCGACATGCAGTTCTCCAATAATTGTCCAAAAGCCGATTTTATCCTATTTCCCCCCGATTTTCAGCCTGCCATCACACTCCTGCAATGTTCCCGGTGCAGAATTCGTCGGGTTCCTGAGAGAGGAGAATGCCATGCCTGTCGTTGCCGAATTCATGCTGGGGTTTTGCCTGCTGCTGATTGCCGTGCTGATCGAAGCGAAATTTGCCGGCGGAAAAAGGAAGGCTGCATTTGACGCACACGCCTCCTGCGGAGAAGCGCATTGCCGCACCTGCATGAAGCTTTCCAAATTGTGGTTTACGCGCTACTGAGGGTTCAGCGGTTGCTCCAGGCCTTGTCGAGGATTGCCTGGGCGCGGTCGTGCTTCGTCTTGGCCTCGAAGTAGTCCTTTTTGGCGATGCCGGTCTGATTCCGGTCGGCCTCCAGCTGCTTTTGCGCCTTGTCCAGATCCGCCTTGAGATGCTGTACGTTTTTCTCCTGCGAGGATTGCATGGATTTGGCATCCTCGTACCTGGATTTCGCGCTCTCCATGTTTTGCCTTGCCGCTTCGAGCGCAGCCTGCAAGGTCGTGACATCTGCCGCCATGGCCTGCGAGCAGAAGAGGGATGCGAGCAGGGCTGCGATCCAGATTCTTGTCATGGATTTTCTCCGGGTTTTAGCGAGAACGCCGCCTCAAGGCGGCGTTCTCGCTGTCGGCATGGATAATCGCTCAGTCCCGTTCTCCGGAGAGCGCCATCAGGAGGCTCAGCAGGTTGACGAAGATGTTGTAGATGTCAAGGTAGAGCGCAAGCGTCGCCATGATGTAATTGGTCTCGCCTCCGTGCACGATCCGGCTCACATCGAACAGGATGTAGCCCGAGAAGATCAGCACTGCGATTGCCGAAATCGCAAGCGAGGCTGCCGGAACATGCAGAAAGATGTTGGCCAGGGATGCGATGATCAAAAGGATCAGGCCGACGAAAAGGAAATTTCCCATGAAGCCGAAATCGCGTCGGGTGACGGTCGCAAACGCAGCAAGGCTCAGGAAAATGGCACCGGTGCCGCCGGCAGCAATGCCGATCAGCGCGGGACCGTTTCTGAGATGCAGCGCGACCTGAAGAATCGGACCCAGGAACCAGCCGGCAACGCCGGTGAAAATCAGCAGGAAAAGGATGCCGAGGCTGCTGTTGCGGGTTGCGCCTACGGCGAACATCAGCCCGAACATCACTGCGAGCATCACCAGGGAACCGACCAGAGGCGACTGGACGAGGAAGGCGAAATTGGTGCCCATCCCGACGAATGCGCCGATCACGGTGGGAATCATGGTGAGGCCGAGCAGCCCGTAGGTGTTGCGCAGTACCCTGTTCTGATCCAGGGCATAGGGCATGGCCGAATATTGCATCTGGGGTTGCATCTTTGCTCCTTGTGGAAAATCGTTCATGATACTAAGACTACATAAAGCAGCGGAAAGTTTCAACCTCGGGAGCTTCGCATGAAAGGTCTGTTAGTCCTGTTGCTGTCTTTGCCCCCGCTGGCGATGGCCCAGTCAATCGAGGTCATCTCGCTCAAATACCGGCAGGCGGAGGACGTGATACCGGTGATTCAGCCCCTCCTTTCGAAAGGAGAGTCCGTGTCGGGAACCGGCAATCAGTTGATCCTGCGCGTGAGGAATCCTCGCGAGTTCAGGAAAGTCATCGGGCGTATCGACACGGCGCAACGAACCCTCAGGATCACGGTTTACCAGGGGGAAGATCCTGCGGATGCGTCTTCCGAGACCTACAGCACGGCATCCCGAGCCGCCTTCGTCGAGGTTCTGGAAGGCAGCCCCGCTTTCATCCGGACGGGAAAGGAAATCCAGGAATATTCGGCATTCTTCGGCCCTTACGGCAGCGGGGTGCTCCCGCAGTACCGGGAGGTGACAAGGGGCTTCTATGCCCTGGCGCATTTGAATGGCGATCGGGTCGTGGTCGATGTCAGCCCTGTCCTGGACAAGCCGGCCGATGGCGGCATCGACCTCGGGAAGCTTTCGACGAAAGTTTCTGAAAAGCTCGGGAAATGGATGGAGCTCGGAGGCATCGAGCAGAATCTGGATTCCGGGAGCATCCATACCGAGGACGCGCGGAAAATCTGGATCAGGGTCGATTTGCCCTGAGAAATGGGAGAGCGTGAACCTGCAAAACCTGGCTTATGCCATCGATCAGTCGATACACAACCTCGGCGCAGTATCGGTGACGGGGGGGGCGATCCTTGCGCTTCTGTCCGGCGCGGCGCGGCGAAAGCTCGCCTGGGTGGTGCTTTCGGGGTGGGGCGTGCAGGGAATGACCGGCGCGCTTTTCGGCATCCTGAGCTATGCCTTCTACGGGCATCTTCCCGACATCGCGGGAATCGCGGTCGATGCGCTCGTGATCAAGGTGATCTGCGCGGTTTCCGGCTTTTTACTGGCGGCGTTTTATCTGCGGCAGGCGCGAACGGAAAGCATGAATTTCTGGCGGGTCGAAGTCTTGCTCGCCATGGTTGCGCTTACTGCGGCATCCTTTCTCAGGTGGTTTTCCTGAAACTGTCGCTCAGCGCGCAGCGCTTCTCGAAGGCTTCCCGGGCTATCCGCACATCTTCCAGAAAATAGGGCAGCTCGTTCAGGGTGAGCGCCTGCGGGCCGTCGACCAGCGCTTTGGGCGGTGCGGGATGAAAGTCGACGAGCACCATGTTGGCGCCCGCTACCACCCCTTGCGCGGTCACATGCATGACATCCAGTATGCCTTCCGGTCCCTTTGCCCGGGTGCCCACGGAATGGGAAGGGTCGATGCAAACCGGCATGCGGGTCAGTCTTTTCACCACCGGCACATGGGAGAAGTCGACGAAGTTTCTGTGCGGGTCGCCCATGTTGGTTTTCATCCCCCTCAGGCCGAATATCACCTTGCGGTTGCCTTCCGAAGCGAGATATTCCGCCGCATTCAGCGATTCGTCCAGGGTGATGCCGAAGCCGCGCTTGAGCAGGACGGGGAAGCGCTGCTGGCGTCCGACTATTTTCAGAAGCTCGAAATTCTGGGTATTGCGCGTGCCGATCTGGAGCATCACGCCGGCAGGGCTTCCGGTCGTTTCCAGTGCCTCCAGTATTTCGTTCATGTGGGATTCGTGGGTGATTTCCATGGCGATCACCCGGATGCCGTATTTCCCAGCAAGATCGAAGACATAGGGCAGGCAGCCTTTCCCGTGGCCCTGGAAGGAATAGGGACTGGTTCTCGGCTTGTATGCTCCCATTCTCGTGCAGACCTGCCCGTTGTCGCGCAGCGCCTTCATCATCATTTCGACATGCTCTGGATTGTCCACTGCGCAAAGGCCGGCGAACACGTTCAGGTTGTCCTGCCCGAAGCGCACGCCGTTGTAGTCGAAATGGCTCGGCCTGTGGTCTTCCTTGTGCCTTCCCAGCACCCGGTATTCCTCGGAAACCCTGACCACGCTTTCCACGCAGGGCAGGCTTTTCATGTCTTCCATGTCGAGCGCCTGGGTGTTGCCGATCAGATAGATTTCGGTCAGAACCTGCTCCGCGCCCTGCTCGGTGTGGATGCGGGTGCTGATGTTGGGAAGATTGGCAAGGTGTCCGATGAGCTGCCTGAATTCCGGGCTTGCCGGCTTTGCGTCCTGGGTCAGTATGAGGATCATGATGGTTCAGTGGTCCTGGGTTTCGATCGACAGCCCCGTGGGCAGGTCGGATGCGTCGGTGATTCTGGAGGGATCGATTGCAAGCGACATGAGCCATGCGCGCAATTCGCCGGAATGGAGCGAATCTTCGTCGTTCGCTCCGTGATGGATGAGCAGCTTCGATTTGGGATCGGCAAGGTAGGCATCGATGCAGGGGCGAATCTCCTTCAGCGAAAGGACAGCACCGCCCGATCGCGGCCAGTCCCAGAACGACTGGGGAATGTCGCATGCGGCATGCAGCGTGCCGCTTGTCATCATCAAAATCAGGAATGCAGTTAGCCTGTTCATTTCTTATCGGAGCCCTTCGTCACGATGGGGTCGGTCCAGCTTCCCGTGACATTGTATTCGTAGGCGGCCAGACGGTCGAGCGGGTCCTGCAATACCTTGCCCACGACCCAGGTGGCGACCCCGACGACAGGCCCTCCCAGGAGCGAGCTTGCGACCGAGAAGCTGCCGCCGAGCTGCGGCCTTACGATGATCTTGAGGTCCTGGGTTTCCTTGTCGAGATCGATTTTGCCGCTCATGCCGACTTCTGCTGCGGGGCCTTCTATCCTGAGGTCGCTGGTGTAGGCGACGCCGTCAGATATTTTCAGGCTGCTCGATATGGTCTCGAAAGCGAAGCCCTGGCTGAATATGTCCCGGAAATCCAGCGTGATTCTGCGCGGGATTTCCTGAAGGCTCAATATGCCGAGCAGCTTGCCTATTCCGGGATCGATCTTGTTGAATTGCCCATGCTTTGCCTTCAGCTTGATGTTCCCGTCGAGGGTCGCATAATCGATGGACTGCGGACTTCCTGCCCAGGAGAGCGTCCCCTCCAGGCTTCCCTTGCCGCGCATGACGTTTTCAGGATAGCCGAAGCGTGTCAGGAATTTGCCGATTCTGGAAACGTCGAGTTTGACGTTGACGTTCGTCCTGGGATGGATCGCCCATCCCTGCCACAATCCGTCTGCCGTCAGCGTGCTGTCCGGATTGCTGATGCGCAGCTTCTGTATCTTCCAGTCGCTGCCCTGCTGCAGGGCGACAAGTTCCAGATGCCCCATGGACTTGTTCTTCATCACGAAGCTGTCAGCCGTGATGTCGAGCGCGGGAAGATTCCGGTTGGCCACCTTTGCCAGTGCGGCTTTCGACTCGACCGCTTCCTTTTCCGGCGGCGTGTAAGGAATGACGAGTTTCTTGAGCTTCGCTGTCAGCTGCCCCTTTCCTTCGGGAAGCCACTCGATGGCCCCGTCGATGTCATCCCCTGAGAGCGTCGCCTGCCAGTTGCCTTCGTTCTGCTTTGCCGATACGCCGAGTTTTCCGAAATGCTTCCCGAGAAAGGTGAGGGCATCGATGTCGAGATCGACCCCTGCCAGGGAAACGGAACCTTTCCCTCCTCCGCTTTCGTCCAGGATGTCGCGCCACCTGTCCGCATCGAGCGATTTCAGCGAGCCGACAATCCATATTCCCGGCGTTTCGGGAAGTTCTGTGGGCAAACCCTCGTCGAAATAGATCGTGCCGCGATCGATTTGGCTTGACCCGTTTTTCGTTCCGCCGGCGAACTGCGCGGCCACGATTTTTCCGTAGGAGAAGGTCGTGAGATTCCCATTGGGTGCGGGCGATTTCTTCTCCAGGCGTGTCGGGGTGATATCGGATGCATTCCTGGAAAAGGGATAGGGGAGATCAGAGGAGAGGCCCTGCAAGGTGGATTCGATCAGGATGTCGGTTTTTTTCTTGCTGGCTGAAATCGTGCCGTGCCAGGCAGCGCTGCCGCGAAAGTGGCGGGCGAAGGGATTCGCGATGTTGTCCGGGCTGATTCTGCCGGAAGCTGCGATTTTCAGGCTGCCGTCCCGATCGGTGGAGACGTTGATGACGGCGGGGCCGCCGAGAATCACCGCACTGGCGTTTTTCGCGCTCAGCGCGGATTCGGAAAAATCCAGGCGCCCGTTGAGATGCGCCATGTCGGGCATTCCCGGTCCGGTGACCGTATCGTCCTGGAACTGATAGCTGCCGGACACCTTGGTGCGCTCGATCTTTTCGAGGGGAATGTCGAGGCTGATCTTCAGGTTGCCGTTTCCGGTCGAGCGCATCCCTTCCGTGAAGCCGCTGGTGTACTGCCTTACCGGAGACTGGTCGATGACTTTCAGGAATTCGTCGGTCGGGCCGGAGGCTTCGCCCTCGGCATGGAGAACGGGATTGCCGAGGTCGGGAATGATGGCCTGGCATGAAGTGAGGCTCGTGCCGAGGATGGCCCCCTGATGCGAGGTGATTTCCATTCTCGAGCCCTGAAACAGGATGTCGGCCGAGACTGAAGTCATTTCGGGCCATTCCGGCGCATAGCGCAGCGTGGCATTCTTGACCTTGAAGGCGGTCTGGAAGAGTCCGGCTTTGCCATTTGCAAAGGGGAAATTGTCGAGGCTTCCCTTGAGCCTCACCTTCACTTCGCCGGCTTCCCCTCCCAGGATCGCGTTCTTCACCCAATCCCTGGCATTGCCGGCGACGACAAGTGGCAGATAGCGCCAGACCTGGCTTGCATCGGCACGGGTCAATCTTCCCGTGATGTCGGCGTAATTGTTCGCGCTGGCATAGGACCCGAATGCGTTTCCGGCCAGGCTGCCATTGGAAAAGGAGAGGTTGTCGAAGGTTACGGTTTGCCCCTGCTTGCCGTTCTGCCATTTCGCCTGTGCGATCAGCACGTCAAGGCTGATGGGCGCTTCGAAGAGTTTGGGAAGGACGAATTCGGGGTGGCGCGAGTCGAGGCTGAAACTGCCGCCGTTTTCATCCCCGTCGACATGGCCGCTGATCCCCTTGAACACATTTCCGGAAGCGGCAAAGCCGAGGTTCGAGAATCGCCCCTTGATGCTGTAATGGGCGGGCAATTGGCCGGGTTTTTCCATGGAGGGGGACTGCCACGGCAACAGGGGCGAGCCGCGCCCCTGCCCCTTCCATTTGACCTGGAGATCGCGCAGTTCGCCATGCGGAGCAAGCGATGCCAGCATCTGGCGGACCTTCGAAGGCATGGGAAAATACGCCGAAAGCCTTGAAAGCGTGTCGAATTCGAGAGAGTTGGCGCTGATTTCTCCTTCTTCGGAGCTGAAGCCGTGTGCCGGGACGGAGCGCAGCAGGAAGTCGGTGGGATGAATCGATTCTCCCGCGTCGGTTTCGAGGGCGAGTTGCTGCGTCCGGATTTCGTAGCCGCCGTCCATGCTCTTCCAGGCGATGCGTCCGTGCAATGTTCTCATGCCGAGTTCAGGCAGGCTGCTGCCCAGTTTCGCTTTGACTTTGGAAAGCCTCACGTCTGCGGTAAACGCTTCCGGCTTCTCCTGGGCGAAATCCAGCCAGACGCGCATTGCGCCGCTTCCCCCCAGAAGCTCCTTGGGAGAAGGGAGCCATTTTCCGAGTGTCGATGTGTCGGCATAATCTATCCTGGCATAAAGCTTGCCGCGCCAGGCATTGAGATCGCTCAGTGACTTGCCGAAAAGGTTTCCCCTGATGTCGATGGGGGAGGAAAGATCGGCAGGCGGCGTGGCATGCAGGCCGAACAGGTGATGCTGCCGGGAATTGACGAGCGCGAAATCCACCTGATTCAGCATCAGGGGAGGCGCCCCCATTTTTTCGTCTTCCCAGAGGATGAAGCCGTTCTTGATAAGCACCTGGCTCTGGTGCAGCAGCCAGTCGGAAACGCCGGAATTTGCCGGCCCCCGGTTGATGGGGATGCTTGCGACATAGATCGTGCCGCTCTTGTCGCGTCTGATGCCGAGCCTGGGCTGATCGATTTCTATCGAGGCAAACCGCACTTCTCCGGTGAGAAAGGTCATCCATGACAGGTTGCTCACTATCTTGTCCAGAGTCAGAGCGGCCTGGCCGGATTTGTCGAATACCCTGACATTGTGCAATGTCAGGTGGGGATGAATGCCTGCCCAGTCTGCCTGGATGCTGCCGATGGCGATGCGTTCGCCGATGGCGGCTCCGACGGTTTGTTCGATGTCGCTGCGGTAGGTTTCGATTTCCGGAAGCAGCCAGTAGCGCAATGCCAGAATCGCAGCTGCGATGACGAAGAAGGCTGCGATCGAGGATGCGACGATCAGGCGGACCGTCCAGCGGTGCGTCAGAATCAGAAGTTTCAGCAAAAGAAGAACCTGCTATGGATGCAGTCGTGAAATGGATTCATAACAGTTTGTTCGATGGGCGATCGTGACATAAGTTCAACCCGCCAGCTTGAACCCCGTGCCGAGAAGCGGATACACTGGATTTTAGCCTTTTATTGGATGAATGGATACATGCCGGAAAAAGCAGCAATCCTGATTGATGCCGAAAAGCACAGCCGCTATGTTGCAAGGCTCGCTCCGCAGTGGAAGCTTGACTGCATCCTCGACAGGCCCTTTCGCAGGGAGGAAATGCAGTCCTTCCTGGAAGCACGGAAGGCTCGGGACGAGGCCGAACTCAATCGCAGCCTGAGGGAATTGAGAAAGAAAGTCATGCTGAGCCTCATCTGCCGGGACCTTTCGGGCCTTGCCGACATGCGGGAAGTCGTCGTAGCCATGTCGGATCTTGCCGAGGTCACGATCGGGCATGCCCTCGCCCTGCACGATCAATGGATGCGGGAGCTGTTCGGGGTGCCGGTCGGTGAAATCAGCGGTACGCCCCAGATTCTGCACGTCGTTGCCATGGGCAAGCTCGGCGGTGAGGAGCTCAATGTTTCCTCGGACATCGACCTGATTTTCGTCTATCCGGAAGACGGGCAAACATCGCGTTCCCTGAGTTGCCGCGAATATTTCGCGAGGCTCGGCCGCAAGCTCATTTCAAGCCTGAACGAGCTGACCCAGGACGGTTTCGTGTTCAGGGTCGACATGCGCCTGCGGCCTTATGGAGAAAGCGGCGCGCTGGTTGCGAGCTTTTCCATGCTGGAAGATTATTTCCTGACGCAGGGAAGGGAGTGGGAGCGCTATGCCTGGATCAAGGCCAGGGCGGTTACTGGGGATCGCATCGAAGACCTGATGAAAATCGTCCGCCCTTTCGTGTACAGGAAGTATCTCGATTTCGGCGCTATCGGCTCCATGCGCGAACTGCACGACCAGATCAGGCAGCAGGTCAGAAAACGCGAAATGAGCGACAACATCAAGCTGGGCCCGGGGGGCATCAGGGAAATCGAATTCATCGCGCAGGTCTTCCAGCTGATCAGGGGCGGGCGCGACAGCGAGCTTCAGGCTCGTCCCACCCTGAAAGTGCTCGAACTGCTGGCAGAAAAGCACATGCTTCCGGAAGCGGCTGCGAACGATCTGGAAAATGCCTATGTTTTCCTGCGCAATCTGGAGCACAGGCTGCAATATCTGGACGACGCGCAGACGCAGACGATCCCGGAAAACCCGGACGACCGGACCCTGGTCGCGCAGGCGATGGGGTTTGCCGATTACCCGGCTTTCCTGATTACGCTCGATGCGCACAGGATGCGGGTGCAGTTCCAGTTCGAGGAGATATTCTCCGAACCAGGGCAGGAGTCTTATCAGACATGGGGCGCGGGCGAGCAGGAAGCGAGAGAGAAGCTTGCAGGACTGGGCTACGTCAGACCTGAAGAAATGCTCGGGCTCCTGCAGGGAATCCGGGAAGGCAGCCGCTACAGGCATCTTCCCTCGGCCAGCCAGAAGCGCGTCGACGAACTGATACCCCTGATGGTGAAGGCCGCTGCCGCTCAGCTCGACCCGGACCAGACTCTGAGAAGGACGCTCGATCTGCTGGAAGCGATCAGCAGCCGATCTTCCTACCTCGCCCTGCTCAAGGAATACCCGCATACGCTGGGGCAGGTTGCCGGACTGGCGAGCGCGAGCCCCTGGGCAAGCGATTACCTGCGCCAGCACCCGGTGCTGCTCGACGAACTGCTCGACACCCGGACGCTTCACAGCCCGCTGGACTGGGAAGGGTTGGAGAAAACCCTCGGTTTCAAGCTGGATAAGGCCGAAGGGGATACCGAAGCGCAGATGGGGATATTGCGCGACGTCCATCATTCTGCGCTCTTCCAGCTGCTCGTGAAGGACCTCAACGGGCTCTTGAGGCTCGAGATACTGAGCGACCACCTGAGCCATCTGGCCGACCTGATCCTGGAAAAGGTGCTCGAATCCTGTTGGAAGGGTTTGAAGGGACGCCATCGGGATCAGCACCGGTTCGCCATTATCGGCTACGGCAAGCTCGGCGGAAAAGAACTCGGCTATGCGTCCGACCTGGACATCGTTTTCCTGTACGATGACGACCACCCGAATGCACAGGAAATCTACGCGAGGCTCGCGCAGCGCATCAATACCTGGCTCACCAGCAGCACGCCGTCGGGCGTGCTTTACGAAACCGATCTGAGGTTGAGGCCGAACGGCGCGAGCGGCCTTCTGGTGAGTTCGGTCGCCGCTTTCAGGCGCTACCAGATGAGCGATGCCTGGGTATGGGAACATCAGGCGTTGACCCGGGGGCGGCATGTCGCCGGAAATGCGCAGGTGGGAGGCGAGTTCGAGGAGATCAGGATCGGCGTGCTGATGCTAGAGCGAGACATGCCGAGCCTGAGAAGCGAAATCCTGTCCATGCGACAGAAAATGCTCGAAGGACATCCGAATCGCACCGGTCTTTTCGACATCAAGCACGACAGGGGTGGCATCGTCGACGTCGAGTTCGCCGTGCAGTTCCTGGTGCTCGCCCATGCGCACGATTACCCGGAGCTCACCGGCAATGTCGGCAATATCGCCCTGCTCGGCAGGCTGGGCGAAATCGGGCTGATCCCGGCGAAAATCGCATCGGGCGCGCAGGATGCCTATCGCGAATTCAGGCGGATCCAGCACAGGCTGAGGCTTGCCGGGGAAGCCTATGCGCGCATCGAAAGAAGTCGGGTCGGGAAGGAGATTGAGGCTGTTTTTCGCCTTTGGGAAACGGTGTTCGACTAGGGCGGCGGTTGAATATCGTTTATATCTGGCCCATTATTCGAAAAACAGAATTGGCTATAACATATTGTTTTTTTATGTCTCAATTTGTTGCAGGGATAGCTATGAGTACAAAAATGCCACAGGAACTTCGACAATCTGGTTTAACATTCCGCTCCTTAGCGTTATATTGGCACTCATTAACTTCAAATGACTCCATCTATTGGAACTCAGCAGTATGAGCGCATGGCTATCTGGTATCGGTATTGTTCTAGTTCTTGTCGGCGCGTGGTTTGTTGCCTTCGAAGTGGTTGCGAAATTTGAAGGAGAAACCCATGGCGGGATTACTTCAATGGGAGGCATTACAAAGATACGGAAGTTAGGTACCTATCTCAAATGGGAAAGGAAACGGAACATAGCTATGTGGGCAGGATTGGCCTTCATTACAGTTGGAAGCATTTTGCAACTCATTGGAGTTGTTGTTCAGGGGTGTTGAAAATGGAAACTTGGTTCCATTCGGAAATAAAATTAAGGCCAACTCAAATTTGTTCTGGTTAACTATGAGGTGTATGGCATAAGTATTGTGAGGGAATCAAATTGAGATTGAGCAAGATTGCCACGAGAACCGGGGACGGGGGCGAGACCGGGCTGGGGGACGGATCCAGGGTGGACAAGGACAGCCTGCGTATCGCCGCCATCGGGGATGTGGATGAACTCAACAGCTCGATCGGCCTCGTGCTCTCGGAGCATTTGCCCGATGACCAGAAGGCGCCGCTTCTTGCCATCCAGCACGATCTCTTCGAGCTCGGAGCCGAGCTTTGCCTGCCGGGGCAGTCCAGAATCGGAGCAGATCATGTTTCGAGGATCGACGAGAATCTCGAGAAGACGAATGCCGGCCTTCCCCCCCTCAGGGAATTCATTCTTCCCGGGGGGGCGAGATCGGCAGCGCTCTGCCATCTGGCGAGGACGGTCTGCAGACGGGCGGAGCGTTCGCTGGTTGCGCTCTCCAGGACAGAGCAGGTCGGACCCGAAAGCCTCAAGTACCTCAATCGCCTTTCGGATTTGCTGTTCGTGCTCGCCCGTCTGCTCAACAAGGAAAGCGGCGGCGGAGACGTGCTGTGGCAGCCTTCAGGGCCCTAGTATTCCTGGGCAAGGTAGGACCTGATTGCGATTGCCGATGCGATGACCACCGGAACCAGGGCGAGGGCTCCGCAGATGACCATTTCCAGACTTTTCCTGTTGCGGCTCAGATGCTTTCCCAGGAGATCGGCGGGGATGGCGCATAGCAGCAGCAGGCTGGGGATGAAGGCGGTTTCCGCATAGGCATGGCCGATCAGCATCAGGCCGGCCAGGATCGTCACGGCGACAGCCGTTCCGGCATGCCCCAGGGGAATGCGCGATTTCGGGAAATTGAAGGCGAGTTGCCAGCCCAGAACCGCTGCAAGAACCCCGCCCAGCTGTCCGAGCATGGTGCTGCCCGTGGTCGCGCTGACGATTGCATTGCCTGCGGCGACGGGAAAAAGGACAGGCCCGTTCCTTCCGTCCAGGGCGATCCAGAGTCCGAACCAGAGCAGGGAGGACAGTGCGAGTTGCAGTGCAGGAAATCCCGTCTTGAAGAGGGGGAGCAGAATCAGTGCGCTTCCTGCGATCGACAAGGCTCCCTGCAGGGCAATCCTGATCTTAGGGGAGAAGCCAGCCAGGTCGTCGAATGAAAAGATCAGGATATTCACTGCCAGCAAAGCGGGAAGCCAGCCCTGCGGCTCGATCGGGGGAAATGCAAAAGTCCCGTAGATGAGCGTGTATCCGACCAGAAAGCCCGCTCCCGTCGCGATCGCACTGACGACAGGTCTGAAGCGCGCATCGCGCAGCAAAAGGCCCAACAGCATTGCGGCAAGGGCCGCCGCCGATGGCCAGAGGATCGTCTCCCTGGCCATCGAAAGGAGCATCGGAGCCATTTTTACTGCCGTTTTCCCTCGATGTTGAGCTGCACCTCAATGGCGTCCGAGATGCCGTTCAGCATGTAGTTCATGCCAAAATCGCTGCGGCGAATAGTGGTTTTCGCCACATAGCCAGAGCGATATCCTCCCCATGGGTCGGGTCCTGCGCCGACATGCCTCAGGCTGAACGTGACGGGTCTGGTCACGCCGTGCAGGGTCAGGTTGCCGGTCAGCGTACCCTCATTGGCGTTTTTCATCTTCACGCCGGTCGAGGTGAAGGTCATGGTCGGGAACTGCTTGGCATTGAAAAAATCCGGCCCCAGCAGATCCTTGTTGCGCTTGTCGAAATTGGTATCCAGGCTGTCTATGGGCACTTCCACCGAAACCTTGTCGGCTTCCTGATGCGCGGCATCCACGGTGAATGAACCGGATATGGCGTCGAACCGCCCAGGAAATTCGCTCACGCCCATGTGCCCTACCCAGAACTGGACCATGGAGTGCGTCGGATCGATCTTGTAGGTGCCGGCAGGGCTAGAATTCTGCACCTGGTAGGCATCGGCCAGGACAATGCCGCTCTGAAGTGCCAGTGCCGCAGCAAGCGTTGCAATCGCTTTGTTCATGCTTTTCCCCTTACGCGATGGTCAAATGGGTGCCGTCGCAGAACGGCCTGTTGCCGGATTTTCCGCAGCGGCAGATCCCGACCTTCTTGGCTTCCTTCAATTCGACTTGATAGGGCGTGAACTCCGAGCCCTTGTGGGAGCCGTCGCAATAGGGGAGATTCTTGGATTTTCCGCAGGCGCAGAAATAATAGGTTCCGGCTGCAAGATCGAGGACGAAAGGTTCCTGCTTCATGTCGAACTCCTTTTGAAATATGATAAGGAGATTGAATATTAATACAGAAACAATTCGAATGCAAACATTTTTTCAGAATGTTTGTCTGAGTTTCTCCAGAGCCGAGCGGATGGTTTCGAGTTCTTCGGCACTCAGTTTTCCCAGGCGCTTTTCGAGGTATGCGCCATGGGCGGGGAAAGCTTCCTTGAACACCTGCTCGCCCTCCGGCGTCAGCACGGCGATGAAGCTGCGCCTGTTTTCGGGCGGAACGATGCGCCTCAGCAGGCCCTTGTTTTCCAGTCTGTCGAGCACCCCGGTGAGCGTTCCTTTGGTGATGAGCGTCTTTTCGGCCAGTTTGCATAGCGGCATGCCTGGCGTGTTTCCCAGGGTGCAGATGACGTCGAACTGCGGGGGGGTGAGCCCGAGTTCGCGGATATGCGCTGCGGAATAATGCGTGAAGGCCTGATAACAGCGGGCCAATTCACGTATGACGGGGAGAAAGCTCGATTTCATGATGGGCGCTTATGTTAACGATATCGCTATTCTAGAATGTTTTTTCGACTTCGTCTCAAGATATTCCGGTAAATGCCGACATTGAGAAGCAGGCCGATCGTGCCGAGGATAATTCCGGTGCTGTTTCCGAGTCGGTCGGGGTAAACGAGGGGGAGCATAGGATGCTCGGCGAAGCTTCCCCTGCCGACTTCAAACCCTTCCTTCTGGACGAGCCATTTTTCGACGGGGGTGGGGCAGGGGCGGTGCGCATAATCGACAGCCATCGCCCAAGGCGCTGCAGAGAGCTGTATCCACATCGTTTTCTGCCATTTCAGCGCCGGGAATGCACCGAACAGCGCAAAGACCACGAATAAAAAGTGGAGAAATACAACGAGATCGGCGAGAATCCTGTAGTTCATGGTTTGATTCTAGTCCGGATAGAAGGGTTGCAATTGGGGAAGGATTTGAAATCCATCGGTCGTTTCCAGGTCGAAGGACTGCTGGGCGAGGGCGCGCAGGGCAGGGTTTATCTTGCACGGGATCCCCGACTCGGAAGGCAGGTTGCAATCAAGCTGCTCGCGATCGATGCGGGTTTCCAGGGATTGCTCGACGAAGCGAGGATCGTGGCCAGGCTCAGGCATCCCAATATCGTCACGCTTTACGATGCAGGTGAGTACGAGGGCGCGCCCTATCTGGTATTCGAGTACGTGGAAGGCATGACTCTGGCACAGAGAGTCAAAAAAAGCGGCGCCTTGCCGACGATGGAAGCGATCGGCATCGCGCTCCAGATCCTGGATGGACTGTCCTGTGCGCACGGCCAGAAGATCATACACAGGGATATCAAGCCGGCCAATATCATGATCGATGCGGCTGGCGTGCCCAGGATCATGGATTTCGGAATTGCGCAAAGCATGGCTTCTCCCGACGCTGCCACGGAGCTTCTCGGTTCGCCGCTTTACATGGCGCCGGAATATGTTGCGAACAGGAAGTCGAGTCCGCAGTCCGATATTTTTTCGCTCGGCATGGTCCTTTACGTCATGCTGACCGGCCGACATCCCGTTGAGGGAAGCAGCGTCGAAGAAATCTTGCGCAATATCGCAACCATTCCGGTTCCGCCGCCCTCGAAGCTGATGGAGACTCTGGACGAGAAACTGGACAGCCTGCTTTTGAAGGCGCTTGCCATCAAACCGGAAGACCGCTACCCGGATGCCGGGAGCCTGATTTCCGGATTGAAGGCTTATGGCGAGCCTGCGCATGGGGAGGGGGATGGAAAGCAGAGCACCCTCGAATTCCTGCTCAGAAGGATGCGGCATACATCCGATTTTCCCGCGCTTTCCCAGGCGATCAGCGCTGTCAACAAAATCGCTGCGTCCGACAAGGAAAGCGTTTCGAATCTTTCGAACTTCATCCTGAGGGATTTTTCGCTCACGAACAAGCTGATCAAGCTGGTCAATGCGGCAACCTACGGCCAGTTCGGCGGCACGATCAGCACGGTATCGCGCGCAGTCGTCATTCTCGGCTTCAATACCGTCAGGAACGTTGCGATCACCCTCCTGCTTTTCGAGCATCTGCAGAACAAGTCCCAGGCGCTCAAGCTCAGGGACGAGATCATGTCCACGTTTTTCAGCGGCGTGCTGGCCAGGGAGTTTGCACCGAAAATAGGCATCAGGGATGCGGAGGAGGCCGCCATCTGCAGCATGTTCTACAACCTCGGGAAATTGCTGGCCACATTCTATTTTCCCGAGGAAGCGCTGGCGATCGGCAATCTGGCCGAGAAGATGAGGGAAGACGACGCTTCCGCCTCGGTCCTGGGCATTACCTATGAAGAACTCGGCATCGGAATCGCGCAGAACTGGCACTTTCCGCCAAGAATCGTATCCAGCATGCGAAAAATCGGCGACGAGAAGATCAGGGGTCAGGATTCGGATTCCGGCAAGCTCAGAGTACTGGCCAATCTTGCCAACGAATTGCGCCGCATCGCGCAATCCGGAAAGCACGAGGACAAGGGGCGCGAACTCCATGCGCTCGCTTCGCGCTACCATGCGGCCCTGCCCGTTTCGGAAAAGGCGCTCGGCAGGGCCATAGAAGAATCGATGAAGAAATTCATGGTCGAGATCAAGATCCTCGGACTCAACAGCAAGGACAGCCTTTTCCTGAAGAATGTCAACCGGTGGTCGGGCGCGAGCTCAGAGACGAAGCCGGTCGAAGACGAATTCCAGAAAACGATCAAGGTCGAAAACGCAGTCGATGCGGCTCCTGCGAGACAGGATTCGGGGAGCATGCTGACAGCCGGCATTCAGGACATCACCAACGTGTTGCTCGAAGAGTACGACCTCAACGACCTTCTGCGGATGGTGCTTGAAACGATATACCGCAGCATGAATTTTTCGAGAGTGTTGCTCGCCATCAAGGACGCCAAGCAGAATGTCATGGTGGGCAGGTTCGGCCTGGGGCAGGGCGTGGAGGAAATCGTGAAACGGTTCAAGTTTTCGCTTTCAGGCCCCAGAGACGTATTTCACGTGGCCCTGGAGCAGGGGCTCGACATCTTCATTTCGGATATCGACGCCGAAAACATCAGGGAGCGTATCCCGACCTGGTATCGAACCAGCATCGATGCGAAATCGTTCATCCTGTTTCCCCTCATCGTCGACAAGAGGCTCATCGGCATGCTCTATGCCGACAGAGTGGAAGCCAATCTTCTGAAAATCGAGGAAAAGGAGCTTGCCCTTCTGAAAACCGTGCGCAATCAGGCGGTTCTTGCCATCAAGCAGAAGCTCTGATCATTTGGGCTCGAATCGGATCACCTGCGCATCGCCTGACGGCGGCTCCTGTTTCGATGCGAGTGCGCCCAGCGCTTTCGCGAAATCGCCCTGCAGTCGCTTCATGGTCTGGACGGCTTCCGGCGAATAGTAAACGGCTTCATAGGGCACTGCATCGCTGAGCGCATCCCTGCTTCCGGGCCTGAATCGGTGCCATGAGATTTCTATGGCCCGGCTCCCGGTGCCGTCGACGAAAATGAATTCTTCGCAGTCGAGAACGGCAAGGAACTGCATGCTTCTGATCGGAACGAAAACGGGGCCGGCATTTCTTGCGACCATGAGCCTGGCGAGATTGTAGAGTTCTGCAGGCAGGGTGCGCTCCTCCCTGGAGAAGGCTTCATCGGGCCTGTAAAAAACTTCTTCGCTCATGGGGACTCCTCGCAAAAATGAAAATTTACCCTGCCCTCCGGAGAATTGCCAAGGAATTCAGTCTGAGCAGGCGCGCCGATTCCGGACTGGCGTGGGTTATAATCGGCAATCTATGCCGCTTCCAACCTTATCAGACATCGAATCTGCCTTTTCCGAGGGCGGCTCCCTGTCCCGCGCGATCGAAGGCTTCAGGTCCAGACCTCAGCAGACCGAAATGGCAAAGGCGGTTCTCGACGCGATAGCGGAGAACGGCCTGCTTGTCATCGAGGCGGGGACGGGGACGGGAAAGACATTCGCCTACCTCGTGCCGGCACTCCTTTCGGGCGGGAAGATCATCGTCTCGACAGGAACCAAGACGCTCCAGGATCAGCTCTATACCCGGGACATCGTCGCCATGTTGAGCGCCCTCGGAGTCTCGGTCGAGACAGCCCTGCTCAAAGGGCGCGCAAACTATATCTGCCATTACCATCTGGAGCGCACGGGAAGGGAAGGGAGGCTCTCTTCAAGAGAGGACGTCGCCTACCTCAAGCACATAGAGCGCTATTCGAGAAACACGCGAAGCGGAGACAAGGGCGGGCTCGTCGAAGTGCCCGAGGATGCGACCATCTGGCCGCTTGTGACTTCCACCCGCGAGAACTGCCTGGGGACGGAATGCCCGAATCACAAGGAATGCTTCGTGATGGAGGCAAGGCGCGCCGCCATGCGGGCCGATCTTGTCGTGGTCAATCACCATCTCTTCTTCGCCGACGTGATGCTGAAGGACGAAGGCGTGGCAGAGCTGCTGCCTGCCTGCAATACCGTGATTTTCGACGAAGCCCATCAGCTTCCCGAAGTCGCCAGCCTGTTCCTCGGCGAAACCGTGGGAACCAGCCAGATGATCGAGCTTGCGCGCGACACCAGGCTGGAAGCGGCAATTTCAGCGAAGGATTTCGCGGCATTGCCCGAAGCTGCAGCGAAACTCGAAAAAGGCGCCAAGGATATCAGGCTTTCCGTTCTGGAGACAGATTCCAGGCTGCCCATCGCCGCGCTGGACAAGGACTTCTTTTCCAGCCTGGAGGCCTTGACGGGAAGCCTCGATGCGCTTTCGGAGCTGCTCGAACTCCAGGCGGAGCGCAGCGAAGGCCTGAAGAACTGCCGGGACAGGGCGATCGAATTGCTGCGCAGGACGAAGAGCTGGCGGGATGACGATTCCGGGGAATTCGTCCGCTGGGTGGAGGTTTACAGCCAGGCGATGCAGCTCAATGCCACCCCCATGTCGATCGCGAAGCTTTTTTCCAGCCAGATCGAGGCAAGGCCGATGTCGTGGATTTTTACCTCGGCGACCCTGGCCGTGGGCGGCGATTTTTCCCATTACCTGGAGCAGATGGGGCTTGCCGGCGCGAAAACGCTTTGCCTCGACAGTCCCTTCGATTATCCCAATCAGGCGCTGCTTTATGTGCCGGATGAGATGCCCGAACCCAATAGCCGCGAACATACCCGGGCGGTGGTCGATGTCGCGCTTCCCCTGATTGCTGCGAGCGGCGGACGGGCATTTTTGCTGTTCACCAGCCTAAAGGCGATGCGCCTTGCCCACGAATTGCTGAAAGAGGCATTCTCCAAGGAAAAGCTCGATTTCCCGCTGCTGCTGCAGGGGGAAGGGGCGAAAAATGCAATGCTTGAGCGATTCAGGCAACTCGGCAACGCCGTCCTCCTCGGCAGCCAGTCCTTCTGGGAGGGCGTCGACGTGCGGGGTGAGGCATTGTCGCTGGTCGTGATCGACAAGCTTCCCTTCGCCCCTCCGGACGACCCTGTGCTTTCTGCCAGAATACAGAAGATCAACAAGGAAGGCGGCAATGCCTTCATGGAATTCCAGCTTCCCCACGCGGTCCTGACCCTGAAGCAGGGGGCGGGCCGGCTGATTCGTAGCGAGGAAGACCGGGGAGTGCTCATGATCTGCGATCCGCGGATCGTCTCCAAATCCTATGGCAGGCGAATCTGGCGCAGCCTGCCCCCGATGCAGCGAACCAGAAAGCAGGCCGAGGCAGTCGGTTTTTTCGCCGTGAGCCATGAATCGCGGCAAGATTGAAAAATGCTTGCAATCTTGCCGGCAATGTCCCCATAATCGTTTCGGATAGAATAGTTCGATAAAGAACAGCCTGGTCTGACAGATTGTCATGCCACCAAGGGGGGCGGATGAAACGATCTTTTTTTCTGGAATGGGGGCTCTCTGCTCTGCTGTTGCTCTTGTCGCATGCCGCCCTGGCGGTTCCCCAGAAAGCGCATGATTTCGTCGTAACCGGGGTGGTTCTCAATTCAGGGGACGCGAAACTGATCGAGCGATTTGCCCGTTTCCTGTCGGAAAAGGCAGGCTACCCGATGCATGTCGTTTATGCGTCGAACTATACCGAACTGTCGAACCTCCTCAGGGATCATCCTGGCGATGTGGGCTGGACCTGTGAAGCGCCCTTCGTGGAAGACCACAAGGCTTACGGGCAGCAGCTTGTCGCTGTCCCCCTGTTTAACGGAAAGCCGCTCTTCCATAGTCTCATCATGACGCGAAAGGGGCGCAAGGAAAAGCGCCTGGCAGACTTCGGCGGGGAAGTGTTCGCCTATTCCGACATTCGCTCCAACTCGGGTTATGTGGTTCCTGCCTATGAGCTTCGTCAGGAGCATATCGACATCGCCAGGCTTTTCAGGCTGCTTGTCGATACAGGGTCGCACGAGCGTAGCATAGAAGCGCTGCTGAGCGGTCTCGCGGATGTCGCGGCAGTGGACGAATATGTCTGGGTTCAGTATGCGAAAGCCCATCCCGATGCGGTCGGCAAGCTGCAGATTCTGGAGCGCATGGGTCCCTATCCTTTCACGCCGATCGTCGCCGGAACTGGGGTCGACCCCGCAGCCATGAAGCGGCTCGAAAATGCATTGACCGGAATGAAAGCGGACGGCAGGGGGCATGTTTTGCTCGGCGACCTCGGGCTGGACGGTTTTGTTCTGAAGCCGGTTAGCTTCTATGCGCCGATCGGGAAGATGCTGAATGCGATGTACCCTTCCGGCAATTATGATTCAGAGCCTGTCGGCAGATGAGAAAATGGTTGCTTCAGTCCTTTTTCCGTCAGGTCAGCCTGATCCTGGTGGCATTTTCGGTATTGTCGATTTCCGGCTATGCCTATCAGAATTACGTTGATTTGAAGCATCAATGGCGCAGCGCCATCAATATTCAAATCTTGCATCTTACGGGATTTGCGGCCTTGATGGCGGCGAACGATTTGCGCTATGAAAAATACTTCGATCTTTGGGAGAAACTCAGAAAAGTGCAGAATCAGGCTGCCGAGGAAGAGAAGGGGGCGCTATTTCTGATCAAGGATATTGTCGTCCTGGACAATTCCGGAAATGTCGTCGGTTCCAGCGATCCTGTCAGGCATCCGCTGTTGCGGCGATATGACGGCCAAATCCCGCAGTCTTCCGGAGAAATGCAGATTGCGGGCAGCGGCAGGGTGAAGACAGCTGCACCCATAATATTCGGCGGGGAAAGAATAGGCAGCCTTGTCATGGCATTCGATATCGCGCCTTTCGGCAGATTTCTCCGGCAGCATTTGCGCGACTTCGCCGTTTATTTGATACTGATGACGCTTGCCACGCTGCTTTTCGGCCTGGCGCTGGCGCGCTGGATCACCCGCCCTCTGGGGAGCGTTCGCTCCGTTCTGCCGATGCTTGGAAGCGGTCAGGCGGCGATTCCGTCGCTGAGCTTGCGGCAGGACGAATACGGTCTGCTCGGCAGGGCCATCGAATTCGCCGACAGGCGGATTCATGAAAGCGAAGAGCAGATCAGGATGCACCGGGATCATCTCGAAGAGTTGGTGAAGCAGCGCACCCGCGCGCTGGAAGCTGCAAACAAGGAACTCGAGGCGTTCAGCTACGCCGTTTCCCACGATTTGCGCGCCCCGTTGCGGGCGATAGACGGGTTCAGTCTGGCGCTTGTTGAGGATTATGGCGATAAGCTGGACGATGCCGCGAAGGGATACCTTCAGCGAGTCAGGGGCGGCGCTCAGAAAATGGGCAGGTTGATCGACGACATGCTTCAATTGTCGCGCGTAACGCGCGCCGAACTGCATTATGCGGCGGTCGATCTGAGCGCGATGGCCGAACAGATCGTTCACGACCTCAGGGCGCAGGACCCGCACCGCGAAGTGCAGGTGTCGATTGCGCCGGGGCTGACTGTTTCGGGGGATGCGGGGCTGCTGGGCATTCTGCTGCAGAACATTCTGGGAAATGCCTGGAAATTCACCAGGGATGCGCGAGAAGCGCATATCGAATTCGACAGCCGTCTGCAGGACGGGGAGCAGGTGTTTTTGGTCAGGGACAATGGCGCAGGCTTCGACATGCGCTATGTATCCAAGCTGTTCGGCGCCTTCCAGCGGCTGCACACCGAAGACGAATTTCCGGGAACGGGAATCGGGCTCGCCACCGTTCAGCGGGTGATTAATCGCCATGGCGGACGGATCTGGGCGGAAGGAAAGGTCGAGGAAGGGGCGTGTTTTTATTTCGTTCTGAAGTGAACAATCAGTTTAAACTGATTGTCTGAAAGCGAATAACATAAAGAAGGGATGGGGGATGGCAGGCAAGGTTATTCTGTTGGTGGAGGACAATCCCGACGATCGCATCCTGACCGTCAGGGCGCTCAAGCAGCACAATATCGCCAACGTAATCGATGAAGTCAAGGATGGCCAGGAAGCGCTCGATTATCTTTTCGGGGAGGGACAATATGCTGGGCGCGATGTTGCCATGCAGCCCCAGGTCGTTCTGCTCGATTTGAAGCTGCCCAAGGTGGATGGCCTGGAAGTGCTTCAGAGGATGCGGGCTGATTCGCGCACCAAGCGGATTCCCGTAGTGGTACTGACATCCTCGAGCGAGCAGCAGGACATCGTATCAAGCTTTGATCTGGGCGCGAACAGTTATGTGCGCAAGCCGGTCGACTTCAACGCGTTTCTGGATGCTGCAAAGCAGCTCGGCCTTTACTGGCTGATGCTCAACGAGGTTCCCAATGGCTGAGTTGCGCGCCCTGCTCGTCGAGGATTCCGAAGACGACATGATGCTGGTCGTGCGCGAACTGAAGCGCGGCGGCTTCGATGTCGAATTCGAAAGCGTCTGCAGCGAGGAAGCGCTCAAGGCTGCTTTACGTCAGCAGGCATGGGACATTGTCATCGCCGACCACAATATGCCTGGCTTCGACTCGATGGGGGCGCTTAGGATCGTCAATGACCATGCTGTGGACCTTCCGGTCATCATCGTCTCGGGCAGCATAGGGGAGGATGTCGCGGTGGCTGCGATGAAATCCGGGGCCCACGATTACATCATGAAGGACAACCTGGCACGACTTGTCCCCGCAGTCGAGCGCGAACTGCGAGAGGCGGAAAACAGGCTGCTGCATCGCCGCGCTGAGGCAACCATCAGACACATGGCTTTCCACGATGCGCTGACCGGTCTGGTCAATCGCTACGAGTTCGACGAGCGGCTGAAGCATGTGCTACATGCCGCCGAGGCGGATGACCAGAGCCAGGCACTGCTGTATCTCGATCTCGATCAGTTCAAGCTGATCAACGAGACCTGCGGTCATGCAGCGGGAGATGAATTGCTGAAGCAGCTCGCCGCCCTGTTGCGCGCCCAGATTCGCGATAGCGATACATTGGCCCGGCTCGGTGGTGACGAGTTCGGCTTGCTGCTCTGCAATTGCAACATTCACTATGCCGAAGAAATTGCGCACAAGCTGCTGAAGGCGATCAACGGGTTCCGCTTTTCATGGGGCGGCAAGAGTGTCGCGGTGGGCGGGAGTATCGGCCTGGTTCCTGTCACGGCGGGGATGGATGATCCTGCTGACCTGCTGCGTGCGGCGGACATGGCCTGTTATGCGGCGAAGGAACGGGGGCGCAACAGGGTTTATGTGTTCAGGGCGGACGATGCCGATCTCGTCCATCGCCACGGCGAAATGGAATGGGCGATGCGTCTACGTCAGGCGCTCGACGAAGACCGTTTCGTGCTCTACAGGCAGGTCATCGCTCCGGTAAGGGCCGGTTGCGAGATGCGCCGGGAGGAACTGCTGCTTCGCATGCTAGACGAGAACGGCACGCTTGTTTCCCCCGGCGCATTCATCCCGGCTGCGGAGCGTTTCAGCCTGATGCCGCTGTTGGACAGATGGGTGGTGAAGAACGCCGTGCGCCATGCTTCCCGCTCGTCGCATGGAGACATTCATTTCATCAATCTTTCCGGCGCGTCGTTGAGCGACGACAGCTTTTACCAGTACATCGGCGAGACGATCCGCGCCGAGGGCGTCTCCCCCGAGGCGCTGTGCTTCGAGATCACCGAAACGGCTGCAATTTCCAATCTGAGCCGTGCAGTCGGCTTCATCCGCAAAATCCGCGAGATAGGGTGTCATTTCGCCCTGGACGATTTCGGCTCCGGAATGAGCTCATTTTCCTATCTCAAAGCCATACCCATCGATTATCTGAAGATAGACGGCGGCTTCGTCAGGGATATCGCGAAGAATGCGATGGATCACGCCATCGTGGAGGCCATCAACCGGGTCGGCCAGGCTGCCGGCCTGCAAACCATCGCCGAATTCGTCGAATCCCAGGAAGCGCTCGATGTGCTGCATCGGGTCGGGGTCGATTATGCGCAAGGCTATCATATCCATCGTCCGGAACTCGTCTCATGAAAGGAACAGGAATGAAAAAAGGGCTGCTCGTGCTGGCCATGCTTGTCTCTCAGGGTGCATTCGGGAAATGGGAGGCCTATGTTCCGGCGAAACTTGCCGATGGCGTGAGCATCGCGTCGCACGCCGGGCACGGCGGATTCGTGGTCTTCAAGCAGGACTATGCCTTCAGCGCGAAAGTGGTTTATACGGGTGAGATCCGCCCCACTTCGGTTGCCGGGAGTCAGGTGCTGAGCGGATTTTTCGGAGTGGACCGCGATTATCCCGTCCAGGACATGAAATATGGAAACGAAGTCAGAGTGACCGAGGACGGCAAGGATTACTGGATGCCGGTTTCCTTCGACGTCCTAACCGACATGCAGAAGAAGCTCGGGAAAGGGGAAGCCTTCACCGCCTATGTCAGGCTGCTCGGGGAATCCGGAAGCAGATGGGTGTTTCTCCTGGACGGGTTCAGTAGCGCTTCTCGAAAGCCCTGAATTCCGCCTCGAGCTGCCATTGCAGCCTGGCCTTCTGGTTGGCGTCCAGATAATCCTGACAAAATGCCGACAGCATTCGCCCATACCGCACATCCCGCTCGCATTGCCTGACGGGGACGAATTTCGCGGCATTTGCCCAAAGGCTTCTTCCCGGAATGAAGGCGTATTCCAGGCTGTTGCGCGCGAGGTTCTTCAGCTCGGGGTAGCCGAGATGGTCCTCCAGCGAAGCCTTCAGGTATTCCGTCGAAATGTCGCTTCTCAGGACCCCCGCATCGCAGCTTGAAAGCGCAACGGGCACGCCGTATTTGAGGTAGACCGGCAGCGGATTCGCATACTCTCCGAGCACGGTGTCGGTCCTCCCGGGACAGATATCGACCAGCACTTTCTTCTTGGCGAGCTTTTGCAAGAGTCCCGGCGGTTCGTGCAGGATGTCTGAACCCTGCCCGATGCGTTCGGCATGCCCCAGCATGACGGCCTCGCTGACATGGAAGGACAAGTCCTCGGGCGGCGCAAGATCGAGATTGAGCTCGCCCGCATTCACGGCGACATGCGCTTTCGGATAGACGGGTTTCAGGAAGTCGAGCATCTGCATGTGCAGGCTGAAGTCCGGCATCGACTCGTCTTCGGCTCCCGCAAGCAAAATGCCCGAAAACCCGGAGTCCGGACGCGAGGCCAATTCCAGCCCTGCTGCCATCTGCGCGAAAACTTCCCCGGGCATCGCGTTCCTGGATACGCTGTAGAGATAGCGGATAGATACCTTGCAGCCCGGATCGGCTGCAATCGTGCCGCATTTGAGACGCTGGTCCTTTTCCGCTTCGGCAAGCTTAATTTCCTTCTGCGATGCCGCTGCGATTGTGGACAGCCCGTTGTTTCTCAGGTTCTCCAGGGTATTGTGCAAGTTGCCGTCCCAGCCCAGTCGCTTGCCCAGCGCCAGGGCGGCTTCGCCATCAGGCGCGAGCGCAACTTCCAGGTAAAGCACGTGCTCTTTGGCCGCACGCGAAAGCATTTGGGAGAGCATGGCTCCCGTCATGCCTTGCGTGGCCTTCTCGAATTTTCCGAAGCTTGAGAAGAAATGATCCCGGTTTTTTCCTGCCAGGCCCCGCATCGACCAGGCATTGAGCGTTTTCCGGTAGAGCGCAGGGTCGGCAAGCACTGCCCTGGCCGCAAGCTTTCCCTCTCCGCAAGGCGGCATGGAGAGGCTCATGTCTTCTGCCATGCACAGGCCTTTCTTGGCCGCCCAGGCTATCATCGACTCCGCATAGACCGATCCCGGCATTTCCGCATCGAGCTCTCCTCCCTTGGGCATGGCGAGCAGGAAGGCGAGTTTTGCTTCCGGGTCTGCCGCTTCGAAATAATGCGCAATCTTCGACTGAGGCGGGAGATGCTTTGCCGATGCAACCGAAGCAAAGCAGGCAAGCAGCAACAGGATGAACGTTTTCATGCCGATTCTCCCCAAAGATCGTGCTCGTCCGAATCGGCAATTCGGACGGTTGCAAATTCGCCTGCCTTCAGGTCCGCAGCATCCGGTATGTAAACCAGGCCGTCTATTTCGGGCGCATCATACATGCTCCTGCCCACGGCCCCCTCTTCGTCTACTGATTCGACCAGAACCTGCAGGGTATTGCCGATTTTCGCCCGCAGTTTCCTTTCGCTGATGGCCGACTGGGTCGCCATCAGGCGCTCAACGCGCTCGATCTTGATTTCTTCCGGGACAGGGTCGGGCAGGGAATTCGCCGCAGCGCCTGCCACGGAAGAATAGGGAAAGCATCCCACGCGGTCGAGTTCGGCTTCTTCCAGGAAGTCGAGCAGCGCCTCGAACTCGGCTTCCGTTTCCCCGGGGAACCCCGCGATGAAGGTGCTGCGGATGGCGATGTCGGGGCAGATTTTCCGCCACGCCCGGATGCGCTCTAGGTTGCTTTCGCTGTTCCCGGGGCGCTTCATGAGCTTCAGTATCCTGGAGCTCGCATGCTGCAGCGGCATGTCGAGATAGGGCAGGATTTTGCCTTCCGCCATCAACGGAATCACTTCGTCGACATGCGGGTAGGGATAGACGTAATGCAGCCTGACCCAGACGCCGAGGCTGCCCAGTTCCCTGGCAAGTTCCGTCATTCTGGTTTTGACCGGGCGGCCTTCGAAGAAGCCGGTTCTGTACTTGATGTCGACCCCGTATGCGCTGGTGTCCTGGGAGATGACGAGGAGCTCCTTCACGCCGGCCTTGACCAGCGCTTCTGCCTCCTTCATCACTTCCCCGATGGGGCGGCTGACAAGGTCTCCCCTGAGGCTCGGAATGATGCAGAAGGTGCAGCGGTGGTTGCAGCCTTCTGAAATCTTGAGATAGGCGTAATGCCTCGGGGTGAGTCTGATGCCCTGGGGCGGGACGAGATCGACGAAGGGGTCGTGCGGTTTGGGGAGGTATTGGTGGACTGCCTGCATGACTTCTTCGAGGGCGTGGGGGCCGGTGACGGCAAGCACCGCCGGGTGGGCTTCCTTCACCATGTCGCCTCGCGCGCCGAGGCAGCCGGTGACGATGACCTTCCCGTTCTCGTTCAAGGCTTCGCCGATCGCTTCCAAGGATTCCTCCACTGCGCTGTCGATGAAGCCGCAGGTGTTGACGACGATCATGTCGGAGCCCTGATAGTCGGGCGAAATGGCATAGCCTTCCGACCTCAGCCGGGAGAGGATGTGCTCGGAATCGACAAGTGCCTTGGGGCAGCCGAGGGAAACGAAGCCTATTTTGGGAGCGGACATGTGAGTCGGATCAATTCAACACGATGCAGATCATATCATCATTATTCTGCCAGCAGTCCGGCAACCAGGATCGAGCCTATGCCGAGCGAGATCAGCACAACCTGCTGGACCGTGGCGCGGATCTCGGTGCGCTTGTGCAGTCCCGGGATCAGGTCGGCCACGGAAACGTAGATCATGGAGGATGCGGCAAGCGCCAGCAGGGAAGGAATCAGCCCCTGCATGGATTGCAGCACGGCGTAGGCGAGCACGCCGCCCACGAGGGTCGCGCCGCTGGACGTCAAATTGAACAGGATGGCCTGCCTCTTCGAATAGCCTGAATGCAGCAGGATCATGAAGTCCCCCACTTCCTGCGGAATTTCGTGGGCGATGATGGCGATCGCGGTGACGATGCCGAGATGGATGTCGCTCAGAAAGGCTGCGGCTATCAGAATGCCGTCGACGAAATTGTGGAAAGTGTTTCCGATCATGATCATGAGGCCGCTTCTGCCGTGATCGTGCGATTCGTGCGCTTCGCAGTCCTCGGCATGGCAATGGCGCCACAATACGAGTTTTTCCAGGATGAAGAACAGCAGTATCCCGAACAGGATGGTTGCCGTCATCATTCCCGGATTTTTCGTCAGCCTGAAGGCTTCCGGCAGGATTTCGAGGAAGGCCGCGCCCAGCAGCGCGCCAACTGCATAGCTGACGAGCATCGGTACCCAGGATGCGCGCAGGCTGAGGGCGAAGGATCCGGCAAGCGCCAGGCTGGCAAGGCCGCCTACGGTGCTCGTCGTCACGATCCAGGAAAGAACTGACATGGGCAACATTCTGTTTTACGGGAAATTTTCTATTATAACTGATGCTTCACGCTTCTTCGAGCCAGATGAACGATCCCATCCTTCCGGTATTCCCGTCGCGCCGGTAGGAAAAGAAGCGGGAAGACTCATTCCGGGTGCAGAAATGGCCCCCATGGATGTTTTGGATGCCGAGCCTTGCGAGCTTCATTTTGGCAATGGCATAAATGTCGGCATGCCATTTGCCGCTTTCCCCGCGCCTGAAAGCGTGGTTCTCGTCGGGAAAGGCATCCAGCACTTCTTCCCCGACCTCGAAGGCATCCTGCCCTATCGCGGGGCCGAGGTAGGCGCAGGAAGCGTCCCGCATCGCCTGCACGGTTTCCTCGACTATGCCGGAAGCGAGCCCCCGCCAGCCGGCATGAAGGGCTCCGACGCTTTGCCGGCCGGCAAGAAGGAGGGGGAGGCAATCGGCGGTCAGGATGGCGCAGACGACATTGGGTGTTCGGGTGAATGCGCCGTCAGCATCAAACGAATCCGGATTGTCCAGATCGACGACGGCCTTGCCGTGCACCTGATTGACCCATTTCGGCTCGCCGGGCAGAAATTCCCGGATTCTCTTCCGGTTTTCCGCAACATGGGTAGGGTCGTCTCCGACATGGCTGCCGAGATTGAGGCTGGAATAGGGGGGGAGGCTTGCGCCCCCCTCTCTCGTCGTGATCAGGGCTTTGACATTTTCCGGAGCAGGCCATTGCGGGACGATGAAATTCATTTCAGCTTTTCCAAAAGGTGCGAGATATCTTCGGGGAGGGCGGATTCGAATGTCATCAATTCGCCGTTTTCGGGATGGGCAAAAGACAGCCGCCTTGCATGCAGCGCCTGCCTGGGGAAAGCCGACAGGAGCGTCGAATTTTCGGAAGGAAGCGGCTTCTTTCCGTAGACCGGGTCGCCCACGAGAGGGTGGCCGATATGCTGCATGTGGACCCTGATCTGGTGGGTCCTGCCGCTTTCGAGCGAACATTCCAGGAGGGTGCATCCGGAAAAGGTCTCGATCACGCTGTAATGCGTCCTGGCGGATTTTCCGCTTCCCACGACTGCCATTTTGGTGCGATGGGTGGGATGGCGGCCTACCGACGCATCGACCGTCCCATCGTGCTTCACGATGCCATGCACCAGTGCGACATACTGCCGCTTCACGGTTCTTCCCTGGAGCTGCCGCACCAGGCTGGTCTGAGAGGGGAGCGTTTTCGCCACGACCAGCAGCCCGCTCGTCTCCTTGTCGAGCCGATGGACGATTCCCGCGCGCGGGATCGCAGAAAGCGATGGCTCATGGTGAAGCAGGGCATTCAGCAGCGTGCCTTCCCGGTTTCCGCTTCCCGGATGCACGACGAGGCCGGCCGGCTTGTCGATCACGATCAGAAAATCGTCTTCAAAAAGGACGGAAAGTTCGATATCTTCCGGAGCATGCGGCATTTCTGCAGGGTCGGGGGAGCCCTCGATGCACACGGATTCTCCTCCCCAGACTTTCTGCCTGATGTGGCAGGGGCCGCCGTCGAGCGTCACTTTTTCATCCCTGATCCATGACTGCAGGCGGCTTCTCGAATGGTCCGGAGCCAGTTTTGCGAGCGCCTGATCCAGGCGAAGCCCTGCAAATTGCATGGGAATCACGAAATTGATTCCCTTAAGTGTTGCCAAGTTTGGGGTATAATCTTCAGGTTTTCCGACGGGATCTTTCATGAGACATAGTTTAGCGTTAATTCTGGCCCTGATGTTGGCGGGCTGCGGACTTTTGCCGAATTACAAGGAGGAAGTGCCTGAATCCTGGTCCGCTGAACGAATCTACAAGGCGGCCAAGGATGAAATCGACAATCAAAACTACGACAAGGCCACGACCTATCTGGAGAAGCTCCAGTCCCGCTATCCCTATGGCAAGTATGCGCAGCAGGCCCAGATCGAACTGATCTATGTGTATTTCGAAAACAAGGACGAGGCTTCGGCGATATCGGCCGCAGACCGCTTCATCAAGTTCCATCCGAACAGCTCGGCAGTGGATTATGCCTATTACATGAAGGGGATAGCCAATTTCATCGGCGAGACCGGGGTCATTTCTTCCATCGTTCCCAAGGACATGAGCCAGCGGGATCCGAAATCCGAAGTGGAGGCGTTCGACGCTTTCAAGGCGCTGGTGACCCGCTTTCCGAACAGCAAGTATGCGTCCGACTCGAGGCTGCGCATGCAGTATCTGGCCAATTTGCTGTCCATGCATGAAATTCGCGTCGCCGATTACTATTACAGGCGGGGCGATTATGTCGCCTCCATCAACCGGGCGCAGACGGTGCTGAAGGACTATCCTAAGACTCCGGCCACCGAGAATGCGTTGGTCGACATGGTGAAATCCTACGACAGGCTCGGCATGGACAAGCTGCGCGACGATGCCAAGCGGGTTCTCGACAAGACCTATCCGCAATGGGACAAGAAGGTCATTTCCACGAAGCAGAAACTGCCCTGGTGGCAATTCTGGGAATAGTCAGGATCTCCTCCAGCGCTTGAGGAGCAGGGAATTGCTTACCACCGATACCGAACTCATGGCCATCGCCGCGCCTGCGATCACTGGATTGAGAAAGCCCATGGCTGCAAGCGGAATTCCCAGCACATTGTAGACGAAGGCGAAGAAGAGATTCTGGCGGATCTTCTTCAGCGTGGCTTTCGACAGCTCGATGGCATCCGCCAGGCTTCCGAGATCGTTCTTCATCAACGTGATGTCCGCTGCCTCTATCGCGATGTCGGAACCCGATCCGATGGCGAAGCTGACATCGGATGCGGCAAGGGCCGGGGCGTCGTTGATGCCGTCGCCTGCCATGGCGACGATTTTCCCGTTTTCCTTCAGCTTCGAAATCTCGCCTGCCTTGTCCCGGGGCAGCACGTTCGCGAGAAACTTTTCAATTCCCGCTTCGGTCGCGATGGCCTTCGCGGTGTCCTCGTTGTCTCCGGTCATCATGCAGACCTCGATTCCCATGGCCTGCAGGCGGGATACCGCCTCCTTAGAAGTCGGCCTGAGTTTGTCGGAAATGCCGATCCATCCGATCAGGATGCCATCCCGCGCGATGCCGACCCTGGTTCTCCCGTTTGACGGCACATCGAAGACTATTCCCTTTTCTGAAAGCAGGGCAGGAGAGCC
>JAJZQY010000067.1 GCA_021806605.1 Pseudomonadota bacterium
TCGTCCCTGCTTTCAGCCTATCCCATCGTCGCGGTGGACCTGCATGACGGGAGGCTCGAACTGGCCAAAACCATGGGCGCGACGCACACGATCAATTCGAAAAAGACGGATGCCAGGGCGGCGCTTCGCGAGATACTCGGAAATCAGGGGCCGGATGTATTCATAGACAATACCGGCCAGCCTGCCATCATCGAAATGGGCTACGAACTGACCGGGCCCCAGGGGCGCGTGATACTGGTTGGCGTTCCGCGCAAGGGAAAAAACATCGACATCTATTCGCTGCCGCTGCATTTCGGCAAGATTATCAGCGGCTCCCACGGCGGAGAGGCCGTTCCGCATGTGGACATTCCCCGCTACCGGAAGCTTCTCGACGCGGGGCGGATCCAGCTCAAGCCATTGATCACCGAGCATTTCAAGCTGGATGAAATCAATACGGCGATCCGGAGAATGCGCAGCGGCGAGCTTTCCGGGCGCTGCCTGGTAAAAATGGACTGAATCGTATGGAAAAAATGGAAACCAGGGAACCCCAGTACAAGCTGGTATTCGACGTCAAGGAAAAGCACGGCATTTCGCGCTTCGGTCTTATGGCGAACGAGTCGTGGAATCAGGACCCCAGAAGGACGCTGTTCACATTGGCACGCTATAAATTCGTCGCCAAGATGCTCAGCGGCAAAGAACAGGTGCTGGAGGTCGGCTGCGCCGATGCCTTCGGCACCCGCCTGGTACAGCAGGAAGTAACGCATGTCACCGCGGTGGATTTCGATCCTGTATTCATTCAGGATGCCAGGGAACGAATGAACCCCAACTGGCCTTTCGAATGCTTCGTTCACGACATGCTGAGCGGCCCGGTTCCCGGGAAGTTCGACGCGGTTTACAGTCTGGATGTGCTGGAACATATCGATCCGCGACACGAAGACAGCTTCATGCGGAATATGCTCGCCTCGCTCAAGCAAAACGGGATTGGAATCATCGGCATTCCGTCGCTCGAATCACAGGCGCACGCCTCGCCGCAAAGCAGGGAAGGCCATGTCAACTGCAAAATCGGCAAAGATTTCAAGCAGTTCCTGCAGAAATATTTCGAGCATGTTTTCCTGTTTTCGATGAACGACGAAGTGATTCACACAGGATTCTATCCGATGGCCCATTACCTCTTAGCGCTATGCACAATACCCGCCCTTCCCAAATCCTAGTTACTGGTTCAGGCACTCATCTTGGACAACTGGCACAACTGGCCAGAAAGGCATCCAGCCATGTCACGATGAGGCTGTCTAATGAAATCGGCGAATTATCGAGACCGCTTTCCCCCGATGCAGTCGTGGTTGGCGGGATGACGGGCGCTGATGGTCATTTCAATTTTCCTCCTTACTGTACCGGTTGGTCTCTTCCAGACAATAATCGAAACATTCTGCATCCCGCAATCTTCGCAGACCTGCTCTCGCTCGACTTCTCAGATCGAATCATTTCAGGCGGATATCCGGGCAGCGGCAACGGGGTTTTGCAAACAAGCCTGGATCATTTAATCGCCAGAAAGCCACCACGACCCGGCGATGAAGCAACCGCACTAGTGTCAGCATATGGGGCAAATTACAGGCAGATGGTAGGCAACTATTTGTCGCAACTGGGAACCCGCCTCGGGGGGGAGGCTCCCATGATGTCGACGTATCATGATGGAATCGTGTTCATGAGCTGGATCCATCAAGGCGAAGTGTCGATCATGACCGGGTTAAATGTCAGAAACTATTTATTTGAACATCATCATAGAACCCACGAATTCTTTAGCGAAAAAATTGAAAGAATGTGCGCCCAAAATGCCAGGGGAGTTTTGAGTGTGCGCGAACCGCTGGACATTCTGGTATCGGTATCGAATAAGGTTGCGCGCTATGGCCTGGATGTCTTGGGAAGCGAAGAGCTATTCAGGTATTTTGCGAATGGCATAAAGAGTTATTATCAAAGTTTCATGCCGGCAGTGGCAGACGGTAGATATATACCGATCAGGCACGAAGATTTGTTGAACGATTTCGAGCGGACTATCGAAAAATTATGCGATGTCGTTCGTGTTGCTTACAGCAAACAGGATGCTGCAAAATTGAAAGAAGGGATACTTTACAAAAACATCGGCCTGGAAGGGCATTTGTGGAAACCTGGAGCAGGAAAATGGAGACAATATCTTTCACAACGGCATCTTGAAATATCCGAAGATGTATGGGGCGAAGAACTCCATGAGTCCCTGGGATATGCTTATCCGGCCCAAACCGAAGCCACTCCGACGCATGCAATGGACGTGAAGCCATTGGCACAGAACAAGCTTGCCTACATACCTGCATTTCTTGCCCATTGCGGGCGCAGCCTGGATGAGGCCCTGAGGCTGACAGAGCGTTATGGAGAGCTTTATACCTATAAAGCAAATGAACTATTGTTCATATCAAGCTCGCGAAAAGCGGCAGATGCATTTTCCCTTTTCCTGGAAGAATCGGATTTTATGAATGCCGTGGCGGCCGCACATGTTTGACAAGCCAAGATGAATCATAGAGAAAACAGATTGAATCCTGACAAGCATTTCCATCTCGCGGTCCCCGTGTGGGGAGAAGCCTATACCAAGCTCTTCACCGACGTGTGCCTGCCGATGATCATGACGTCCGGGAATATCGCTGCGCTCGGCGATCGGCCCGCAAATCGCTTCGTCATCGCGACCACCTGGAACGATCATCTCGCCATTCGGAGTTCGCCCAGCTACCGGCGACTGACGCAACTGATCGAGGTGGAATTCATTCACATCGACGCCCAGGTCGATCTCGCCAATACCCATGCCGCCATGTCGGAATGCTATGCGATGGCTATGCGCAGCAGCTCCGTGATCCCCGGCAAGACCTGCTTCGTATTCCTGACGCCCGACAGCTTCTGGACCGACGGCACCTTCCGGCGCCTGGGGGAACTGGCCGACAGCGGCTTCAAGGTCGTCATGGCCGCAGGACTCCGGGCCAACCGCGAACCGATGTCAGAAATCCTGGCCGAAAGGATAGAACGATTTCCCGACAACCCGGCGATCCCGGTAGCGGAACTGATAAGCCTTGCGCTGGCCAATCTGCATCAGATGAGCAGGGCGCACAACGTGCTGAACAGTTTTGGCTTCCTAAACCAACATCCTTCCCACCTGTACTGGATCAACGAACCAGACCAGCAGTTGATCGCCCATTGTTTCCATCTTCATCCCCTGCTGGTTCTGGCGCCGGAATCCGAAGTCGCCATCGGCACGACCATCGACGGCGAATTCCTTAACAACCTGCCCTATCCATTGGACGATTACCATGTATCTCAGAACGAATTTTTTGCCATCGAACTCTCCCCGACCGCTTCTGAATGGGGAGTACCGTTGGGCCCTCCGTCGCTTGCCCGGATCGTCGACTTTTCCCTGAATCATGCCAACAACAGCCACTGGCATTTCTTCGGCAAGCGGATAGTGCTTAACGGCAGCCCGGAAAAATCAGTCGATCCCCAGCTCGTGCAGCTTATCGATAAGACGGTCGGCCTGATCCAGCAAAATTGGGCTCGGGAGCTGCAATCTCGCAAGACTTTGATGGGTGTCGTTCAGGAGGCTCGCCGAAAGGTGCTCCGATATGCGTTGAGATTCGCATACCGGATATATGTCGTGCTGCAGAGATTGAAGGGTGAGGCGAAGCGCTGGGTGCGGTCCAATTTATGAGGGCATCGAAGGCGCGTTTTCTGATCGTCGGGGGAGACAGCGGAATTGGCGCTGCGCTTTCGCTTGCGGTCGCCGCCCGGGGCAACGCCGTTTTAAACACGTCGAGAAAAAGGGATGCAGGGAACTTCCATCTGGACCTTGCCGACATGTCGGGGATGCCCGAACCGGAAGGGGAGTTCTCCTGTGCGTTCATTTGCGCAGCGCGATCGGGCTTCGCAGATTGCGAGCAATATCCGCACGACACTTTCCGCGTAAACGTGGAAGGAACCCTGGCCGTCGCGCGCGCATTGCTCGAAAAAGGATGTTTCGTGGTGTTTCTGTCCAGCAGTGCAGTTTTCGATGGCTCGGCACCCTGGCCGAACGAATTCTCCGAACCGCACCCCACGACAGAATACGGGCGCCAGAAAGCGGCTGCCGAGAAGCGCCTGATCGAACTGGACGAGGGACGCGGGCTGGTCGCGATCGTGCGCCTGACCAAGGTTTTGACCGAAACGACCCCGGCCATCGCGCGCTTCTCCGAACACATTCGAAACAAGGCTTCCTTCGAAGCTTTTTCAGATTTAAGATTTTCTCCGCTTTCCCTGCGCTATGTCGTGGAATCATTATTGAAGATCGCATCCATGAAAGCAGGAGGAGTTTTCCATCTGTCAGGAGATTCCGAATTGAGTTATGCAGATTTTGCAAAAAGAATGGCCGCTGGAATGAACGTCGACCCGGGCCTGGTCGGGGATACCAACTCGTCCAGCCTTCAAATTCATTTCAGGCCGAAATTCCCCGGCCTGGGCATGGCGCGAACCGCTGAAACAATCGGGCTAAAACCCGAACCGCTCGACATTATGATCGAAGGCCTGCTGGCCGGACATCGACAGCCCTGGCAGTGAACCGACATGCACGCTGAATCCCTACATGCCAACCCGGCACCCCAAAACACTGGACCTGACCGGTGTCTGGTCTGCGACACTCCGTCGCCTGAAGCAATACCGGGATTCCCGCTTCTGACCAGGATCACTTCGGATTGCAGGCCTTTCCGCGCCGGGGGGCGGCTGGCCGTTTGCAGAAACTGTGGAGCCGTCCAGAAATACCCGGATGCCGAGTGGCTGCACGACATATCGGAGATTTACTCCCGCTATGCCGCCTATTACCAGGGCGGCGGCGACGAACAGGTCATCCTGGACAGCCGGACCGGACAGATCAGGCGGCGCAGTGACGTGATTCTGGAGAGGTTGACCGATTCGTACAATCTGCCATCGACAGGCAAGGCGCTGGACATCGGCTGCGGCAGCGGCGTCACCCTGAGCGCTTTGAGCCGGGTGCTGCCGAGCTGGCAATTGTACGGCCAGGACCTGGATAAGAGAAACATGGCTCGCCTCGAAGCAATTCCTGGTTTCGCGGACATGTTCGATTGCGCCCCAGGCGGAATCGAAGGCCGGTACGATTTGATCACCCTCATTCATTCTCTCGAGCACTTCCCCTCTCCCGGATCATTGCTGAAGTCGATTCTGGCCAAATTGGCTCCGGGCGGAATTCTTCTGGTACAGGTGTGCAATACGCTCCAGAATCCGTACGATTTGCTTATTGCCGATCACCTGACGCACTTCAGCCCAGACACGCTGAAACTGTTGGCCGAAAACTCCGGTTACACGGTGAAGGCAGTCGAAACGGCATGGGTTTCCAAGGAACTGAGCATGATCGCCGTCAACTCCGGCCGGGATCGAGGTGAGGTGCCATGCGCATGCGAAGCAAAAGGCGACGAAGCATCGGCTTTTGTTCATGCCCAGTTGAAATGGCTGGCAGAAATGGAAAAATCGGCCGGGATCGAAAGCCGCAGCGGCCATTTCGGCATATTCGGCACGTCCATTTGCGCGACTTGGCTGGCCGGGGGCTTGGGCGAAAAGGTATCGTTCTTCGTCGATGAAGACCCCAGCAGACAAGGAAAGGACTATATGGGAAAACCGGTCCTTTCCCCGCTGCAGGCGCCCACGGGAAGCAAAGTATATCTTGCGCTTGTCCCCGAAATTGCAGCGAAGGTGGGCAGCCGGCTGGTCGGCTGCCCTTTTCAGCTAATTCATCCGCCAAAATTGAATACCGGCCCGGACATGGATGGCTGAAGATATGAAATTGCAATAATCCGTTTCCACTAAATGATGGCAGCCATGAGCAACACTTCTGAACTTGTCGCCAGAATCATCGAACAGGCCGGGCCCGGCAAGCGTATCGTTTTCGTTTCCGGAGATTTCAATACGGTCCATCCCGGACACCTTCGGCTGCTTCGTTTTGCTTCCGAATGCGGAGACTATCTGGTGGTCGGCGTCAATGGAAACCATGCGGATGGCGCCCTGATTTCGGAAGAGCTGAGGCTGGACGGGA
>JAJZQY010000015.1 GCA_021806605.1 Pseudomonadota bacterium
AGAAGGGTTGCATTAATGTTCATGCAAATTCTTTCTTCGGTTAATTCCCGCTTGCTTACTTGCCTGCCACGGCAAACAGGATGTACATGGAAATACCGACGGCAATCATCGGAACCGCGTCAACCAGACCCATCACGATGAAGAACTGGGTACGCAGCATGGGAATCAGTTCGGGCTGACGCGCAGCGCCTTCCAGAAACCTGCCGCCCAGCACGCCGATGCCGATTGCAGCACCCAGGGCGCCCAGACCCATCATGATCGCGCCGGCTACGTAAAGAAGTGCTTGTGCCGTTTCCATTTGGTTTTTCTCCTGTATTTATAAAGTTAAGTGAAGGTTGGTAAAAGAATCAGTGGTGTTCCTGGTGCGCCATGTCCAGATAAACGATCGTCAGCGTCATGAAGATGAACGCCTGCAAGGTCACAATCAGGATATGGAAGATCGCCCAGGGCAGGGACAAGGTCCATTGCAGCCAGAAAGGCAGCAATGCGATCAGGATGAAGATCATCTCGCCCGCATACATGTTTCCGAAAAGCCGCAGCGCCAGCGAAACAGGCTTGGAGATGAGGTTGACCCCCTCCAGAAACAGGTTGAAGGGCAGCCCGAATTTGCCGAAGGGCTGCAATGTCAGCTCTCCGATGAATCCGCCGACCCCCTTCACCTTGACGCTATAGTAGAGCACGAGCAGGAACACGCCGATCGACATGCCGAAGGTTGCATTCGGATCGGTGGTCGGAACCGACTTGAAGAAAGGGAGCCCCACCGCATTGGCCAGCACATGGAGGTAATCGACGGGAATCAGATCCATCCAGTTCATCAGGAAGATCCAGAAAAAAATCGTGAGTGCGAGGGGGGCGATCAGATCGTTCTTGCCCGAAAACGAGCCGCGCACGCTGCTTTCAATGAATTCGACTACCCATTCGGCAAAATTCTGCAGCCCGGACGGTACGCCGGCTGTCGCGCCCTTTGCGGCCTTCCTGAAAATGAAAAGGAACACGGCGCCCAGTATGAAGGACACGAAGAAGGTATCGAGGTTGAGCGCCCAAAAACCCATTTCCCTGGCCTGCTCGGCTGTCTGGGCGACGCCCCACGATCCGTTCGGCAGATGCCCGAAAGTCAGGTTCTGCAGATGATGCCTGATATATTCCGACGATGTCAGTGTTTCGCTAGCCATATTTTTTCAGCTCTCAAATCCGTTCCGCAGCATTCTGGCCGCGACCAATCCCACCTGCCCTGCAACAAATCCCGCCAGGACATAAAGCGGCTCAAACCCGAGGAAGCGCAGCCCCGCGACAAGCAACAGCGCCACCACCACATAACGCTCCAGACTGGCGCGGTACATCGCCCTCAAATGCGCAGCGGGCTCGCGATGCCCGGAATCCAGCCTTTCCCGGATATGCCAAGCCAGCATCAGCCCGTTAGACAGCGAAGCTGAGGAACCAAACAATACCGATTTGGCCGCAAGTGGATCATCTAGGAAGTAGGCTGCCGTGGCGCTTGTTATCGCGACGATTGCTTGTATCCCCACTACATGGAGTGCATTGTTCTTCATCGCGCCATCACACAACCGCTGGGATGTTAGCAACGTTTTCCATCCCTGTCAAACCGCAGCAGCCCTACTGGAGCCTGCCCAGAATCGTATCGAGATGCTCCAGGCTCGAATACTCGATCGTGAGCCTGCCGTTCCCCTTCTTGCCGTGGCTGATCGTCACCCCCGTGCCGAGACGGGCAGAGATTTCCTCCTGGAGCCTGAGCACGTCTCGGTCCGCCTTCTTCTCGCGGACCCCGCCCTGCTGCAGCGCCTGCACCAGCCTTTCCGCTTCGCGCACGGAAAGCTGCTTCTTCGCAATCAAATTGCCGATTTCGATCTGCTCCGCAGGCCCGAGGCTCAAGAGGGAGCGTGCATGGCCCATGTCGATTTTCCCCTGCATCAGGAGTTCCTGGACGGGCTCCGCCAGATTGAGCAGGCGAAGCAGGTTGCTGATTGCGCTGCGCGAGTAGCCCACCGCATCGGCCGCTTCCTGGTGCGTCATGCCGAATTCGTCCACCAGACGCTGTATCCCCACCGCCTGTTCAAGCGGATTCAACTCCTCGCGCTGGATGTTTTCGATGAGCGCCATGGAAAGCGCCGCCTCGTCGGGAACTTCCCTGACCAGCACCGGAACTTCCTTCAGCCCGGCGAGCTGGGATGCGCGCCAGCGCCTCTCCCCTGCGATGATTTCGTACTTTCCCGGCTCGACCGGGCGTACCAGTATCGGCTGCATGATTCCCTGGGATTTGATCGATTCGGCAAGGTGCGCAAGGGAATCCTGGTCCATCCGGCTTCTCGGCTGATATTTTCCGGGCTGAAGCTCGCCCACCTTGAGCTTTCTCATTTCCCCGGAAGACGATTCTTCTGCGCCGAGCAGCGCTTCAAGCCCCCTACCCAATCCCTTCAGTCTTGTCATTTTTTACCCTGCCTTGAATTCCATCGCTTTAGAATGATGCCTGTTGAGAATCTCTCCGGCCAACGTCAGATAGGCCGAAGCACCTTTCGAATTCCTGTCGTGCACCATCGCCGGCAAACCGAAGCTCGGCGCCTCGGCGAGGCGGACATTGCGCGGGATCACCGTGCGGTAAACCTTGTCGCCGAAATGTTGCTGGAGCTGCTCTGACACCTGCTGAGCGAGCATATTGCGCGGATCGAACATGGTTCGCAAAAGTCCCTCGATTTGCAATTCGGGATTCAGGTTTGCGCGCACCCGCTTGATCGTTTTGATGAGATCGCTCAGGCCTTCCAGCGCATAGTATTCGCATTGCATCGGGATCATCACCGCATGGGCGGCGCACAAGCCGTTGACCGTGAGCAGATTGAGGGCAGGAGGACAGTCGATCAGAATGTAGTCGTAATGCCCGGACACGGCATCCAGCGCATCCTTCAGCCGGGTTTCCCGGTTCGGCTGGTCGACGAGCTCGACTTCGGCCCCGGCCAAATCCCGGTTGGCCGGAATCAGGTCGTATTTTCCAGCGGGGGACGCGACCATTACCTCATCAAGCGATTGATTTTGAATCAGAAGGTGGTAGATGGTCCGGGAGAGTCCGCTCTTGTCGATGCCGCTGCCCATCGTGGCATTTCCCTGCGGGTCGAGATCGACCAGCAGCACTTTCTGCTTGGCTGCGGCAAGGCTCGCGCCGAGGTTGACGGTCGTGGTCGTTTTTCCGACCCCGCCCTTCTGGTTGGTGACTGCCAGTATTCTCGCCATGCTAATCCGTCTCCATGCTCATGATGACCAGGTGCCGCGCCCCCTCCAGTCCCGGGACATCCAGGGGAATCACTTTTTCCACTTCAACCCCGAAGGGCAAATGGGACAGTTCCTGCTCAGGATACCGCCCTTTCATGGCGGCAAAATGTCCGCCCCGTCCGACCAGGTGCCTTGAAAGCCTGACGAACTCTCCCGTTTCCGAAAAAGCGCGGGATATGACGAGATCGAACGACCCTTCGAGAGACTCCACCCGGTCTGCAAATACGCTTACATTCGGCAAGTCGAGCTCAATGGCGGCCTGCCTCAGAAATGTCGCCTTCTTCTGATTGCTCTCGACCAGCACCATCTCCCAATCCGGCCTCGCTATGGCAAGCGGGATCCCTGGAAAGCCCGCTCCGCTGCCCACATCCGCGCAGCGGGGAGCTTCGATGTGCGGCAAAACCGCAAGACTGTCCAGAAGATGGTGGCTGACGATCTTGTCCCTGTCGCGTATCGCCGTCAGATTGTAAACCCTGTTCCATTTCTCGATCAGGGCAGCATGGGCAAGGAGCTTGCGGACGGACGGCCCGGCAATGTCCATCCCAAGGATTGCAAGCCCCTCCTCCAGCCTCATGCCGATATTTTCTCTGTCTCGCCGGACAATCCGCGTTTCTGATGCACCAGCAGCAGGGATACGGCCGCCGGCGTGACCCCGGAAAGCCTCGCCGCCTGGCCGACGGTTTCCGGCTTGTGGCGGTTGAGTATCTGCTGGACTTCGGCGGAAAGCCCTTTCACCGCCCTGTAATCCAGATCACGCGGCAGGCAAAGCGCCTCGTACTGCTTCTGGCGGGCGATTTCGGCCTCCTGGCGCTCAATGTAGCCGTGGTATTTGGCCTGGATTTCCACCTGCCTCGCCACCGTGATGTCGGCCAGTCCGGCATTGTCCAACCTCATCAGCGCCTCGTAATCCACCCCGGGGCGGCGCAGCAGCTCGTAAAGGCTGTATTCCCTCTCGATCTGCTGGCCAAGCGCGGCCTCCGCATCCGAAGCAGACAGCATTCTGGGATTCACCCAGGTCGACTTGAGGCGCTCGCTCTCCCTCTCGATCGCTTCCTTCTTTTCGCAAAATGCGCGCCACCGCGTCTCGTCCACCACCCCGAGTTCGTGGCCCTGTTCCGTCAGCCGCAGGTCGGCATTGTCCTCTCTCAGCATCAGGCGATACTCGGCGCGGCTGGTGAACATGCGATATGGCTCGGTAACTCCTCTGGTGACGAGATCGTCCACCATCACCCCCAGATAGGCCTGGTCGCGCCCCGGACTCCAGGACTCCTTGCCCTGCGAGCGTAGCGCGGCATTGATTCCCGCCAGCAGCCCCTGGGCCGCGGCCTCCTCGTATCCTGTCGTGCCGTTGATCTGTCCGGCAAAATACAAATTGGATAATGCCTTGGTTTCAAGGGAACTTTTCAGGCCTTGCGGATCGAAATAGTCGTATTCGATGGCATAGCCGGGGCGCGTGACATGCGCATTTTCCAGCCCCTTCATGGAATGGATCAGATCCAGCTGGATGTCATAAGGCAGGCTCGTGGAAACCCCGTTCGGGTAAACCTCGTGCGTATTCAGCCCTTCCGGCTCGAGGAATATCTGGTGGCTGGATTTTTCGGCGAAACGGGTCACCTTGTCCTCGATGGAGGGGCAATAGCGCGGCCCCACCCCTTCTATTACCCCGGTGAACATGGGAGAGCGATCCAGTCCGTCCCGGATGATTTCGTGCGTTCTTTCGTTGGTATGGGTGATCCAGCAGGATACCTGGCGCGGATGCGCTTCTGCACTGCCGAGAAAGGAAAACACGGGAACAGGCTCGTCGCCCGGCTGCTCGGTCAGCACCGAGTAGTCGATGCTGGCGCCGTGGATCCTGGGAGGCGTCCCGGTTTTCAGCCTGCCAACGGGAAGGGCCAATTCGCGCAATCGGGCCGCAAGGCTGATCGAGGGAGGGTCTCCCGCCCTGCCCGCCTGGTAATTTTTCAGGCCGACGTGAACGAGTCCGGAAAGAAATGTGCCGGCGGTGAGTACCACGGCATCCCCTATGAACCGGATGCCCAACTGGGTCACGACGCCGATCACGCTGTCGCCTTCGAGTATCAAATCATCGACGGCCTGCTGGAACAGGCTCAAATTGGGCTGGGACTCCAGCCTGCTGCGGATGGCCTGGCGGTAAAGCATCCTGTCCGCTTGCGCGCGCGTCGCGCGAACGGCGTAGCCTTTGCTGGCATTGAGTATGCGGAACTGAATCCCGGACTCGTCGGCCGCGAGCGCCATCGCTCCGCCGAGCGCGTCGATCTCCTTCACCAGATGCCCTTTCCCAATCCCACCTATGGCCGGATTGCAGGACATCTGCCCCAACGTTTCGATGTTGTGCGTGAGCAGCAGGGTTTTCCTGCCCATGCGCGCCGAGGCGAGCGCAGCCTCGGTACCCGCATGGCCACCGCCCACAACAATGACATCGAACTTTGTTGAATGCATATTTTTGAAGACCGGATTGAGGTTGGAATGATACTCCACTTTTCATGGGCGGGGTATCGTGTTTCACGTGAAACAGCCCTACTTGCCGATGCAGAACCTCGAGAAAATCTCTCCGAGAAGGTCGTCCGGGGTGAACTCCCCGGTGATTCTGGACAAGGCCGTCTGGGCCTGCCGCAGATCCTCGGCGAGCATCTCAGGCTGAACCGCGGCATCGACGCGCGCGAGGCATTCTGCCGCCTCGCGAAGCGCGGATACGTGGCGAGCCCGTGCGATGAACTGATTTTCGCCGATCTCTTGCAGGGAAAAGCATTCGAGCAGCCGCTTCGCCAGGAACGTCATGCCTTCTCCGCTTTTCGCCGAAATGCAAACTGATCCGTCTTTACGGATTCCAGGCGGCTCTCCCGAGAGGTCGATCTTGTTGTAGGCGATCACGACAGGAAGCTCGGGCAAGCCTTGCAGTATGTTGCTGTCCTCGATATCCAGCCCCCTGGTGCTGTCCGCGAGATAAAGGATCAGGTCCGACTTTTCCATCGCTTCTCTGGCTTTCGCCATGCCCATTTTTTCGACGGGATCATCCGATTCCCTGAGCCCGGCCGTGTCCACGACATGAACAGGAATGCCTTCGATCTCGATGGATTGCCGAATGGCGTCCCGAGTCGTTCCGGGAATGTCGGTGACGATGGCAACCTCGTCGCCGGACAGCCGGTTCAATAGGCTCGATTTGCCGACATTGGGCTGTCCCGCCAGAACGACATGGATGCCGGAGCGCATCAGACTGCCCTGGCGCGCCGCATCCAGCACCCTGTCGAGGCGACTGCGGATGGCCCGCAATTTTCCAGCGGCATCCCGCTCCTCGAGAAAGTCGATTTCTTCTTCGGGAAAGTCCAGGGTGGCTTCGACAAGCATGCGCAGTTCGATGAGCGCATCCACCAGTTCACGGATCTTTTTCGAGAACTCCCCCTGCAGGGAGCGCATCGCACATCTCGCCGCGCTGCGGGTCGAGGCATCGATCAGGTCGGCCACGCTCTCGGCCTGGGCGAGATCGATCTTGTCGTTGAGAAAGGCGCGCTGCGTGAATTCGCCGGGCTCTGCAAGCCTCGCGCCGAGTTCGAGGCAGCGCTCGAGCAGCATGCCGAGAATGACCTGCCCGCCGTGCCCCTGAAGTTCGAGCACATCCTCCCCGGTATAGGAATGCGGCCCCTGGAAATAGAGCGCTATGCCGGAATCCATGGGACGGCCTTCCCTGTCGAGAAAACCGCAAAGGGATGCAGTTCTCGGCTCGACCGATTTGCCGAGCATTCCCTGCATCAGCTCGCGCACCCCGCTTCCGGAAACCCGCACCACGCCGACCCCGCCCCTTCCGGGTGCGGTGGCTATCGCCGCTATGGTGTCAGCGCTTGCCATGGGCGGCGGCGGTTTCCTTTCCTATCATGCGGGTGATGTACCATTGCTGGGAGATGGAGAGCACATTGTTCACCAGCCAGTAAAGCACCAGCCCTGCCGGGAAGAAGAAGAAGAATATGCTGAAAGCGATCGGCATGACCTGCATCACCTTGGCCTGGATCGGGTCGGGCGGCGTCGGATTCATCTTGGTCTGCAGCAGCATGGTGATGCCCATGACGAGCGGCAGGACATAATAGGGATCCGGCAGGGAAAGATCGTGAATCCAGAGCATGAAAGGCGCATTGCGCAGTTCGACCGTGGAAAGCAGCACCGTGTAAAGGGCGATGAATACCGGAATCTGCACGGCAATCGGCAGACAGCCGCCGAGCGGGTTGACCTTCTCGGTCTTGTACAATTCCATCATCGCCTGGTTCATGCGCTGCTTGTCTTCCCCATACTGCTCCTTGAGCAACTGCAGCTTGGGACTCAGGGCGCGCATCTTGGCCATCGATTTGTAGCTGGCCGCGGACAGGGGGAAAAAGATCAGCTTGATGCAGACGGTCAACAGGATGATGGCAACGACACAGTTGCGGACCCAGCTGTAGAGCAGCGAGAGGAACCAGAACAGCGGTTTCGCGATGACCGTGACCCAGCCGTAATCCACCACGAGATCGAGCCCGGGCGCAGTTTTCGCCAGCAGATTCTGTTCCTGCGGGCCAGCGTAAAGAGGGACCGTGATGCGCCCGTCCTTGCCCGGCTGGATGCTTCCCACGGGCAGCACCACCCCCGCCGAATAGAGGTCGGGATTCAGCTGCCGGGTGTAGTATTCGCGCTTCGTCTTGTCCTGCGGCAACCATGCAGTGACGAAATAGTGCTGGATCATGGCGACCCAGCCGTTGTCGTCGTTCGCCGGGTAATTCGTCTTGCCCTTTGCGATGTCGGCGAAATCAGCCTTCACGAATTTCGACTTGTCGGTATAGATCGCGGCCCCGGTATAGGTCTTGGCGAACCGCGATGCGCCCTCGGGCGGCTCCCCGTCGCGCAGCAGCTGGAAGTAGGCGAACGGCTGGATGGCGGCTGCACCTGTGTTGCGGATGTCGTAGGATACGTCGACGACGTAGCTGTTCCTGCGGAAGGTGTAAACCTTTTCGACCCGGTACCCGGCGCTTTCCGGCGCCTCCAGCCGCACCTCGAGCGTGTCCGCACCGGGCTGCAATTCGTACTTCAGCGAACTCGACGTGAAGGGCGTCTTGTGGTTGGGCAGGCCGTCTCCGATCAATCCCGACTGCGCCACATAGATCCTTGCGCCTTCGTCGTGCAGAAAGGAATAGGGTTTGCCCGGATCCTTCGCATCGCGATATTTGAGCAGATCGAGTTCGCGCAAGTCTCCCCCGACGGTGCTGATGCCGGCCTGCATCACATCCGTTCTGACCGAGATGGTCTGCCCTTTCTGAAGCTCGGCGGAAGTATCCACCGCGCCCTGACCGGACGCCTGCGGCTTCTCGGTCAGCTTCGCGTCGGGAACCGGCGCGACGGATTCCTTCTGCGTCTGCTGAACTTCTGGCGCATGGGCAACCTGCCACTTCTGCCAAAGCAGCAGGATGGAGAGGGAAAAGATGATGAAAACTACAAGCCGTTTATTGTCCATAAATCTCTACCATTGTTTCAGGGGACGGGATCATGGCCGCCCGGGTTCCAGGGATGACACCTCGAAATCCTTCTCGCTCCGAGCCAGATGCCCTTGAAGAAACCGTGCTTGCGCAGGGCCTGGCAGGCATATTCCGAGCAGGTGGGTGTGAACCTGCACGAGGGCCCGATGAACGGGCTCAATGCATATTGGTAAAGCCTAATCAGTCCGATCAAGAGCCGGGACATGGGCCACCCTGCCTATCAGTATGTGCAACTCCTGCCTGGCCTCGCCCGCCCTGTCCCTGCGGAAAGGCCTGCGCAGCCTCACGACGACATCCACCCCGCCGATCTCTCCGCGCCGGGCGCGGAAGCATTCGCGGATGACCCGCTTCGCCAGATTCCTGTAGACAGCCCGCCTTTCCGTTTTCTTCGAAACGATCATGCCCAGCCTGGGATGCTCCCCGCCGTTCGGCCTGACCTGGACCTGGAAAAACTCGCCGAAAACGGCGCGCCTGAAACTAAAAACGGACGAAAACTCGTCCGCCTTCAGCAAGCGATACGATCTTGGAAACGAATAAATGGCAGGCGCTCTAAACGCCCAGCCTCGCACGTCCCTTGGCACGCCGAGCCCTGATCACACCGCGGCCGCCGCGGGTTTTCATCCTGACCAGGAAACCGTGGGTACGCTTGCGCCTCGTCACCGAGGGTTGATATGTGCGCTTCATTCTGACTCCCCATCAATAAAACTGCTTATTACACCCTTTTACGGCGATCCCTGTCAACCTTCTTTTTTTCCCCTGTTTGGGCTTTTGCTGTGGATAAGTGGGCGAAAAGCGTCTAGAATACGGGAATTCGCAAAACAAACCAGAAAACATATCTATTTGTTTATAAATAGAAACCGCCCATGGAAAAATTCTGGAACGCCTGCCTCGAGCGATTCAAAAGCGAATTGACCGCTCAGCAATTCAACACCTGGATAAAGCCGCTGCGGCTGGAACCGGCAGGGGACTCGTTCGCTCTCGTCACGCCCAGCCCTTTCGTCATGCTCTGGATCAAGGACCGCTTCCTGCCGAGGATCGAGGAAATGGCGGAAGAATTCTTCGGCAAGCCCGTCAATTTCGACCTGGTTTCCGCCGACAGCGCAGCGCCCGGTCAGAAGGCCCCCGCAGCTGCGCCGGCGGCGCAGGTCGCGAGCAAGCACACGCTTCGCGAACAGAGCCGGCTCAACAAGGCCTTCACCTTCGACAACTTCGTAACCGGAAAGGCCAATCAGCTGGCCCGGGCCGCAGCCATCCAGATCGCCGAAAATCCGGGCACGGCCTACAACCCCCTCTTCATTTACGGCGGGGTCGGCCTGGGCAAAACGCACCTCATCCAGGCCATAGGCAACCTCGTGCACGACCGCCATCCCGAAGCGAAGATTCGCTACACCCACGCAGAGCAGTACGTCTCCGACGTGGTGAAGGCTTACCGACACAAGGCTTTCGACGACTTCAAGCAGTACTATCATTCCCTGGATCTGCTCCTCATCGACGACATCCAGTTCTTCAGCGGCAAGGCGCGGACCCAGGAGGAATTCTTCTACGCCTTCAACGCCCTGGTCGATTCCCACAAGCAGGTCATCATCACCTGCGACACCTACCCGAAGGAAATTTCGGGAGTGGAAGACCGGCTCATTTCCCGTTTCGGATGGGGGCTGACCGTGGCGGTCGAGCCGCCCGAGCTGGAAATGCGCGTCGCGATCCTGTTGAAGAAGGCCGAAATGGAAAACATGGCGCTCGACGAAAGCGTCGCGTTTTTCATCGCCAAGCATATCCGCTCCAATATCCGGGAGCTGGAAGGCGCATTGAAGCGCGTTTTCGCCTATTGCCGCTTCTCCGGCCACGCCGTCACGCTGGAACTGGCGAAGGAAGCGCTCAAGGATCTTCTCGCGGTGCAGAACAGGCAGGTTTCGATCGAAAATATCCAGAAGACCGTCGCGGATTACTATAAAATCAAGGTTGCGGAAATGTATTCGAAGAAGCGGACGCGCGTGCTGGCGAGGCCCAGGCAGATGGCGATGGCGCTGACCAAGGAACTGACTCAGCTCAGCCTGCCGGACATAGGCGACGCCTTCGGCGGGCGCGACCACACGACCGTGCTGCACGCCTGCCGCAAAATCGTCGAACTCAAGTCGACCAGCCCTGATATCGCGAGAGAATTCAACACACTGCTCCAAATTTTGAGAAACTAATAACAGGTCAGGAAGCCATGCTACTCATCAAAGCCAACCGGGATTTGCTGCTCAAACCTCTCCAGTCCGTCACGGGCGTGGTCGAAAGACGCCATACCCTGCCGATTCTTGCCAACGTCCTGATCGAAAAGAGCGGCGGCTCGATTTCCTTCGCCGCCACGGACCTGGAAATCCAGATCACTTCGTCGACCCCCTGCGAGGACGAAGGCCAGAAGGTTTCGGTGACCGTCGGGGCCAAGAAGCTTCAGGACATCCTGCGCTCCCTGCCGGACAACGGCAACGTCTCCCTGGAAACGCAGGACAGCCGGCTCCAGGTCAAGGCCGGACACAGCCGCTTCAACCTGCAGACGCTGCCTGCGGAAGACTTTCCCAGGCTGGCCGAAGGAAACGCGCTGAACGGGAAGCTCGTCATCAACCAGAAAATGCTGAAGGGACTGCTTTCCCTGGTGCAGTACGCCATGGCGCAACAGGATATCCGCTATTACCTGAACGGGCTGCTGCTCGTGATCGAGGGCAACCTGCTCAAGGTCGTTGCCACGGACGGGCACCGCCTGGCCTTCGCCAGCAGCGCGCTCGACCGCCAATACGAAAAGCAGGAAGTGATCCTGCCGAGGAAGACCGTGATCGAGCTCACCAAGCTGCTTTCCGACAACGAAGATGCGCTCTCCCTCGAAATCCTGCAGAACCAGATCCGCTTCGAATTCTCCGGCGTGACCGTGATTTCCAAGCTGGTCGACGGGAAGTTCCCGGATTACACCAAAGTCATCCCGGCGAACTACCAGCAGACCGTGACCATGGGCAGAATTCCCCTGCTTCAGGCGCTGCAGCGCGCGGCGATCCTCTCCAACGAGAAGATACGCGGCGTCAGGCTCGTCATCACCGAAGGGAACCTGCGCATCATCTGCACCAACACCGAGCAGGAAGAAGCGCAGGAGGAATTCGAGATCGAATACGGCGGCAGCCCGCTCGATATCGGCTTCAACATCAGCTATCTGCTCGACGTGCTGACCAACCTCGCCGAAGAATCCGTGAATTGCGCCTTCGGGGACTCGAACAGCAGCGTGCTCATTTCCATACCCGGAAGGGATGACTTCAAGTATGTCGTCATGCCGATGCGGATTTAACCTGTTTCACGTGAAACCATGACCACATACGATTCGACAAACATCAAGGTTCTCAAGGGTCTCGAAGCGGTGCGCAAGCGCCCCGGGATGTACATCGGCGACACCGGGGACGGCAGCGGCCTGCACCACATGGTGTTCGAGGTAACCGACAACGCCATCGACGAGGCGCTCGCCGGCTACTGCGACGACATCAACGTGATCGTCCACCCCGACAATTCGGTCAGCGTCAGCGACAACGGACGCGGCATTCCTGTGGATATCCACGAGGAGGAAGGGCGCTCTGCAGCGGAGGTCATCATGACCGTGCTGCACGCAGGGGGCAAGTTCGACGGCAATTCCTACAAGATCTCGGGCGGATTGCACGGGGTCGGGGTTTCCGTGGTCAACGCGCTGTCGGAATGGCTCAAGCTGACGATCCGCCGCGACGGGCACGTCTACCAGATGGAGTTCCGCGAGGGCGAGCCGGTCGAGCCGCTGAAAGTCGTCGGAAAAAGCGACCGGCACGGCACGGAAATCCACTTCCTGCCGAGCAGGGAAGTCTTCGGCGACATCGAATACCATTACGACATCCTGGCCAAGCGCCTCAGGGAGCTTTCCTTCCTGAACAACGGCGTGAAGATCAAGATGAGCGACCTCAGGAGCGGCAAGGAAGAGGATTTCGCCTTCTCCGGCGGGATAAAGGGCTTCGTCGAATACATCAACAGAAACAAGAACGTCCTTCATCCCAAGATCTTCCATGCCTCGTCCGAAAAGGACGGCATCACCGTCGAGATCGCCATGCAGTGGAACGATTCCTACCAGGAATCCGTGCTCTGCTTCACCAACAACATTCCCCAGCGCGATGGCGGAACCCATCTGACTGCGCTGCGCGCGGCGATGACGCGGACGCTCAACCATTACATCGAGACCAGCGAGGCCGCCAAGAAGGCCAAGGCCGAGACCACCGGGGACGACATGCGGGAAGGCCTGACCGCAGTCCTTTCGGTCAAGCTGCCGGACCCCAAGTTCTCCTCCCAGACCAAGGACAAGCTGGTTTCTTCCGAAGTGCGGCCGCTGGTCGAGGAAGTGGTTTCCAACGCCCTTTCCGAATTCCTCCTCGAAAACCCCGCCGACGCCAAGCTGATCGTCTCCAAGATCATCGACGCCGCGCGGGCAAGGGAAGCCGCCAGGAAGGCGCGCGAGCTCACCCGCAGGAAAGGGGCGCTCGACGGGTTGGGTCTGCCGGGCAAGCTGGCCGACTGCCAGGAAAAGGATCCTGCATTGTCCGAAATCTACCTCGTGGAGGGGGATTCCGCGGGGGGTTCGGCGAAGCAGGGTCGCGACCGAAAATTCCAGGCGATACTGCCGCTCAAGGGCAAGATCCTCAATGTCGAGAAGGCGCGATTCGAGAAAATCATCTCCTCCCAGGAAATCGTCACCCTGATCACCGCGCTGGGCACGGGAATCGGCAAGGACGAATACAATGCGGACAAGCTGCGCTACCATCGCATCATCATCATGACCGACGCGGACGTCGACGGCGCGCACATCAGGACGCTGCTCCTGACCTTCTTCTACAGGCAGATGCCGGAACTGATCGAGCGCGGCCATGTCTACATCGCCCAGCCGCCGCTCTACAAGATCAAGCACGGCAAGCAGGAGCGCTATCTGAAGGACGACCTTGAGCTTCAGCAGTTCCTGGTGCAGCAGGCGCTGCAGGATGCGGAGCTCCTCCCATCCGGCTCCGATGCCTCGATAGGCCGGGAAACCCTGGGGGAAATCGCCAAGGAATACCTGCTGACGGAAGCCATCATCGCAAGGCTCGCCCATCTGGTCGAACCTGAAGTGCTCCATGTGCTGCTCAAGGGACCGAAAATCGACCTCTCCGACGAAGCTGCCGCGATCGGGAGCGCGCAGGCGCTGATCTCCCTCCTTTCCGGAAAGAACATCGAAATCCGCCCCGAATACGACGAGATCGAGGAAAGCCATCGCCTTGAAATCAGGACGATACGCCATGGAAACGTCAACCTGAGCCAGATCGACCCGCATTTCCTGCAAAGCAACGACTACGCCCAGATCAGGAAAACCGGCGAGATCCTGCGCGGCCTGATCGGGGAAGGCGCCACGATCAGGAAGGGGCAGCAGCAGAAGACCGTGAAGGAATTCAGGGAAGCCATGGAATGGCTGCTCGACGAAACCCGCAAGGGGGTCGCGATCCAGCGCTACAAAGGGCTGGGAGAAATGAACCCGGAACAGCTCTGGGAAACCACCATGGACCCGACTGTGAGGCGGCTGATGCGCGCCCGCATCGAGGACTCGATTGCGGCGGACGAGATATTCACCACGCTGATGGGCGACGAAGTGGAGCCCAGGCGCAACTTCATCGAGACCAATGCCCTCGCCGCCAGGAATCTGGACGTCTAGGGTTGACCGGCACCAACACCACAGGCGTTATTCGCTGCGATCAGCCGCGCGTACTTGATTTGTCCGCCCGCCATGCCCGCAAGGTGGATACCCTGCCGGCGCCCGTCTCATGGACGAGGTGCTGGCCAGAGTCGCTACGCTCTTCGAATAGGCGTGCAGCTTGAAGGGTAGCGCAGGGGAACGCGGCGACACGGACGACCCTCCAAAGCTCGGGTTATGCCGCAACTTCAATGTATTCGACCTGGCTTGTGGGTAAAGGCACAGCCACGCCATCTTCACGAAGGCCGTCGATATGGAAAGCGATGGCTTCACGAATTTCGCGCTCCGCTTCTTCCAGGGTTGCCCCGGTAGCCACGCAGCCTGGAAGGTCAGGCACATAAGCAGAAAAGTTGTTTTGAGTATTTTCGATGACAATGGCGTATCGCATATGGCTCCTATTTGAGACGTGCTTGTTTCAGGATGCTGTTCAATGTGCCGGGAGCAATCTCATCGCTGGGTTTTCCGGCAACGGTAACGCGGCCCGGTTTTTCCTGGTGCTTGAATTGACGATGGCTGCCGCGCGTAGCGACAAGATACCAGCCGTCATTCTGTAGCAGCACCAATATCTCATTGACTTTCATGCGTAAAGAATACTTCGCAGGTTGCCGGAAGTCAAAGGCGAAGCAGCCCAACGTAGAAGTGAGTGGCCTCGCGCGGCTTTATGCGCTGGCACGGTTGAGCAGGGTTAGGGGTGCGGCTCAAACTTTGCAACATAGCGACACCCCGGATATTTAGTGCAACCGAAAAACTGCGGCCCCGCATTTGCACCGGACTTGGCAGTACGAAGAACGAGAGGACTGCCACACTTCGGACAAGTGGTTGTGCTTGAATATCGTTCCTTGAGAGAAGCAACATGCTGTCGGCGTGTAGCCCAACTCTTGGGAAGCATGCCGTCTTTTAGCGCCGTGGCAATTTCATGAACTTCTTGGTCGGTGAATAGCGCGGTCGTGAAACTCTTGATGTATGAGGTATAGCCGCTTGCCATTACATTCGGCGGAAGCGTTGTCTTGAACTCGCAATCGCCCCAAAACATGACCAACGAGTGGAACTTGCTGTGGTCAATGCCGGAAAATTCAGATAGCCCTCATCATTTCGGCACGAGTCGCCATGCCGCTTTTTTGCCCTTAAGTTCAGGGATCATTTCAATATGTCCCGCATCCTTTAGCTTGTAGAACTCTGCCTTAACAGCATTTTCGCTCTTGATGCCCGTAATGTCCCTCGCTTGGCGGTTCGTTATAGTATTCTGCTTGCGTAAGAACTCCATAATCGCCTCTTGAGGGGTCGCGAGTGGAGCATGAGGAATGAGTACTCGTACGTAATTTCCTTCATCGTTGATGTCGGGAGTCCGCAGCCGCCACTCCTTCATTTTTTGAAAAGCCGTATTTAGCCCCTCACCAATATCCTTGTTCGGTGGGTTCTTGTAGCGGGAAAGCATTCCAACAATCCGCGGGTTTCGTGCATAGCGTACGTCGAGAATGTTGTCTCGATTGACGAAAGCTGGAAGACGCCCTGGACTAAGGACCTCAATCCGATTGTCGAATACTAATATCTGTACATCATCCGACATCGAATAGTCTCGGTGAATGATGGCGTTGACGACAATCTCCCACAATGTTTCTGGTGGGTAGGCCATAGCCTTCGGACCGTCAGAGGTCCAGACGTTTATTGACGACATGATCTGAGTCACTCGTTCAACGGTCTTATGGATAAGTGGATATAGTGGGCCTTCAACCAGCTCAATGGGGCCTAGATGATCTCGCTCGGGATCATCCTCCTTTGTTTCATAGCGGACAATTTTGACCGAACATTTCTTCGGCATAAGGCTGCTTGGTTCTTTCGAGAAGAGCAATACACCGGCGACCTTGGGCTTGAAGGTCTTTCTGTCGACCAGATTCTTGTTGATCGAAAGTTCAAGAGGGTCTGTCGCGGGGGAATAGCCTGCAAGAAACTCCGATATCCAAGGTGAATCGACAACATCCTCGGCGATGGCGTTATCAAGCGAATAGTCCTCGTATGAAACCGCACCTTTAGCAAACGACAAAGCCGTGATACGTGCAGGATCGTTTACGGGAAGCGACTGCGCGCCCTTTCGCTCGTAGACAGTCCCATCCGAGGTCTTGTGAACCGATTGGCTCTTCTCAATCTGGATCCGCAAAACATAATGCGGCTTTCCTTCCGCCTTGAGAAAGGTGATGTCCATTGGAAGCGCTGGTTGGACCTCAGTTAGCGCCTGAATATGCTGGTTGTAGTCCTCAATGCTCTTGGCGCCGCTCCATCTCTTCGCTGGGTCAGGCTCGTCCTTATCATCGACTATTCCAACGTACGCTTCCCCTCCATCTGCGTTTGCGAATGCGACAGCAATCTTTTGCAGCTTTGCGCCTTTGATTTCTGCGGCTTTTCGATCAAAGAAGTGATCCTCTGTCTTCGAGGCCAGAAGGATTGCGTCGTCAGCAGATATGGTCTTGGTTTCCATCTGATGTCTCGATGAAGAGGCCTAACTTAACCTACGCACCCTAACAGGTGCGATAAAAGGCGTCATTTCGGGTATTTGATCTTGAATTTTTGTCATATCCTATTGATTTCATGCGCACAGATGATTTCACGGCCCCCGAAAACCTCCGGAAATGCGTCGCAATGTCCGGATCGCGACAATTGAGCCATCATATTCCCCTGACATCACAAAATCAACGCTGATTCAAATGGTTGGAATCGATCTAAAAACATTCCGGCATCGATGCGCCTTCACTGGCTGCCCCGCTGCTCCGCAAATTCGGCATGGCGCCCTGACTGCCGACAGCGCTATAGTGAAAGCTTTCGAATTCGGGAAAGCGGATGAAGATTGCGGACAGCCAGGTGATGAAGCAGTTCTGGGCCATCGCCTCGCCCTACTGGCTCGGGGGGGAAAAATGGAAGGCCTGGGGCCTGACCGCGCTGCTGGTGATCCTCCTCCTCGCCCAGACGCGGTTCGCGGTGATGCTGAACCAGCAGGCGGGCGAATTCACCTCGGCGCTCGCCGCGCACGAAAAGGAGCGCTTCTGGCGGGCCATCGAATATTCGGTCGGGCTCCTCGCAGTCACCGTTCCGGCCTATGCCCTTTATTTCTACATGCGGGACACGCTGGGCATCCATTGGCGGAGGTGGCTGACGAACCGCTTCCTCGACCGCTATTTCAGCAACAGGCAATTCTACGACCTGAATTCGAGCCGGGAGATCGACAACCCGGACCAGCGCATCGTCGAGGACATCGACGCCTTCACCCAGCGCTCGCTGTACTTCCTGGGGATACTGACGGGATCGGTTCTGGACCTGGTCGCCTTCAGCGCCGTATTGTGGTCGATATCGAGGGCGCTCGTCTATTTCCTACTCGTCTATTCGATAACCGGGACGCTGATCACGCTGTTCTTTTTCGGGCGGGTGCTGATCGGCCTCAATTTCCAGCAGCTGAAGAAGGAGGCCGATTTCCGCTTCAGCATGGTCAGGGTAAGGGAAAACGCCGAGTCGATCGCCTTCTACGAAGGGGAGGCGCAGGAGGCGCTCCAGGTGAAAGGGCGATTTTCCGCGGCATACGGCAATTTCATGAGGCTCATCAAGCGCCAGTTCTTCCTGAACCTCTTCCAGTACGCCTTCACCATGCTGAACATCGTCCTCCCGACGGCCATCCTCGCGCCCAAGGTGCTGTCGGGGGAGCTCGAAATCGGCAGCGCAGTCCAGGCAACCGGCGCGTTTTCCGCGGTTCTCGGCGCGGTGTCCCTGATCGTCGAGCACTTCGAGGGGCTGAGCAGGTTCTCCGCAGGCATCGCCCGCCTGAGCAGCTTCTCGGATGTCCTCGACAGGCCGCGGGATGCCAGGGCTGAAGGCTCCATCGTTGCGGTTCGGGACTCCCGCCTCGCGATCGAGCGCATGACGCTGCTGACGCCCAATCATGAAAGAATCCTGATCAGGGATCTTACGCTTGCGGTCGATCCCGGAAAAAGCCTGCTGATCGTGGGCGAGAGCGGAAGCGGCAAAAGCTCGCTGCTGCGCGCCATCGCCGGACTCTGGCATTCCGGAAGCGGAAGGATATTCAGGCCCGAGGAGACGCTGTTCGTTCCGCAGCAGCCCTACATGATACTCGGCACGCTGCGCAGCCAGCTCCTCTATCCCGACGCGGACAAGACGGTTCAGGACGAGCATCTGCTGCACATGCTGGACAGGTTGAACCTGCCCGATCTTGCGGAAAGATCGGGAGGGCTCGATGCGGAAGCGGACTGGGAAAAGATCCTTTCGGTCGGCGAGCAGCAGCGCCTCGCGATCGCCCGCGTTCTCGTCACGAAGCCGCGCTACGCGATGCTGGACGAAGCGACGAGCGCCCTGGATTCAGCCAACGAGGCGCACCTCTACAGTCTTCTGGCCGAAACGGAAACGACCCTGGTCAGCGTCGGGCACCGACCCTCCATCCTGAAGTATCATGAGCAGGTTCTGGAGCTCAGGGGAGAGGGGGAATGGAAGCTCCACCCAGCGCAAGGCTACCGCTTCGGCTGAACATGCAACTATGGAGCAGATCTTCTGGGATTCTCGGGCAGACTGGTCATGCGGCGGGGACGAGTTGCCCCGCTACGGGGAATATCCGGACTGACCGGAGCCTGTCTCAGCCCATGAGATGCATGACGATGCGGTTGACTGCATATCCCCCGACGATGAGAAATGCGAACAGCAGGCTCGCGAGCATGAGCGGCTTGAGGCCTGCCTGCCGGATCGCCCCGGCATGGGTGCGCAAGCCCAAAGCCCCCATGGCCGTGGAAAGCAGGATCGTGTCGATCGCGTTGATGTGCTGTATGACCGCCGCAGAAAAGACGTGAAGCGAGTTGACGCCGCTCGCAACGATGAAGAGCACGGCGAACCAGGGAATGGTAATGCGCTTTCCGGCTTCTTCCTTTCCTTCTCCGAACGAGGACAAGGCGAGCAGGAAAGGCGCGAGCATCATCACTCTCATCATCTTCTCGATGACAGCAGTGTCCGCGGCATGCTCGTTCACCGCGCTCCCTGCAGCGACGACCTGGGCAACCTCATGAATGGTCGAGCCTGCGTATATTCCGTATTCCTGGACGGAAAGCCCGAGATGGGGATAGAGCACCGGATAGAGAAACATCGAAATCGTTCCGAACACCACCACGGTGGCTACTGCGACCGAAACCTTGTGCGCCTGACCCTTGACGACAGGCTCGGTCGCCAATACGGCGGCTGCGCCGCATATCGCGCTTCCGGCCCCGATCAGCATCGAAGTCTGCCTGTCCAGCCGGAAGACGCGCTGGCCAAGCTGCACCGCAAGCAGGAAGGTCAGGAACACCATGGCCGAGTCGATCAGTATTCCGGCCCATCCCACCTGCGCGATCTGCTGGAAGCTGATCCGGAATCCGAAGAAAATGATTCCTGCGCGAAGCAGCGTGCTCCTGGAAAAATCGACTCCCTTGGCGGTATGATGCGCGATTCTGCCAAAAAATGTGTTGCCCACGAAAATGCCCAGCAGGATGGCGAGCGTCAGCCCGCTCAGGCCGAGATGCTTCGCCCAGGACATGTCGGCGAGCGTCGTTCCTCCGGCGGCAAGCAGCACGGAAAGCACGATCCCCAGCCAGAAAGAGGATTCTCTGAACAAATTGGTTGTCTTGGCCAAACTCATGAATTTCCCCGGTCATTTGACGATGATCACCAGAATAATCGCTGTTACAATATGACTCAAATACATATAAATCATATATGGATGAAAATAGGTTATGAACCTTCATTTGCTTAGGGTATTTTTTCATGTCGCGGAACAGGGGAGCTTTTCCCGTGCGGCAGCAGCCCTGTATATCAGCCAGCCTGCCGTATCCAAAGCGGTGCGCGAACTTGAAAAGCAGGTCGGGCTGCCGCTGATGGAGCGCGGGGCTTCGGGTGCCAGCGGCGGACGGGGCTTTCAACTGACGGATAGCGGGCGGGCGCTTTACGAGCATGCCAGAGGCATCTTTGCGCTGGAGCGTGCCGCCGCAGAGGATATCCTTGCCCGGGTCGGCTCGCAACGCGGCAGGCTGATCGTGGGTGCGAGCACCACCATCGCGGGATACTGGCTTCCTTCTTATGCCGCCCGCTTTCTGCATCTGCACCCCTCGATCCATCTTGAAGTCAGGGTGGGCAATACGCAAGAGGTCAGCCGGTCCCTGATCGAATGCGAAATCGATCTGGCGCTAGTCGAGGGGATCGTCGAGGATCCGCGCATCCTGATGACGGCCTGGCAGGAAGACGAGATGCACATTTTCACCCATCCCGGCTCCAAGATTGATCGCAAACAGAGCGTCAGCGCGGAGGTGCTGAAGGAAGAGATCTGGCTCGTGCGCGAACCGGGGTCGGGAACCCGGGAAGTCAGCGAACGGATGCTGCAAGATCACGGAATTTTGCCCGACCGGATGATCCAGATCGGAAGCAACGAAGGCATCGCCCGCACGGTCGCTGCGGGCGTAGGAATAGCGATACTGCCCGCCCTGGTTGCCAGGGAGCTCGTGAATCTGGACAAGATCAGGGCCGTAAATTTCGAACCGATGCACCGCTCCCTGTTTCTGCTGCAACTCAAGGAGCGGCCACAGCAGCCCCTGGTTCAAAAATTCATCGAGATCCTGCGCCATGACTCCCGCTAGTCCGGAGCCTTGATCTGCTCCAGCATCACCGAAACGGTTTCGTCGCCGCCTGAGAACAGAACCGTCCCGTCCTGGATGACGCACTGCAGTTGCATGCTGCGCTGCGCAAGCTCCGCAAGTGCGCGGGTGGACTCCTGCCGAATGCCGATCACGGTCAGGTTGGCGATCCTTTCGAGCTTCGGCCTCGACTGATTCCACCAGATCTCTGCGGCTCGTCCACCGTAAGCATATATGATCACCCTGCCCGCGCGGCCGCAGGCCTTCCGGACCAGCTTCTCGTCAGGCAGGCCGACGTCGAGCCAGAGCTCGATGCTGCCGGTCAGATCCTTCTGCCAGAGATCGGGCTCGTCGTCAGCGGAAAGTCCGTTGCCGAAAGCAAGGGCGTCGGATGCGTTGAGCGCAAAGGCGAGCAGCCTGACCATCATGCGCTCGTCGGTCTCCGAAGGATGGCGGGCGAGGGTCAGAAAATGGCTGCCGTAATGGCTGCGGTCCATGTCGGAGACCTGCAGGTTCGCCTTGAAAATGGTGGATTTGAGCGCCATGCAAGGCTCAGGCGGCGGCCTTTTTCGGAGCCGCCTTTTTCGCCTTTGCAGCAGGCTTGGCGGCCTTCTTGGCGGGCGCTTTCTTCGCGGGCTTCGCCTTTCCCTTGGCCGGCTTTTCGGCCTTGAGCGCCAGCGCTTCCAGGGCAGCCTCCAAGGTCACCGTGTCGGCATCGTATCCCGACGGGATTTTCGCATTCTCCCGCCCATGCTTGACGTACGGCCCGTATTTCCCGCTGAAGACGGCGACCGGCTTGCCGTCCGGATGATTCCCCAGCTCTCTCAGCATATTCTTGTCGGTCCTCGCTTCGGCAAGCAGGGCAACCGCCCGGTCCAGGTCTATGGAAAACACGCTCTCGGATTTCGGAATGGACTTGAAGGTCCCGTCGTGGTTGACGTAGGGGCCGAAGCGGCCGATGTTCGCCACGATCTTCTTGCCCGTTTCAGGATGGATGCCTACTTCCCTGGGAAGGGAAAGCAGTTGCCTCGCGGCGTCCATGCTGGCCGATTCGACGGGAATTCCCTTGGGCCACGATACGCGCCTGGGCTTCTTCCCCTCCGTTCCCTCCCCGACCTGAAGATAATGGCCATAGGGGCCCTTCAGGAGCGTGACGGATTGGCCGGAAGCCTCGTCCACGCCGAGCACCCTGGGCTCGTTCGTCGAATCCGTCCCTTCCTCGCCCATGTTCCGGGTGTAATCGCACTCCGGAAAACCGCTGCAGCCGATGAATCTTCCCCTTTTCCCAAGCCTCATGCAGAGCGGCTTGCCGCATTTCGGACAGGCTTCGTCCAGCAGCTCCTGCGTGACTTCCTTCCTGGAAATGTTCTTCTTTTCCTCGATGAGGGAGGAAAAGCCTTTCCAGAAATCATCGAGCAGCGGGATCCATTCCCGAGTTCCCGCTGAAATTGAGTCGAGCTGGTTTTCGAGATTGGCGGTGAAATCGTAGTCCAGGTAGGAGGAGAAATGCTCGGTGAGAAAGCGGTTGACCACATAGCCCACGTCGGTGGGCATGAAGCGCTTCTTGTCGAGCGTCACGTATTCGCGGTCGAGCAGGGTCGAAATGATGGAGGCGTAGGTCGAGGGCCTGCCTATGCCGTATTCCTCCAGGGTCTTGACGAGAGAGGCCTCGCTGTACCTGGGCGGGGGCTGCGTGAAATGCTGCTCCCCGTGGAGCCTGTCCACCGGCACGGTTTCACCTTCCGCGAGCTGGGGCAATTTCCCCTCTTCCGAATCTTCCTCGTCGTCAACGCCTTCCCGATAGACCGCGATGAAGCCAGGGAAGACCAGAGTCTGGCCGGTCGCCCGAAACAGCGAATCGGGATGAACCAGGGAAATGTCTAGGCTCACGGTATCGAACTGGGCCGGACTCATCTGGCTCGCGATTGCCCTTTTCCAGATCATCTCGTACAGCCTCGCCTGATCCTGGTTGAGATGTTTCGAAACGCTCTCGGGCGTTCTCAAGATCGAGGTGGGGCGAATCGCCTCGTGCGCTTCCTGGGCATTCTTGGCCTTGCTCTTGTAAACGTTGGGCTGCTTGGGCAGGTATCCGGCATCGAAGGTTCGGGAGACATAGTCCCTCATTTCCTGGATCGCCTCTCCAGCGAGCGAAAGCGAGTCGGTTCTCATGTAGGTGATGAGGCCCACCGTCGAACCGCCTATGTCGATGCCCTCGTAAAGCTGCTGGGCGATGCGCATGGTGCGCTCGGTCGTCATGCCGAGCTTCCTGACCGCTTCCTGCTGCAAGGTGGAGGTAGTGAAGGGCGGCGCGGCATGACGAAGCTTGCGCTTCTTCTCGACGTTGGCGATCCTGCCCGATGCGTTCTTTTCCGCGAGAAATTCGGCGACGATCTCCTTCCCTCTTTCCTCGTTCGAGATGTCGAACTGCTTGAGTTTTTCCCCCTTGTACTGGAACAGCTTGGCCGTGAAGGCATCCGCTCCCTTGTGGCTGTCGAGATGGATGGTCCAGTATTCCCGCGCCTTGAAGTTCTGGATTTCCAGTTCCCTCTCGGTGATCAGGCGCAGCGCCGGGCTCTGCACCCTGCCCGCGGAAAGGCCGGGCCTCACCTTGCGCCAGAGCAGGGGGGAAAGATTGAAGCCGACCAGATAATCGAGTGCGCGCCGCGCCTGCTGCGCATTGACGAGCGGCATGGAAATGTCCCTGGGATGGGCGACCGCATCCTTCACTGCGGACTCCGTAATCTCGTAGAAGGCCACGCGCTTCAAAGGCTTCGCCCTGAGCTTGGGCTTGCTGGCGAGTATCTCCGAAATATGCCAGGCAATCGCCTCCCCCTCCCTGTCCGGGTCGGTCGCAAGATAGATCCGCTCGGCAACCCCCGCCGCCTTGATTATCTCGTCCACATGCCTCGCGTTGCGCTCGATCAGCTTGTAGTCCATAGCGAAATTGTTTTCGGGATCCACCGCCCCCTGCTTCGGGACGAGATCGCGCACATGGCCGAAGCTGGCGACGATTTCGAAATCCTTGCCAAGATATTTCTTCAGGGTTTTGGCCTTGGAAGGCGATTCGACGATGAGCAGGTTGGATGACATTGAGCGGCGCTGATTACAAAGATTCGTGGATCATAGAAACAAAAACAGAAGAGGGCAAGAAAATTAACGCAGCCGCTGGTACATTCCTCCCGGCATGCCCTTCACCAGCCCGGCGATTTCCAGTTCGAGCAGGCGAATGGAAACGGCCTGCGGCGAAAGACCCGTTCTGAGGCAGAGGGTGTCAGCATCGACAGGATCGAAGCCCATGCTGTCCAAAAAGCCCCCGGTTTCCGGCTGCGCGACAACAGGCGCCGCTGCCGGTGCGGGCAGATCCAGTTCCTCGAGTATGTCCTGCGCGCTTTCCACCAGCTTGGCCCCCTGCTTGATCAGCCTGTGAGGCCCCTTGGAAAGCGGGGAATGAATCGACCCGGGAATGGCGAAAATTTCCCGGCCCTGTTCCAGGGCGTGCCTTGCCGTGATCAGGGAACCGCTCCTGATTCCCGCCTCGACGACCAGGCAACCCAGGGAAAGGCCGCTGATGATGCGATTGCGCCGCGGAAAGTTGGTGCCCAGGGGCGGCGTTCCCAGCGCGAATTCGGAAACGATCAGCCCCTTCCCTTCCAGCTCGCGGACAAGATCGACGTTTCGCGCAGGATAAGAAATATCTATCCCGGTTCCGACCACCGCGATGCTGCCCGATGCCCCGGACAGGCCGCCTTCGTGCGCAGCCGCATCGATCCCGAGGGCGAGCCCGCTGACGATGCAAAGCCCGGCATCGCTCAGGACTCTGGCGAAATTTCTCGCATTCTCCATTCCCTGGGGGGTGGCATTGCGGCTTCCGACGATGGCGATGGCTTGCCTTCCCAGAAGGGACCGGACGCCCCTGAGATACAGGAAAGGCGGCGGGTCGGGCACATTCAGGAGGAGACGGGGATAATCTTCGTCCGCCAGGGTGACGATGTCGTTGATTGGCTCTTCCAGCCACTTCAGCGCAGCTTCTACAGCCTGTTTGTCGGGGCCCTGCAGGATGCGCCCGGCGAGGGCTGGCTCGACGATTCCTGCAAGGTCATGCTTTCCCGCCCGAAGCACCGCGTCCGGCCCTCCGAAGGCGGCGAGCAGCCTTCTGAAAGATTCGCCCCCCAGGCCGGCAATGGTGCTCAGCGCAATCCAGTCCGCGGCATCTTCCATGGCGGAATCAGGGCGTCCTGACGACATCTCCGGCATGAATGGTGCGCTCGCTTTGAACGACGAGCGCATAGGAAACCCTGTCGTATACGCGGAAAATCATGACGAGGCCAACGCGCGTGGATGGCAGCTGGATTTTCTTGTCCCCGTCCATCACCGACCTCCCCGCGCGGTCGACCGCAAGCACGGTGCCGAGTTCGACCCCATCGCGGCTGCCAATGTCGAGTATGACGGCATCGTTCTGGGCAATTTCGGATTTGTCGTCGGACGGGAGAATGCGGCCATTTATCGGCTTGTCCGGGGCATGCGGCACGAAATCCGTGATCGTCTGCTCGACGACCGGCAGCAGCGCCGCCTCCATTCCGATTTCCTTGACCGACCGGGTGATCTGGATTTTGGCAGGATTGCCGGGCTTGACCAGCTTCGCTTCGCCGAGATAATCGACTTCAAGGCCGAGCGGCTTGCCGCTGTCGGGGTCAGTGAGCTCCCTACCCTTCCCGTATACCGACCAGGTGACGGCGCCGCCGGACAATCCAGTAACGTATCCGATATACCCCGTCCCCAGCACATCGTTCCCGTTTTCGCCGGAAATCAGCTTGGGGGCAACATTCCAGACTTTCTGGCTTACGATCCTCGTTTTGGACAGAAAGGGGCCTATGGCGGAAAGCGGGATGCTGGGTATCGCCCTGCCCAAATCGCTGATCCGGACACCCGGCTCGAGGCGCACCGTTGCGTTCGCCCCCTGTTCTCCCCCCTGCGACTCCACCCGGAGCCTGGGATTTCCGTCCTCGTTTTCCAGAACGATCACATCGCCCGGATAGATCAGGTGCGGATTTTCGATTTCCTCCCGGTTCATTCCCCAAATCTGCGGCCATTTCCAGGGATCCTTGAGAAAGCGGGCAGAAATTCCCCACAGCGTATCGCCGGGAACGACGACATATCGGGTCGGGGCCTTGTCCTGCAATTGGAGCGCCTCGGCGCGAAGGCCCAAAGGAACCAAGCCCGAAAATAAAAACAAATATATAATAAGCTTGCGCATTGGCGCTCCTGACGGCGAATACAATCCGCCAGATTCTGCATCCGGCAAACCAAATTGGCAAGTATCTATGGCAATAATGAAAATTCTTCAATACCCTGACGAGCGGCTTCATCTGGTCGCCTCCAGGGTGGATGTTTTCGACGAAGCGCTCAAAACGCTGGTATCCGACATGCTGGAGACCATGTATGCAGCGCCCGGCGTCGGCCTCGCAGCCACTCAGGTCGATGTGCAGAAGCAAATCATCGTGACCGATCTTTCCGAGAATCGGGACAAGCCCGTCGTCCTGATCAATCCAGAAATCATCGCCACAAGCGGAAGGTCCTATATCGAGGAAGGCTGCCTTTCTGTTCCGGGAATATTCGAAAGCGTCGAACGGGCCGAAAACATCACGGTCAGCGCACGGAACCAGGATGGCGAGCCTTTCGAGATCCGGGCGGACGGACTGCTTTCGGTCTGCATCCAGCACGAAATCGATCACCTGAAGGGAAAAGTGTTCGTCGAGTATCTGTCGCGTCTGAAGCAAACCAGAATCCTGGCCAAAATGAAGAAGCTGGCCCGGGAGCGGATGTAAGTGCCTTGAAAATCATTTTCGCAGGAACCCCCCTGTTTGCAGCAGCAGCACTCGACGCGCTCGTTGCGGCAGGGCACGAAATCGCGCTAGTGCTCACCCAGCCCGACAAGGCCTCGGGACGCGGCATGAAAACGATGCCGAGCCCGGTCAAAACGCTCGCGCTGCAGCACGGCCTGTCCCTGCTGCAGCCATCGACATTGAAAAGCAGCCCTGAGACGGAGAACCGGCTGGCATCGCTCGGAGCCGACGCCATGGTCGTTGCTGCCTACGGGCTGATCCTTCCGGAATCCGTTCTGAATATTCCGAGACTCGGCTGCATCAACATCCACGCATCTCTCCTGCCAAGATGGCGCGGGGCCGCCCCCATCCAGAGGGCAATCCTTTCCGGCGACGGAAAAACGGGAATCACCCTGATGCAAATGGATGCCGGACTCGACACCGGAAACATCCTCGCCATGGAAGAAATCCCCATCGCCGACAGCGATACCGCCCAGACCCTGCACGACAAGCTCGCCGCCTTGGGGGCCAGGTGCATCGTCGATCTGCTTGCGACCAACCCGGCCGGGCGCTTCCCGGGCAAGTCCCAGCAAGAAGCCGGCGCCTGCTATGCCGCCAAACTGAGCAAATCCGAGGCAGGCATAAACTGGAACGATGGCGCACAGCAGATCGAAAGAATGATCCGCGCCTTCGACCCCTTTCCCGGCGCGACGTGCCTCATCGGCGACACCCCGGTAAAAATCTGGCGGGCGCGCAGGATCGGGAGTGTCGCCGGCGCACCGGGAGAGGTGCTGGCGGCAAATGCGGACGGCATGCTTGTGGCCTGCGGACAGGATGCCCTGCTGCTCGAAGTGCTGCAAAAGCCGGGCGGCAAGCGGCTTTCAGCTGCGCAGTTTCTTTCCGGGTTTCCCGTTCAAGCCGGCAGCAGGCTGCGATAAAGCCGATGCTTCAATCCCAGCGCCTTGCCTGCCATGCCGTGCTCAAGACACTGGAGGGGCGGAATCTCACCCGGACACTGAACGAGATCTGGCGCACCAACCCGGACCTCGCAGCGCAGCAGAAAGGTCTGATCCAGGATTCCAGCTACGGGGTTTTCCGCCATTACGGCACCCTGAAGGCCGTGCTCGATGCCTTGCTCAAGACCCCTCCGAAGGACCGGCAAATCGAAGCCCTGCTCCTCGTCGCGCTTTACCAGCTCCAATACACCCAGGCCCCGGACCATGCCATAGTCAATCATGCGGTCGAGGCATCCAGACACTCGGGGAAGGGCCTCGTCAATGCCGTCCTGCGCAATTTCCTGCGCCGGAAAGACGCACTTCTGGAAGCCGCGTCCGGCAACGAGGTCGCCCTGTTCAACCATCCCCAGTGGTGGATAGACAGGCTGAAAGCGCAGTATCCGGAGCAGTACCGGGAAATTCTGAATGCGGGAAATTCCCGCCCGCCCATGACGCTCAGGGTCAACCGGAGAAGAATTTCCTCCGCAGATTACCGCGCTTTGCTGCAGGAAAACCGGATCGAATGCGACGTTCTTTCTGACCATGCCCTGATGCTCGCAAAGCCGATGCCGGTCGAAAAGCTGCCCGGATTTTCAGACGGCCTCGTATCCGTCCAGGATTGGGGGGCGCAGCAGGCGGCGCCTCTTCTCGACCTGAAAGACGGCATGCGGGTACTGGATGCCTGCGCAGCGCCGGGAGGAAAGTCGGCGCATATTCTCGAGTCCGCTCAGGTCGATCTGCTTTCCCTGGACAACAGCGCATCGCGATCCCGGCAGATTGAGGAAAATTATTCCAGGCTGGGACTCGAAGGCGACGTCCGGGTATCCGATGCCGCCGATCCGAAGTCCTGGTGGGACGGCGTGCCTTTCCAGCGCATCCTGGCCGACGTCCCCTGTTCGGCATCGGGCGTGGTGCGTCGACACCCGGACATCAAGTGGCTGAGGCGCGCCGAAGACATCGCCGGATTCTCCGGACAGCAGCTCGCCATCCTCGAAGCCTTGTGGCAAACATTGGCCAGTGGTGGTAAATTGCTCTATTCGACCTGCTCGGTTTTCAAGGAAGAAAATGCCGGGCTTGTCGAGGAATTCATGAAGAGACACCATGAAGCGGCCCTGATCGATGAAATGCCGTTGCTGCCGAACGATCAACAAGATGGCTTTTTTTATGCGCTTCTCCAGAAAAAATGACCCGATGCTCTTCAAGCAAATCGCATTGCTTCTGGCAGCATTCCTGCTCTGCTTTTCCGCCCTGGCAGACGGCATACGCGTCAAATCCGCGGAATTCGCGGCAAACGACGACTACCGCCTCAACGCCTACTTCGAGATCAACCTCAATCCCACGCTCGAAGATGCCCTGAAAAAGGGCGTTCCGCTCAACTTTGTCACCGAATTCGAGCTGACGCGGGTTCGCTGGTACTGGTTCGACGAAAAGATTGTCGACACCTCCTGGCACACCAAGCTGAGCTACAACGCATTGACGCAGCAATACCGATTGAGCAGCGGCACGCTGTATCAGAATTTCGACAACTTGTCGGATGCAGTCAACGTGATGGGCAGCCTGCTGCACCGGCAGGTAATCAACCGAAGCGCCCTGAAAAGCGGAGGAACGTACAGGGGGAAGCTGCGCATGTCCCTGGACATTTCCCTGCTTCCCAAACCCTTTCAGATCGACGCACTGGCTTCCAGCGACTGGAATTTCAGCTCGGACTGGTTCCAGTGGGATTTTGTTCCATGACTGACTGAAATACGCCATTGAAATACTTGCTGATTTTGTGCGCCGCCATCGGCGCGGTGCTGCTTTATCTCCTGTCGCTTGCCAGCGCCAATACGGACGTGTTCTCCAAGCACTATACCGTGCTGCTCGGCCTGGGGGGCGGGGTCGTTCTGCTGCTTTCCGGCCTTGTCGTCTACCAGCTTTTCGTGCTGCTGCGCAAACTCAAGGCGAAGGTCTTCGGCGCCAAGCTGACCTTCCGTCTCGTGCTGTTCTTCGCGCTGATGTCCACGCTCCCCGGCGTGCTGATCTATTCGCTTTCCGTGCAGTTCCTGTCGAAAAGCATCGAATCCTGGTTCGACGTGCGGGTCGACAAAGCGCTTGAAGGCGGGCTGAATCTCGGCCGGGCAACGCTCGACAACATGCGCAAGGACCTGGAAAAACGCGCCAACGCGATGGCGTTTTCCCTCGTGGATCTTCCGGACGGCATCCTCCCCTCCGATTTCAGCCGCCTGCTGGATCAGGCCGGCGCACAGGAAGGCGCGCTGTTCAGCCCGTCCGGGCAAATCATCGCATTTTCAGGATCGGAGCGGGATGGGCTGGTTCTGGCATTTCCGCCGTCTTCGGTCCTGCGTCAAATCAGGATGCAGAAGCCCTACAGCGTCATCGAATCGGTTCCCGGCAAGGGGCTTTATCTTCGCGTGGTGGTTCCCGTGAACGTGCTCAAGCTCAACGAAGACATCCGGGTTCTGCAGCTGCTGAAGCCCGTCCCCAAGCAGCTAGCGCAGGATGCGGAAACCGTGCAAACCGTTTATCGCGATTACCAGGGCCTTTCCCTTTCCAGGCTGGGCTTGAAAAGGCTGTACGGCCTCACCCTCACCCTCTCTCTTTTGCTTGCCCTGCTTTGCGCGCTTGCCATCGCCTTTTTCATCAGCGAGCGGCTGAGCGCCCCGCTTGCCATCCTGGCCGAGGGTACGCGCGCCGTCGCCCAGGGCGATTTCAGCCAGTATCACCCCGTTCAGAGCAGGGACGAGCTCGGCATATTGACCCAGTCGTTCAATCTCATGACGCATCAGCTCGCCGAGGCCAGAACTTCGGTGCAGAAAAACCAGGAGCAGCTGGAAAGCGCAAAAGCCTATCTCGAAAGCATTCTTTCCAGCCTTTCCTCCGGCGTGCTGGTTTTCGACAACTCTTTCGCCTTGCGCTCCGCAAACCCGGCAGCCCGCATGATTCTGAATGTCGAATTCCCCGAACCGGGCAATTCCTCTCTGGACGAATGGGGCAGACGCTTTCCTTTCCTTCAGCCGTTTTCTTCCGAGATCCGCAAGGAATTCGAGTCCTCCGAAAATGTCGAGTGGCAGCGGCAGCTCGATCTTTCCAGGAAGACTGGAACCCAGATATTGCTCCTGCGCGGCTCGCGCCTGCCGGACGTTACGGAAAACGGCTTCCTGGTGGTCTTCGACGACATCACGCATCTTGTCCAGGCGCAACGGAACGCCGCCTGGGGCGAGGTTGCTCGGCGTCTCGCCCACGAAATAAAGAATCCGCTCACTCCGATTCAGCTTTCTGCGGAGCGATTGCAGCACAAGCTGGCGGAAAAGCTCAGCCCCCAAGACGGCAAAATGCTGACCAGATCCACCCAAACCATAGTCAATCAGGTTGCCGCCCTGAACAGCATGGTGGATGCCTTCAGCAAGTATGCGAAATCGACCGAGCCGAATTTCCAGATTGTCGATCTCAATTACCTGGTCCGGGAGATACTCGCGTTGTACGAGTCACCTCTGGTTTGCATGCAGCTCGACGAGACTTTGCCCGGAATAAGCGGAGACCAGACCCAGTTGCGCCAGGTCATACACAATTTGCTGAAAAACGCGCAGGACTCTCTGGCTGACTCCGACGCGCCCCAGATTACCGTGGCCACAGAAACTCTCGACGGTTTCGTCAGGCTGAGCATTTGCGACAACGGTCCCGGATTTCCTGAAAACCTGATGGATCGGGCCTTTGAACCCTACGTCACGACGAAACCCAAGGGTACCGGATTGGGGCTTGCGATCGTGAAGAAGATCGTGGAAGAACACAATGGTACGATTCAGATTGAAAATGTCAGTCCGGGGGGCGCCTGCGTCAGCATCGTCTTTCCCTCGGTCACGGAGGCTTGAATGAGCGCGAATCAGATTCTTGTTGTTGACGACGAAGTAGGTATCCGGGACTTGCTGTCTGAAATCCTTTGGGACGAGGGGTATCAGGTCATTCTCGCTGAAAACGCGAGCGAAGCCCGGCAATTCAGGAGCAAGAGCAGGCCGGATCTGGTGCTGCTGGACATCTGGATGCCGGACACGGACGGGATTACGCTGCTGAAAGAGTGGGCGAGCTCCGGGCTCCTCACCATGCCCGTAGTCATGATGTCCGGGCACGGCACCATCGATACGGCAGTGGAAGCGACGCGCATCGGCGCCTGCGATTTCCTCGAGAAACCCATAGCGCTCCAGAAGCTTCTCAACACCGTCGGACGGGTATTGCAAAAAAGCGCACCCGGCACCAGCGAACCGATTTCCCTCTCTGCCCTGGGAAAAAGCGGCATTGTCGCCGAACTGAAGAAAACCCTGGAACATGCGAACAAGCTGCCCTTCCCTGTTTTCCTGACGGGAGAGCCGGGCTCGGAAATAGAAATCTGCGCCCATTTTTTCAGGAACCCCAATTTTCCCTGGATAGAACTGAAAGACGCTTCCGAGTTGACCAAAGAAAATGCCGATCTGCTCAACAAGGCAAAGGAAGGCATGATTTTCATCAAGGAAATAGGGGATCTCAACCGGGAAGAGCAGAAAGGCCTGCTTTTTCTCCTGGATAAACTGGAAAATCACGGCATCAAGCTGGTTTGTGCATCCACCAAACCATTGGCAAACCTGGTTGCCTCCGGAAATTACGACGCTGATCTCTTCCAGAAATTGATGAGCCTGACCGTAGTCATTCCACCGCTGAGGGCACACCCTGAAGATATTCCCGCTCTCGCCAGCCTCATTCTTTCCAGGTACGCAGAGGCCCGGGAAACGCCCCTGAAACAGTTCAGCACGGCATCTCTCAATGCCTTGCGCAATTACGCCTGGCCAGGAAATCTGGCCCAGCTGATGGCCGTAGTCAAATCGCTTGCGCTGACCTCGCTGGAAGAGGAAATCACGCTAGCAAATACCCATCAAATACTCTCGAAACAGGAAAATCCGATCGCCGCGAACAGCCAGCCCTTTTCGCTGGATATGCCCTTGCGCGAAGCCAGGGACCTGTTCGAGAAAATGTATTTCGAATATCACCTGTCAAAGGAAAGCGGCGGGATA
>JAJZQY010000068.1 GCA_021806605.1 Pseudomonadota bacterium
TTCTTATAGCCAACAGGGGCGAGATTGCCCTGAGGATCCAGCGCGCCTGCCGCGAGCTCAACATCAAGACGGTTGCGGTGCATTCCGAAGCCGATGCCGATGCGAAATATGTCAGGCTTGCGGACGAGTCGGTCTGCATCGGTCCCGCGCCTTCGTCCCTGAGCTACCTCAATATTCCCGCGATCATCAGCGCAGCCGAAGTCACCGATGCGCAGGCGATCCATCCGGGCTACGGTTTTCTTTCCGAGAATGCCGATTTTGCCGAGCGCGTGGAAAAGAGCGGATTCGTTTTCATCGGCCCGCGCCCCGACACCATCAGGATGATGGGGGACAAGGTGAGCGCGAAGAATGCCATGAAGCGTGCCGGCGTGCCCTGTGTGCCGGGCTACGACGGCGCACTTCCGGAGTCGCCCGCAGAAATCGTGAAAATCGTGCGCAGCATAGGCTATCCGGTGATCATCAAGGCTGCTGGCGGCGGCGGCGGGAGAGGCATGCGGGTGGTTCATACCGAGGCAGCCCTTCTGAATGCGGTGACGATGACCCGGAGCGAAGCCCAGGCTGCCTTCGGCAATCCCATGGTTTACGCGGAAAAATACCTGGAAAACCCCAGACACATCGAAATCCAGGTGCTCGCAGACGAGCACGGCAATGCAGTCCATCTCGGAGAGCGCGACTGTTCGATGCAGCGGCGGCATCAGAAGATCATCGAAGAAGCGCCCGCATTCGGCATTCCCTTGCGCCTCAGGAACAAGATAGGCGAACGCTGCGCGGAAGCCTGTCGAAAGATAGGCTATCGCGGAGCCGGAACCTTCGAATTTCTATACGAGAACGACGAGTTCTACTTCATCGAGATGAACACGCGCGTTCAGGTCGAGCATCCCGTCACGGAAATGATCACCGGGGTCGACATCGTTCAGGAACAGATCCGCATCGCTGCCAGTCAGAAGCTTGACTTCCGGCAACGCGACATCCAGTTCAGGGGGCATGCGATCGAGTGCAGGATCAATGCGGAACATCCGTTCAAGCTCACCCCTTCTCCTGGCCGAATCACTGCCTACCATACTCCGGGCGGGCCCGGAATCAGGGTGGATTCCCATGTTTACCACAATTACTTCGTTCCCCCCCATTACGACTCGATGATCGGCAAAGTGATCGCTTACGGAGAGACAAGGGAGCAGGCCTTTGCCAGAATGCGCAGCGCGCTTTCGGAAATGATCGTCGAAGGCATCGACACGAACATTCCCCTTCATCGCCAGCTTCTCCTGGACGCCGCATTCGTCGGCGGCGGCACCAGCATCCATTATCTCGAACAGAAGCTGGCGAGCCTCGCTCCCCCGGAATGAAATGACCTGGCTGTCGATCACTGCTGAGATCGGTGCCCGGGAGGCGGAATCATTCAGCGATGCCCTGCTCGAGATCGGTGCGATTTCGGTCGACATTCACGACCCCAATGCCGGAACGCCGATTGAGCAGCCCATATTCAACGAGCCCGAGGAGCCCTGCGAGAAGATGTGGGATACGGCAAGGGTCACGGCGCTTTTCAATCCCGGAACCGATCCCGAACATCTGGTCGAGGATGCGGCAGGTAAGGCGGGGCTCGATCATGTGCCCGGCTATGTCGTCGGGCAAGTGCAGGAGCAGGACTGGGTCAGGCTGACGCAATCCCAGTTTTCTCCGATCAGGATTTCGGATCGGCTCTGGATTACGCCGACCTGGCATGACAGCCCGGAACCCGATGCGGTGAATCTCGTCCTGGATCCCGGCCTTGCTTTCGGAACGGGCAGCCATCCCACCACGAGGCTCTGCCTGGAGTGGCTCGATGAACATATCGAAGGCGGAGAGGATGTCCTCGATTATGGATGCGGCTCCGGAATTCTCGCCATCGCGGCAATGAAGCTCGGCGCATCCCTTGCAGTCGGGATCGATATCGATCCCCAGGCGATTCTTTCAAGCAGGCAGAACGCGGAACAGAATCGGGTGGAAATCCCTTTCTTTACGCCACGGGAAGCCCCGCGCAGAAACTACGATATCGTCGTCGCGAACATTCTGACCAATCCGCTGAAGCTGCTCGCCCCCCTGCTCGCGGAGTCCGCCGGGGATCGAATCGTGCTGTCCGGCATTCTGGAGCGGCAGGCGCCGGAAGTCATGGCGATTTACGCGCAGTGGTTTGAAATGAAGGAGCCTGTCCTGAGCGAGGGATGGGCATGTCTCGCGGGGAAAAAGCGCACATAGGAATTCGACCATGAGCATGGTGACTCGCTGTCCGCATTGCACGACTTCCTTCAGGATCACTTCCCCTGTCTTGAAGATGCGCCATGGCCTGGTCAGGTGCGGACACTGCTCCGAAGTATTCAACGCTTTCGACAGCCTCTCCACCACTCACGATGCGCCGGACGAAAGCGCGGTAGCCGTTCCTGAAGCGCCTGTGCAGGAAGTGCCCGTTCATGCTCCGGAGCGGGCTCGAGAAACAGCGGCCAAGCCCGCGGCTCTCGAGCCCCTCGAAGCGCCTTTGCAGGAAGCGGAACTCGAGGTGCTTCCGGAGGAGCCGATGGAGGAGTTTTTCGTCGGAAAGAAACCTTCCAGGTTCGGTCGGGTATGGGGAGTCGGATCGGCGCTGCTTCTGGTTTCGCTGCTCGCCCAGGCCGTTTATTATTTCAGGACGGAAATCGGCATCGAAATGCCCGGGCTGAAGCCTTACCTTCAGGCTTCCTGCGCTCTGCTGGGCTGCCCCATTCCCCTTCCAGAAAAGATCGATCTCGTCGGGATCGAATCTTCCAGTTTGCAGAACCGGCCGGGCCGGATCGGCGTGATCGATCTTCACGCATCGATCAGGAACAGCGCGCCTTTCGCGCAGGAATATCCGCTGATCGAACTCACGCTGACGGATGCCCAGGATGCCCCATTGGCAAGGAAGATTTTCAGGCCTTCCGATTATCTTGCCAGGAATGTCCGAATCGGAGAAGGCATTCCCGCCAATGCCGCCGTGAATGTTGGGCTGCATCTCGATGTCGGAACGCTCCAGGCGAGCGGATACCGCCTCTATCTTTTCTATCCCTGATCCCGGATCAACCGGTACACGACCCCGAGCGCCAGAAGCGAAATGGCGAGCGCTGCGAGAATGGTGGCCGAGTCCGTCTGCAGTTCGAAAACGATGAATTGCCGCGACACGGCGAGGATTGCAATCAGCACGATGGCTCTGGCCTTGATCACCCCGGAACTTCTGGAGGAGGGATGCACGATCGAATGGCTGAATTCCAGTGCGATGAGCAATGTCAGGATCATGCTGAAAACGGACTGGAAAGCCTGGTGATCGAGGCGGTTGGATGCGCTGTGCAGAACCAGATGGTAAATTTCGATGATCAATCCCCATAATGCAGCGAGAACCATGATCGAAATCAGGACGGCGAGTATTGCGGTGACGGCGTGCTCGAACTTCTGATGAAGCGGGGGTTTCTTGTCGTCTTCCATGGAATTGCCCTTGTGATTGCTGAGCCGGTTAGGCAGGGCAAGGCCGAATAAGTTTCCGGGCTTGCCAGCCATATGACGCTCGGGTATAGTTCGTTCAGCCGTACAATGCATCAGTGGGAGAGCGTGCCGCAAGGCACCGCCGAAGGCGCAACTGCCCGGAATCGCTCAGGCCGAAGAACCGCTGAACGCAGGCTATTCTGGAGAGCGCTGATCATTTCAGCCACCGAAGGGGCACGCAGGCATCCTGCAATCTCTCAGGTATAAAGGACAGAAGGGTGAAGCTCGACCGGGCTTCCCCTTTTTTATTTGCCGAGGATGTCATGCTCAAAAGAACGCCGCTCTACCAGGCTCACAGCGACATGGGTGCCAAGCTCGTCGATTTCGGCGGGTGGGAAATGCCGCTCCATTACGGCTCCCAGATCGAGGAGCATCATCAGGTCAGACGCGACTGCGGGATGTTCGACGTCTCCCATATGCAGGTTCTCGACATCAGGGGCAGCGACAGCCGCAATTTTCTAAGCCATCTCGTCGCAAACAACGTTGACAAGCTCCGGACGCCGGGCAAGGCGCTGTATTCGGCCATGCTGAATGCGGACGGCGGCGTGGTCGACGATCTCATCATCTATTTCATGGACGAATCCTGGTTCAGGATCGTCGTCAATGCCGGAACAGCTGACAAGGATATCGCCTGGATGGAAAAGCAGGCGACAGGATTTTCGATCGAAATCAGCCCCAAGCGGGACCTTGCCATGATCGCTGTGCAGGGACCGAATGCCCGCGAAAAAGTCTGGGAGGCGCTTCCGGGCAGCCGTGAGCTCACCGAGCGACTGATTCCTTTCAGCGCGGTGGAAATGGGCACGATGTTCATCGCACGCACCGGTTATACCGGGGAGGACGGTTTCGAAATCATGATTCCCGCCAAGGCCGCACCCTTCTTCTGGGCAACGCTGGCCGAAAAAGGCGTGAAGCCCATCGGCCTCGGCGCGCGAGACACGCTCAGGCTGGAAGCGGGAATGAACCTTTATGGACAGGACATGGACGAAACGGTGAACCCGTTGGAGGCCGGGCTCGCCTGGACCGTGGACCTCAAGAGCGAGCGGGATTTCATCGGCAAGGCGGCGCTTCTCGAAAGGCCCTTGAAATACCAGCTAGCAGGCCTGCTTCTGCTCGACCGGGGGGTGCTGAGGAGCCACCAGAAGGTGTCGACTTCGCATGGCGAAGGCGAAATCACCAGCGGCAGCTTTTCCCCCACGCTCGATCAGTCGATCGCTCTGGCGAGAATCCCGAGGGAAGTGCCTGCGGGCGAAGAGGTTCGCGTAATGGTGCGGGACAAGGTGCTGCGCGCCAAGGTTGTGAAGTATCCGTTTGCAAGAAACGGCAAATCCCTGATCTGAACTGGAGAGAACATGAATATTCCCGGAAATCTGAAATACACTGCATCGCACGAGTGGGTGAGGCTTGAGGATGACGGCACAGTGACCGTCGGAATTACCGACCATGCCCAGAGCCTGCTGGGCGACATGGTTTTTGTCGAAACTCCGGAAGTTGGCCGGAAGGTGTCGAAGGGCGAGGAGTGCGCGGTGGTCGAATCGGTGAAGGCGGCATCCGACGTTTATTCGCCGATCTCCGGCGAAATTGTGGCGATCAACGGCGATCTTGACGGCTCCCCCGAAAAGATCAACGAAGATGCGTTTTCTGCCTGGATGTTCAAAATGAGGCCTGACAATGCTTCGGACCTGGGCACGCTGCTCGATGCCGCTGCCTATCAGTCCGTCGTGGAAAGCGAAGCACACTGAAACCCATTTATTTCGAGATCCGATGAATTCAGAACAATTTGTAAAACGCCACAACGGCCCTTCCGAACAGGACGTTCGGGACATGCTGAAGAAAATCGACGCTTCTTCCCTGGATCAGATGATCGACGAGATCATCCCGAAAGGGATTCGTCTGAAGAAGCCGCTGGGCCTGCCTGAGGGCATGTCGGAATACGAATATCTGGCGCATCTTCGCGGCATTGCGGCGAAGAACAAGCTGTACAGGAGTTACATCGGGTTGGGTTATTACGGCACGGTTCTGCCTCCCGTGATCCAGCGCAACATACTGGAAAACCCCGGATGGTACACCGCCTATACGCCCTATCAGGCCGAAATCGCGCAGGGACGTCTGGAAGCGCTGCTGAATTTTCAGACCATGGTGGTCGATCTGACCGGAATGGAAATCGCCAACGCTTCCCTGCTCGACGAAGCGACCGCAGCGGCGGAGGCGATGACCATGCTGCATGGCCTGCGCTCGCGGGAAGCTGCGGGGAAAAGCAGCTTTTTCGTGTCCGACGAATGCTTTCCGCAAACCATCGAATTGCTCAAGACGCGCGCGAGACCGCTTGGCATAGAGCTCGTGATCGGCGACTTCAGGACGGTCACCCTGAACGACTCGATGTACGGTGCGCTGCTTCAGTATCCTGCGGCAAGCGGCG
>JAJZQY010000069.1 GCA_021806605.1 Pseudomonadota bacterium
TGGCGACAACCCGGTTGAATCCCATGCTCAGATAAAGCGTCTCCAGGGCAAGATTCAGTGCATTCCCGAAGGAGAGTCCTTCCTTCAATGCGCTGGAAAAGCCTTCCAGGCCGGAAGCAAGACGATCTCCAGCGTTTTGCGGCTTGCCTTCGGTCCAGGACTCCCCTTCTTCCAGCAGCGCGGTTTCCCTGGCGAGGGAGACGGCTGACTCAACCGATTCTGAAATGGCTTCCAGCGGCACGAGCAGGGCGTCCCCGTATTTTCCGACTAGCCGGTCTAGGCCGGACTTGCCTTCTGCGGCCATGGCTGCGGCTTCGCCCGAAAAGCTTGCCACAAGGTTGATCCATTCGGCGGAGCCGGGGATGCTGGGGGCGACGGCATCCTTCGGGCGTGCCATGCTGTTTGCGATCTTTGCCGGGAGGCGCCAGCGCTTGGCCGATTCCTGTGCGATTTCGTCCAGGGAAATGCCGATCACCTTTTTCGCCGCCTCATTTTCGGCATCGAGCTGTCCGCCGGCGAGCTTTGCTATGTCCTCCCATTCCTCCGGGAAATAGAATGCAATCAGAAGCCGGCCCAAATGATGCATGAGCGCGCAGACGACCACTTCCTCTGCATCCCTCAGGTTGGCCTTGGATGCGATTCCATGGGCGATGCTGCCGGCGAGGAGGGATTTCGCCATTTCCGCTTTCGCCGTGGGCGAATCCGGGACCGAAGCGGACAGGGTGTCCATCAATCGCACGCTCAGGGCAAGATGCCCGATGGCATCTACTCCGAGAACCAGCACGGCCTTGGTGATGGTCGTGATTTCACCTCCCAGCGCGGAATACATGGCGGAATTGGCCAGCCGGATCACTTTCTGCGTCAGTGCGAAATCGCTCAGAATGGCTGTGGTCAACTCCGAAGCATTGCGGTCTTCGTCGTGCATGGCTTCGGCGATTTCCTGGGCAGCGCTTGAAAGCGCCGGGAAGTCGCCCTTTTCGCTCATGCGCTTCCACAACATATCGAAAAAGCCGGAGCGGCCTTTCCCCAGTCGCGAGATCAGGGTATTTTCAGTCATTGCGTATGGGCTTGGGTTTTCCTGGTTGGCTTGCCGCATGCATTATAGCCAGGAATTCCTTAATTTTTCCTGAAAATCGGCGCCGTTCACGGGCCTCCCCTTGAGATATCCCTGAATCAGGTCGCAGCCGCGGGAGGTCAGGAACTGGAGCTGCTCCTCATGTTCGACGCCTTCCGCCACTACGGCAAGGTCGAGTCCTTTGGCAAGGCTCAAAACCGCCGATATGATCGCCACGTCTTCCTTGCGGTGAGGCAGTTCGTCGACGAAAGACTTGTCGATCTTGAGTACGGAAAGAGGAAATTTCTTGAGATAGGCGAGCGATGAATAGCCGGTTCCGAAATCGTCGATGGCGATCTTGACGCCGCATGAGCGCAGTTCATCCAGGGTCTCCCCCGATCTTTCCGGGTCACTCATCAGGACGCCTTCAGTGATCTCCAGCATCAGGCTGGAAGGGACGAGTCCCGATTCCTCGAGCGCGCCCTTGATCGATTCCAGCAATCCTTCCTGCCTGAACTGCCGGGGGGATACATTGACCGAAATGTAAAACTCCGGATGCCCCTCGGATTGCCATAGCTTCGCCTGATGACAGGCCATGCGCAACGCCCATCTCCCCAGAAGCTCGATGAGCCCGGTGCTTTCTGCGATGGGAATGAAAACTGCGGGAGAAATCGTTCCTCTTTCCGGATTTTCCCATCGCATCAGGGTTTCCGCACCCTTCAGCTTCCCGGAAGCGGCGCAGAATATGGGCTGATAGTGGAGCAGGAACTCGCCGTTGCGGATGCCTTCGTGCATCGCCGATTCCAGCGAAACATCGGTGGTTTCCGGATTGATGGTTTTGTCGTAGAGCCGCCAGCAGTTCCCGCCGAGGTTCTTTGCGCTGTACATGGCCATTTCGGCATGCTTGAAAAGCGAAACGGGATCATGGCCATGGGCGGGGTGAATCGCGGTGCCTATGCTCGCGCTGATGTAAATGTCTTTGTTCTGGATGCGGAAAGGGCGCTGCATCGCGGTCAATACTTTTTTCACCACGATCTCGGCTTCCTTTTCCTGGCTGATGCCGTTCAGGATGAATGCGAATTCGTCGCCGCCGATTCTTGCCAGGGTGTCGGTTTCCCTGACTAGCGTTTTCAATCTTTCTGCAACCGCCTGGATCAGCTCGTCTCCTCCTGCATGATCCAGCGAATCGTTGATCTTCTTGAAGCTGTCGAGATCGAGAAGCTGCAGCGCCAGGCCGGGTTGCTGATGTCTTTGCACGGCAGAGATGCCGACCTTGATGCGGTCATTGAGGAGCAGTCGGTTGGGGAGATCGGTCAGCGGATCATGGGTGGCGAGATGGGAAATCCTGCTTTGATCTTCCTGCCAGTGCGAGACATCGAACGCGATCAGAACGAATTCCGGGGGAGAAAGATCGGGCACCTGCATCAGGTGGCAATCCACCCACACCGGTGCGCCCTTTCTCAGCAGCCGGCAGACGAAAGACTGCTTTCGCTCCAAGAACAGGGCCGATTCCATCGCTTTCTCGATCCTGTTCGCGTCTTCCGGATGGATCAGGCTGGAGAAGGGCTCCCCGACCAGAGTGCGCGAATCGTCGAGGAAGGATGTGGATTCGACGTCGCGAATGATGCCTTGCGAATCGAGCCGAACGGCAAAATCCGCAAGGCTGCAACCGGGCCCGATCAGACGCATTGAGTCGACCATGTCTTCAGCCGATCAGGTTGGCGATGGTGAGCAGCAGGATCAGAAGCAGCCAGAGCAGCAGACTTCTCCAGATGAGTCCGACTGCGCTTTGCATGTAGGCGCTGTCCGCTTCGTCTCCCATGCCCATGGGCGGCCTGAATTGCTGCAGGCCGTTTTCCGGCAATGCCTCGCCGAGCCTCACGCCAAGTGCTCCTGCGCCGCTGGAGAGCAGTATGCCGTGGGCGACCGGACGCCAGGAAGCGGCCTGCGTTCTCCAGCAGTAAAGCGCGTCCTCGAAGTCGCCCACGATTGCGAAGCTCAGTGCCGTGAGGCGAGTGGGGATCCAGTCGATGATTTCGAAAGCCTGCGCCGCAAATTTCCCGAGTTCGCCTGCTTCTTCCGGATAGCGGTTCCATTCTTCATTAAGCGCTGTCGACAGGCGGTAAAGCACCGCGCCCATCGGACCCAGCAGGGCGTAGAAAAAGATCACCCCGAAAACATAGGCATGAGAATAGACCAGACCCTGCTCGATCGAAACTCGCGAAATTTCCTCGGCGTTGAACTCTGCGGCCGAAGCGCCTCGCCATAGGCCGAGCAATTCCCTGGCCTTTTGCAGGTCGCCGCTCTTCAATGCCTTGTCGATTGCGGTGTACGCATGGCTGAATTGCCTGAATCCCATGGTCAAGTACAGCACGAACACATTCCAGACCCAGCCGAGGGTCGGACTGAGCTTGTGGAGCAGCAGGGAGGCGGCCCCGACCGCGAGAGTCAGCGGGATCGCTGCGGTCATCCAGGCAAGGATGCCGTGGCGGGCTTCCCCCGTCGTGAAGTGCTTCCTGAGCCAGTCGAAATAACCCAGCATGAAAGCCAGCGTTTTGCCGTTGAAAGGCCTCGCCTGTTCCAGCAAAAGCGCCACGATCAGCGAAAAGAACGTCATTTACTCGCTTTCCACCGGCTCGGCCCTCACGCCTTCGAGGGCCTCCCGGAGGGTGTCTTCGCTCATGTCATTGAGGCATTTGGACAGCATCTCTGCGGACTCGTACATGTCCGGGGGCAGTTTTTTCGTGTCGAGGTTGGCGACGAAGACGGCAGCCGAACCTGCGACTTTGAGGAGGCTGCGCCGCTCGTTCATCAGCATTTCGATTTCCGCGCGCAGCATCGAAATCTCCTGTTCATGCAAGACATGCGTCATGGCATACTCCTTTCGAAAGTCCATTCTACCGTAAAAAGGGTTCGATCTATACGCTGCCGGCGGCGACAGCCGTCATGTTGACGATCCTGCGCACGGTTGCGGTAGGGGTCAGGATATGGGCAGGTTTGGCGCAGCCCAGAAGGATCGGGCCCACCGTGATCCCGCCGCCTGCCTCCATCTTGAGCAGGTTGAAGGCGATGTTTGCCGCGTCGAGATTGGGCATGATCAGCAAATTTGCCTCGCCATGGAGTTTCGATGTCTTGAAATGCTGGTGCCTGATTTCTTCCGAAAGCGCGGCGTCGGAATGCATTTCCCCTTCGATTTCGAGGTCAGGTGCGATTTTCCTGATCATGGCCAGTGCCTGGCGCATTTTTCCCGACGAGGGGCTGTTGGCGCTGCCGAAATTCGAGTGGGAAAGCAGGGCGACTTTAGGCGTCATGCCGAAGTGCCTGACCTGCTCTGCGGCAAGCAGGGTCATGTCGGCGATCTGCTGCGCGTCCGGATCAGGGTTCACGTAAGTATCGCAAACGAAAAGGTTACCCTTGTCGAGCAGGAGCAGGTTCATGGCGGCGAACGTGTGCGCCCCGGGTTTGAGCCCGATCAGCAGTCTGATGCGGTCGAGGTGCCATGCATAGCCTCCGTAGAGGCCGCAGAGCATGGCATCCACGCTGCCTTCGTTCAGCAGGTGGGCCGCATGCCCCGTTGCATCCTGTCCGGGAAGCGTGACTTCAAAATCGGCATTGACCCGGATGCGCAGGCCTAGACGCGCAATTGCCGCTTCGATGACTTCCGGCCGGCCTGCAAGGACCGGCCTTGCGAGTCCTTCGTCGACGACGGTCTGAACGGCCTGCAAAACGCGGTCATCCTCCCCTTCGGCATAAATCACCCGCTTCTTGCTGGATTTGGCCGCGGCGAACACGGGCTTCATGACCAGGGCCGACTGGTAAATGAAGCGCGACAGGTGTTCCCTGTAGGCGTCGAAATCGCGAATCGGCCTAGTGGCGATGCCGCTTTCCATGGCCGCTTTGGCCACTGCAGGCGCGATTCTCATGATCAGTCTCGGGTCGAATGGCTTCGGAATCAGGTAATCCCTGCCGAAAGCCGGCAGTTCTCCCCCATAGGCCAGCGCGGCAGCATCCGAATGTTCGGCATGGGCGAGTTCGGCTATGGCGTAAACCGCTGCCTTCTTCATCGCTTCGTCGATGGAAGTCGCGCCAACGTCGAGGGCCCCTCTGAAGATGAAGGGAAAGCAGAGCGCGTTGTTGACCTGATTGGGATAGTCGGAGCGGCCGGTTGCGATCACGACATCTGGCCTCGTCTTTTTGGCAATTGCGGGATGGATCTCGGGTTCAGGGTTGGCGAGTGCCAGAACGAGGGGGTTTTCCGCCATTTTTTCGACCATTTCCGGCTTCAGCACGCCCCCTGCGGAAAGACCGAGAAAAATGTCCGCGCCGCCAATCACTTCGCTCAAACTTCTGGCATCGGTCTGTTTCGCATAGCGCGCCTTGTTGGGATCCATCTCCTCGGTCCGGCCTTCATAGACCACGCCCTTGATGTCGGTGACAACGATGTTTTCCATGGCAAGTCCAAGGCTCACCAGCATGTCGAGGCAGGCGAGCGCGGCAGCGCCCGCTCCCGAGACGACGAGCTTCACATCGGCGATATTCTTGCCCACCACCTTGAGCCCGTTGATGACGGCGGCCCCAACGATGATCGCAGTGCCGTGCTGATCGTCGTGAAAGACCGGGATTTTCATCCTTTCACGCAGTTTCCTTTCGATTTCGAAGCATTCCGGCGCCTTGATGTCTTCGAGATTGATTCCGCCGAAGGTCGGTTCCAGGCTGGCGATGATTTCGATCAGCTTGTCCGGGTTGCGTTCGTCGATTTCGAGGTCGAATACGTCGATTCCGGCGAATTTCTTGAACAGGACCCCCTT
>JAJZQY010000070.1 GCA_021806605.1 Pseudomonadota bacterium
AAGCTCCGCGGACCTGGGCATCCCGCCTGCGCCTCAGCCTTCCGTCGCTCGGAGAAATCAACGCGAATCTGAGGCTCACGCCATCCGGTGTGCAGATATCGCTCCAGGTGACCAACGCGAATACCGAGAACAGCCTGAGGCAACAGGGAGGAACGCTCCAGAAGTCCCTGGAAGCAAACGGCATCGCGCTGGTTTCCATGGCAGTGAAGCAGCATGGATGAAAAGCCCAGGCCGTCCGCCGTCGCGCTCGCCTATCACGCCGGAGATGCGGCGCCGAAAGTGGTGGCCAAGGGGCGCGGCATCGTCGCCCAAATGATCATCGAGCGCGCCAAAGAAGCAGGGATTTATGTGCATGAATCGAAGGAGCTTGTCACGCTCCTGATGCAGGTCGATCTCGACGACCGCATCCCGCCGCAGCTCTATCTTGCCGTGGCCGAATTGCTCGCCTGGATCTACCGCCTGGAGCATGCCGAACAGGGCAAGCCTTGACCGATGCAAGATGCCCGATTGTCCCGGCTGGACTCGCGGCCTTCAGCGGCGGTCAGACCGACATGTTCATGATGTCGTTGTAGGCGGTGACCAGCTTGTTTCTGACCTGAACCATTTCCTGAAATGAAAGGTTCGCCTTCTGCACGGACAGCATCACATCGCTCAGATTGGTGTTGCCAGCGGCACCCGTTTCCATCGCCTTGGCCATCTTTTCCGAATCCTGCTGCGCAGCATTGACCTGTCCGATGGAATTTTTCAGCACCGAGGCGAAGTCGGTTCCAGATGCAGCCGGTTCCGGCGCCTTGCCGCTGGCGGCACTTGAAGCCGCCTGCAGTTGACTGAGCATAGCATCGATTCCGGACAGATCCATTTCAATCTCCTGAAAATTTCAAATATACAAGCAATATGCGTGCCAACCTAGTCCTCGCTGGCCAACCGATATTGCTGCAATTTGTATCGCAAGGTCCTTTCGCTGATTCCCAGCTTCTGCACGGCAAGCTTTCTCGAACCATTGACTGAAGCCAGAGTTTCCATGATATGCTTTTTTTCCAGAGATTTCATGTCTTCGACCTTCTCCTCCGTCTTTTCGCCCCCTCTGGCTTCCTCGAGCAGCAGATCTTCAGCTTCTATTTCCTCTCCCGATGCGAGAATCACTGCCCGCTGGATGACGTTCTCGAGCTCCCGGATGTTTCCCGGCCAGGAGTGGCTGAGCAGGCGTGCCTGCGCCCGCCCGGAAAGCTTGCGCCCACTCCCCGCCCCTTCCGTGCGGCTCATGAAATACCTGGCCAGCGGCACGATGTCCGCAGGGTGCTCTCGCAACGGCGGGATGCTGAGCGGAATGACATTCAGCCTGTAATAGAGATCTCCCCTGAACGTGCCCTTGGCGACGATCTCGGACATGTCCCGGTTGCTCGTTGCCAGAACCCGGATGTCGAGAGGAATCGTCTTTCTGCCTCCCACGCGTTCCACTTCGCGCTCCTGCAACACGCGCAGCAGCTTCGCCTGGAGTCCCAGCGGCATTTCCGAAACCTCATCCAGAAGCAGCGTCCCCCCTTCCGCCTGCTCGAATTTTCCGGCCTGAGCCTGCAATGCCCCGGTAAAGGCGCCTTTCTCGTAGCCGAACAATGTCGCTTCCAGGAGATTTTCCGGGATCGCGGCGCAATTGATCGCCACGAAAGGCTTGTCGGCACGGGCCGAGTTGCGATGGATGAAGCGCGCAAAAACTTCCTTCCCGGTTCCGCTCTCCCCTGTCAGCATGACGGTCGCCGATGACTTCGCCACCCTTTTCGCGAGCTGCAGCAGCGCCTCGATTTTCGGATCCTGAGCGATCACCCCGGCGCTGTCGTCATAGGGAAAGGAAAGCTGATACTTCTCCACATACTCGATCAGGCTTGAAGGCTCGAAAGGTTTCAGCAGGTAGTCGCATGCGCCGGAGCGCATGGCGCTGACCGCCTTCTCGACATCGCCGAAGGCCGTCATGAGCACTACGGGAATCCCGGGGAAAACGGTATTGATCTGGGCCAGCAGGGCGAAGCCATCCATGGGCTTCATGTTGACGTCGCTCAAGACGAGGCCGACCTTCTCCCGCTTCAGAAGGGCAAGCGCCTCAAGGCCGTCCCCGGCAGAAAATACCGGGTATCCGGCAATTTCTAGCGTCGCCTCGATGGCTTCCCGCAAATCATGGTCGTCTTCCACGATCAGCACAGGGCGCTTTCCCGATTCATTCATCACTCAGTTCCATCCTCAATAGGTCGCCAGCGCGCTTGTTCCATTTGTCCTGCGAAGCCAATCGGCCGGTTCCGGATTTCATCGGCAAGGTCAGCACGAATTCGCTCCCCGCCCCTGCCTCAGATTTGACCCTGATTCCTCCGCCGAGCGCTTGCACCACGGCTCTGACTATGGCAAGACCAAGTCCCGTCCCCTCCTGGCGCGTCGTGAAAAATGGCTCGAACAGGCGCTCCTGCAGATCGCCCTCGATTCCCTTGCCCTGATCCCTGACGCAAATGGAAACAGACTCTTCCTCGGTCCAGGCGCAGAGTTCGATTTTACCTCCTCCGGTGGACGCCTGCATCGCATTTTCCAGGAGATTGAGCAAAGCGCCGCTCAACGCCTTGCGGCTTCCCTTGAGCCGCGCCCCCTTGCTCTGGTCATGAAGTTCGAAGGCAAGTCCGCGCGCGCTCATCTGCGGTTCGATCACCTGCTGCAGCTCCGCCAGAAGGTTCGAAACCTGAATATCTTCCTCGCCCACCGTCTCGCCCTTGACGAAAAGCAGCATGTCCTTGATCAGCTGCTCCAGGTGGTGCAGCCGGGCCAGCGATTTTTCGGCAAACCTGGCACGCTCATCCTGGGAAAGATCGGCCTTCCCCAGATGGGAAGTGTACAACATCGCAGTGGCGAGCGGAGTGCGCAGTTGGTGCGCAAGGCTGGCAGCCATCTCGCCCATGGCGGACAGACGCTGATTGCGCTGCATCTGCATCGTCAGGTTGTGCGCTTCGGTGATATCCTGAATCATCAGTATCTGCCCGTCTGATGAACCCAGGCTGCTCTTGACGATGCTATAGCGCCGTCCCTCTTGCGACAGCCATTCGCCCGGAGTGGCCGTTTGCTCCAGACAAGTTTCAGCCACATCCTGCCATTTCCTGCCGCGCATGGCTTCCCCGAACATGGCATTGGCGGCAGGATTGGTCTCGATCACGATGCCTAGCGCATCCAGCACCACCACCCCACCCGGCAATGCCGTGAGAATCAGGCCAAGCCGCTCCGACAAGGCTTCCTTCTCGATAAACTGGCTGCGCAATTCGCCGTTTGCCACCGCAAGTTCGCTCGTCAGCTGCTCGACTTTCTGCTGCAATTCTTGGTAGGCGTGCGAAAGGTGATCGGAAGCCTGCATGAAAATCGAAAAGGCTTCCTCCAGCTGCTGCTTGTTTCCCGGTGTGGAATCCATATTTTCATGTAAAATGTTCATCTGGACAACATCATACCCCTTATGCGGAATAATGTTAAAGTGGGCGAACACTTTAATTAAATCATTGGGTACAACGACATGGCAGTAGACGCCCAATCTTCACTGATGTCGCAGTTGCAGCTGCTGAACCGCCTGCCGATGCAGAAGAAGTTCGGGCTGATGGTCGCCGTCGCCGCGATCATCGCGATCCTGGTGGGCGGGTGGATATGGGAAACGACGCCGGACTATCAGGTGCTCTACAGCAATCTTTCCGACAAGGATGGCGGAGAGATCATCGCCTCCCTGCAGCAGATGAATATCCCCTACAAATTTGCGGAAGGCGGCGGCGCCCTGCTCATCCCTTCCGACAAGGTCCATGAAATCCGCCTGAAGCTTGCAACCCAGGGCCTGCCCCGGGGAAGCCTGGTAGGGTTCGAGCTGCTGGATAACGAGAAATTCGGCACCAGCCAGTTTCAGGAGCAGGTGAATTATCAGCGGGGACTGGAAGGGGAGCTGGCAAGGACGATCCAGTCGCTTGCCCCGGTGCAAAGCGCAAGAGTGCATCTCGCCATCCCCAAGCCCTCGGTCTTCGTTCGCGATCAGGAAAAGCCCAGCGCTTCGGTGCTGCTCAACATCTTTCCCGGAAAAACCCTGGATCAGTCTCAGGTGACCGCAATCGCCCACCTCGTCTCGAGCAGCGTTCCCGAGCTTTCGGTAAAGAACGTCACGATCGTCGATCAGAACGGCAACCTGCTGAGCCAGCCCGTCGACGCGCTGTTGATGAGCGGCATGGATCCCGGCCAGCTGAAATACCTGCAGGAAACCGAGCGCAGCTACATCAAGCGCATCGAAGACATATTGACTCCGGTTGTGGGCGCTTCCAACGTGCGCGCCCAGGTGACCGCCGACCTCGATTTCTCCCAGGTCGAGCACACCTCGGAAACCTACCAGCCGAACCATGATCCCGCCTCGGCTGCCATACGCAGCCAGCAGATTTCGGAAACGAACTCGAACAGCGAACAAAAGGCCAACGGCGTTCCGGGAGCGCTTTCGAACCAGCCGCCTGCTCCGGTGACCGCCCCGGTGACCGCCCCGGCACCTCCCCCAGTGGCCGCCTCCGCAGCCGCCGCAGCCGGCAAACCGGCAAGCACGAGCGGCAACACCTCGAACATGCAGAAGGATTCGACCACTAACTATGAAGTCGACAAGACCATCGAGCATGTCAAGCACCCTGTCGGCAGCATCAAGCGCCTATCGGTTGCAGTCGTAGTGAACTACGAAAAGACCGTCGATGCGAAGAAGAAAATCGCCTACAAGCCGCTTTCACCGATGGAAATCAGGCAGATCACCGATCTCGTCAAGGAAACGATGGGATTCAATGCAGCGAGAGGGGATACCCTCAACATCGTCAACACGGCCTTCACCCCGCCGGAAGCGGACATCGTGCCGCCTCTTCCCTGGTGGAAGCAGCCTGAAGTCATCGCACTTGCAGGCACGATCGCCAAATATCTGGCTTTCGCAGGCGTCGTGCTCTATCTGATCATGGGCGTCATCCGCCCCGCCATGAGAAACATCAAGGCAGAGGCAGCAGCCGCATCGGCACGCGCGGCAGAGGCGGAAGAAGCTGCCCAGCAGCATCATGTTCCGCAGATCAATCCTATCGATCAGGCGACAGCGGAAGCGGCCAAGGAACTCGCGCGCCAGAACCCGCAACTGGTCGCCAACGTCATCAAGGGCTGGGTCTCCGGAAATGAGTGACGACGGCCTCAACAAGAGCGCGATTCTGCTGCTTTCCCTCGGGGAAAACGAAGCTGCAGAAGTGTTCAAGTATCTGGAGCCCAAGGAAGTGCAGAAGCTAGGCACTGCAATGGCCAACCTTTCCAACATTTCCCGCGAAAGAATCGACAGCGTTTTTTCGGAGTTCTACGGCGCAGCAGGCGAAAAAACCACTCTGGGAATGGGCTCGGACGAATACATTCGCAATGTGCTCAAAAAGGCGCTCGGCGACGACAAGGCAGCCAGCCTGATCGACCGCATCCTGCAGGGTGGCGACACCAGCGGCATAGAAGCCCTCAAGTGGATGGATGCTTCCAGCGTTGCGGAGCTGATCCATAACGAACATCCGCAGATCATCGCGACGATACTCGTCCACCTCGAGGCCGACCAGGCTTCCGAAATCCTGAGCCACTTCACCGAACGCCTGAGAAACGACACCCTGCTCAGGATCGCCACTCTGGACGGCATCCAGCCTACGGCCCTCAAGGAACTCAACGATGTGATGTCCAAGCTTCTTTCCGGCGGCGCCAACATCAAGAAATCGACGCTCGGCGGGGTCAAGGTGGTTGCAGACATCATGAACTACATGGGGGGCGGGCAG
>JAJZQY010000071.1 GCA_021806605.1 Pseudomonadota bacterium
GCTTGCGATAGGACTTCTTGATATCTTCGTCCGACGCATCCCGGTTCACGCCCAGAACTTCGTAATAATCTCTCTTGCTCATATTTTTAGAAACCATGAGGGGACTCGGGATGCATGCGCATACATCCCGGGTCCCCGATTCAAATATTATTTCTTGTCGTGGACTTCCTCGAACTCGGCATCGACGACGTCAGCATCGGAGGCGCCTGCCGATTCTGCACCAGCCTGTTGCTGGGTCTGCTGCATCGCCTCTCCCAGTTTTTGGGAAGCCTTGCTGAGTTCTTCCATGCGGGCGTGAATTGCATCCTTGTCATTGCCCTTGACGGCTTCTTCCGCAGCTTGGATCGCTTGTTCGATCTTGGATTTTTCGTCAGCGGAAATCTTCGAGCCATGCTCCTCGAGCAGTTTCTTGACGGAATGGATCACGGCGTCGCACTGGTTCCTTGCTTCGACGAGTTCGAGCGCCTGACGGTCTTCGGCGGCATGCGCTTCGGCATCCTTGACCATGCGTTCGATCTCGTCGTCGTTCAAGCCGGAACTTGCCTGGATCTTGATCTTGTTTTCCTTGCCGGTGGCCTTGTCTTTTGCCGAGACATGCAATATCCCGTTCGCATCGATGTCGAAGGTGACCTCGATCTGGGGCATGCCGCGCTGCGAAGGCGGAATGTCGGTCAGATTGAACTGGCCGAGGCTCTTGTTGCCGGAGGCGATTTCGCGCTCACCCTGAAGCACGTGGATCGTCACTGCGGTCTGGTTGTCTTCCGCGGTCGAGAATACCTGGGTAGCCTTGGTCGGTATGGTGGTGTTTTTCTGGATGAGCTTGGTCATCACGCCACCCAGAGTTTCGATCCCGAGCGAGAGCGGGGTGACGTCGAGAAGCAGCACGTCTTTCACTTCGCCCTGGAGCACGCCGCCCTGGATCGCGGCGCCGACTGCAACTGCCTCGTCAGGATTGACGTCCTTGCGAGGCTCCTTGCCGAAGAAGGCGCGCACCTTCTCCTGAACTTTAGGCATGCGGGTTTGCCCGCCGACCAGTATGACGTCTTCGATGTCGGAAATGCTGACGCCTGCATCCTTGATTGCAATCTTGCAGGGTTCGACAGTGCGCTCGATGAGGTCATCCACCAGGCTCTCGAATTTCGCGCGGGTGATCTTGATGGCGAGATGCTTGGGCCCTGTCGCATCTGCAGTGATGTAGGGCAGGTTGATCTCGGTTTGCTGGGACGAGGAAAGTTCGATCTTTGCTTTCTCGGCGGCTTCCTTCAGACGCTGCAGGGCGAGTTTGTCGTTCTTGAGATCGATCCCCTGTTCCTTTTTGAATTCCTCGGCCAGATAGTCGACCAGTCTCTGGTCGAAGTCTTCTCCGCCCAGGAAAGTGTCGCCGTTGGTCGAGAGCACTTCGAACTGGTGTTCACCGTCGATTTCGGCGATTTCGATGATCGAGATGTCGAAGGTGCCTCCGCCCAGATCGTAGACGGCAATTTTCCGGTCACCTTCCTTCTTGTCCATGCCGAAAGCAAGCGCTGCGGCAGTCGGCTCGTTGATGATGCGCTTGACCTCGAGTCCGGCGATGCGGCCTGCATCCTTGGTTGCCTGGCGCTGGGAATCGTTGAAATAGGCGGGTACCGTGATCACGGCTTCAGTCACCGGCTCTCCGAGATAATCTTCGGCGGTTTTCTTCATTTTCATCAGCACCTGTGCAGAAACTTCGGGCGGTGCAATTTTTCTGTCGCGCACGTCGACCCAGGCGTCCCCGTTGTCGGCCTTGATGATCTTGTACGGCATCAGCTTGACATCCTTCTGCACGGCATCTTCAGCGAAACGGCGGCCGATGAGCCTTTTCACCGCGAAGAGGGTGTTGTGCGGATTGGTCACAGCCTGCCTTTTAGCAGGGGCGCCAACAAGCACTTCCCCTTCATCCGTGTAGGCAATGATGGAAGGCGTGGTTCTTGCGCCTTCGGCATTTTCGATGACCTTGGGCTTGCCGTTCTCCATGATCGCAATACAGGAGTTGGTGGTGCCCAGGTCGATTCCGATGATTTTTCCCATGGTGGTTCCTTTAGCAAATTTTAGAGAGTTGTTCCGTATATGCGGACGCGCGCCGAAATTTCAAGCACTCTTGGAAACGATGACAAGAGCGGGGCGGATTACCCTGTCGTTGAGCTGGTAGCCTTTTTGCAGTACCTGAATGACCGTATTGGGCGCTTCCTTAGATTCAATTGCGCTGATCGCCTGATGCTGGTGCGGATCGAACCTGCTCCCGAGCGGATTGATCTCGTCGATGTGGAATTTCGAGAAAACCGAGTTCAATTGCTTCAGCGTCAGTTCGACGCCGTCGCGCAGATTTTCGATCGAGGCATTCTCGACGGCAAGCGCCGTCTCCAGGCTGTCTTTGACTGAAAGCAGTTCCGTCGAGAAATTTTCGATGGCGTATTTGTGCGCGTTCGCGATATCGATCTGGGCGCGTTTGCGGATGTTGTCGGTTTCTGCCCTTGCGCGCAGCCAGGCGTCGTGATGTTCCTGCGCAGCAAGTTCTGCCTGTTTCAGGAGTTCTTCCGTGCTGGGAATCGATTCGGTCTGGGTTTCGTTGGTATTCTGTTCGTCTTGCATCTTGCTGTCCTCCGAGTTTCTCGTTCTTATATGGCGGTGCCGAGTCGAATTTCAAGGGTCAGTTTTTTGCACCCTTCTTCAAGGCAAGCTGCCTGCTTTTTTCTGCTTCGGCCTGGCCTGGTGCTGCCATCCAGCCCTGGAGGTTTTCCAGCACGATGCCGGAAAGCGCTTGAATCCAGTTCTCGTTTTCGTTGAGTGCCGGAATGTAGTTGAATTCCCCGCCCCCTGCATTGAGGAAAGTCTGCTTTACTTCCATGGCTATTTCTTCCAGTGTTTCCAGGCAGTCGCTGACAAACCCGGGGCAGACGACATCCACTCTCGATAACTGCTGTTTTCCCATTTTTTCAATGACTTCCACGGTATAGGGTTTGAGCCATTCGGCGCGCCCAAAACGGGATTGAAACGTGACGACATATCGATCTTCCGGGAGGCCCAGGGCTTCCCCGAGCAGCCTTCCCGTTTTCAGGCATTCGCAATGATAGGGGTCTCCCTGATCGAGCGTGCGCTTGGGGACGCCATGAAAGCTCATCACCAGTTTTTCGGGTTTGCCATGTTGATCCCAGAAGGCTGAGATGTTGCCTGCGAGCGCTGCGATATAGCCCGGATGGTCGTGAAAATGTTTGATGATGCGCAATTCCGGAGGGTTCCTCATGGATTTGAGGGCATCGAAAACGGAATCGAACACCGTGCCCGAAGAGCTTGCCGCGTACTGAGGATAAAGCGGGATGACGAGTATCCTGTCGCAGCCATTTTCTTTCATGCCATTCAGAACGCTCGTTATGGAAGGATTTCCATAGCGCATCGCGTATTTGACCATGAGTGGCGTCTCCGTTCTTTGCGCGAGATACTCTCTCAACAGATTCGCCTGCTTTTCCGTGTGGAACTTCAGCGGCGATCCTTCGCTTGTCCAGATCGACGCATATTTTTTTGCCGATTGGGCTGGGCGGGTGTTGAGAATGATGCCGTTCAGGATCAGCCACCATAGCGGTTTCGGAATTTCCACCACCCTGGGGTCGGAAAGGAATTCCCTGAGATAAGGCTTCAATGCCGCCTTCGTCGGGGCATCAGGCGTACCGAGATTGACGATCAGTATGCCGGTTTTCTTGAGTTGGCCGTGCCGATAAGCGGATTCTGTTTTTGACATCAGTGTTGGGAAAGTGCGCCGCTCAGAAGTTTTGCTGTGATATCGACGATGGGAATGACGCGTTCGTAAGCCATGCGCTTGGGACCGACGACAGCCAGCGTGCCGACGATGCGTCCTTCTGCGCCATAAGGGGCGGTGACGATGCTGCATTCATCGAGTTGTCCGAGTCCGGACTCTGCCCCGATGAATATCTGTACGCCTTGGGCATTTCGGCTCGCATCGAGAAGCTGCAGGAGGGCTGTTTTCTTTTCGAAAAGGTCGAAAAGCCCTTTCAGGTTCGAAAGGTCTGAAGAGAGATCCTGAACCTGGAGCAGGTTGTGCTCGCCGGAAATGATGCATTCTTCTTCCAGGTCTGTCCGGGTTGAGGTTTCTATTGCCGCTGACATCAGTTCGCTGACGTTGTGCTGGAGCTGGTGAAGCTCCTCCTTCACCCGTTTGTGGATTTCGTTCAGCGTGAGTCCGGCATAATTCCGGTTCAGGTAATTGGAAGCTTCGGTCAGCTCCGATGATGTATAGATTCTTTCGGTGGAAATGACCCTGTTCTGGACATCGCCGTTCGAAGTGATGATGATCAAAAGGATGCGCTTTTCGGAGAGCTTCAGAAATTCGATCTGGCGGAAGGCCAACGCTTCCCGTTTCGGCGCGATCACCACACCCGCAAAACGGGTCAGATCAGACAATAGATGGGATGCCGAGCTGATGAGACGAGAAGGATTGTCGGGAAGCAGATTTCCGCCGAGTTGCTCGATTTCCATCTGCTCCAGGGGCTTGACCACGAGCAGGCTGTCGACGAAGAAGCGGTAACCCTTTGCGGTCGGAACTCTCCCCGCCGAGGTATGGGGGCTTTCGACGAATCCGAGCGATTCGAGATCGGCCATCACGTTGCGTATCGATGCCGAGCTCAGTTCGAGCCCTGAATAGTGCGAAAGCGCGCGCGAGCCGACAGGCTGCCCTTCCTCGATGTATCTTTCGATCAGGGTCTTGAGCAGGACTTGGGCGCGGTCATTCAGCATGGTTCGATTTTACACGAAAATGCCTCAGGTCAAGCTGTTCCGCTTCTGACGATATCCCGCAGCTGTCTGAAGAATGCCCGGAACTGCTTGGGGGGCTTTGCTGCCAGCCGATCTTTCTGGATGCTGCGCACGAGATTTCTGATATGGGTCATGTCTGCGTGAGGATAGGTTCTTGCGAATTCCTCGAAGGCATTGGTTTCGTCCAGGAGCCGGGTTCTCCATCGCTCCACCAGATGAAGCTCGGTTGCGTTTTCTTTCGATTGCGCATCCCACAGGGCGAGCTTTGACCTGATTTCGTCCACTTCGATTTCGCGCATCAGCTTGCCGATGTACTGCATCTGGCGCCTGATCGCGCCGAATTGAGTGAGGCGCTTGGCTTCCCTGACCGCATCCAGCAGGTTTTCCGGCAGGTCGAGCTCCTGAAGGCGTTGCGGGGAAAGTTCCACGAGCAGTTCGCCGGTATCCTGAAGAGCCTGCATTTCTTTCTTGCGGCTGGTTTTGCTCTGTTCTTCTTGCATGATTGGAGGCGGCAAAGCCATCTGGCCTTGCCGGCGCGGGATTATTTCGCGATCTGTTTTTCGCGTATTTCGTCGAGGGTTTTGCAGTCGATGCAGAGAGTTGCCGTCGGCCTGACTTCAAGGCGGCCGAGCCCGATTTCGACGCCGCAGCTTTCACAGTAGCCGTATTCTCCGGAGTCGATCTTGGCAATGATTTCGTCGATTTTCTTGATCAGCTTGCGTTCGCGGTCGCGGCTCCTCAGTTCCAGGGCCATGTCCGATTCTTGGCTTGCGCGGTCATTCGGGTCTGCAAATACGGTAGCCTCGTCCTGCATGGTATGGACGGTTCTGTCGATATCCTGGCCGAGCTCGACTTTCATGCCTTCGAGAATTTTCCGGAAATGCATGAGCTGCTTCGGGTTCATGTATTCCTCGCCTTCTTCCGGAACGTAGGGAATTTTCACTT
>JAJZQY010000072.1 GCA_021806605.1 Pseudomonadota bacterium
CATGGCAAACAATTCGCGAAACAGCTTGGGAAACGGGGAAGCGCCGCTCGGCATAGTCTTCGCGCTGCTCGCTGCGGTCGGCTTTTCGGCCAAGGCCATCCTGGTGAAGCTCGCCTATCGCTACCATGTGGACGCGGTGACGCTGCTCGCCTTGCGCATGGCGTTCTCCGCGCCTTTTTTCATCGGGGTCGCGATCTGGTCGAAGCTCAGGCATGCCGAGCCGCTTTCATGGCACGACCGGTTCCTGGTGATCGGGCTCGGTTTCGTCGGCTATTACCTCTCCAGCTTTCTGGATTTTCTCGGGCTGCAATATCTCTCGGCGGGACTGGAGAGGCTGATCCTGTTCCTCTATCCCACCATGACGGTGATCTTGTCTGCCCTGGCTTACAGGCGCGCCATCGGCGGAAAGACGCTCGCTGCGATGGCCCTGAGCTACGCCGGGATCGTGCTGGTTTTTCTGCACGACGCCGGCGCGGGAGAATCCGGAGGCTTCAAGCTGGGTGCGTTCCTGGTATTTGCCAGCACCCTGTCCTACTCGATCTATCTGGTGGGGGCGGGGCATGCCATCGGCCGCATCGGCACGGCGCGCTTCACCGCCTATGCGATGGTGGTGGCAAGCATCGCGAGCCTGCTTCAGTTCGGCGCGACGCATCCGCCGGGCAGCCTGGAACTGCCGGCGCGCGTGTACGAACTCGCCCTCGCCATGGCGCTTTTCTCCACCGTGCTGCCGGTGTTCATGCTGTCCTACGCCATCCGCCGCATCGGCTCGGGAAGCGCCTCGCTGATCGGCTCCATCGGGCCGGTCAGCACCATTTACTTGGCCTACCTGTTCCTGGGAGAGAAAATGGCGCTCCTGCAAATCCTGGGGTCGATGCTGGTGCTGGCCGGGGTGCTCCTGGTCAGCGCGACGAAATGAATCCCCCGGCCGGGCTTGTCCGGCCTGACAAGAACCCATAAACTGTGGTCGATGCCAATCCATGGAGAAAACATGTTCATCGCAATGAACCGATTCAAGATCATCAGGGGGATGGAAGACGATTTCGTCGAAATCTGGAAGAAGCGCGAGAGCCATCTCGACGGCGTGCCCGGATTCAGGGAATTCCATTTGCTGCAGGGACAGAGCTTCGACGATTACACGCTGTTCGCCTCCCATTCGGTATGGGAATCCGCCCAGGCCTTCGAGGACTGGACGAGATCTGAGGCTTTCAGGCGGGCGCATGCCCATGCCGGATCGACCAAGAACGTCTACATGGGACCGCCCAACCTCGAGCTTTTCGAGGCGGTGCTCTGATGCAGCAGACGCCCTATCAGCGCATCGGGGGCGAAGAGGGGGTGAGGCGGCTGGTGAGGCGCTTCTACGACCTCATGGAAAACAAGGAGATCATCCGGAAATTGCACCCGGAAGATCTTACCGAGTCCCGCGAGAAGCTCTTCCTTTTCCTTTCCGGCTGGCTGGGCGGACCGCAGCTCTACGTCGAGAAGCACGGGCACCCGATGCTGAGGCGGCGCCATCTGCCCTTTCCCATCGGAAACGAGGAACGGGATGCCTGGATGGACTGCATGAAGCAGGCGATGCTGGACGCCGGCCTGGACAAGCTGCTTTTCGAGCAGCTTCTGATGTCCTTTTCCCAGACTGCGGATTTCATGCGAAACAGGGATTCATAGCCTATATTGGGATTGTTGACAGTCCCAATATCAGGAGGTCGGAATGAAAAAGTCTCTCGTTTTTCTCGCCGTGCTCGGTCTTCTTCCGGGCGCATCCTTCGCGGCAGACGAAGCGCAGCAGCAGAGCCAGGTTCAGCAGCAGAGCCGGCAGCGGATCTATGGCAGCCAGCTGATGACGCCCGAGGAGCGCGCCGAGTACCGCTCCAAGATGCGCTCCCTGAAGACGCGGGAGGAGCGCGAGGCCTTGCGCCGCGAGCACCATGAAAAAATGCAGGAAAGGGCGAAGGCGAAAGGCATGCAGCTGCCCGACATGCCGCCTGCCGGGATGGGGGGCGGCATGGGGCCTGGCATGGGCGGCGGGATGGGCGGCGGGATGGGCCCAGGAGGCGGGATGGGCGGGGGAATGCGGGGCCGTTAGGCCGAGGCGGGCTTCAGGCGCTCCAGGATCACCACGGGAAAGTCGCATTCCTGCTTCAGGGATTCGAGCTGGTCTTCGCGTATGACCCTGACCCAGCTTTTCGGGAATTTGGTTCCGGTTCTGCCCCCTGGGGACTCCCAATTGAAGCGTTTCGCCTTGGCTTTTTCCCGCTCGCTGAAGCCGACTTCTGCCTTGACGACGAGTCTCGGGTTGCTGGCGTTGGCGATCACGTTTGCGATGTCGTAGCGGGACAGGACGGTCAGCATGGTCAGCACATCGGTGACGGCCCGGTGCGGGAAGCTGTTCAGGATGCCGTGGAAACCTGCGAGATAGGTGAGGTTGCGGCTGGTGCAGTTCCTCGGATAGTCGACGTCGTACAGGGTGTCGATCCAGGGCTTGGCCGGCATCCTGTGGCTTTGCTGGCTGAAGAAAGCCTCCATCAGCGGGCGGTCGAAATCCCGCCCGTTGTGGGCCACGACATAATCGGATTTTTCCAGCAAGGCCTTGACCGGATTGAGTACCCTGATGTCGGGTTTCGACCCGTGCTTCTTCAGGAGCGCATCCGATATTCCGGTGTATTCCGCAGCTTCCGGCGATATCGGACGGTCGTTGTCGATGAGAACGGAATAAATTTCGACGGGCTGGCCGAAATCCGTGTCCCACAATACCAGGCCGATTTCGATGATGAAGTTGCGGTCGCCGGGGCCGTTGAATTCGCCGCCGGTTTCAAGGTCAAGGCCGAGCAGGAGCATGTTTATCCTTTTGCAGAAAGCCGATTGTATACCGAATTGCCGTCCGCTTCATGCAATACGCATGCGCCATGAAGGGTTGCCTGCATCGGCTCCTTTTTGTTATAAAGCCTGATGCGCAAAATTTCGGATATTCCCGCCGTGAAGGAAGGCGGCCTGACCCATGAAGAGGTCGCCCAGAGGATACGAGACGGGCAGACGAACTGGGTCAAGAAGGCCACTTCCCGCCCGGTTTCAGGAATCCTCGGCAGCAACATCGTCACCCTGTTCAACGGCATCCTGGCGGGTTCGGTCGCAGCGCTGCTTTCCATCAAATCCTACAGCGACGCCCTTTTCCTTTCCCTGGTGACCTTCGGCAACATGCTTGTCGGGATAGTCGGCGAACTGCGCGCCAAATGGGCGCTGGACAGGATAGCCCTGCTGCGCAGGAAGAACGCCGTCGTGATCAGGGAAGGGCTGGAACTGGAGATCAGGAGCGAGGAGGTCGTCCGGGACGACCTGGTCGTTTTCGGGCCGGGCGACCAGATCGTCGCCGACGGTATTCTGGTCTCTTCCGTGCCGGCCTTCATGGACGAATCCCTGCTCACCGGAGAATCGCATGCCGTGGAGAAGCAGCGCGGGGAGGCGATCTTTTCCGGAAGCTATTGCATGAGAGGATCGGGGCGCTATGTCGCAACCGGCGTGGGAGCCGGCTCCAGGGCCAACGCGCTTTCCGAACAGGCGAGGAAATACAGGAACATGCGCTCCCCCCTCCAGCACGATGTCAATTCGATCATCCAGGTTCTGACCGCGGTGATGATCCTTTTCGTGCTGCTCCTGCTGCTTGCGAATTTCATCAAGCAGGTGCCGATCGCCGCGAACATCCTTTCCATCGTGACCGTGATCAAATCCCTGGTCCCCGAGGGGCTGGTGCTGATACTGACGCTCGCCTTTGCGCTCGGCTCTTTGCGCGCTGCAAGGCGCCATGTGCTGGTGCAGCGGCTTTGCGCCATCGAATCCATGAGCCACATCACCACCCTTTGCATGGACAAGACCGGCACCCTCGGCACCAACAGGCTGAATTTCGAGGAACTCGTCTTTCTGGGTTCTTCCTACGACGAGACGGTGCGCAGGATAAGGCTGCTCACGGCGTCCGCGGGGGAGAAGAACCAGACCCTGCTCGCCATCGAAGCGAAGTATCCCGGCATAGCCTGCGAAGTGCTCGACGAATTTCCTTTTTCTTCGGGCCAGAAGATGAGCGCCGTGCGGGTGAGGGATCAAGACGGAAGCGAAATTTCCCTGTGGCTCGGGGCGCCGGACGCGCTTTTCGGGAGAAGCCTGAGCGCTTCGCAGGAATCGATGCTGACGGACTTCAGGCAGAAGGGATTTCGCGTGCTCGCATTCGGGGCGACGCCGCAGCCCATTCCCCACAGGGAGGAGCTGGCTCTGCTGGCCTTCATCGTGCTGCGCGACGAACTGAGGCCGGACGTCGCGGATGCGATCCGGTTTTACGAGTCGCGCGAGGTCAGGCTCAAGATTCTTTCCGGGGATCATCCGGAAACCGTTGCGGCACTGGCCAGGGAAGCCGGCATGTCGGTGCATGGGGATCTCTTGAGCGGCGAAGACTTGCCGCCCGCAGACTCTCCGGAATTTGCCGCGGCAATTGCGCGCGGCCAGTTTTTCGGGCGCCTGGATCCGCAGCAGAAGCTGCAGATCGTGAAATGCCTGCAGGAATCGGGAGAATTCGTCGGCATGGTGGGCGACGGTCTCAACGACATCCCGGCCCTCAAGCAGGCCGATATCGGAGTCGCCATGAACAGCGGATCAGCTGCGGCAAGAGATGTCTCCGACATCATCCTCCTGAAGGATGCGTTCACCTATCTTCCCGCAGCTTCCGAGGAAGGCGACAGGATCATCTACAACATCAGGCGCGTCTCCCGGCTGTTTCTCACCAAGAACATCTACACGCTTTTCTTCATTCTGTTTTCCGGCTTCGTGGGGCTGGAGTTCCCCTTGAGCCCACGCTACATCACCTGGATAGACATGCTCACCATAGGCATTCCCACGACGATCCTGACTTTCATGACTCCCGTGTTCGAAAGGCAGTCGCTCAGGCATTTTTTGTACGACACGACCAAGTTCGCCCTCGTCGCCGGATTTTCCATCGCCTTCTTCTCGCTCTTCGTTTACGTCAATTTCTATTTCATGGACAGCGATCCCATGGAAGGGAGAACCGGGGCGGTTTCTGTCATTGTGTTCATGGCGCTCTATGCCGTATTCCGCGTCTCCGTCATCGAAAGGGGGGCTTCCGCCACCTGGCGCCAGCGCTGGAGCGTATGGGCGATTCTGGCAGGCGCAGTGCTTTTCCATGTCTTTGCGGTTTACAGTTCGCTCATGGACGGCTTTTTCGGCCTGACCTCGCTGGAGCCGCTCGAGTGGATCGTCGTGGTCGGGATAGCCTGCGTCGGGATGTGGGTGATCCACCGCCAGCTGCTGCGCGCGGGCGTTTCCGATGTCGGCTAGCAGGTTCGCCGGAGTCATTCAGAGCTTCCTGAAACTCTGATATACTTTTTCCATGCACAACCGCGTTTACCGCCGCTCGAAATACATCTGGTTCTCGACCAGTTACTGGAAGCGCAGGCTCATATTCTGGGGCGGGGCGGTCTGCGTCGGGATGGTCGCGGTGCTGTTCGCAGTCGCGAGCACCTATGCCAACGACGTATTCCACGACCTGATCAACGTTTCTCCCTATCTGCCGCTGCTCGTCAGCCC
>JAJZQY010000073.1 GCA_021806605.1 Pseudomonadota bacterium
AAGCCGATCAGCATCATTCCGAGCGCTTCCAGAGGCGAGGGCACTTCCCTGAGCTGCAGCCATGCCGCAAGCACCCCTATCACCGGAGCGAGCAGGGAAACCATGCTCGCCGTCCCGGCAGAGAGGTTCCGTAGGGCATAAAGCCAGAGCAACCAGGCCAGGGCATTCGCCGCAACGACATTGTAAAGCACCGCCCCCGCAAGATAATGGGTCCATACAACATGCTTTGCCGGAAATGCCAGGGCGATGAAGACAAGCGGAAGGGAGCCGATCAGCATCTGCCATGCAGTGAAGGAAAAAAGATCCATTTCTGGCGCAGCCTTGTGCAACTTCTTGGCGGCAATCACGGAAAGCGCCCAGCACAGTCCTCCAGACACAGCCAGCAGGTCGCTCAGAACGCTCCCCTTCATATGCCAGGGTTCGAGAATGCAAATCAGGCCTGCACAGGATGCCGCGACGACGACCCACTGCAGCCCCCTTATTTTCTCCCCAAGGAGCGGCCAGGCGAGCAGCATCACCCAGAAAGGCATGGTGTAGCTCAATACCGCGACCTTCCCCGCCCCGCCCGTGACCAGCGCCAGAACGATGAGCCCGGTGAAGCCGCAAGTCTGGAGCAGCCCGATCAGGGCAGTCTGTCGAATATAAGTGGGGCGCAGCGGCCTTTTCAACAGCGGCAGGAGCAGCAGCATCAGGACCGCCGCGAAGAAGGTGCGCATCGCGGCGAACTGGAACGGGCCGATACCCTGAAGAGCCGACTTCATCACCACCCAGTTGTAGCCCCAGATGAACGCAAGAAGAATCAGCGCTGCGAGCGACTTCATGACTCGACGAATTCCAGGGCGTTGCCGTCGGGGTCCCGGCAGAACAGCGCGCGCCTCCCGGAGCGGCTCAAGCTGAACTGGATTTTTGCATCAAGAAGCCTGGCGGAAAGGGCTTCGAGGTTCGGGACTGACAAGGCCACATGCCTGTCCCGTCCGGCATGTTCGGGAGCAATTCTCCCGGAATCCGAGTCGGGCAACTGCAGCAGATGAATCTGCTGCCCGGGTTCGAGATCGTACCAGATTCCCGGGAAACCCAGATCAGGCCTTCCGGGATCGGCTTTCAGCCCCAGCAAGTCTCCGTAGAAGCGGCGGGACGCTTCCAGATTCGACACCAGGAAGGAAGCATGGAGAATCCGCATCAGCCCTTGGCGACTTGCGATTCGCGCAGGCGGATATGGAGTTCCCGCAACTGCTTCTCATCGACTGCGGAAGGCGCCTGGGTCAACAGGCACTGGGCGCGCTGGGTCTTGGGAAAGGCGATCACGTCCCTGATCGATTCCGCCCCCGCCATCATCGTCACCACCCGGTCCAGCCCGAAAGCGATTCCGCCATGGGGGGGGGCGCCGTACTGAAGCGCGTCCAGCAGGAAACCGAATTTCTCTTGAGCCTCCTCGCTCCCTATGTTGAGCGCCCGGAAAACCTTGGACTGAACTTCCTCCCTGTGTATCCTCACCGACCCGCCGCCGATCTCCCACCCGTTCAGGACCATGTCATAAGCCTTGGAAAGCGCGGAACCGGGATCCTGCTCCAGCAGATCCTCGTGGCCATCCTTGGGTGAAGTGAAGGGATGATGGAGCGCAACCCAGCGCTTTTCTTCCTCGTCATACTCGAACATGGGAAAATCCACCACCCAAAGCGGCTTCCATCCCGGATCCAGCAGATTGCGCTCGTGGCCGATCTTGACCCTGAGCGCCCCGAGCGCGTCGTTGACGATCTTGGCCTTGTCCGCGCCGAAGAAGATCAGGTCCCCGGCTACCGCGCAGGTCTTTTCGAGTATCGCCTGAATCACGTCCTCGGGCAGGAATTTCAGGATGGGGGACTGCAGTCCGTCCTCGTTTACCTTGATGTAGGCGAGCCCTTTTGCGCCGTAAATGCCGACGAATGCCGTGTAGTCGTCGATCTCCTTCCTGGAAATCGCGGCCCCTCCGGGCACCCTCATAGCAGCGACCCGCCCCCCCTTCATGTCGGCGGCCGCGCGAAACACCTTGAATTCGACCGTTCTCATCAGATCGGTGAGTTCGGTGAGTTCCAGCTTCACCCTGAGATCGGGCTTGTCCGAACCGTATTTCGTCATGGCGACTTCATGGGTCATCCTGAGAAACGGGTTCGCAAGTTCGACGCCCAGCGTGTCCTTGAACAGCTTGCGGATCATCTCTTCCATGAGGTCCATGATCTCTCCTTCAGCCAGGAAGGAAGTTTCGATGTCGACCTGGGTGAATTCCGGCTGCCTGTCGGCGCGCAAATCCTCGTCCCTGAAACATTTGGTGATCTGGTAATAGCGATCAAATCCCGCCACCATCAGCATCTGCTTGAAAAGCTGCGGAGACTGGGGAAGCGCGAAAAAATGCCCTGAATGGACCCGGCTCGGCACGAGATAGTCGCGTGCGCCTTCCGGGGTCGATTTGGTGAGCATCGGGGTTTCGATATCGATGAACCCCTTTTCGTCCAGGTAACGCCTCATCGCCATCGCGACCTTGTAGCGCAGCCTGAGATTCGCCTGCATCTGCGGACGGCGCAAGTCAAGCACGCGATGCGCAAGACGCACCGTTTCGCTGAGATTCTCGTCCTCGATGAGAAAAGGCGGCGGGAGTGAAGGATTGAGGATCTCGAGCTCGGTCACGTCGATCTCGATTTCCCCGCTCCTGAGGTTGGGGTTCACCGTCCCCTCCGGCCTTCTCCTCACCCGCCCGGCAATCTTCAGGACATATTCGCTCCTCACCTTTTCGGCAAGAGTGAACGTCGACGGATGCTCCGGCGCGAAAACCGCCTGAACCAGTCCTTCCCGGTCCCTCAGGTCGATGAAGATCACCCCGCCGTGGTCGCGCCTGCGATGCACCCAGCCGCAAAGGGTGACGGTGCTGTCCAAATGTTTGGTATCGATGTTGCCGCAATAGTCTGTACGCATGATTGTATTCTTGAAGTTTCAGTTCTTGCCGCCGGGGGGAACCACCCCGATTGAAATGATGTATTTGAGCGCGTCGTCAACGCTCATGTCGAGCTCGATGACATCCTGCCTCGGCATGATGAGGAAAAATCCGGAGGTGGGATTCGGAGTCGTGGGAACATAGACGCTGACGTGATCGCCATCGAGATGGTTGGCGACATCCCCGCCGGGCTGCCCGGTGAGAAATGCCACCGTCCACGATCCTTCCCTGGGATACTGGACCAGCAGCGCCTTTCTGAAGGCTTCGCCGTTGCTGGAGAAAAGGGTGTCGGAAACCTGCTTTACGCTGTAGTAGATGGATTTCACGACTGGAATTCTGGAGAGCAACCCTTCCCAGAACATCAGGAGCCGCTGGCCAATGATGTTGGTCGTGAAAAGTCCGGTGAGAAAAACCACCAGGAGGGTCAGGATGACGCCGAATCCCGGAATGTAAAAGCCGAACAGGGCCTCGGGCCTCAGGTGCGCCGGAAGCAGCAGAAGGGTCTGATCCATGGTGCCGATCAAAAGGCGCAGCACCCAGAAGGTGATGCCGAGCGGCACCCAGATCAGAAGCCCGGTGATGAAGTAGCGCTTCATCAGGCTGCTTCTTCCGAGGATTTGGCTTCCGGCTTGGCCTCTGTCGCCGGCTTGGCGCTTCCCTTGAAATCGGTTGCATACCATCCGCTGCCCTTGAGCTGGAATCCCGGGGCGGAAAGCTGCTTGGAGAAGGTTTCTTTGCCGCATTCCGGGCAAACCGTGAGGGGGGCATCGCTCACTTTCTGGATGCAGTCCTTGGTGAATCCGCAGGAAGCGCACTTGTATTCGTAAATCGGCATGTCAAACTCCGCAAACGAAAATCGAAAGCGACATTATACCTGAGGAAGCGCCGCTCAGGCGCCGCGCTTCGCGAAATCGGCGAGCCGCACTCCGACGAGCCTGAGCGTCGCGAAGTAGGAGGAAGCCCCCAGGACCACGAGAAGAAGAAGATGCAGGGCGCGATGCAGCATGGAGTCTTTCAGCCAGGATTCGACGCTGCCCGACGCGTACCAGATCAGGGCACCCATCACGGCGAGCGCAAGCAGTATCCTGGCAAAAAACAGCGTCCATCCCGGCTGAGGAAGATAGACCCCGGATTTCTTCAGCCCCCTGAACAGCATGGCCGCATTGAAGCAGGAACCGAGGCCGATCGCAAGCGCCAACCCGGCATGCTTCAAAACGCCGATGAAGGCAAGATTCATCAGCTGGGTAAGGCAAAGCGTGAGGATCGCTATCCTGACCGGCGTTTTGATGTCCTGGCGCGCATAGAAGCCGGGCGCGAGCACCTTGACCAGGATCAGGCCGAGGAGGCCGACGCTGTAGGCGAGAACCGCGTTGCGCGTCATGTAGAGATCGTGCGCGTTGAATGCACCGTGGTAGAAGAGCGTCGCAACCAGCGGCGCTGCAAGCAGGGCGAGCGCGAGCGCGGCGGGCAGCGTGAGGAGAAAGGTGAGCCGCAAGCCCCAGTCCAGCAGCTTCGCATACTCGTCATGGCTGTTCTCGGCGTGATGCCGCGCCAGACTGGGAAGCAGGATGCTGCCCAGAGCGACTCCGAGCATTCCCGCAGGAAATTCCATCAGCCTGTCCGCATAATACAGCCAGGAAACGCTCCCCGTGACAAGCATGGAAGCGAAAATGGTGTTGATCAGCTGGCTCACCTGGCTGATCGAAACGCCGAAAACGGCCGATCCCATCAATTTCAGGATGCGCCATACCCCGGGATCGGCAAGATCCAGCTTGAACCTCGGCAGCATGTGCAGCTGAAGCAGAAATGGCACCTGGAACAGCAATTGCAGCACGCCGCCCAGAAACACCGCCCAGGCAAGCGCGAGCACCGGCGGGTGCACATGCGGCGCAAGGAAAAGCGCGCAGGCGATGAAGGAGACATTGAGCAGGACAGGCGTGAAAGCGGGAACGGAAAATCGGCTGTAGGTGTTGAGAATGCCGCCCGCGAGCGATACCAGGGAAATGAAGAAGATATAGGGAAAAGTGACCCTCAGAAGCGCCACCGTGAGATCGAACTTGACGGCATCCTGGGAGAATCCCGGTGCGCTGACATAGATGACGACGGGAGCCGCCGCCACCCCGATCAAGGTGACCACGAAAAGAACGAGCGCCATGAGCCCGGAAACGTGGTCCACGAGCACACGAGTATCCTCCTCCCCGCGCCTGGTCTTGTATTCGGCCAGCACGGGAACGAAGCCCTGGGAAAAGGCCCCTTCGGCGAACAGGCGCCTCAACAGATTGGGGATCTTGAACGCGACGAAGAATGCATCGGTATAAAGGCCGGCGCCGAAAACCCCGGCGATGATCACTTCCCGAACGAACCCCATGATGCGCGAGAGCAGCGTCATGCTGCTCGTGGCTGCAAGCGCTTTCAACAAGTTCATGTTCTACCCGGTGGATGCGATTTGCGCATTATATTTTGTCTTGCCAAAGGAAGCGAATAAACGTATCATTTTCGATTTTACCCAGATTTCGAGGAGTTTACATGGCC
>JAJZQY010000016.1 GCA_021806605.1 Pseudomonadota bacterium
GCGTGACCTTTCTGGTCTACTGGTGGCACAGGATGCGGCATGCGAGCAATCTGCTCTGGCGGGTTTTTCACCAGATTCACCATAGCCCCGCGCGAATCGAGGTGCTGACGACCTTCTACGGCCATCCTGCTGATTTTGCATCCAATGCTTTCATCATCAGCCTGGTTGCCTATGCCCTGCTCGGGCTCGATCCCCTGGCTGCCGGCTGGTGCCTGTTCTGGGTCGGGCTTTTCGATGCGTGGGAGCACACCAATGTCAGGACTCCTGTCTGGCTGGGCTATTTTATTGTCCGCCCCGAGATGCACCGGGTCCACCACGAATATGAAAAGCATTCGAAGAACTACGGCATTCCGATATGGGACATGCTGTTCGGCACCTTTGAAAATTCCGCGAGGCGTATTCCACGCTGCGGTTTCGACGAGGAAAAGGAAGCGCGTCTGCTCGCCATGCTGGCCGCGCGAGACGTGCATCGCGCAGAGAGCTGATCGCCCCGTCGATTCGGACTCAGCGCTTTTCGAGCTTGGTGAAGGTCACTACCTTGGCAGCGGAGGAGGGTGTGGAGCCGCAGCTTCCGATTTCCCCGGACAGCATTTCGGCTTCCCATAGCAGATTGATGACATCGATATAGTTCTTGTCGGTCGCCATTTGCAGGGCGGTTCTGCCTCCCTCGTTCTTGGCGCGAACCTGCGCCCCTGCACGCAACAGCACTTCCACTACGCCTGCTTCCCCGTAGCCCGCCGCAAGCATGAGGGGCCTGATGCCGTAGCCTATCGGCTTCTCGAAATCCGCGCCTGCCTGAATCAGCGTTTCGACGACTTCCGGAAATCCCCTGTCGATCTCGGGATTGTGGCAGGCCATGAAGAGGGCGGTCCAGCCCCTTTCGTCCGCTACATTGACCTCCGCCCCGTCTTCCAGAAGCGACTTCACCAATGCAGTGTTTCCCGACTTCGCTGCCGCGAACAGTTTCTCCGACATGGCATTTCCTCCGCTCAATATTCGAGAATCATTATAGTCTTTTTTGCCGAAAGACCAAGCGATTCAGTAAACTTTCAAGGGATTCCGGTGACCTTTTGCCGCTGACGCCCGAGTTTGGAAATTTCCAGCTCGACGATATCCCCAGGCCGAAGATATTGCGGCGGCCTGAGTCCCATGCCGACTCCCGGCGGAGTTCCGGTAATGATGAGATCTCCCGGTTCCAGCGTCATCACGCGGCTGCAATAGCTCACGAGATGGCTGCATGAGAAGATCATGTTCGAAGTGTTTCCGGACTGCTTGCGCTCGCCGTTCACGGATAGCCACATATCGAGATTCTGCGGGTCGCCCACCTCGTCCACCGTCACCAGATAAGGGCCTACCGGTCCGAACGTGTCGAATCCTTTGCCTTTTCCCCATTGCCCGCCGCTGCGGTCGAGCTGAAAGGCGCGCTCGGAAACGTCGTTGGCAAGGCAAAATCCGGCGACGAATCTCAGCGCCTCGTGTTCTGCAACGCTGCGAGCCCGGCTGCCGATAACGATGCCCAGCTCCACTTCCCAGTCGAGCTTTGTGGAGCCTTGCGGCTGCACGATGTCGTCGTTGGGGCCGGAGAGGCAGCTGAGCCACTTGGGGAACAGGGTGGGTTCCAGCGGAACCTGCATGCCGGCCTCAAGCGCATGGTCGCGGTAATTGAGGCCGACTGCGACATATTTCGAGATTCCGGTCCATGGAACGCCGAACCGGGGATTGCCTTCGACCAGAGGAAGCAGCTCCGGATTGATTGCTTTCAGGGCTTCGAGCGCTTCTGGCGCCAATATCCTCGGCGTGATGTCGTCCAGCAGGCCGGACAGATCGCGGATTTTGCCTGTTTCGTCGAGCAGTCCGGGTTTTTCCCGGCCTGTCTGGCCGTAGCGAAGAAGTTTCATGGTGATTTTGGAAAAAGCGCTGTTCAGGATTTTACATCTGATTCCTGCGGCATGGGCATCGAAAGTCAATCGAAGAGAGACCAATTCCCCGCCCGACGGAAATGCGCCAGCCGGCTTCTTCCGCAAGCTCGCAAGGCGTCATGATTCGCTCCTGGTCTATGATCCGGTATAGGAGGCAACATGGAAAAGGCGAGGCTGATATTGGGCGGAGACGTCATGCTTGGCAGAAATGTCGGGCATTGGATAGAAAGGAAGGGGGCGGAATATCCTCTGGGAAAGATTTCCCCGATACTGAAACAGGCGGATCTTGTCATAATCAATTTGGAGTGCGCCATCACTTCCTCCAAGGTCTTGTGGGGAGGTGCGCCCAAGGCATTTTACTTCGGTGCACCCGTAAAGGCAGCGGATAGTCTTGCACGGGCCGGAATCGACATTGTCAGTCTCGCCAACAACCATGTTCTCGATTTCGACTACGGTGGACTGGAGAGTACCCTGGAGCTTCTCGACGAATTCGCCATAGGTCATGCAGGAGCGGGCAGGAACAATCTGGAGGCTTCGAGCCCGGTGTTTGCGGAAAGAAACGGAATCACGTTCAAAATGGCCGCTTTCTGCGACCATCAGGTGGATTTTTCCGCTGGACCTTCCTCTCCCGGCATCAATTATGTCGATTTTTCCGACGAAAAAGCCGCGCTTTCACGGTTTCATGAGATGCTGGAGGAAATGGGTTCCGTGGATTGGCCCATGCTTTCCTTGCACTGGGGGCCGAACATGATCAATCGACCCTCCCGGCAATTCCGGAAACTGGCCAGATCCGTGATTGACATGGGCTACGGTGTGCTCTACGGACACAGCCCCCATGTATTCCAGGGGGTTGAAATCTACAAAGGGCGGCCGATCCTTTATGCCTGTGGTGACCTTGTCGACGATTATTGCGTCGATTCGGAATTCATGAACGACCGCCAACTTCTTTTCGAACTGGAACTTGCGCGAACCCGCCTCGAAAAAATACGCATCCATCCGATCTGCATCGAAGATTGCAGGGCAATTCCCGCAGTCGGTGCACAGCATGAATTCGTGGCCAGTCGCATCGCAAGTCTCTGCCGTGAAATGGGAACGGAAGTCGTTCGGAACGCGGCAGGCTTTCCGGAAATCGTCCCCGGGTGAAGAATTTCACCAGGAGATTTCGATGCACCTCGGCGGCCAGGGATAGCTCAGGATTTTGACATTGAAGCCCAGGCCCGTCAGTTCATTCTGGAATGCGGAGAGATTCACCTGGCTGGATATGCTTTCTATGGTGATGGCCTTTTTCCCGACCAGGGAGGCCCTGCCGATGTCGTTCATGGTTTTTTCGAGGATGTCGACTAGGTTGTTCTTCCGCCATTCCTGGCCCAATTCGACAAGTTTTCGTGCTTCTTCTGCGGTGATCAACTGCATCTTCTTCTCCGAAGCCTTTATGCGGTACAGTCTAAAATATCACATTTTCAGGCTTTCGTTTGCCATCCTTTCGTGCTAATAATTCAAATACGAATGCGGAGATGCCGAATGAGGGATTTTCACGCGCTGATAGAAGCCGTCCAGCATAACTGCCACATCACAGACGCACGCCATGCGCGAAGCATGACGATGTGCGCTTATCTCCTGGAAATGCAGCAGTACTACCGCTGGGAAAATGGCATTCCCTATTCGGCGAGCCTACCGAAAGGCGAGGTGGGAAACTGGCTTGTCGAGCGCGAGAAACTCTGGAGCGAATTCGAGGATCTGCCCTATTCTCCTTTGCGCATCGACGGGGAAATAGATCCATTCGACAGCATGGCCGTCAATCGCCTGATCGTTCCCGAAGGCTATGTTTACGGCGCGGGCTACGGGCGTTTCGGGAAACCTCATTTCTTTCTGGGCAGGCTGTCGAGAAAAGAAGTCCGGGGAGACTACACCATTCTGGTCTCAGACTGCGAATACGCGAGGGATCTCGTCGCGCCTACCGCGGCCTTTCAGAATGGAACCATATTCCTGCGCAGGGACGCGGTAAGGCGGATGGTTTGGGAGGGGCTCTGGAAAAAGCGCGGAGATGCGGCGTATTGCCATGACGCATCCACTCCCGATGCCGCTCTCGAGGTCGCTACGGAAAGGGAATGCGAAGCCGTCATTCTCCATGAGCTGGGCGAAGGCATGGCAGGCGAAATGCTGGGGCGAGGATGGGAGGCTATGGTGTCGGATGCAGCCTCGATCAAGACCGAGGTGATCGTGCGCGCAGTGCGCGACCTTCTCGCCGACTGTCTGTCCACCCTGCCCGGGCTGATCAAAAGGGGCGAGGAATGCTCCCTGCATTTCTATTTCGAAAACCTGTCCGGCATGCGGCGCGAGCTTTTTCCGCTTGCGATCGAGGCTTATCGGGCATGGTGTGCTGCAGGCGACCCCGGTCCTCTTTCTGAAGCCATAGAGAATGGAAGTGAGCACTGGCTCGATGTGGGCAGGAATCTGCTTGGAAAGTACGAAGTCGACGGGAAGCTGCTGCTCGAAAATCCCGAGGAGTTCAGGCTTTAGGCATGATGTTCGATCGGGTTGCCGTAGAGCGGCTTCGCGCCGAATTGCGTGCTCACCGCATAGGAGGCGCCGCAGGCGAGCATCACCGGCAGAACCAGATGGAACTGGTTGGTCATTTCCAGCACCATGACGATGGCCATCAGCGGCGCATGCGTGACCGCGGAAAGAACTGCGGCCATGCATATGATTGCCATAATGACCGGGTCGGCTCCCGCTATTGATCCGAGCAGGTAGCCGCTCGTCGCCCCGACGAAGAGAGTCGGCGTGAATATGCCGCCGATGGCCCCGGAAGAGGTGCTCACTACCGTTGCCACGACTTTCGAGACGAGAACAGCTGCGACCCAGTTCCAGGTGAGCCCCCCGTTCAGCACTCTGGTTACGACATCGTAGCCGTTGCCCCACACTTCCGGAACAGGGGCGGAAAGCAGGCCGACCACCAGGCCGCCCAATCCCAGGCGAATCCAGAGCGGTTTGATCAGGGCGAAGGCTGCTTTCGATTTTTCGATGAATTTGAGCAGGCCCAGGCCGAGCACGCCAGAAGCCACTCCTGCTGCGAGAGCGACGAGGAGGCTTTGGGGCGTGACGGGCAGGGGTGGGACGGGAGGCATGACGTAAAGCGGGCTGGGCTCGACCATCCAGAAGATCAGTGCGCCGGAAGTCACTGCGGATATCAGGACTGGTGCGACCGTGTGGCGCGCAAAAAACCCCAGTGCGAGCTCGAGCACGAAAACGACCCCGGCAACCGGAGCATGATAGGCGGCGCCGATGCCTGCCGCGATGCCGCATACCAGGATGGCATTGCGCTGATTCTTCGGCACGGGAAATATTTTTGCGAGCCAGGATGCGAACCAGGCCGAGAGCTGCACCATCGGGCCTTCGCGCCCGATCGCAGCCCCGGATCCGACGGAGAACAGCGACGAAAGCGTTCGAACCGCATTCGTGCGATCGTTGAGCTCGATGCTGCCTTCGCGCGCTGCGTCGATGTAGTCGATGTGGGGGGCGGTCGCCCAGCTTCTTCCGAAATGGAGGACGAGTCCTGCCAGGATTCCTCCCCCCGTCGGGACCAGTATTCTGAGCCACACCGGCAGGGAAAGCGCATCCTGAACCAGGCTTCCGGTATGTCGGGTCAGAAGCCATTCCATGCCGTCGATCAGGGTATGGAAAAGATACATCGCCATTGCGCCCAGGATGCCGGCCAGAAATGCAGCGAACCAGAGCCTGGCAGTCTCTTTCATGTTGGGCTGGGTTTCTTCGGGCGCCATGGCGATCCGTCTTTGCAAAGGGATTCAAGAAGTATATATGAATTTGCTGAACATTTTTCTACCCGATTCCCGGGGAATGAAGTAATCTTTATAACATCGAATCGATGACAATGGGAGCGCTCATGTACAAACGCATACTGGTGCCCGTGGACGGCAGCAAAACGTCCAACGCCGCGCTCGATCAGGCGATAGGGCTCGCCCGCGATCAAAAGGCCGAACTGCGCGTGGTTTACGTGATAGACGAGGCGGCGATCGTTGCGGGATCCGAGTACGGCGACATGCTCGGGGTGGAAAAGGCGCAGATCGAAGCGGGGCGCGCGGTGCTGGAGAAGGCACAGGCGCTCTTCCCGGATGCGCAAACCAAGCTCCTGGAAACCGAGAAGGTGGGGCAGGGCATCAGTGAAGTCATCGTTCAGGATGCGGGCGAATGGGGCGCGGATCTCATCGTTGCGGGAACGCATGGCAGGACGGGACTGCGCCACCTCCTCATGGGCAGCGTGGCGGAAGGCATCGTGCGCATTTCGAAAGTGCCGGTCCTGCTGGTGCGCGGCGCCTGACGGTTCAGCGATTTGAATATCGGCGCGTCCCGACGTAGACGAGAAACCCCAGGTAAGCTCCTGCGATCACGTCGCCCAGGAAATGATATTCGGTGGCCACCAGGGCAAGGGCGAGCCCCAGCCATGCCAGCAGGAAAATTTTCCTGTAGCGGGGATAGAAATTCCAAAGGGCGAGGAGAAGCGGGGTGAATACCAGCATGTGGCCTGAAGGGAATCCCTGAAAGCCCTGTCCGCCGTGGAACCAGTGGAAGGCGTATTCGTCAGGGTGGAGGATCCATGCCCGTGCATCCATCCTGCCGAAAACCCATTTCAGGAGTGACTTGATGGCGAAGGCCATGGGCAGGGAAATGCCGATCAGCTTGAAAAAGCGGGTGCGGCGGTCGGCTATGCCCCGTCGTGAAAGCAGGAAATAGCCGGTCCAGGAGAGCATGCTCGCGATGATGACCGTAAGGAGCAGCCCGTCCGGCAGGGAAGAGACGCTGCGGCCGAGCAAGAGGCGCTTCCCCGCATGATCGAGAACGAAGCTTGAGACTCGAAAGTCCAGGAAGTGCACGCTGATGACGGTCAGCGCAGCCGCGGAAATCGCAAGCAGTTTGTGCACGTTCATTACATTTCAACTTGAGGAAACCATGGTTATATCAATATTCCTGCATCTTTTCGGCGCGGTTCTCTGGGTCGGCGGCATGTTCTTCGCCTACATGGCTTTGCGCCCGGCCGCCGCCGAACTGCTTTCCCCTCCCCAGAGGCTCCTGCTTTGGGTCGGCGTTTTCAGGCGCTTCTTTCCCTGGGTATGGAGCGCAATCGCACTGCTGCTGGGAAGCGGCCTTTTCATGGTCATGCTGCTCGGCGGATTCGATGCGGTCCCATGGAGCATCCATGCGATGTTCGGCACCGGCATTGTCATGATGCTCGTTTATTTCTACCTCTATTTCGTTCCTTTTTCCAGGCTGAAGCATGCCGTCGCCGAAGAGAAATGGCAGAAAGGGGGCGATGCGCTTGCCTCTATCAGAAAATTGATCGCATTCAATCTTTCTCTGGGCTTGCTGGAAATCGTATTCGCCGCCCTGTTCAGGCTATGAGGGCAATTCTGGCCTACTGGGCTGTCTATTTTGCCCTGCATTCTGGGCTGGCATCCTCCAGGGCAAAAGCCATGGTTCATGCGCGCTGGCCCCGCCTTCCCTACCGACTGGCCTACAACATCCTGGCCGTCATTCTGCTGCTTCCGGGAATCTGGCTGCTCTGGGGGCGGTCCTGGCCCGTCCTCTGGGAATTCGAGGAAGGATGGCGGTATGTTTCGTGGCTGCTTCAGGGGCTTGCCGCGGCAGGTTTCCTATGGTCGCTCAGATACTACGACATGGGAGCGTTCCTGGGACTGAAGCCGGAAAGTGAGGGGAATTTCAAGATTTCCCCATTCCACCGGTTCGTGCGCCATCCCTGGTACGCTTTCGCCCTGGTGCTGATTTGGTCTTCCGACATGAATTCAGGACGGCTTGCCACGAGCGTCATGGCGACGCTCTATCTCTTTTTCGGTTCCAGACACGAAGAGAGCATGCTGGTCGAGCGTTTCGGAGCAGGATATGCCGAATACAGGAAAAAAGTGCCTGGCCTCATTCCGCTTCCGTGGAAATATTTGAGCAGGCGCGAAGCCGCAACTCTAGTAAAATAGGGCGCATGCAAAAAGCCCCCGACATTTTTTCCTACAAGCCTTTCTGGGCGAAGCGCTTCGGCATCTCCTCCCATCTTCCTGCATCGAAAGAGGAAATGGATGCGCTCGGCTGGGATTCCTGCGATGTCATTCTGGTGACCGGGGATGCCTATATCGATCATCCCAGTTTCGGCATGGCCCTGATCGGACGCCTGCTGGAGGCGCAGGGATTCAGGGTGGGGATCATCGCGCAGCCCGACTGGGCGAGCGCTGCGGATTTCAGAAGGCTGGGCAAGCCCAATCTTTTCTTCGGCGTCACCGGCGGCAACATGGATTCCATGGTGAATCGCTACACTTCCGACAGGCGGATACGCTCCAACGATGCCTATACTCCCGACGGACTGCCGGACAAGCGCCCGGACCGCTGCGTTCTGGTTTATTCCCAGCGCTGCAGGGAGGCTTTTCCGGATGTTCCAGTCGTTCTGGGAGGGATAGAGGCGAGCCTGAGGCGCATTGCGCATTACGATTACTGGTCTGACAAGGTCAGGCGCTCGGTGCTGGTGGATGCCAAGGCCGATCTTCTCGTCTACGGCAACGGCGAGCGCCAGGTGGTCGAGATCGCCCACAGGCTTGCGAAAGGGGAGCCTGTCGGGGCGCTGACCGACATCAGGGGAACGGCATTTCTCCTGAAGGGGCAGCCGGCAGGCTGGAAAATACTGGATTCGACCCATGTGGACAAGCCGGGCGAAATCACGCCCCATCCCGATCCTTACGCGGAAAAGCCGGCCTGCGAGGAACAGGATCCCGTCGACGCTTTCGCCAGGAACAAGACGGGCTCTTCGCAAACGGCCATCCGCCTGCCGAGCTTCGAGGCGGTGAAGGATGATCCCGTGCTTTACGCCCATACCTCGCGCATTCTGCATCAGGAGACCAATCCCGGAAATGCGAGAGCCCTGATCCAGAGCCACGGAAATCGCGAGATTTGGCTCAATCCGCCGCCGATTCCGCTCACCACGGCAGAGATGGACCGGGTTTACGGCCTGCCTTACAGCCGCCTTCCTCACCCGGCATACTGCGGCGCGAAAATTCCCGCATTCGAAATGATCCAGCATTCAGTTACCATCATGCGGGGCTGCTTCGGGGGATGCACGTTCTGCTCCATCACCGAGCACGAGGGGCGAATCATTCAGAGCCGTTCCGAGGAATCCATCATCCGGGAAATCGAAACGATCAGGGACACTTCTCCCGCCTTCACCGGAGTGATTTCGGATCTCGGGGGGCCTACCGCGAACATGTACCGGCTCTCCTGCAAGAGCGCCGAGATCGAGGAGAAATGCCGGCGGCTTTCCTGCGTCTTTCCGGGGATCTGCAAGAATCTCGGCACCGACCACGGCCCGCTGATCTCGCTCTACAGGCGGGCAAGGAATCTTCCCGGGATCAAGAAGGTGCTGGTCGCATCCGGCCTGCGCTACGATCTCGCCGTCCTGTCGCCGGAGTACGTCAAGGAGCTCGCGACTTACCATGTCGGGGGATACCTCAAGATCGCACCCGAGCATACCGAGGAAGGCCCGCTCTCGAAAATGATGAAGCCTGGAATCGGCGCTTACGACAGTTTCAAGGCGCTTTTCGACAAGTATTCGAAAGAGGCGGGAAAAGAGCAGTACCTCATCCCCTATTTCATCGCAGCCCATCCCGGAACGACGGACGGCGACATGCTGAATCTTGCGCTCTGGCTGAAGCGAAACGGATTCAGGGCCGACCAGGTTCAGGCATTCTTGCCGTCCCCGATGGCGATCGCCACCGCGATGTACCATACCGGCAAGAATCCGCTGCGCAGAATTTCGAGAAAGAGCGAGGATGTCTACATTCCGCGCTCTGCGACCCAGCGCCGTCTGCACAAGGCGTTCTTGCGCTACCATGACCCGGAAAACTGGCCCGTTCTGAGGGAAGCGCTGATGAAGATGGGCCGGGCCGATCTGATCGGAAACGGCAAGCGTCATCTCGTTCCGCGCTACCAGCCTGTCGGGACGGGGATGAAGAAGCCCGGCAGACCTTTCCGCACGCAGCATGCAAGACCCGCAAGAGGCAAGGCATGAAAAGGCTGGTCATAGCGAGCGGCAATCAGGGAAAGCTGAGGGAAATTCGCCAGATACTTTCCCCCCTGGAGTTTGACGTGACAGCCCAGTCGGAGTACGGGGTGCCTGATGCGGAAGAGCCGCATGCCACCTTCCTGGAGAATGCGCTGGAGAAGGCGAGGCATGCCAGCCGGCTGACCGGAATGGCCGCGCTTGCCGACGATTCCGGGATATGCGTCGCCGCGCTGAACGGGGAACCGGGAATTCATTCGGCGAGATACGCGGGCGAACCGAAGTCCGACGAGAAGAACAACCTGAAGCTGCTCGACGCGCTCAAGAACTCGGAGGACAGGCGCGCGCATTATTATTGCGTGATCGTCTGTCTTCGGCATGCCATGGATCCCGAGCCCCTGATCGCAGAAGGGAAGTGGCAGGGCGAGATATTGCAAGTGCCGCGCGGAGAGGGCGGGTTCGGCTACGATCCGCTGTTCTTCGATCCCGTGCTCGGAAAGACCGCGGCTGAACTGGATCTTGCAATCAAGAATCGGGTGAGCCACCGCGCTCGTGCCCTGTCTGATCTGCTGAAGAAGCTGGGATCGCTTTGAATTTCGAGTCGCTCCCCCCGCTTTCTCTCTACATCCACATTCCCTGGTGCGTCAGAAAATGCCCCTACTGCGACTTCAATTCCCACGAAGGAAATCCTGACGAGGAGGCTTATGTCTCGGCATTGACGCGGGATATTGAGAACTTTCTTCCCGAAATCTGGGGAAGAAGGGTCGCGAGCGTATTTTTCGGCGGCGGAACCCCGAGCCTGATGAGCCCGCGTTCGATCGAAAGAATAATGGCCGATATGCGGGCGCGTCTCAGGCTGGATCCCGAGGCTGAAGTGACCTTGGAGGCCAATCCCGGCACGTTCGAATACGAGAAGTTCGCCGCTTTCAGGGATGCCGGCATCAATCGCCTGTCGATAGGCATTCAGAGTTTCAACGACAGGCATCTTGCCGCGCTGGGTCGGATCCACGACGGCAGGCAGGCCTGCGTCGCCGTCGAGATGGCATTGAAGCATTTCGGAAACGTCAATCTTGATCTCATGTATGCCCTTCCCGGGCAGAGCATCGAAGAGGCGAAGATGGATTTTTCCAGGGCGATCGCCTTCGATCCGCCGCATATTTCGGCTTACCATCTGACGATAGAGTCCAATACTCTTTTTCACAAACATCCTCCTGCCGTTCCTGACGAAGATGCGGCATTCGAGATGCAGGACAGGGTGGAAGAGGCGCTGGCATCCTACGAGCATTACGAAACCTCGGCTTTTGCCAGGGCAGGCATGCATTGCCGCCATAATTGCAATTACTGGGAATACGGCGACTACATCGGCATAGGTGCCGGGGCTCACTCCAAGATCACCCTGCCCGGGGGAAGGATAAGGCGGCAGGTGCGCAGCAAGCATCCCAGGGATTACATCGAAAAGATGCTGTCCGGAAGCGCCATCGGGGAAGGGGAAGATGTCGCCGTGGAGGATGTCCCTTTCGAATTCATGATGAACGCGCTGAGGCTCAACAGGGGGTTTCCCCTGAGTCTTTTCGAGGAAAGGACCGGGCTTTCCCGGATGGTCATACTGCCGCAACTGGATCGGGCCGAAAGGATGGGCTTCATTTCGCGGGACCACATGAGAGTCGTCCCGACGCTTCACGGAAGGCGCTTTCTCAACGAGTTGCTGCAGATTTTCTTGCCTTCGTGAGCCGCGGTTGTCGACCTGAAATCGATGATAGAATGTGGCGGAATCATGCGGAGGTGGAAAATGACGACGATTCGCCTGTTGTTCTGGCTTGCTGCGGCATTCGGGATCGCGGCCTGCACGTCCGTTCCGCCAAAGATGGGGGTGATGCCGAAAAGCAGCATCGAAAGCACGGGACCGAACACCTATCGAATTACGGCCAGGGAGAGCCGCTTCGGCACGGAGGGGGACGCGGATGATCTTTTCCGGGAGGCGGTGAAGCGGGTGGTGTCCGCGAACCACTGCCAGGATTATCGCATCCTTTCCAAATCCAGGTATATGGAGAGCGCCTTGCTCGGCGCGCCCATGCCGATTGTCGAGGGGGAGATCCTGTGCCTTCACCACAGGGCAAGGGAACACTCTTCTTTCTGGGGTGGCTAGACCCTGTTTCCGGGGATCTTCCTGAAAATGATGTCGCTCACGGCATGCCCCAGCCTGATTCCTCTTTCCTCGAATTTGGTGAGGGGGCGGTAGTCCGGTTTTTCGGCATAGCCTTCGGCCGCATTCGAGAGCAGCGGTTCGGCCTCCATGACCGCGAGAATGTGCGCCGCATACTCTTCCCAGTCCGTTGCGGCATGAACGTAGCCGCCGTCTTCGAGCTTCCTGCACAGCAGCGCGACCAACCCCGGCTGGATCAGCCGTCTCTTGTGATGCCGTTTTTTCGGCCAGGGATCCGGAAAAAAGATGTGGACCCCGGAAAGGGAAGCATCCGGGATCATCTTTTCCAGCACTTCGACTGCGTCGTGCTGGATGATCCTGATGTTCTCGATCCGGTTTTCCTCGATGAGCCTGAGCAGGCTTCCGATGCCCGGCGTATGCACTTCGATGGCGAGATAATCCTTGTCTGGGTTGTCCTGGGCGATCCTGGCCGTCGATCCGCCCATGCCGAAGCCTATTTCGAGGATTTTCGGTGCATCCCGGCCGAATGCTTCAATGAGACTCATCGGCTCGTTGCCGAAGCGGATTCCGTATTTGGGGAGAAGGTTCTCGTGCGCAGATTGCTGGGCTTTGGACAGCCTGCCCTGGCGCAGGACGAAGCTGCGGATCGGCTTTTTTTCCTGATTCATGGCGGGATTATACCATTGCCCGCGCTCCATGAATGAAGGCTGCCGTTACGTGATAACATACGGAATTGCCATCGAAATACGAGGAAATGATGAAGGGGGGTCAGGCGCTGCTGTGCGGGATTTTTTCAATGCCGGCTGCTCGGGCAGCGCTGCCGGACGAGATCCGGGCTGATGCCGTTCCGGACTGCCGGGGATGGCTCGGCATCGGACAAGGCTTGGCGAATCCAGCGGACAATTGGAAGGCCAAGCCCATCACCGCGTTTTCATTCTGACCAGATGGCGCTCGACCAGGCAAGCGTGAAACGCGCACTCAGAAAAAGTATAATCGCAAAGCGCGACATGCTGCCGGGAGCGGTCCGCGCAGCACTGAGCCTTGCCATCACGAATAAAATCATAGGGCTCGATGCCTACAGAATGGCGCAGGTGGTGCTCGCCTACATGAATTTCGGAAGCGAGTTCGAGACCGGAGGATTCGTCAGGCAGGTTCTCGAAGACGGCAAGGCGCTGCTGCTGCCGAAGTTGAGAAAGGACAGAAGCGGCCTCGATCTTCATCTCGTGACCGATCTGGAAGACGGGCTGGAAGCCGGGGTCTGGGGAATCAGGGAGCCGAGAGGGGGCGATTCGATCGAGGATTTTTCGCTGATCGATTTCATCCTGGTTCCCGGAGTCGCTTTTTCCGGGGACGGGGCGAGGCTGGGTTACGGGGGCGGCTTCTACGACAGGCTGCTCGTCAGCAAAAGAATTGATGCGGCTTCCATTGCCGCAGCCTTTTCGCTGCAGATGGTCGACGCAATTCCCCTGGAAGGCAACGACATTCCGGTGGATGCCATCATCACGGAAGCGGGCGAATATTTTCGAAACGGGACAATCTCATGAGTGCAAAAATCATCGACGGAAAACATATCGCGCAACAAATGCGGGAAGCGCTCAGGCGCAAGGTTCAGGATTTTTCCACCCCGCCAGGCTTGGCCGTGATCATTGTCGGGGAAAACCCGGCATCCAAGGTTTATGTGAGGAACAAGGAAAAGGCATCCATCGATGCCGGCATCCGTTCCGAAGTCATTGCGCTGCCCGATCGGGTTTCCCAGGAGGAAGTGCTCGAGCGCATCCATGCCCTCAATCGCGACCCGGCCATACACGGCATACTGGTCCAGCTGCCGCTTCCCGCTCATTTCGATGCGAGGCGCGTGCTCGACTCCATTTCGCCCGAGAAGGACGTGGATGGCTTCCATCCCTGCAACGTGGGCGCACTTTTCCTGGGCAATCCGGGACTGCAGCCCTGTACGCCGCACGGAGTCATGAAGATGCTCGAATACGAAAATGTGCCCATCAGGGGAAAGCATGCCGTCATCGTCGGGGCCAGCAACATCGTCGGCAAGCCGATGGCGGTGATGCTGCTCTCCAGCGGGGCGACAGTCACGATCTGCAATTCCAAGACGCCCGATCTCGGTCATCATACCCGGGATGCCGACATCCTGGTGGTTGCCGTGGGCAGGCCGAATCTCGTCACGGGCGACATGGTCAAGGAGGGCGCTGTCGTGATCGATGTCGGCATGAACAGGCTGGAGGACGGCAAGCTTGCAGGGGACGTCGATTTCGAATCCGCAAAGCTCAAGGCTTCCCTGATCACGCCGGTGCCGGGCGGGGTGGGTCCCATGACGATCGCCATGCTGCTCGAGAACACCGTGGAGGCTGCGGAGCGCGTCAGGCGCAAGGGACGCAAAGAAACTGTATAATACGTCCAGTTTTAACAGATTCGAGGTAGGAATATGGCATCTTTGCCGGATCATGATCCGCAGGAAACACAGGAATGGCTGGACGCCCTGGAAGGGGTGTTGCAGCAGGAAGGGGCGGAGCGCGCGCATTTTCTGCTGGAAAAAATGACGGAAAGGGCGAGGAAGGCTGGCGCCTATCTGCCTTTCAACGTCAACACGGCTTACCTCAACACCATCCCCTCCGAGCGCGAGGAGCGCTCGCCCGGCGATCTGGAAATCGAGCGCAGGATCCGTTCCTATATCCGCTGGAACGCCATGGCGATGGTGGTGAACGCGAACAGGGGCTCCGACCTGGGCGGACATATCGCGAGCTTCGCTTCCGCCGCGACGCTCTACGATGTCGGTTTCAACCATTTCTTCCATGCCCCTTCAGAAAATCACGGCGGCGATCTCGTTTACATCCAGGGACATTCCGCTCCCGGCATTTATGCGCGCGCGTACCTGGAGGGCAGGCTTTCCGAAGCGCAGATGGTGAATTTCAGGCAGGAATCCGACGGACAGGGGCTTTCCTCCTATCCCCATCCCTGGCTGATGCCCGACTTCTGGCAATTCCCCACAGTGTCCATGGGGCTCGGCCCCCTGATGGCGATCTATCAGGCGAGGTTCATGAAATACCTCGAGGGGCGCGGGCTGGCTGAAACCGCCGAGCGCAAGGTGTGGGCCTTCATGGGCGACGGCGAAATGGACGAGCCGGAATCCCTGGGGGCGATTTCGCTTGCGTCCAGGGAGAATCTGGACAACCTCGTTTTCGTCATCAACTGCAATCTCCAGCGCCTGGACGGCCCCGTGCGGGGCAACGGCAAGATCATCCAGGAACTCGAGGCCGATTTCAGGGGAGCGGGCTGGAACGTCATCAAGGTGGTATGGGGTTCGAGATGGGATCCCCTGCTCGCGAAGGACAAGAATGGACTGCTCCTGAAGCGCATGGAAGAAGCCGTCGACGGGGAATACCAGAACTACAAGGCCAATGACGGCGCCTATGTGCGCAAGCATTTCTTCGGCAAGTATCCCGAGCTTCTCGACATGGTTTCCAGCATGTCCGACGAGGACATCTGGAGGCTGAATCGCGGCGGCCACGACCCCCGCAAGGTTTACGCGGCCTATGCGGAGGCGGTCAGACACAAGGGCCAGCCCACGGTGATTCTGGCGAAGACGGTCAAGGGCTATGGCATGGGTGAGGCGGGGGAAGGCCAGAACACCACGCACCAGCAGAAGAAGATGGGCGAAGATGCGCTGAAGGCATTCAGGAATCGCTTCGATATTCCCATTTCCGACGAAGTCATTGCGCAGGCGCCGTTCTACAAGCCGGCGGAAGACAGCGCCGAAATGAAATACCTGAGGGCGCGGGTGGCGGCCATGGGCGGTTCGCTGCCGGCAAGGCGCCGCAAGGCTGATCCGCTCGATACGCCGGCGCTTTCCGCCTTCGAGAGCTTCCTCAAGGGAACGGACGGGCGCGAGATTTCGACTACCATGGCCTTCGTCAGGATACTTTCCATGCTGGTGAAGGACGAAGCCATAGGCAAGCGCATCGTGCCCATCGTGCCCGATGAATCCAGAACCTTCGGCCTCGACGGCCTTTTCCGGCAGCTCGGCATCTATTCCTCGGTGGGCCAGTTGTACGAGCCTCAGGATGCGGGGCAGCTGATGTATTACAGGGAAGACAAGCGCGGACAGATCCTCCAGGAAGGGATCAACGAGGCGGGCGCGTTCTCCTCCTGGATCGCGGCTGCGACCGCCTACAGCACGCACGGCATTTCCCTCATCCCGTTCTACATCTACTATTCGATGTTCGGCTTCCAGCGGGTGGGAGATCTCGCCTGGGCTGCCGGCGATCTGCGCTCCAGAGGCTTTCTGCTCGGGGGTACCGCGGGGCGGACCACGCTCAATGGGGAAGGATTGCAGCACGAGGACGGGCACAGCCATGTGCTGGCGTCCACCATACCGAACTGCATCGCCTACGATCCAGCGTATGCGTATGAACTGGCCGTCATCATCCAGGACGGGATGCGGCGCATGTACCGGGAGCAGGAGGACGTCTTCTACTACATCACCGTGATGAACGAGAACTATGCCCATCCTGCCATGCCGGAAGGGGTCGAGGAGGGGATACTCAAGGGAATGTACCTGCTCTCCGAGGCGAAAAAAGCCGGGAAAGGGGCCAAGGCGCCGCGGGTGCAGCTCCTGGGGAGCGGCACGATATTGCGCGAAGTGGTCGCGGCAGGCGAACTGCTTCAGGCGGATTTCGGCGTGAGCGCCGACGTCTGGAGCGTGACGAGCTTCACCCAGTTGCGCCGCGATGGACTGGAATGCCAGCGCTGGAATACCCTGCACCCGGAGAAGAAGCCGCGGATCAGTCATGTCGAATCCTGCCTCAAGGACAGGGCGGGGCCGGTCATCGCCTCGACCGATTACATGAAGCTGCATGCCGACCAGATCCGCGCCTTCCTGCCCAAAACCTACCGGGTTCTGGGAACGGACGGCTTCGGCCGCTCCGACACTCGCCAGAAGCTGCGCAGCTTTTTCGAGGTGGACCGCTACCATGTGGCTGTTGCCGCACTCAAGGCATTGGCTGACGAAGGCAGCATCGCGCCCGAGCAGGTCGCGGCTGCGATCAGGAAATACGGAATCGATCCCGAGAAGCCGAATCCAGAGACGGTTTGAGAGAAGACATCAATATGAGTCAAACAGTGGAAGTGAAGGTGCCGGACATCGGCGATTTCAAGGATGTGCCCATCATCGAACTGCATGTGGCCGAAGGCGACAGAATCAAGGTCGACTCCCCGCTGATTACCCTGGAGACGGCGAAGGCGGCGATGGAAGTGCCTTCTCCCTTTGCGGGGATCGTGAAGTCGGTTGCGGTGAAGGTCGGGAATGCCGTTTCCGAGGGGTCGCTCATCCTGATGCTCGAAGCCGAAGCCGATGCGAAGCCGCAGGCTGAACCCCCGGCCGAAGCGAAGCCGCAGGCCGCTTCCGCGGCCCCGGTTGCCGAGCCTCCGAAGCAGGCTGCGGCCAAAATCGAAGCGCCGAAAGCGGTGGAAACGGAAGTCCGGTCTTTTTTCGGAACGCATGCGAGCCCATCGGTGAGGCGCTTTGCGCGGGAGCTCGGCGCCGACCTTGCCAGGGTCAGGGGCAGCGGGCCCAAGGGGCGCATCCTCAAGGAGGACGTGCAATCCTTCATCAAGGCGGCGCTGTCTTCCGGCGTTTCTGCGCCTGCCGCACCCCAGATCCCTGCGGTCGACTTCTCGAAATTCGGTCCGGTCGAGGAGAAGCCGCTTTCCAGGATACAGAAGCTTTCCGGCGCCAATCTTTCCAGGAACTGGGCAGCCATCCCGCATGTGACCCAGCACGACGAGATCGACATCACCGAGCTCGAGGCTTTCCGCAAATCCATGCTGGAAGAGGCGCAGAAGCAGGGAGTCAGGCTCACCCTGCCGGCTTTCCTGATGAAGGCCTGCGCAGTCGCCTTGAAGCAATTTCCCACGTTCAATGCTTCTCTCTCGGGCGATACGCTGATTCTGAAGCAGTATTGCCATATCGGCATGGCAGTCGACACCCCGGACGGGCTGGTGGTTCCGGTAGTTCGCGATGCCGATACGAAAAGCGTCTTTCAGCTCGCTTCGGAGCTCGGTCAATTGAGCGCCAGGGCGAGGGAGGGCAAGCTTTCATTTGCCGACATGCAAGGCGGATGCTTCTCGATATCGAGCCTGGGCGGAATCGGCGGAAGCTACTTCACCCCCATCATCAATGCGCCGGAAGTCGCGATACTCGGGGTGTCCAAGGCCGTCATGAAGCCCGTATTCAAGGACGGCAACTTCGTTCCTCGCCTGATGCTGCCGCTGTCCCTTTCCTATGACCACAGAGTCATAGACGGGGCGATGGGAGCGAAATTCATCGTTCATCTCGGGACCCTGCTGTCCGACATTCGCAGGCTGGCCTTGTGATCTGGTGAAAAGCGGATTGAATCCGGTCGGCATTTTCGGCGGCACTTTCGATCCCGTGCATTTCGGGCATCTTCGCCTCGCCCAGGAGGTCGCGGAATACTGCGGCCTGGAATCCGTCAGGATCGTCCCTGCAGGGGTCCCGCCGCACAGGAACCCGCCGCATTGCGGGGCTTCCCACAGGATGGAAATGGTGAAGATCGCCGCTGCCGGGAACCCGCTTCTCGTCCCGGACGAACGCGAAGTGCTCAAAACCTCCCCGTCCTACTCGGTGGAAACGCTGCTCGATTTAAGATCGGAACTGGGCCCAGACAAACCGATCTGTTTCATGGTCGGAGCGGATGCCTTTCTCGGGTTCCCTGCCTGGCACAGGTGGCGCGAGCTCTTCGGCCTTGCCCATATCCTCGTCGCGCAAAGGCCAGGGTGCGATATCCGTTCGGCCATCACCGGTGCTCTGGGAGAGGAATACGCCGCGAGATCGGAGCGGGATCCTGCCGCATTGCGCCGGTTCTCCTTCGGCAGGATCGTGACGATAGACATCACCCTCCTGGACATTTCGGCTTCGATGATCAGAAAATGCCTGGCGAAGGGTGCGAGTGCGCGCTATTTGCTTCCGGAGGGCGTCCTCGATTATATTCGGAATCATGGGCTTTATCGGGAGAAACATGCGGTCTAGAAAAAAAGTGGATGCGGTCGTTGCTGCCCTGGAAGACATCAAGGCGGAAGATATCGAAGTGCTGGACGTATCCGGAATGTCCCCGCTTTTCGAATGGATGGTGATGGCCAGCGCCAATTCGACCAGGCAGACCAAGGCGCTCGCCAACCATGTCCAGGAAAAAATGAAGGAATCCGGACAGACCGTGTTCGGCATCGAAGGGCTCGAAACCGGGGAATGGGTGCTCGTCGATCTGGGGGATGTCGTGGTTCACATCATGCAGCCCGCAATCAGGCAGTATTACAATCTGGAAGGATTGTGGGGGCATGCCGTCCACGCCAAGACCGGCTGAATGAAGCTCCATATTCTGGCAGTGGGCAACAGAATGCCCGAATGGATTTGCGCCGGCTTCGGCGAATACGAGAAAAGGATGCCGCGGGAAGCGAGGGTCGAACTGCGGGAGATCAAGCCCGAGAAGCGGGATACGGGCAAGAGCGTAGCCAGAATCCAGCAGATGGAGGCTTCCAGGATTGAGGCTGCGATGCCGCAGGACAGTTTCATGGTGGTGCTGGATGAGAAAGGGGAACAGCTCGCGACAGTGGAGCTTGCCAGGCTGATCGAGCGCTGGATGGCAGACGGAAAGGATGTCGCTTTCGTGATCGGGGGCGCCGACGGCATCAGCCCGGATCTGAGGGGAAAGGCGGACAGGGTGCTTTCCCTGTCCAGGATGACCCTGCCCCACGGGCTGGTTCGCGTGATGCTCGCCGAGCAGCTCTACAGGGCGGTCTCCGTCATCAACCATCACCCCTATCACAGGGAAGGCTGAAATGATCATTTACCTCGTCTCTGCAAGCCCGAGGCGTCGCGAGCTCCTGCGGCAAATCGGCGTTCAGTTTCAGACGCTGCTGCTGCGCTCCAGCCCGGACAGGGGGGCGGATGTCGACGAGACGCCGATTTCCGGAGAATCCGTGGAGGACTATGTGAAGCGGGTCGCAATAGCCAAGGTCGTTGCGGGATGGCGATGCATGGGCGAGAGGCGGCTTCCCTTTCATCCGGTTCTTGCGGCAGATACCGCGGTTTCCCTGGACGGGAAAATCATAGGCAAGCCGAAGAGCCTGGATGAAGCCGCCACGATCCTGAGAAGCTTTTCGGGACGGGAGCACGAAGTGCTCACGGCGGTGGCCTGCGCTTTCGAAGGGAAGATGGAGGCCGAAATATCCAGGACCAAGGTCAGATTCAGCGAATTGCGGGATCAGGACATCCTCGACTACGTCGCGGCGGGGGAATCGCTGGACAAGGCGGGCGGCTATGCGATTCAGGGCAAGGCCGCGCGCTTCATAAAAAGCATAGAAGGCAGCTATTCCGGCGTGATGGGATTGCCGCTTTTCGAAACGGGGCAGGTGCTCGGGAGGATGGAGCATGACTGACGAAATTCTGATCAATGTCACTCCCCAGGAAACGCGCGTTGCAGTGATCGAGGAAGGGGTGGTTCAGGAGCTGCACATCGAGCGCGCATCCAGCATCGGGCTCGTCGGCAACATTTATCTGGGGAAGGTGAGCCGGGTTCTGCCCGGAATGCAGTCGGCATTCGTCGACATCGGGCTGGATCGGGCAGCTTTCCTGCATGTCGACGACATCTGGGGACAGAAGCAGAATGGGGATGCCAAACCCATCGAGAAGCTCCTTTTCGAGGGACAGAATGTCCTCGTCCAAGTGATCAAGGACATGATAGGCACCAAGGGGGCGAGGATTTCCACCCAGATCAGCATCGCCGGAAGGCTGGTCGTATTCATGCCGCAGGAAGACTATATCGGCGTCTCGCTGAGGATAGAGAGCGAATCCGACCGCGAAATTCTCAGGGAGAAGGTGCAGAAGCTGATTCCTCCCGACGAGAAGGGCGGCTACATCATCCGCACCCTGGCTGAAGGGGCGGCAGACGAAGGTTTTCTTTCCGACATCGCCTACCTGAAGAAAATATGGGCAGACATCCAGGAAAGGTCGGCGACGGCCGCGGCGCCTTCCCTGCTTTACCAGGATCTCAACCTGAGCTTCAGAGTGCTGCGCGACTTCGTCAACGACGACATCGGGCGGATCAGGGTCGATTCGCGCGAGACTTTCCAGAAGCTGCAATCCTTCGCTGCAAGCTACATCCGGAACGTCAGCGACAGGATAGAGCATTATGCCGGGGAGAGGCCGCTTTTCGATCTCTACGGAGTCGAGGAAGAAATCCAGCGGGCGCTTGCCAGGCGGGTCGAACTGAAATCCGGGGGATACCTCATCATCGACCAGACCGAGGCGCTCACCACCGTGGACGTGAATACCGGCGGCTTCGTCGGACACAGGAATTTCGACGACACGATATTCAAGACCAATCTCGAAGCGGCGATCGTGATCGCAAGGCAATTGCGCCTCCGCAATCTCGGCGGAATCATCATCGTCGATTTCATCGACATGGATAATGCCGAGCATCGGGAAGCGGTGCTGAACGAATTCAGGAAGGCGCTTTCGAGAGACCATACCCGCATGACCCTGAGCGAGATGACCGCCCTGGGTCTGGTCGAGATGACGAGAAAGCGCACCAGGGAGAGCCTTGCCCATGTGCTGTGCGAAACCTGTCCGACCTGCCAGGGGCGGGGAGAGATCAAGACGGCGCAGACCGTAGGCTACGAGATACTGCGCGACCTGCTGCGCGAAGCGCGCCAGTTCGAAGCCAGGGAATACCGGATCCTCGCTTCCCAGAAGGTCGTCGATCTGTTTCTCGACGAGGAATCCCAGAGCCTCGCCCGGCTCGCGGATTTCATCGGCAAGCCGATCTCGCTCCAGGTCGAGAGCGTCTACAGCCAGGAGCAGTACGATGTGGTGCTGATGTAGGACAGGCCCGGGTCAGGGCAGCAGCGAATCGGGCGAAATTTGCGGGCCGGATATCGAAACCACTTTTATTCTCGAACTCTCCCCCCGCTTCAGCGCCACATTGCGCATGGGAACCCCGAATTTTCCCGCAAGAAAGGCGAGCAGCGCGGCATTGGCTTTCCCTTCGACGGGCGGGGCGGCGAGCCTGATCTTGAGGGCATCTCCGTGAAGTCCCGCGATTTCCGTTTTCTTTGCGCCGGGCTGGACATGCAGGGTCAGCGTCACGGCATCCCCTTCCCGCCTGAACCACATCAGAGCATGCCGTAAAGGATGGACTCCATCCAGGCCAGCGGGATCGTCAGCGCCAGCTGGAAAAGGATCAGCACGAAGAGGGGGGAGAGATCCACGTTGCCCACGGGCGGAAGCTTCCTGCGGAAAAAGTTCAGGAATGGCCTGGACAGGCTGTTCAGCACCCCGGAGATGGGCGTATAGGGATTCACCCAGCTCAAGACCGCCTGGATGATCAGGACCAGCATGAAGATGTGGATGCTCTGCTTCAGAAGCCCCGTTGCGGAGAGCAGGAGCAGGACGAGAAAGGTGGCGGGGGTATAGGGGTGAGGCGCCATGCCGTTGAGCCAGAGGGTCGCGGCCAGGACGAAGAACTCGATCACCCAGGCGAGCAGCAGCGTGGCGAGATCGAGGCCCCAGAGTCCGGGAATGATGCGTCTTGCGGGGCGCACCAGGAAATCGGTGAGCGCGATCAGGAAGGGAGAGAGCGGATTGCCGTGCGGGGCGCGCATCAGCTGCAGATAGAAGCGCAGCATCAGGGCGATGATGAAGAGCCCGAACACGGTGTCCAGCAGGAACAGCATGCCCTGGTTCAGCATGGGGTCTTCCCGAGCTCGATCCCCATTTCCCGCGACCTGTTTTTCGCGGCATGAATCGCCTGGACGATATGACGTTTCACGTCGTGCCTTTCCATTGCCATTATGGCGCGCTCGGTGGTTCCGCCCGGGGAGGTGACCTTTTCGCGCAGGATCTTCGGTTCGTCGCGGCTTTCGGAGGCGAGGGCGATCGATCCTGCGAAAGTGTCCAGCACCATCTGCTTCGCGGCGACAGGGTCGAATCCCATTTCGGAAGCGGATTCCATCATGGCTTCCAGGAAATAGAATACATAGGCGGGGCCGCTTCCGCAGAGCGCGGTGAATGCGTCCATTTTGTCTTCGTCATCCAGCCAGATCGTCGAGCCGACCGAGGAAAGTATGGTTTCCGCTGCCGCCTTGCCGGACGCATCGACCTGCGGCAGGGCGTAAAGCGCCGAAACGCCCTTCATCACCTGCGCCGGGGTGTTCGGCATGACGCGCACGACCCGCTCGTAGTTTCCCAGCCATCTGGAGAGATCCGGTGCCGATATGCCCGCAGCGATCGATACGACGAGCTGGGACTTCAGCATGTGGGCGAGCCCGGACGCCACATTGAAAAGCTGCTGGGGCTTGACCGCGAGCAGGATCGCATCGCAATCCATGGATTCCCGGCCCATTTCCGCGAAGGTCGAAACGTGGAATTCCTGTTCCATGCGCGCCCTCTTTTCGGGAGAGGGCTCGACGACTGCAATGTCGCCGCAGGATGCGCCGTTCTTCAGGAGCCCGGCAATGAGCGCGCTGCCCATGTTCCCGCCGCCTACGAATGCTATTTTCATTTCCTGTCCCTGGTTCCAAAAATTGCCGAGCCTACCCTCACCATCGTCGCGCCTTCCAGAATCGCGCTCTCCATATCCTCGGACATGCCCATGGATAGGGTGTCCAGGTCGAATCCGCTCGCGCAGAGCTGCTCTTTCAGCTTCCTGAGTTCGGAGAAGCGCGCCCTTTGCAGCTTCTCGTCCCGGGTGGGCTCGGGGATCGCCATCAATCCCCTGAGCCTGAGATTGGGCAGGCCGCCGATGATTTTCGCAAGATTCGGCACTCCCGCAGGCGCTATCCCGCTCTTCGAGTCCTCTCCGCTGATGTTCACCTGGATGCAGACCTGCAGCGGCGGCAGGTTTTCCGGCCTCGCCTCGGAGAGCTTCTGCGCGATCTTTTCCCGGTCGACGCTGTGCACCCAGTCGAAATGTTCGGCTATGGCCCTGGCCTTGTTGCCTTGCACCGGGCCGATGAAATGCCATTCCAGGTCGAGATCGGAAAGTTCCTTCATCTTTCCGAGCGCCTCCTGGACGTAGCTTTCCCCGAAAGCCTTCTGCCCGGCAGCGTGGGCTTCCCTGACCGCCTGCGCGGGCCATGTCTTGCTGACCGCAAGCAAGGCGACGGGAGCCTTCGCGGCCCGTTCCATTCGAAGCTTGACAGCTTGCAAGCTGGATGCGATTGTTGCCATAATTTGCAAAAGATTCCGAACAGGAAACCGGAGCGCCCCATCAATACCTGGAAATTATAATGGATATTTCGGAACTTCTGGCATTCGTCGTCAAGAGCAAGGCCTCTGATCTGCATCTTTCGGCGGGACTGCCACCCATGATCCGCGTGAGCGGTGACATCCGGCGCATCAATCTCCCCCCGCTGGAGCAGAAGGACGTGCACGGCATGGTCTACGATGTCATGAACGATTCCCAGCGGAAATATTACGAGGAAAACCTCGAGTGCGATTTCTCCTTCGAGCTTCCCGGGCTTGCGCGCTTCAGGGTGAACGCTTTCGTGCAGAATCGCGGAGCGGCTGCCGTGATGCGGACCATCCCTTCCAAGGTGCTGACCCTGGAGCAACTGAATACGCCCGCGATATTCAAGGAAATTGCCAACCAGCCCAGGGGCGTCGTTCTGGTGACCGGGCCGACCGGCTCCGGAAAATCGACCACGCTGGCTGCGATGATCGACCATATCAACGAGAACGAATACGGGCATATCCTGACGGTCGAGGACCCGATCGAATTCGTGCATGAAAGCAAGAAATGCCTGGTCAACCAGAGGGAGGTCGGCCCCCATACCCTGAGCTTCGCCAATGCGCTGCGCTCGGCGCTGCGCGAAGATCCGGACATCATCCTGGTCGGCGAGCTCAGGGACCTCGAAACCATCAGGCTGGCGATGACCGCCGCAGAAACCGGGCACCTCGTTTTCGGCACATTGCACACCAGTTCGGCGGCAAAGACGATAGACCGGGTGATCGACGTATTTCCCGCCGCCGAGAAGGAGATGGTGCGCTCCATGCTGTCCGAGAGCCTGCGCGCCGTCATTTCCCAGACACTCCTGAAAAAGAAGGACGGGGAGGGGCGCGTCGCTGCGCACGAAATCATGATCGGGACGCCCGCCATCAGGAACCTGATCAGGGAGAACAAGGTCGCGCAAATGTATTCCACGATCCAGACCGGCCAGAGCGTCGGCATGCAGACGCTGGATCAGAATCTCACGGATCTCGTCAGGCGCAATGTCGTCAGCTCGGCAGAAGCGAGAACCAAGGCCGTCAACAAGGATCTGTTCCCCGCCTGAAATGGATAACAGAGACCAGACCACAAACAAGTTCATACATGATCTGCTCAGGCTGATGCTGAGCAAGAATGCTTCCGATCTTTTCGTGACCGCGGGTTTTCCTCCCGCGATGAAGATAGACGGCAAGCTGACGCCCGTATCCACCCAGGTATTGACCGCGCAGCATACCAAGGAACTCGCCCGAAGCATCATGAACGACAAGCAGGCCATGGAGTTCGAGTCGACCAAGGAGGTCAATTTCGCGATCAGCCCTCCCGGCATAGGGCGGTTTCGCGTCAATGCCTTCGTTCAGCAGCAACAGGTCGGACTCGTCCTGCGCGTGATCAATACCACGATACCGAATTTCGACGACCTCAATCTGCCGCAGGTCCTGAAGGAAGTGACCATGAGCAAGCGGGGTCTGGTGATTTTCGTGGGCGGCACGGGCTCGGGGAAATCCACTTCCCTGGCGGCCATGATCGGCTACCGCAACGAAAACAGCCAGGGGCACATCATCACGATCGAGGACCCGGTCGAGTTCGTGCACGAACACAGGAAGTGCATCGTGACCCAGCGCGAAGTCGGGGTGGATACCGAGTCGTGGGAAGCCGCGCTCAAGAACACTCTGCGGCAGGCGCCGGACGTCATCCTGATCGGCGAAATCAGGGACCGGGAAACGATGGATCATGCCATCGCATTCGCCGAAACCGGGCATCTCTGCATGGGAACCCTGCACGCCAACAGCTCGAACCAGGCGCTCGACCGCATCATCAACTTCTTCCCCGAGGAGCGCAGGGCGCAGCTCCTCATGGACCTTTCGCTGAATCTCAGGGCGCTCGTCGCCCAGCGGCTGATCCCCAAGAAGGAGGGCAAGGGAAGGGTGGCCGCGATCGAGATCATGCTCAATTCGCCGCTCATCTCGGACCTGATATTCAAGGGCGACGTCCACGAAATCAAGGAGATCATGGCGAAATCGAAGGAGGCCGGCATGCAGACCTTCGATCAGGCGCTGTTCGATCTTTACGAAAACGGCAGCATCAGCTACGAGGACGCGCTCAGGAATGCGGATTCGGTCAACGATCTGCGCCTGCAGATCAAACTCCACGGTTCGGAGTCCAAGGATCGCGACCTGATGTCGGGAATCGACCACCTCAAGATCACCTGACCGGGGGCGTCCCGAGCTTGCCGCAGCCTTCCTGCGATCCGGCAGGTTCGATGGAGTAATTTTCCCTATGGCAGATTCGAAGAAATGGCTGCGCCGTTTTGCCGAAATCCTGGTTTTCGCGGCGCTGCTCGCCGGGATCAGGGCATGGCAGCAGCGCGACGTCCCGGAGGGGCCCGCGCTGATTCTCGCCGGCAGGCTGCTCGACGGGAAGGTTTTCGAAAGGGGGCGGGGGGCGATTCTGGTGCATTTCTGGGCGACCTGGTGCCCGATCTGCCGAACCGACCAGGCTTCGATAGAGGCCTTGTCGGGAAGCCATCGGGTGATTACGGTGGTGTTGAAGAGCGGAGATGACGCGGCAGTCGCGCAGTACATGAAGCGGCAGGGGCTGGATTTCCCCGTATTGAACGACCCGGACGGGCTGATTTCGGATGCGTGGGGAGTTCATGCCGTGCCGGCAAGCTTCGTGCTCGACCGGGAAGGGAAGATACGCTTCGTCGAATTCGGCTACACCACCGGCATCGGCCTTCGCGCAAGGCTCTGGCTCGCCGGATTCTGAATTCTGCTCAAGATCATGAGTGAGCACTCGCAATCCGATCTCGCGTCTCGGCGCCGCAGAAGGGGACCAGAAACCAGGCTACTGCGGACGTTCCGCATTTCTCCTTCGAGCAGATCGCCGCATAGCATCGAATCTCGATAAATCGTGTCTGACCCTATTTTCCTATTTTCCCTGTTTTTATCGCGTAGCGTCCCCTGCACCGCAGGGTTAGGGCTCATAGGGGAACGCCAAAATAATGGCGAAATATATAGCCAACCATGAGAACGAGAGTTCCTCCGGCAATAACAAGCCAAGTGGCTCCTATTGGGCGTTGCCAAACGTTAAGAGGGTTTTGATTTTTCTCAGCGGCTAACCATTCTAGTGCAAGCTCATGCTTATCGCCCCTAGACAAATCACCTGCCGCAACGGATGCTTTTACTGCCGTGACACCTAAAGATTCAAACTCAGAAAAGCAGTCAGATTTAAATTGTTTTAACGCTGATTGTAATTTGGATTCATCCCAGACTAAACCACTTGAACCATAACTAGGAACAAATTCATTTTTCAATTTATTAAACAAAATGGCATCGACAAGAATTTCTCCATTTGCAGGGAAAGTAACATTGCGCCACTGCAAATGTTGATGCTTTGTATTTTTAACAAGAATAGTGGGCATACGAAACCCTAACGTGGAGCTGAGGGGCGCGCCGAAGGCGCGTCCCAGCGACCGCAGGGAGCGAACTTGAGCGTAGGGTTATGCACTGGGTGTTCCCTTCCAGCCGTCTTGTACTGTTTTAACCGCCATGAAAACCAGAACAACCCCAGCGACCGACAAGTTCACGTTGATGCCTTCAAGGCGAGATACAAACGCTGGATTAATGGCGCACAGAATTAGCGCGAGGCCAGTTGGGATTGTGGCAGCGGCAAGCGCACTGGTCAGAAGAGATTCCAGGCGTGGAGAATTGTTGCCGTCGGAGCGCTTGAACCATGACGTTAAGAAGCAGCCGATAAAGAAGACGACGGAAAGTTGATTAATGTAGGTGAAGAAAAAGTCGGTCATTCTTTTTCTCCTCGTTCTTTTCGCTCAGCCCAATGCTTCTGGATTACTGCTACCGCGCCGCCCGCAACGCCCGCGATGACTGCAATTACTTCGTTTGGTATAACCTCTCTGAAGAGGCCAAAGATCCAAACACCAAGAGTGCCAGCAAGGATCGCACCTCCTGCGGCACCCAACAACCGCTCAACAAAGCGACCATTCGGTGATTTTGACTGATCGGTAGACGACATTCAGAAACTCCTATTCATACCGTTGCGCGTCAGTAATTTCAGTGCATAACTTAAATTAGGCACCTTAAAAGGTGCGAATAAAAGCGTCATATGGCGTCTAATCCTGTAACTGCCGGGGACACAATACCTAATTTAGTCCGCTTTGCGACAATCCTACTCCCCTTGCCGCTCAATTCCAACTGTCCGATCTGACAGGAATTCCGCTCGTCATGACAGGCAGGAATTATGCGTTCTGATATACTGGAAATTCAACAAGCCCATGAGGCACCGAATGAATTTCAGCATAGAGTACGAGCAGGAAGAAGACGGAAGGTGGATCGCGGAGGTTCCCGAGCTTCCGGGAGCGCTCGCCTACGGTTCTACCGCCGAGGAGGCCATGGCAAAGGTCGAGGCGCTGGCGCTCAGAGCGCTTGCCGAACGCCTCGAAACTTTCGAGAGCCATCCGATTCCGATCAGCATCTCCTTCGCGGCAGCCTAGTGGGCCAGTGGCCCTCGACCAAGGCGAAACGCGTCTTGGCGGCGCTTCTCCGGGCCGGATGGTCTGTCAAGCGCCAAACCGGCTCGCACAAGACGCTTTCCAGAGCGGGTTGGCCCGATTTCGTTTTCGCATTCCACGACGGTGAAGAGATCGGTCCGCGCATGCTTGCGAGGATCGCGAAGCATACCGGCCTGCTTCCCGAGGATTTGTAATCAGCCCATCCTTTCCAACCGTCCGATCCGGCAGGAAATCAGCGGCGAGCCAATTCGGGCTATATTTGCGCTTTCTGATATACTGGAAATTCGTAAAGGAATTCCGCATGCAGAAGCCGATCAACATTCCCGTCGTTCCCGCCGAACAGGAGGCCGCGAGCAGCTGCGAAGACTTCGAGTTCGTTGCGCTCATGGTGCTGGGCGACAGCATGGAGCCTGAATTCACCGAAGGCGAAATACTGGTCATCGAGATGAATGGCGTAGCAGGGGAAGGCGCATTCGTCGTGGCGGAAACGGCGGAAGAAGGCTTCATCTTCCGCCAGCTCGTGCGCGACGGGCAGGGTGCCTGGCAGTTGCATGCGCTGAATGCGGCTTATCCCGACATCTCTATCCCGGGGCTGAAATCGATCAAGGGCGTGGTGACGCAGAAGAAGAAACCGGGGAGGCGCAAGGCGGTGAAATACTACGGTGCAGGGTTGTGATTTTGTAAAGGCCCCTCAATTCCAACTCTCCGACTTGACTGGAAGGATTCAATTCAGGCGTCGAATTATTCAGGGTTCGGGCTCGCCCTGCCAGAGCATTTCATAGCCGATTTCGTCGGCCTCGGTACACAGCTCCATGAGCGTCGAGAACCTGCTCCTGAACGCCGCGTCCGCATGGGATTTCTCGTGTTCTTCGAAAGAATGCCAGTAGGTGACGATGACGACATGATCTTCCCCGGGCTTTTTCGCGTTCAGGGAACCCTCGGCG
>JAJZQY010000074.1 GCA_021806605.1 Pseudomonadota bacterium
TCAAGGAAGGGGACAGCGTCGAAGCGGTGATTCTCAATGTCGACCGCAAGAACCGCACCATCAACCTTTCGATCAAGGCCAAGGACCAGATCGAGGAATCTGCCGCAATGCAGAAGATCTCGACCGAGAACACCGGGAATGCGGGCACGACCAGCCTCGGCGCGCTGCTCAAGGCCAAGCTCGATGTCAAGAAAAACGAACAATAAGGATTTGCCATGACGAAGTCCGATCTGATCAACAGACTTGCCGAAAAACACCCACAACTCGTCCTCAAGGATGCGGAAATGGCTGTCAAGATGGTGCTGGATGTAATGGCTTCCAGCCTCGCGGAAGGGCAAAGAATAGAGATCAGAGGTTTCGGCAGCTTCAGTCTGAATCACCGCCCCGCCAGGATGGGGCGGAACCCGAAATCCGGGGAAAAAGTCATGGTTCCCGAAAAATACGTCCCTCATTTCAAGGCAGGAAAAGAGTTGAGGGAGCGGGTGGACGGCAAGAAATAGCCAGACGATCCCCTGTATCGGTTAAAATGATGGCGGCATGTCGAAAGATGGTGCCGCCTTTTTTAATTTTGGGCTACCCATGCGTTATCTTCTCTGGATTGCAAGACTGTCGCTGTTCCTGCTGCTCTTCGGCTTCGCGCTGAAAAATGACGAGCCGGTCATGCTGCGCTATTACCTGGGATATGCATGGCATGCCCCGCTCTCGCTGATCCTGCTCGCTTTCTTCGCTCTGGGCACCGGAATCGGGCTGATGGCCGGGCTCGCCACGATTTTCAGGCAGCGGCGGGAAATCGCGCGGCTCAAGCAGCAGGGCGAAATCAAGGGTTAGCATGGAAATCCAGTTATGGTGGCTTCTCGCCCTCCCCCTCTTTTTCGGTCTGGGATGGATGGCGGCCAGGATAGATCTCAAGCATCTCCTCTCGGAATCGCGCGCACTCCCCCAGTCCTATTTCAGGGGACTGAATTTTCTGATGAACGAGCAGCCCGACAAGGCGATCGAGGCTTTCGTCGACGTGATCAAGGTCGAACCCCAGACGATAGAACTGCATTTCGCGCTGGGCAGCCTCTTCCGCAGGCGCGGCGAAGTCACCCGGGCAATCAGGATGCACCAGTCGCTTCTGGAGCGTGAAGATCTCGACCAGGAAAGGAAGCTGTACACGCTCCACGAGATCGCCCAGGATTACCTTAAGGCGGGGCTGCTGGACCGCGCGGAAGAATCCTTCGTCAAGCTGGAGGGAACCGCCTATGCGGAATCCGCCCTCAAGTTCCTGCTCGAAATCTACGAGCAGGAAAAGGATTGGCTGAAGGCGGTCGATACGGCAAAGCAGCTCGCCAGGCTTTCCGGGCAATCCTACCAGAAGGAAATCGCCAACTTTTATTGCGAACTCGCCGCCCACGAAATGATGAATTCGAACATCGAGGAAGCGAGAATCCATCTTGAAGATGCGTTGAGCGTCCACAGACGCTGCGTCAGATCGAATGTGCTGCTCGGCGAACTGGAAACCAATCAGGGCCGCTTCATGGATGCGATCAATGCCTGGCAGCGCATCGAATCGCAAAGCCCGGATCACCTTTCCCTGGTTTCCGGAAAAATGCTGGAGGCCTTTGGCAAGCTCGACAGGTTCGATGAAGGGCTGCATCTCCTGAAAGGCTATCTTTCCAGCTATCCTTCGGTGGAATTGCTGAATGTCGTTTTCGACGCCGAACTGAAGTCGAACGGCGTGGAGTCAGCCTATCATCTGGTGCGGGACGAACTGAGGAAGCACCCGACACTGATCGGGCTGGACAGGCTGCTGGAAGCCCAGCTCATGGAAGCGCCGGTGGAGCGCAGGAAGGATCTCGAACTCGTCAAGAACCTGGTGCACCAGCATGCACAGAATCTCGCCCAGTACCGCTGCGAGGCATGCGGGTTCAACGCCAAGCAATTCTACTGGCATTGCCCTGCCTGCGGCGGCTGGGAAACCTTCCCGCCCAAGCAATCGGAAGAACGCGAAAAATGAATTCACCCCTCATCATAGCCCTGGATTTCCCCGAAGCGGATCAGGCGATCCGCTTCTCGAACAAGCTCGACCCCGCTCTTTGCAGGGTGAAGGTCGGCAAGGAGCTTTTCACCCAGGCGGGTCCGGAGCTTGTCGAAACGCTGATGAAAATGGGATTCGAGGTATTCCTCGACCTGAAATTCCACGATATCCCGAACACCGTGGCAGCCGCCTGCAAGGCCGCGGCGAGCCTCGGCGTATGGATGGTCAATGTCCACGCCATGGGAGGATCGGCCATGATGAAAGCGGCACGGGAAGCCGTGGATGGCTCCTCGTGCAAGCTGATCGCAGTCACCCTGCTCACCAGCATGGGGCCGGAAGACCTCAGGGAAATCGGCCTCACTGGCGAGCCATTGGAGGTCGTCGACCGGCTCGCAGCGCTCGCAAAATCGTGCAATCTGGATGGCGTGGTATGCTCTGCGATGGAATCTGCGATGCTCAGGACAAAGTTCGGCAAGGATTTCTGCCTCGTCACACCCGGAATCAGGCCGGCCGGATCCTCGCGGGGCGACCAGAAGCGGATCATGACGCCGAAGGAAGCCATCGCCAGCGGATCAGATTATCTCGTCATAGGCAGACCGGTCAGGGAAGCGCCGGACCCTTCCCGTGCGCTGCAGGCGATACTGGAGGAAATCGCATGAAGGTCCCTTCCTTTTCTTCGGCCAGGGTGCTCATCGTCGGGGACGTCATGCTGGATCGCTACTGGTTCGGAGATGTCGAACGCATCTCCCCGGAAGCGCCCGTTCCCGTCATCAAGGTGGGGCGAATCGAAGACCGCACGGGAGGCGCGGCGAACGTTGCACGCAATGTCGCTTCTCTCGGCGCAAAGGCCACGCTGCTTTCCGTCGTCGGCGACGACGAGGCGGGAAACAGCCTGGAAGCCCTTCTCAAAAATGAAGGCGTAAGCGCCCTCCTGCACCGGGACAAGAGCATTTCGACCACGGTCAAGCTGCGCGCGATTGCAAGGCATCAGCAGCTCCTGAGAATCGATTTCGAAACCCAGCCCAGCTTCGAAATCCTGGAATCCGTTCTCGCCGATTTCATTTCGGAAATCCACCATGCGGATGTCGTCATCCTCTCCGATTACGGAAAAGGCGGACTCGGGCATATCGAAAAAATGATCAGGATCGCAAGGGAAGCGAACAAGCCCATCCTGGTCGATCCCAAGGGGGAGGATTATTCCAGGTATCGCGGCGCCACCCTGATCACCCCCAATCGCAGCGAATTCAGGCAGGTCGCAGGAAGCTGGAAAAGCGAGGAAGAACTCGAGAAAAAAGCCCAGAATCTCAGAAAGGAACTGGAACTGGATGCCCTGCTCGTGACGAGAAGCGAGGAAGGGATGAGCCTTTACCGGGAGGCGGGGGTGCTTCACGAGGGCGTGAAGGCCAGGGAAGTCTATGACGTCAGCGGCGCGGGAGATACCGTGATCGCGACATTCGGCGCCATGCTCGCAACGGGCAGCCCTTTCGAGGATTCGATGAGAATGGCGAACAGGGCGGCAGGCATCGTGGTAGGCAAGCTCGGTACTGCGGTTGCGACGCCGCAGGAACTGGAAAATCAGGAGAAATAATGGTCTATATCGTGACAGGCGCAGCAGGCTTTATCGGGTCGAATATCGTGAAAGGGCTCAACGAGCGCGGCATCAGCGACATCATTGCCGTGGACAACCTGAAGACTGCCGCGAAATTCAAGAATCTGACCGACTGCGAAATCTCGGACTATTTCGACAAATCGGAATTTCTCGAAAAGCTCCCGAATCTGGGAAAAATAGCCGCCGTCCTGCATCAGGGCGCCTGCTCGGACACGATGGAGTCCGACGGGCGTTACATGATGGAAAACAATTACCGCTATTCGCTCGCCCTGCTCGAATATTGCCAGAGTCAGTCCACTCCCTTCATTTACGCTTCCTCCGCATCAGTCTACGGCGCCGGCAGCGTATTCAGGGAATCCCGTGAACATGAAGCGCCGCTCAACGTCTACGGCTACTCGAAATTTCTTTTCGATCAGGTCGTGCGCAGAAGGCTGCCCAGGAAAACCGCCCAGATCGCCGGATTTCGCTATTTCAACGTCTACGGACAGCGGGAAACGCACAAGGGCAGGATGGCTTCTGTCGCATTCCATTTCTACAACCAGTTCCGTGCCAACGGATGCGTCAGGCTTTTCGAAGGCTCGGCAGGATATGGAAACGGCGAACAGCGCCGCGATTTCGTTTCAGTCGAGGACGTGGTCAAGGTCAATCTCCATTTTCTCGACCACCCCGAAACCTCAGGCATCTACAATGTCGGAACCGGATCTTCCGAACCTTTCAACGCAGTTGCCGTGGCGACGGTCAATGCCTGCCTGAGGCATGAGGGAAAAAGCGCGCTGAGCCTCGACGAGATGAAGGCTGGGGGCATGATCCAGTACATTCCTTTTCCCGAAGGGCTGAAGGGCCAGTACCAGAGCTATACCGAGGCGGACATCAGCGCCTTGCGAAAGGCCGGATACACCATCCCTTTCCTGACGGTGGAGCAGGGCGTATCGCGATACATCGACCATCTCGTCAGGGCTGGATAACCACCCGCGCGAACCCGCCGCCTTCCGTCCTGAAATTGGTCGTCTGCCCCTGGTAGAGCCTCGCCGCCAGGAGCTGGACCTGGCCCTTGTAGGCGAAATTGCGGTAATCGTACTTCAGGATGCGCCCTTCCGCATCGAGTTCCATGGCCGGAACGTATTCCTGGCAGACGTAATTGCCGGCCAGGATTTCGCCCCATACCCTCCTGGTCAGCTTGTCTCCCCTGTAGACAGCCTTCGCCCCGTATCCCGCACCGGGCTTGAAGAAAAAATTGCGCCTTTGGGCCCAGAGTTCTTCCGGATCGGATTCCTTCACGATCCTCGTTTTCGCGATGCCGGCCAGCAGCATTGCGGCGGTTTCTTCGTCGACGCCGATCGACTCCAGGCTGCTCCGGTCGGTCAGAATGGAAAGATTGCGCTTGTCGGCGAAAAGCGCATGGGCTCTCGGGTGGGGCGTGAGAACAACGGCATCCGCGAGATAGGCCTGCCTCAGCGCCAGATGGAAATCCGCTTCAAGTGAAAAATCGGTCAGCCTGTTGTAGACGAGATCGATCTGCCTGTCCCCATGAAGCAGGCGGCCTCCCCTGAATTCCAGATCCCTGGCATCGGCGATGGCCGCGGATATCCCATGGTTCTGGAACAGTTTCTTGAACAGGCAGAATTCCGGATAAAGGAACTGGGATGCGCAATCGTCGTCGACGATCGCGATATGGCGCGGTTCGCTCCCGCCCCGCCTGAGCCGCCACTCCGCCATG
>JAJZQY010000075.1 GCA_021806605.1 Pseudomonadota bacterium
TTATGCTTGGCGGCCATAGCGTCTTGGACCCACTCCTTCCCATTCCGAACAGGACAGTGAAACGAGATTGCGCCGATGATAGTGCGGATTCCCGTGTGAAAGTAGGTCACCGCCAGGCTCTTACAAAAGCAAAAGGCTCATCTCCGGATGGGCCTTTTTGCTTTTGCACGACGCCAGTCTTCCTCATAGGCGGACTTCAGGCCGGGGCAGCCGGCACGCTGGCCCTCTTTCTTGTTCCGGCAAGAAAGAGGGCAGAAAGAAGCCGGCCCCGCTGCGCCCTCCTGCGGATTCCCTCGTCTCAAGCGCAAAATCGGGCGGCTGCGCAACTCAACCTCGCTTCGCTCGGGATTCGGGCAGTGCTCGCCTTCATCCCGATTTGACGCCCTCGTCTCGGCGCCGCAGAAGGGGGATGGAAAAGCCAAAGCATAGTTCAGACGTTGTCAGATGACTCTAACCGTATGATTCGCAAAGTCAACTGTGCGATTTTGCAACGCCGCCGCTGGTGCCGGGCTTTTGCTTTGCAGCTTTGATGCGTCATTGCTTCTTACGCATGCCGCCCTCGACCATCTTGTATTCGTACAGCCGGCATTCCAGCGCGCCGTTGTAGAGCGGAATCCTGCGCGAGACGCCGAGCCTGATCAGTTTGGGCAGGCGCATGTCCGCAGTGAAGAACCAGGCGTTCCAGCCCGCGAACTTCTTCTTGAGCGTGTCCCCGATCAGCGGATAGAGCGCTGCAAGGTCTTCCTGTTCCCCTATTCTCACCCCGTAGGGGGGATTCGTGACGATGATTCCCTTTTCGGCCGGGACGGGCAATTCGAGGAAATTGGCCTGCTTGAGCTCGACCGCATCTTCCAGCCCTGCCTCCGCGAGATTCCTTCTTGCAGTCTCGACGGCCCGCCCGAGAATGTCGCTGCCGTAAATTTGAAGCGGACCAGCCGGCTTCTGTTTTTCCAGGCTCTCCTTGCGGAGCGCTTCCCATTTTTTTTCGTCGAAATTGAGCAGCTTCTCGAAAGCGAAATGCCGCTTGTATCCGGGGGAAATGCCGAGCGACATCTGGGCGGCTTCGAGCAGGAAAGTGCCGCTGCCGCACATCGGGTCCAGCAGGGGAATCCCGGGTTTCCACCCGGAAAGGCGCAATATGCCTGCCGCAAGGTTCTCCTTCAAGGGGGCATCCACCGAGAAATGCCGCAATCCGCGCTTGAAGAGCGCTTCCCCCGAGGTGTCGATGTAAAGGGAAAAGTCATGCGAGCTCAGGTGGGCATGGATGCGCATATCCGGGCTGGCGGTGTCCACGCTGGGGCGCCGCCCTTCTTTCTGCCTGAATCTGTCGCAGAGGCCGTCCTTGATCCTGAGGGTGGCGAAGTCGAGGCTTCTCAGCGGGCTTTTAGTCGCAGTCAGGGCAACCTTGATGGTGAGACTCGGGGAAAACCAGTTCTCCCATGGCAGCGATGCGGCTGCCTGGTAGATGTCGTCTTCGTTCCTGTAGGCGGCATCCAGAATTTTCCACAGGACGCGGCTCGCGATCCGGCTCTCCAGATTGGCTTTGTAGGCGGTCTCCCAGCTTCCCCGGAAGCCAGCGCCGCCTTCGGATGCGACGACATCCGAGGCGCCGATCTCAAGAAGCTCTTCGCACAGGGCGGCTTCAAGTCCTCTCGGACAGGGGGCGAAAAATTGTTCCAGCTTCATTTCAACATCTCCTCCAGGGCGGCAATGGCGCGCGATGCAGGCAGATTCTGCAGGCATGCGCTTTCGCTCGAAATATTTCTGTCGCAGCCTTCCTCCATGCAGGGAACGCAATCGCCTTCGCCCTGCAGCAGAACCACGTTGTTGACTCTTTGCGTGCCTTTCATCAGGTAGGGATTCTTGTCCAGAAGATATCCTTTCGGCCAGGGGCCCCATTTCACCGGATTCGAAGGTCCGAACAATGCCACGGTGGGAATGCCGCTTGATGCGGCCATGTGGGTGACCGCGGTATCCGGACCGACATATGCGCTTGCGCGGCTCAGGAGATGCGCTGCGCCGCCGAGGCCCAGTTTTCCGGATACGTTCACCGTATCTTCCGGCAGGATCGGCAGCAGGCTGAGGATATAGGCGGACTCCTCCGGATTGCTGCCCCCGGTCAGCACGATGCGCATGCCCCGGTCGTTCAGCCAGGCTGCAAGTTCCCCCCACGCCTCGCGCCGCCACATCTTGTAGGCGTACATCGGGTAGACATGGAGCACGGCGTAGGCCTGGGCATCCGGATCGAACGGCAGCGCGCCGCAGACCCGCTCCTCATCTTCACGCTTCCAGGCCGTCACTACCTCGTGACAGGGCGGGATGGCCAGAAGCTTCGCGAGCCCGAGATTCATCAGGACGGTGTGCGTTCCCATGTTGTCGAAGGGTATCCACCTCGAAAGCAGCCATTTCTTCCATCGCTGCCCGCCTTCTTCCGGGATCATGCCGACGCGATATTTGCCGGCGATGCTGGCATAGAGGGTGGGGCGGTCCCCGGGGATGGCAGACAGGGCGAGATCGTATTTGCGCCAGAGCGTTGTCAGGAGACGCAAATGTTCCCTGAAGGGAAGGCGGTGCTTTACGGAAAGAATCTTGTGGATGTCGGGGTTTCCCGCAAGAACGCCTTGCGTTCCTTCGAAGACCAGAACGTCGATTTTCGCCTCCGGCCAGGCGCGATGCAGCGAGCGGATCAAGGGGGTTGCGAGCAGCACGTCGCCTATGCGCCGGGTCACCACCAGAAGAATCTTATCTGGCGCCTTCACGTGGATCGGTCCAGTCCGAGCGAGGCGCGCACATGCGTCGACTGGATGATCAGTTCGAGTCTCTGCCTGTTTTCTTCCAGGCGGCTTCTGTCGTTTTCCTCGTGCCAGAGATGGAAAACCGGGCAGGAAAATCTTGCGCTCTTGTGCCCGATTCCGGATCGGATCAGGCGGATCACGAGATCCGAATCTTCCAGCCCCCATCCCGTGTATGATTCGTCGAATCCGTTGATTTTCAGGAGGTCTTCCCGCCAGGCCGAGAAATTGCAGGTCTTCACGCCTTCCCATTTTTCGGGAGAAATCTTGCGGCAGCAGTCGGGCAGATTGAGCAGGGGAAGAATCCTGTTTACCTTTCCGGAGAATCTCGCTCCGATCCACTCGGGCATGCCCCATTCGTGAACCGGAATGCCTGCTTCGAGAATTTGCCGGGTGAACCCTCTGGAGAGAAGCATCCTGTTGCCGGAAAGAAAACAGCCCGGCTCGAGAAGCGTCCGATGGTTCGCCACGAAATTTCTGGAGGGAATGCAGTCGCCGTCGGTGAATATGACATAGGGGGCGTCGGTTGCCGCGATCGCGAGATTCCTGATCCTCGCAGCCCTGAATCCCCGGTCTTCCTGCCAGACATGCCTGACCGGGAATGGAGCGATGCCCCGGCATTTCTCGACGAGGTTTCTGGTTTCCTCGGCAGATCCGTCGTCGGCAACGATCAGTTCGAAATTCGCATCGCTCTGAGCGAGATAGCCATCGAGAACGGCGGAGAGGGCGTCCGGCCTATTGTAGGTCGTGATGATCACCGCGATTTTCATTTTTTACCGAGCAGCATGAGCTTGAGATAGCGGTAATAGGTGCCTTCCGCATTGGAGACCGCGAGCATGAATCCCTCCTTTCCGTCGAGGAACCCTGCCTTCAGGAAATAGGTTCTGAAAAACGACCAGAAGCCGTGCAGAATCGCCGTTCCAAGCGAAGCCCTTTTGCCCTTCTGCGCCATCATCAGGGCACCTGCAGTCGAATAGCGGTCGACTTTCTGCAGAACTTCCTCCAGGTCGGAGAATGCGATATGGATCAGGGGAGAAGATAGTTCTGCCGTCTTGCCCTCCGCGATCAGCTTTTCGTGGACGAGATCGTCGCTGAAGCGTGCGCTGCCTCGCCTGAAAAGGCGGGTGACGCGGTCCGGCCACCAGCCGCCGTGCCGCATGAATTTTCCGCAGTAGCTCGACGAGCGCGGGAAACTGTAAGCATCGGCCCCCTCCTTCGAAATGGCTTCCAGGATTTCAGCCTTCAATTCGGGGGTCACGGTTTCATCCGCATCCAGCGACAATATCCATTCTCCCGTGGCCAGAGCGAGCGCCCGGTTTTTCTGTGGGCCGAAGCCTGGCCAGTCCATGGAATGCACTTTCGCGCCTTTCGATTCGCATATTTCGACGGTTTCGTCGTCGCTCCCGGAATCGACGACGATTATTTCGTCGGCCCACGAGACCGATTCCAGGCATCTTCCGATGGAATGCGCTTCGTTCTTCGATATGACGATGACGGAAAGGCTCAATTTTGCCTCTTTTCCGAAAATATCGCGCCGGTCATGAAGGCGAAGAACAGCCCTTCGGCATGGTCGAGCAGGAAGGAGTTGAACAGGCAGCCCGAGGCCATGGCCAGGACCAGCCCATGGGCCAGGTATTGTTCCCGAGCCGGAAGCATGGAAGCCTCCCGCCACTGGATGTAGAAAAGCGACAGGAGCAGCAGCAGTCCGGGGATGCCGAGCTGCGATGCGATCAGCAGAAACTCGTTATGAGGATGATGGGGGGCAACCATTCCCGTGCCGGCTACGCTGGATGCGTAGGCTTTTTCGAAGCCCCCCGTGCCTGCTCCGAAGAACGGGTGCTGCCTGATGACTGCCAAGGTGTTCACATCGTATTCGAGACGCTGCCCTATGGAGTTGTCTGTACGGGTCGCATGCCCCCTGTGCCAGTGGGAGAACTCGGAAGCTGCGATGTCGATTCGCTGGCGGAATTCCCTCGAACCGAAATAGGCCGAGGCGCCCAGAAGGGTCACCGCGAGCATCCCGATGGCAAGCCCCTTCGCCCCGAATTTGCGGATGAAGAGATAAGGGAGCAGCAGGGCCAGAACGATGTAGCCTATCCTGCCCTGCACCATGAAAAGCACGTTGAACGATGCGAGGGCGGAGAGGAGCGCGAAAAACAGACGCTTCTTCTGATCGCTTTCGAAAAACGACCAAGTGGCGAGGATCATGGCGGCGAACGCCATGAAGAAATTCTGGGTGAGATACAGCTTGAACACATAGGGATTGTCC
>JAJZQY010000076.1 GCA_021806605.1 Pseudomonadota bacterium
CGCTCGTCTGAGCGAACGCATCGCCCGAATGAAAGCCCGTCCCCTGATCGGTGACGGGCTTTTTAACTTGCGCAATCCAAAATGAAATTCATAGACGAAGCGGTCATAGAAGTATTCGCCGGGCGCGGCGGGAACGGCTCCGCCAGTTTCCGGCGCGAGAAGTACATCCCGAAGGGCGGGCCCGACGGCGGCGACGGCGGCAGGGGCGGCAGCGTTTTCGCCGTGGCGGACAACAACATCAACACCCTGGTCGACTACCGCTTTGCCAGGATGCACCGCGCGAAAAACGGCGAGAACGGCAGGGGTTCCGACTGCTACGGCAAGAGCGCGGACGACATCCGCCTCAGGATGCCGGTCGGGACGGTGATCACCGATTTCGAAACGGGGGAGGTTCTCGCCGACCTGGCGCACGACGGGCAGGAAGCCCTGCTCGCGAAGGGCGGGGACGGGGGGCTCGGCAACCTCCACTTCAAGTCGAGCACCAACCGCTCGCCGCGCCAGTGCACGCCGGGCAAGCCCGGGCAGGAATTCAAGCTGAAGCTGGAGCTCAAGGTGCTGGCCGACGTGGGCCTGCTCGGCATGCCCAATGCGGGAAAATCCACTTTCATCAGGGCCGTTTCCGCAGCCCGTCCCAAGGTCGCCGACTATCCCTTCACCACGCTCGCCCCCAATCTCGGCGTGGTCCGGGTGGACGAGCAGAGGAGCTTCGTCGTCGCCGACATTCCGGGGCTGATCGAAGGGGCCGCAGAAGGCGCCGGGCTCGGCCACCGCTTCCTGAGGCATCTCGCGCGCAACCGCCTGCTGCTCCATCTCGTCGACATCGCCCCCTATGACGAGGAGGCCGATCCCGTGAAGGATGCGCTCGCGATCGTCGAGGAACTGAAAAAATACGACGATGCGCTTTTCGAGAAGCCGAGATGGCTCGTCATCAACAAGGTGGACAGGCTGGACGACGCCGACCGCAAGGAGAGGGTCGCGCAATTCATCCAGGCATTCGGCTGGACCGGCCCCGTATTCCCGATTTCCGCGCTGACCGGAGAGGGATGCAGGCAGCTCACCTATGCGATCATGGATTACCTCGTGAGCCTGAAGAAGGAAGCTCCGGTGCAGGCGGAAGAGGAAGCATGAAGTCCGTTCTCGAAGGCGCGAAGCGCATCGTCGTCAAGGTGGGAAGCAGCCTCGTCACCAATCAGGGGCAGGGGCTCGACAATGCCGCGCTCGATGGCTGGGCCACCCAGATCGCCGGAATCAGGGAAAGGGGAATCGAGGTCGTCTTGGTTTCGAGCGGCGCCGTCGCCGAAGGGATGAAAAGGCTGGGATGGAAGAAGCGGCCGCATGCCGTGCACGAACTCCAGGCCGCCGCAGCGGTCGGGCAGATGGGGCTGGTCCAGGTCTACGAGAGCTGCTTTTCGAGATACGGGATACTCACTTCCCAGGTTCTCCTGACCCACGAGGATCTCGCCGACCGGACCCGCTACCTCAATGCCAGATCCACGCTGAGCACCCTGCTCAAGCTGGGCGTGGTTCCCATCATCAACGAGAACGACACGGTCGTGACCGACGAGATCAAGTTCGGCGACAACGATACCCTCGGAGCGCTCGTCACCAACCTGATCGAGGCCGATGCCCTCGTCATCCTGACCGACCAGGAAGGGCTCTTTACCGCCGACCCGAGGAAGCATCCGGATGCGAAGCTGCTCAATTTCGGCGAGGCAGGAGACCCCGGCCTGGAAGCCATGGCGGGCGGGGCGGGGTCGGACATAGGCCGCGGCGGCATGCTCACCAAGATCCTGGCCGCCAGGCGCGCGGCAAGAAGCGGCGCGCATACCGTCATCGCCTCGGGGCGCGAGAAGGATGTGCTGCTTCGCCTTGCCGCGGGGGAAATCCTCGGCACCCACCTCAGGGCTAAGACCATGGCCCTGGTCGCTAGAAAGCAATGGCTCGCCGACCATCTCCAGGTGAAGGGGGAGCTCTGTCTCGACGCAGGGGCGGCGAAGGCATTGAAGGAGGAGGGAAAAAGCCTGCTTCCGATCGGGGTCTGCGCGGTTTCCGGAGAATTCGAGCGCGGCGAACTGGTGCGCTGCGTCGACGAAAAGGGCATCGAGATCGCGCGCGGGTTCTGCAACTACAGCTCGACCGAGGCGAAAAGGATCATGCGCCATGCGAGCCGGGAGATCGAGTCCGTGCTGGGCTACGTCGACGAGCCCGAACTCATCCACCGCGACAATCTGGTTCTGCTCTGAAGGCTGAGCCCGATTGCGGCGCAGACCAACCTTCGGCCGGAAATATCAGAAAAGAGATGATTCAAGACCAGGCACCCATGCCTGGCACCCATGCCTGGCACCGCTGCAGGAAAAGGCGAAAGAGCCCGGGAGCCGCGGGCTAGCCGGCGACCCGGCTTTCTTCTTCCTGCTTCGGGGGGGAATGCAGGAAGCGGGACAGCTCCTCCAGCGCCTGCTTGTAGACTTCGCGCTTGAATTCGATCACCGAATTCAGCGGCACCCAGTACTGGCTCCAGCGCCAGGCGTCGAATTCGGGATGTTCGGACGAGCGCAGGCAGACGTCGCAATCGCGCCCCACCAGCCTCAGGAGAAACCAGATCTGCTTCTGCCCCTTGTAATGGCTGCTCCAATCGCGCCTCACCCAGTTCGAAGGCACCTCGTAGCGCAGCCATTCGCGCGTTCTTCCCAGTATCTTGACATGCTTCGGGGCGAGACCGACTTCTTCCATCAGTTCCCGGTACATGGCCTGCTCGGGCGTCTCCCCGTGCTTGATCCCGCCTTGCGGGAACTGCCATGAATGCTGCCTTATCCGCTTGCCCCAGAACACCTCATTCTTCGCATTGCACAGAATGATGCCGACATTGGGGCGGTATCCGTCACGGTCGATCATGCTTGGCCCCGTTCAATTCCTAATTATCACAATTCTTTCACATTTCGTAGCGGAATGAAAGGCATGAAGAAGTTTCTTCAAAACGGCCCGGTTCGGATAAAATAGGCTACTCTTCAAATCATGGAAAGGCGTCATGCGAACCTCGCGATTCTTCATCTCCACCCTCAAGGAAGCGCCTTCGGAAGCGGAACTGGTCAGCCACAGGCTGATGCTGAGAGCAGGGCTCATCAGAAGGCTTGCAAGCGGCCTGTACTCCTGGATGCCGATGGGACTCAGGGTGCTGCGCAAGGTGGAGGCGGTGGTGCGTGAGGAAATGAATGCGAGCGGCGCGCTCGAACTGCTGATGCCGGCAGTGCAGCCCGCCGAGCTCTGGCAGGAATCCGAGCGCTGGGAATTCTACGGCGCGGAACTGCTGCGCCTCAAGGACAGGCATCAGCGCGACTTCTGCTTCGGGCCGACCCACGAGGAAGTGATCACCGACATCGCCAGGCGCGAAGTGAAAAGCTACAAGCAGCTTCCGCTCAACTTCTACCAGATCCAGACGAAATTCAGGGACGAGATACGCCCCCGCTTCGGCGTGATGCGCGCCAGGGAATTCGTGATGAAGGACGCCTATTCCTTCCATGCCGATTTTGCGAGCCTGGACGAGACCTACAAGGTCATGCACGCAACCTACGGCAGGATTTTCGAAAGGCTCGGGCTCAAGTTTAGGGCCGTCGCCGCGGATACGGGTTCGATAGGCGGAACCGGTTCCCACGAGTTCCACGTCCTGGCGGACTCGGGGGAAGACGCGATCGCGTTCTGCCCGGACTCCGACTATGCCGCGAACGTCGAGCTCGCCGAGGCCCTGCCTTCCGGAGCGCGCGCGGAAGCGTCCGGCGAAATGGCCAGGGTTGCGACTCCAGGGGCGAAATCGATAGAGGAAGTCGGCGCCTTCCTGGAAGTGCCGTCCCATGCCGTGGTGAAATCGCTGCTGGTGATGGGCAAGTCCGGCATGCCCTGCCTGCTCCTTCTGCGCGGAGACCACCAGCTCAACGAGATCAAGATCGGCAAGATCGTCGAAGGCTGGCGCTTCGCCACGGAGGAAGAAGTCGAGCGCTTCATGGGGTGCCGTCCGGGCTATATCGGCCCGGTCAATCCGCGCCAGAAAATGACCGTGATCGCGGATCGGGCCGTCGCCGTGATGTCGGACTTCGTGTGCGGGGCGAACGAAAACGGATTCCATCTCAGGGGAGTCAATTTCGGTCGCGATCTTCCCGAGCCGGACCGCATCGAGGACATCAGGAACGTCGTCCGGGGGGACCCGAGCCCGGACGGCAAGGGTTCCCTCGAAATCTGCAGGGGGATCGAGGTCGGACACATCTTCCAGCTCAGGACAAAATATTCGGAGAAGCTTGCAGCGTCCTTCCTCGACGAATCCGGGCAGGCCAGGATCATGGAAATGGGCTGCTACGGCATAGGCGTGTCCAGGATCGTGGCCGCAGCCATCGAGCAGAACCACGACGACAGGGGAATCTGCTTTCCGGAGGCGATCGCCCCGTTCCAGGTCGCGATCGTGCCGATCGGCATGAAGAAGAGCGAGAGCGTCAGGGAAGCGGCAGAGAAGCTGCATGCAGAACTGCTCGAATCCGGGATCGATGCGCTTTTCGACGATCGGGACGAGCGTCCCGGCGTGATGTTCGCCGACATGGAACTCGTCGGGATTCCCCACAGGATCGTGGTGGGAGAGCGCGGACTCGCGGAAGGACAGGTCGAATACCAGGGAAGGCGGGATGCCGCGGCGCGCGGCATCCGGCTCGCGGAAGCCGTGAAATTCATGAAAGAAAGGCTATGCGCGCCCTGATCCTCCTGCTGACGGCATTCGCTTCCAATGCCTTCGCCGCAGGCCAGGCGGGCGAAGTCCTGTCGGCGAGCGTGAGGGCGGTATTGCAGCAGTCGGTGAGCGACATGTCGAGCCCGCACATGGTCTTCAGCACGGAGGAGGAAGGCATTGCCTGGCTTTCCGAGATGTCGAAGCGGCTGGAAAAGCGCATGCCTGACAGCGCAAGCCGCATCGACTTCCTGAAGACGGTGCAGTACGAGGCGAGCCGGGCGGGACTTGATCCCCAGCTCGTGCTCGCCCTGATCCAGGTCGAGAG
>JAJZQY010000017.1 GCA_021806605.1 Pseudomonadota bacterium
CGGCAAGGCGATGGTCGTCTCCGCGCTCACCAATGCGGCCTCGCCGCTGCTCACGGCCTTGATCGCGATGGCGCTCGCCGGCCAGATCCCCGGACCATTCAAGATCGCGGGCATCGCGCTCGCGGTGATCGCCTCGGCGCTGCTCGCGATCGGGGAAGAATAGGAACGCCTGCCGGAAGCGATGTCTCCGGTGTCGCCATGGCGGCACCGGGATTGGACACAAACCAGCCCGAAGTGGACTATAAATAAATTCCAACCAAGGGAGGGAAACATGGAAACAGACAAGCTTCTGGAAAACAATAGGCAGTATGCACAAGGCAAAGCGATCCACAGGCCGGATCATCCCGGAGGGCAGCCCATCAGGCCGTCGAAGCGGGTCGCCGTGGTGGCCTGCATGGATGCGAGGATCGACGTCGAGGACCTGCTCGGGCTCCAGACCGGGGAAGCCCACATCATCAGGAACGCAGGGGGCGTGGTCACCGAGGACGCAGTGCGCTGCCTGATCATATCGCATCACCTGCTCGACACCAGGGAATTCATCCTGATCCACCATACTCGCTGCGGCATGCTCGCCTTCACCGACGATCTGCTCAAAGCCGGGCTGGAGGGCGATCCGGCCTCGGAAAAACTGCTCGGACAGGCGACAGGCAGAAAATTCGCGAGCCTGGGCCGATCCTCTTCCAGCCCTTCGCAATTCCATGCCTTCCGGGGGCAGATCGAGCCGCTCGATTCCCCGCGCAGCGAAAAAAGCACCGAGCGCCTGGAATGGGACGTGAGGCGCAGCATGTCGATCATCCACAGCCATCCCTGGATTCCCACCCAAGGGGAGGATGCCGTCACCTTGCGCGGCTTCATTTACGATGTCGACACGGGGAAACTCGATGAAGTGGCCTATCCCGGCCCGATGGGCTCATTCGGCTGAAAGAATCCCGGCGGATTCTTCCACACTCTGGTAGAATGGGCGCAGCGGCATTGATCCAGTCCCTGCGCCGCTGCATTTAGAACCCTATCCGCCTGCCAAGACTGGCGCCGCTATCCGGCGACAGGCCGATTTTTCCGGAAACACCATGACATTTTCTACTCTCGGCTTGTCCGAAGCCATTCTTCGCGCGGTATCCGAACGCGGCTACCTTGAACCCACCCCCATCCAGAAGCAGGCGATTCCCGCCGTGCTCTCCGGAGGCGACCTGCTTGCAGGCGCCCAGACCGGCACCGGCAAAACCGCGGGCTTCGTCCTGCCCATCCTGCACCGCCTGTCCAACAGAACCGTCAAGGGCCCGTCGGAAGGGCGTCCCCCGATACGGGCATTGATCCTGGTCCCGACCCGCGAACTCGCAGCCCAGGTCGAGGAAAGCGTGCGCGAATACGGCAAGCATCTGAAGCTCGCCTCGATGACGATGATCGGCGGGGTCAACATCAATCCGCAGATCACGCGCCTCAGAAGCCGCGTCGACATCCTGGTGGCGACCCCCGGAAGGCTGCTCGACCATGTGCAGCAGAAAACGCTGGACCTCTCCGGAATCGAAATCCTGGTGCTTGACGAAGCCGACCGCATGCTCGACATGGGCTTCATCCGCGACATCAAGAAGATTCTCGCCCTGCTGCCCAAAACCCGGCAGAACCTGCTCTTCTCGGCGACCTTCTCCGACGAAATCAAGGCGCTTGCGGACGGACTGCTGAACAATCCCGCCACGATAGAAGTGGCAAAGCGCAACGCCACGGCAGAAACCATCTCCCACAAGGTTTACCCGGTGGATCGCGACAAGAAGCGTCCGCTCCTCGCCAGGCTCGTGAAGGAGCACAACTGGCATCAGGTCCTGGTGTTCACGAGAACCAAGCACGGCGCCAATCAGCTCGCGGAATACCTGACCAAGAACGGCATCAATTCCCTGGCGATCCACGGCAACAAGAGTCAGGCGGCGAGAACCCGGGCGCTTTCCGAATTCAAGGACGGCAGCCTGCAGGTGCTGGTCGCAACCGACATCGCTGCCCGCGGCATCGACATCGCCGAACTCCCCCATGTGGTCAATTACGAGCTGCCCAACGTGCCCGAGGACTACGTCCACCGCATCGGACGAACCGGACGCGCCGGCCAGTCAGGGGAGGCGGTGTCCCTGGTGTGCGTCGACGAACTGAAACTGCTCGCCGACATCGAAAGAGTGATCAAGCGGAAGATCCCCCAGGAAGTCGTGCCGGGATTCGAGCCCGACAGGAACGCCAAGCCCGAGCCGATCATGAAGCCACGGGGACAGGGCCGTCCCCAGGGCGCTGCAAATCGCCGCAATCCGGATTCCCGGGCGAGGCGATAAAACAAGCTCCTCACAGGATTTCGAGCAATCCCTTCAGGGCCTGCTCGACCGCCTGGCGCCGCACGCTTTCGCGGTCTCCCTCGAAATGCCTTTTCGCGGTAGCGACCCTGCCGCTCTTCAGCGCCCACCCGAAGCACACCGTTCCGACGGGTTTTTCGACGCTCCCGCCGCCCGGACCGGCGATGCCGGTGACCGCGATGGCAGCATCGGCCCTGCTGTGCCTGATCGCGCCCTGCGCCATCTCCCTTGCAGTTTCGACGCTCACCGCCCCGTATGTCTTCAGGGTATCCGGATTCACGCCGAGCATTTCGCGCTTGGCAACGTTGGAATAGGTGATGAAACCGCGCTCGAACCAGGCGGAGCTGCCGGGCACCGATGTCAGAACCTCGCCCACCCATCCGCCGGTGCAGGATTCCGCTGTCGCGAGAAGCCATCCTTCCTGCTTCAGCCTATTTCCCAACTCGAGCGCAATTTCCCTGGTATCCATCAACCCATGAAAGACTTGAAAAGCGCGAGGCAAATCAGCGCATAGAAGGCCGCGAGCAGATCGTCGAACATCACCCCGAATCCGCCGTGCAGCATTCTGTCATAATAGGCTATCGGAGGCGGTTTTAAAACATCGAAAAAGCGGAACAGCAAAAAAGCGCCAGCCTGCCAGAAGAATCCTTCCGGCGTGAAGAACAGCACCAGCAGAAATGCCACGATCTCGTCGAACACGATGCCGGAATGGTCGTCTTCGCCGATCGTCCTGCCCGTCTTGCCGCAAAGCCATATTCCGAGCAGGAAGAGCTGGGCGATGAAAGCCAGGAAGAAAAAGTCGGACTGCCCGAACCAGGATTTCAGGTAGGCATAGAGGGGGAAGGCGACCAGCGTGCCCATGGTGCCGGGGGCGACGGGAGACAGGCCCGAACCGAAGCCGAACGAGAGGAAATGGGCCGGATGGGAGAGCACGAAGCGCCAGGTCGGCCTAACGGAAGTGTTCATATCCCGCATCCCCCACCTTTTTCGCATTTCCAGCTTCGTCCAGGACGACGAGCCCCTCCCCTTCCCTTATCCTGCCCACGCGGGAAAGACGCGTCCCCAGCTTCCTTGCCATCGCTTCCACCAGCGCAGCCTGTTCCGGGGATGCGGTGAAGCACAACTCGTAATCGTCCCCGCCCGAGAGCAGCGCACGCTCCCCCAAAGGCGAAGTCCTGTATTTTTCCATGGTCTTCGAAACCGGCAGGGCGGAAAATTCGACCGCGGCGGAAACTTTCGAGCGCTCCAGGATATGGGCAAGATCGGCGCAGAAGCCGTCCGAGATGTCTATCGCGCATTTCGAGACGCCGCAAAGGGCAAGCCCCAGTTCGACCCTCGGCACCGGGTCCCGCAGCGCCTTCAGGCAGCAAACCGCATCGGCTTCGTCGAGCTCGATCTCCCCCTGAAGATGCGCGAGCCCGAGCGCGGCATCCCCCAGGCTTCCCGAAACCCATATCTCGTCCCCGACCGCAGCGCCGCTGCGCCGCAGCGCAAGTTCGGCATCGACTTCGCCCATGATCTGGACGCAGATGGCCAGCCCGCCCCGGGTCGTGTCGCCGCCCACGAGATCGACCTCGTAGTGCTGCGCCTGCATCATGAAACCTTTGGAAAAAGCTTCCAGCCAGGACTCGTCCGCTTCCGGAAGAGACAGGGCGAGGGTGGCCCACCTGGGATTCGCCCCCATCGCCGCCATGTCGGAGAGATTGACGGAAAGCGCCTTCTTCCCGAGCAGAAAGGGATCGTCCCCATGAAAGAAATGCGTCCCCTCGACGAGCATGTCGGTGGAAACCGCAATCGTCCTGCCGGATGCGATCAGGGCGCAGTCGTCGCCGACGCCCAACAGCGCATTCGGGGTGGCCTTGGTGAAATAGCGTGCGATGAGCTCGAATTCGGCGATCAAGATGGCTTGCCGAACTCGGAGGAACGCAGGCGGGAAGCGAGCTTGTCGAGCACCCCGTTCACGTACCTGTGCCCCTCGGTGCCCCCGTAAAGTTTGGCGAGCTCAACTGCTTCGTTGATCACCACCCTGTAGGGGATGGCTATCTGGTGCTCGAGCTCATAGGCGCCGATCAGCAGGATGACAGCCTCCACCGGGCTCAGCTCGGAAAAAGGCCGGTCGAGATGGGGCTGGAGCGATTCCTGGAGTTCTTGCGCTTCCGAAATCGCCCCCTTCAGGAGCCCGGAGAAATAATCGCGATCGAGTTTCTGAAAATCATCGTCCTCCCCGAGCTGAGCGGCTATCGTCGCCGCGTCCTCTCCCGAGAGCTTCCACTGGTAAAGCCCCTTGAGAGCAGCTTCCCTGGATTTTCTGCGCCTGCCCTTCATGACAGCTGGCGCATCAGGTTCGCCATTTCTATCGCGACAAGTCCGGCTTCCCTTCCCTTTTCGCTCATCCTGGAAAAAGCCTGGTCGTCGTCTTCCGTGGTGAGTATGCCATTGGCGACAGGAATTCCCGTTTCGAGCTGGACCGCCATCACGCCGCGCGCCGACTCGTTCGAGACCACTTCGAAATGATAGGTCTCCCCCCTGATCACGGCGCCCAGGGCGACCAGCGCATCGTACTTTCCGCTTGCCGCGAGCTTGTTGAGCGCCGCCGGGGTTTCCAGCGCTCCGGGAACGGTGACGAGAATCATGTCGGCCGGATTCACGCCATGATGGGTGAGGGCCGCGACGCACCCGCTCAGCAGTCCTTCGGAAGCCTCGATATTGAAGCGGCTCATGACGATGCCTATCCTGAGCCCCGATCCATCGAGATTCCTTTCGGTTTCGACTATGTTTTCGTATTTCGCCATGATCATTCCTTTCTGAGTGCGCCGACCGACTCGACGAAACCCGTCACTTCGAGATCGAATCCCGTCATGCTGGGCATCTTCCTGGGAACGGCGAGGAGGCGCATTTTCCGCACCCCCAGATCCTTCAGGATCTGCGCGCCTATCCCGTAATTTCTCAGGTCGACCTTGGATTCCATTTTCGGCCTGGTGAGCATGGCGCGCTCCTTCAGATCGCCCTCGCATTCCTTGCGCCCGAGCAGCACCACCACGCCGCAGCCGAGGCTGGAAATCCCTTCCAGCGCATCGTTCAGCTTCCAGGAGTGGGGACTGCTTTCCATGTCGAGCAGATCCATCACCGAAATCGGCTCATGCACCCTGACATGAGTTTCCCTCTCGGGATCGATCTCGCCTTTGACCAGGGCGAGATGGGTCTGATTCGAGTTCCTGTCGAGATAGACGACCAGCCTGAATTCCCCGAAACGCGTCTGGATCGGACGCTCCGCCTCGCGGCTCACCAGGGATTCGGTCTGGTTCCGGTAGTGGATGAGGTCGGCAATCGCCCCGACCTTGAGCCCGTGCTCCCGGGCGAACACCAGAAGATCGGGAAGCCGCGCCATTTCCCCATCCTCCTTCAAGATTTCGCAGATCACCGAAGCCGGCGTGAGCCCGGCGAGGGCTGCGAGATCGCATCCCGCCTCGGTATGCCCGGCCCGCACCAACACCCCGCCTTTTTGCGCCATCACGGGAAAGATATGGCCGGGCTGGACGATATCCTCCGGCCTTGCATCCTGCGCCACCGCAGCCTGCACGGTTCTCGCCCTGTCGGCAGCGGAAATGCCGGTCGTCACGCCCTTCGCCGCTTCTATGGAAACGGTGAAATTGGTTCCCATGGGGGCGCGGTTGGCGGAAACCATGAGCGGCAGGTTCAGCTGCCTGCAGCGCTCTTCGGTGAGGGTGAGGCAGATCAGCCCGCGGCCGAATCTCGCCATGAAATTGATCGCCTCGGGCGTGACGAAATCGGCGGCCATGACGAGATCGCCCTCGTTCTCCCTGTCCTCCTCGTCGACGAGGACGACCATCTTGCCCTGCCTCAGGTCTTCGATGATATGCTGTATCGGGCTCAGGGTCATGTCAGAACATCGGCTTTTTTTCGACCTGAAGGTAGCGCTGAGCGCCGCCCATGATCTCGGCTTCGGCTTCTTCCACGCCGACCCATCCGTCCACTTTGACCCATTTCCCCTTTTCGAGATCCTTGTAATGCTCGAAAAAATGGCTGATCTGCGCCAGGGTCAATTCGGGCAAGTCGGATACGGCATGCACGCCGCGGTAGAGCGTACAGAGCTTGTCGATCGGAACGGCAAGCACCTTGCCGTCCTCCCCGGACTCGTCCGTCATCTTGAGCATGCCTATCGCGCGGCATCTCACCACGACGCCGGTCATCAGGGGAACGGGGCTCAGCACCAGAACGTCGACGGGATCGCCGTCGTCAGACAGGGTATGGGGAATATAGCCATAATTGCAGGGATAATGCATCGCCGTCGACATGAAGCGGTCGACGAACATCGCCCCGGTTTCCTTGTCGACTTCGTACTTGATGGGATCTCCGTTCATCGGAATCTCGATGATGACGTTGAAATCGCGGGGAATGTCCCGCCCCGAATTGACCCTGTCCAGATTCATGAAAACAGCCCTTCGATAATATGGAAAATCAGCATTATATAATGGCGGCAGGCGAAATCATGAATTCTGGAGCATCGCCACCCGAAATCTGTTAAATTTGTCCGATCAAACTCCGACAGGCCTGCCTTGACGCCAGACCAATATTGCCAGGAAAGGGCCGCGAAAAGCGGCTCGAGCTTCTATTACAGCTTCCTTTTCCTCCCGCCCGAGAAGCGGCGCGCCATCACGGCCCTGTATGCCTTCTGCAGGGAGGTCGACGACGCCGTGGACGAATGCAGCGATCCCGCAGTAGCGAAAGCGAAGCTCGCCTGGTGGCGTGAGGAGATCGACAGGGTGTTTTCCGGCAACCCGGAACATCCGGTCGGGCGCGCCCTCCAGCCGGTCGTGTCGCGCCACGACTTGCCCGTCGAGCTCTTCAGCGAGATCGTCGACGGCATGGAAATGGACCTGGATCAGCACCGCTATCCGGACTTCAAATCGCTCCAGCTCTATTGCTACCGGGTGGCGAGCGTGGTCGGCCTGCTCTCCGCAGAAATCTTCGGCTTCGAAGACAGGAAGGCGCTGGATTACGCGCACGACCTCGGCATCGCGCTGCAGCTTACCAACATCATCCGCGATGTCGGAGAGGACGCCAGACGCAACAGGATCTACCTCCCCATGGATGAAATGGCCGAATACGGCGTAACGGCAGCGGACATTCTCCATGCCCGCCCGGGCGAGAATTTCGACAAGCTGATGGCATTCCAGATCGGCCGCGCGAAGCGCTATTACGAAAAAGCCCTTCGCATCCTTCCCGATTCCGACAGGCAGAACCAGAAGCCGGGACTCGTCATGGCCGCCATCTATTCCGCCCTGCTCGACGAAATCGCCAGGAACCCCGGCAGCGTATTGAAGTGCAAAACCTCCCTCACCCCGATCCGCAAAATCTGGATCGCATGGAAGACATGGAGAAGAGGGTAGCGGTCATCGGCGGCGGCTATGCGGGAATTGCCGCCGCATTCGCGCTCTCGGAGTCCGGCATCCCCGTCACCCTTTTCGAATCCTCGAAGACGCTGGGCGGGCGCGCCAGGGGGCTCGACTGCAACGGCGCCAGGATAGACAACGGGCAGCATATCCTGCTCGGCTGCTACAGGGAGACCCTCGCCCTGATCGAAAAGACATGCAAGATTCCCGAGCCTTTCTTCAGAATGCCGCTGGAACTTGCAGTCGATGCCTTCCGCCTCGGCGCCTTCCCTCTTCCCCCTCCCTTCGACCTGCTGTTCGGCCTGCTCTTTTCCAAGGGGGTCTCCCTTGCCGAGAAGCTCCGTGCAATTCGATTCGTGGCCAAGGCGAGATCCCTTGAACTGCAAGCCGACATCAGCGTCGAGACGCTGCTCGAATCCCACGCACAGGGCAGCGGCATCACGAATTTCCTCTGGAAGCCCCTGTGCATCGCCGCCCTCAACACCCCGATCGAGACTGCTTCCGCCAGGGTATTTCTCGCCGTGCTGAAGGACGGCCTCTCGGGGCGGGGAAGCGACCTCCTCATCCCGAAAGTCGATCTTTCCAGCCTTTTTCCGACAGGGGCTGCCGAAATCATCCGGGAAAACGGGGGGGGGATACTGACCTCCAGCCCGGTCAGGTTTGTCAGAAAATCATCCGGCGGATTCGAGGTCTCGACGGATTCGACAAGCCGCCATTTTTCGCACGCAATTCTCGCAGTCGCCCCCCAGCACCTTGCAAGGCTTGCCAGGGATCTGCCGGAAATAAAATTGCCCGACTTCGGCTACCAGCCGATCTGCACCATCTATTCGCAATACCCCGAAACAACCCGCCTGCCGCGCAAAATGACGGGGTTTTCGCAAGGATTGGCGCAATGGCTCTTCGACAGGGGAAGCGGCCTCATCGCGGCGGTGATCAGCGCGGAAGGGAAGCATCTCGCGCTCCCCCACAGCGAGCTCGCAGCGGAAGTCCACGAGGAAACCCGGAGCGTCATCCCAGGACTCCCCCCTCCCCTATGGCAAAAAGTGATTGTCGAGAAGCGCGCCACTTTTTCCTGCACCGTGGATGTCGAAAGGCCCGAACAGAAAACGACCCTGCCCGGCCTCTACCTCGCAGGGGACTATACCGCCGGCAAATATCCCGCGACGCTGGAAGCGGCGGTTCTAAGCGGCCTTGCCTGCGCCAACCAGATCAGGCTCTCACCATAAACCATTTGATTATCATGGTTATTTTCCCGGAAAATCGCTTGTCAACGGTTCATTCCGTATGCTAGATTTGAAGCGGAATCGACGGTTTTCCGCCGATCCGGAAGGAACGGAGCACACCTAAAAACCAGAATCTATCAATCACGGGAAAGGATAAAAAATGCAAGCAGTGCCATGGCTCGTTTTGTTCGTCTTCATCATGCCGGCTCTCATCATTGTGACTGACTTGGGCAACATCAAGAAGAAGCAGTAATCCGGAAGGGCGCGCAAAGCGCCCTTTTCAATGGAGGCTGAGGCTGGAAGCGTGCATGTTGGCGAAATCGTCTTCCACCATGTCGGTCACCATGGAATGGATCTCGATGTCGAACCACTCCTTGAACAGCTTGAGCGTCCTCCCGGAAGGCCAGGTGCGTTCGTCCCCCACCCAATCCTCGAGCTCACGCTCGAAAAGCTCGTCGTAATTCGAATAGACGAACTGCAGCGCGCTTTCCTCGTCATCGAACTCCGGAATCAGGATCGCAGTGGCGTCCCTTCTCAGCTCGTCGAGCGTCATTCCTTCCGGAACAGGATCGAGAACGCCCGTCAGCCAATCCAGAAATTGCTGCTTGGGTTTGATGATGGCAAGACTGCGGTTGATTTCGTACATGCTGTTTCCTGAAAACCAGATTCTGTCAGGCCAATTGTACCCGCAAACGGACCGAAAAATGAATTTTATGTCGATTCCTAGAACAGGCGACCTGCCGCGATGCGCTGCAAAACCATGCATTTCAGCCATATCTTGTCCCCTTCCGGAACGTCGCGAAAGGATACCCCATATTTCAGCATGCCTTCCTCGGCTTCGCCTTCATGCTCGATGCGCGCATCAATCCCGAATCCCTTTTTCATGTCATCGACTTCCGCCTGAAAGGAAACCCTGACCGGATCGTGCGCCTCCCCCAGCGCGGCGGGGGCATCGAACTGCGCACCCTCGGTGCTCAGATTGGTCATCAGGACGAGCTTTCTCGAACCGTCCTTGCAGTGCACGATAGCCGGCAGCTTGACGCGCACCCAGGGCGAGCGGCGCAGGGGCTGCAGCTTCACCTTCAGCGGATAGGCAAGGTGCAGATAATGCACGGGAGCGACGCAAATCCGCTCGATCGAGGATTCGAAAACGTATATGTCCGTCCCCGAAAACATCCTCAATTCCACCGACTCGCCCTCGAGAAAATCGATTCTGCGCCCCTCCCTGACAGGCACCGTGACCAGCAAGCTGATCCCCTTGATACAGCCGATCAGCCTGGCATCGAATCGGGCCCCGCCCCTGCAGACCTGAACCCGCTCCCAGATCTGAAGCGGCATTCCATTGGGTGGAAACGGCTCGCGCACCATGCATTTACCCTTGAATTTTTTTCAATATAGCATCCCTGTCGCGATCTGCCGGACTCCCCTGCGACAATTTGCCCCATTCCCATGATCCGGAAGCTTGGTTAACATTGCGCCAGCTGCCACTAACCAATCGGGGAAACTTCATGTCGCTCAAAACAAGCATGGCGGTACTGCTCGCAGCTGCCCTGACCCCTTCTCTCGCCTCGGCCTGCGCCTGCGGCTGCGGCATGTTCGACGTGGGCATGCCCGGCCTCGCCCTGCCTTCCAGCCAGGGAGGGAGCCTCAATTTGCAGCAAACATATCTGGACCAGAATCAGGCCATGCGGGGAAGCAGCAAGATCCCCCTGAGCCAGAGCCCCGATCAACGCATCAACACGACCTTCACCAACCTGAATGCACAGTACCAGTTCAACCGAGACTGGGGGATGATGGCCATGATTCCCTACTGGCAGAGGAGCTTCGACACCAACGCCAATTTCGGAAACGGCGCTCCCCAGAATGTCAACAGCAAGGTGAACACGCTTTCCGATATCCGCCTCATGGGCATGTACACAGGATTCTCCCCCGACATGTCCTCCGGACTCATATTCGGCGCGAAACTGCCCACCGGCACCTATACCGCGCCGGGCTTCGACCGGGATACCCAGCCCGGAACCGGCAGCACCGACCTGCTCCTGGGGGGATACCGGATGGGGCAGGAGCGCCAATGGGGCTGGTTCGCCCAGGGCATACTGCGCAGCGCAGTCAGCACCCGCGACAACTACCGCCCAGGGGACAGCCTCCAGCTGGTGATGGGCATGCATTACGATGCCTTCAGGCACAGCACGCATGTCATTCCGACCTTGATGCTAAATGGCACCATTCGCAGCGCCGACAGCGGAATCAACAGCGATCCCTACAATTCCGGCCTGAGAAGCTTATACCTGACGCCAGGCGTATTGCTCGACATCACCAAGCACTGGCAGGCCAACGCGAGTCTCTATCTGCCCGTGTATCAGCGTGTCAACGGCATCCAACTGGTCCCGATGCAGGTCGCCAGCGCAGGCATCACCTACAATTTCTAGGGAATCGGCCAGCTCATGACCATGATAGAATCGCCAGCGGAGAATGCATGATCGGTCCCCTGCTCAAATCCCTCATCCTGTGCCTCGCCCTGTCTGTTTCTTCGCTCGCGCATGCAGGAGGCGACTGGTCGCTCGCTGACATGTCCGGAAAATCCGTCAGGCTTTCCGATTTCAGGGGGAAATGGGTGTTGGTCAACTTCTGGGCTACCTGGTGCCCGCCCTGTCTCGCCGAGATCCCCGATCTCGAATCCCTGTACAGGGAAGGCAGGCTCACGGTGATCGGCGTCGCAATGAGCTACAGGAGATCGTCCGAAGTGTCGGACTTCATCGGAAAAAACGGCATCACCTATCCAGTGGTCCTGGGAGACGATGATGTCGCGGGACAGTTCGGGGAACCGGACAGCCTGCCGACGAGCTTTCTCTATTCTCCGACCGGCCAGTTCGTCGGACAGCACGAAGGCCCCCTGTCTGCAAAGGAAATCCTGGACGCCATGCAAGGCGCTCCTTTCGCCAACCAGGATTGATTTCCTAGAAGTGCTCGAATTCCAGGGCGAGCATGAATCCGGCGACGACCATCATGGAAAGCCCGATCAGGAAAAAGACATCCGCAGACTTTTCCAGCCTGCTCCCCAAACGCTGGGAACGCATCGAAGTATAGGAAAGGAAACAGCTGATCAGGAAGACTAGGCCCGTCACGGCGAACACATTGTCGATGATGGTGCTGATGTGGCGAGTTGCCTCGGTCAGGCGAACGATGCTGATGACCGTGACGCACACCCCCGTCATGGTGGCCGAAGTCGGCAGGATATGATTGGCAATTCCGCTGTTGGGTTCGGTATTCATGAACATGCTCCTTCCCGATTAGGACTGCGCAGAAGGCTTCCGGTTCCGCAAAAAACATGGGCCCGATGCAATAAAGCAGCCGGGCCCCAAGGAGGGTTCGTTACCATGAAGATTAGATAACGATTATATTCTAATAATATTGGAGCCCGGCGTCAAGCATCAGGGAAGCCATATTTCGAACAGGGCCCCGCCTTCATCGGCATTTGCAAGGGAAACGTGTCCCTTCAGGCCTTCCCGGACATGCGCCCGGGCGATGGTTCGACACAATTCGGTGCCGAGCCCCGTCGAAGGCGTCTCTTCGAGAGTGCCCAGCCCCGGACCATCGTCGCGGACGGAAAAAACCAGGAAGTCTCCCTCGCGCCGCGCCCCGAGAGTTATCCTGCTCCTGGCGAAACGCAACGCATTCTGGATCGCCGCTTCCAGGGCCAGCTGGATGAGCCGCTCGTCGAAAAACCAGATGACGGGGGTATTCGGCGAGATCGCCATCTCGATCTTCGGCGCATCGGGAGGCAGAAACACCATATCCCTCGCTTCGGCCAGAAAATCTTCCGGACAGACATCATTGATTCGCGCCGTCAACTCGCCCTTGTACAGGGTCAGGAAACCGATCAGCTTCTGTCTCAGGCTGGTGCAAAGGGCATGGGAAGCCGCGACTTCCGGATTGCTCTGGCACAGGATGGCAAGCTGCTCTTCCAGAACGCCCAGGGCGTTCTTCATGTCATGCACGACAGCCGCAGTCAGTTTTTCGTCCATCTTCAGGAAGCTCCGCTCAGTTCGGCATTCCGGGGCAGATTTGCCGCATCCCGCCGCATTTTTTTGGCGAGCCCCTGGATTGCCCGGCTTCCCGAGGCGCCGCGCGCCGCAACATCCAGAAGCCTCATTCCTTCCTGTTCTTCCCCGGCGGCCAGCAATGCCCTGGCCATGAAAACCGTCGCCAGGTTTCCTCCAGGCTCAGGAATGAGATTGCCTGCCCGAGCCAGCATTTTTCTGGCGCCGGCGGGATCATTCTGCCTGAGGTATGCCTGGGCCTTGATGGCAGCCTGCACCTGGGCGAAAACCCCCTTGTCGCCGAATTCCCCTGTCCCGGCTTCGAGCACCAGGAAAGCCTGCTTCGGCTCCCCGGAATCGACAAGCGTCTGCGCCAGAAAGAGGCAATCGGTTGCCTGCGCGGTGATCGACCCCTTGGTCTTGCGGATGGCTTGCTCGAAAGACGTTCTCGCAACCTCAAGATTGTCCATCCGGTAAGCGGCTTCGGCCACGATCCGGTTGCGCCTTGCGCTGGGAACGACAACAAGAGACTGTCTCAAGAAATCCAGCGCCGTCTCGAAGTCCCCCTGCTCTTCCGCGATTTCGGCAAGCAGGTCGTAAACCAGAACGTAGGCGCCGTTTCGTTCGAGAATATCGTTCGCGATCGCCCTGGCTTGATCAAGCCCTCCCGCAGCAAAATGCCCCCTCGCCAACCCGAGCTGGGCCCATCCCAGATCGCTGCGCATAGCGAGCGCCGCCTGGTAGGCCGCTATCGCCTCCTCATGTCTGCCCGTTTGGAGCAGCGCCTCTCCCTTGCGGCGCAGCGCTTCCATGATCCATTTCGAATTGGCCTTGATGAGCTTGTCGCTCTCGGCCACTGCGCCGGCGAAATCCTTCTTGGCCAGCCGCTGCGTCAGCATCTGCAGGGCATCCCGCCTGTCGATCAGACGCTCCAGCCTGGACTTGATCTTGGACGCGGTGAAGGGTTTGAGCAGATAATCGTCGGGCTGGAATTCGGCCGCACTCACTACCGAGCCGTACTCCGCCTCGGCGGTCACCATGATGAATATGGTACTGGGCGGAAGCAGCTCCTGGGATTTGATGAATTCGAGGAATTGCTGTCCGCTCGTCGCCTTGTTGAGGTTGTAGTCGCAGAATATCGCGTCGTATTCGCCGCGCGTCTCGAGCATGCGAATCGCATCGTCCGCATTTCCCGCCTGATCCACATTGACGATTTCCATTTCCGAAAGCTGCACCTTGATGGCGGCACGCATCGCGCTCATGTCGTCGACAACCAGAACCCTGAGATTGGCAAACCGTTTTATCATGGATTTTTCATTTGTTGGTCATGCGCATTATTGATCTAATCTTTCGGAGGCGCAACCTGCCCTTACTTACAATGCAGTCTTTCGTCCGTAAGAATAAAAGCGTATAGTTATTCCTACATAGGATATTTCCGTATTGCGCCGGAACACGTCAAGACTGGCAAGGGGCAGACAAATGGCGTTGGACGACGAAACACGAACGGGCGGAATTCCCGACCAACCCGCGCTCCTCAGCCGGGAAGACGCCGAAGAACTGATACACTTCCAGAGTTCCATACTCCAGGCGGTGGCATTCGGAAGCGGCGAGCGGGAAATCATCGACCGCGTTTGCCGGTTGGGCGAAGCCGTGGTTCCTGGCTCAGTCGCCACCGTCATGCTGCTGGACGACACGAACAGGCTCAATGTCCATGCCGCGCCCAGCGTCTCCCCCGAAATCGCCGCAAGGCTCAACGGACTTTGCCCCGGCCCGGAATCGGGCTCCTGCGGCAATGCCGTCTACCGGCAGGAACCTGTCTTCGTTGCCGACATCCCGACTGACCCCAGATGGAACGGCCTGAGATCCCTTGCCGAGGATTTCAGCCTCGGATCCTGCTGGTCGCTGCCGATATTTTCCGAGGGAAGGAAAGTCGTCGGCACTTTCGCGCTCACCGGGTTCGAAAGCCGCACGCCCACCTCGTTCCAGAAGCGGCTGATGGAAATCGCCGCTTCCATCATCACCATCATGTTCGAGCGCAGGAAGCAGAGCGACGCTCTGAGGCAAAGCGAAGAACGGTTCCGGCAGCTGTTCGAGGAGGCATCCGATCCTAAAATGCTCGTTTCCGAGGAGGGGCGAATTCTCGATGCCAACCGCAAGGCCTATGAACGGCTGGGTTACACCCGGGAAGAAATGGTGGGAAGATCCGTCTCCGATTTCGTCACGCCAGAAAACGTGTCCCAGGTTCCGGAACGGCTGAAGCGAGTCCGTCTCGAAGGCCATGCCACCTACGAATCTGCCCAGATGCACAGAAACGGTGCCGTCATGCCTGTGGAGATCAGCACCATCGCCATCGAGCTGGACGGCAAAAGGGCCTTCTACAGCATCCTCCGCGACATCTCACTCCGCAAGGAAATGGAAAGCGCGCTCAAGGAAAGCGAAGCACATATCAGGGGCATCCTGGAAAACACCCCCATCGGCCTCGCGACCGCATCCCCGGAAGGGCGCTTCACGAAAGTCAACCCATCCTTTTGCGAGATTCTTGGCTACGAAACCGGGGAACTCGAGAAACTCACCTTCCAGGAAATCACGCATCCCGACGATCTCCCGTCCAATCTCGACAATTACCGGCGCCTGCTTGCCGGAGAAATACCGTCCTACACGATGGAAAAACGCTACATCAAGAAGGATGGCGATGCCGTGTGGGCTCAGCTCACCACCTCGCTATTGCGCGATGCGATGGGGAACCCGCTGCATTTCATCGCGCAAATCGAGGACATATCGGAGCGGATACGTACCCGGGAGCAGCTTCACCATCTGGCCTATTACGATACGCTGACGAACCTCCCCAACAGGCGCTTCCTGCTGGAAAAGCTCGACTGGGCGCTAGCCCTGGCAAGGCGTCACGACAGATCCCTGGCGGTCATGTTTCTCGACCTGGACCGGTTCAAGCAGGTCAACGATGATCTCGGGCACGACGTTGGGGACGAACTGCTCAGGGAGGTCGCTGCAAGACTGAGCGCCTGCGTACGCAAGGGAGACATCGTGTCGCGTCAGGGCGGCGACGAATTCATCATCGTCCTGACCGAAATCAGCCATCCCGAGGACGCGGTTCTGGTCGCGGAAAAAATCGTCGAGTCGATGAGCGTTCCCATAGAAATCGGCCCGCACCGGATAACGATCGGAATCAGCATCGGCATCGCGCTCCATCCGGCCGGAGGCGAAGACGACATGGGCAGTCTGATGAAAAAAGCCGACAGGGCAATGTACGCCGCCAAGGATTCCGGGAGCACCGGCTACCGACTTTTCAGCGAGTGAATCAGCAGCGCGGCCTTGTCCAGGGCAGAAAGCGCAAGACTAGTCACCGCATCGCTGTTTTTCACGCCCTCCACGACGAGCCTTGCGCTCGAGCAAATGCGCAGCGCACCGCAGGCAACGGGCTGCCCCAGGCTGCAGCGCAACCCGGCAGCTTTCGAAACAGGAGAAAGGTCCTCGCGCAGCAGCGCATGGACGACCCTTGCCTCTTCCAGCCCGAGATGGCTGCCGCCTCGCTTGAGCCTGAAGGGAAAAATCGTCTGGATGCGATCCCAGCCCGAACCCGGCGCCACGGCATGACGGTCGAGGCGCGGAACGGGCAGCGGCTCGAAGTTGGGATCGTTTTCGAGGCGGCGGCTTATCGCCCCTGCGAATCCGGAAAGGAAATTTTCCACCTCGATTTCTGGAATCCTGCGAAACGCGCGCAATTCGGCAAGGGCGGCCTCCCATCTCAGGAGCAGTCCAATATTGCCCTCCACCCCGAAGTCCCTGGAAAACCGGCCGAAGGGCGTTTTCGGGCCGGATGCCGATTGCGGAACGAGCAGCGCCCCGGAAAAGGTCGGTCCGGTGAGGAATTTCGATCCGGTGAGCGCCACCATGAAATCCCTTGCTAGATAGGCCTTCAGCGTGGCATCGCTCATCCTGAACTGACAGGCATCGACCAGTATTTCCAACGCCCCGGGAAACCGCGATTTCATTTCAAGCGCACAGGCAGGGCTGGGGGCGATCATCCCGGTCTTGGAAACGTCGGTCAGCACCAGAAGTACCTTGCCGCCCTTTTCCGCGCAGGATTCGACGTGCCTCTCGATTTCTGCATCGATTTCCAGGCGATCCCTGGGCATGGCATCATCCGTACGAGTGCGCACGCTCCTCGTTTCGGGAACTTCGGCGGAAAGCGCCCCGGGAACGCCCCTCCCGGTCTCGGATGGATCGACCATCACGACAAGATCCGGGCTTGTCAGGCGGGATGCGATGCGGTGTACGTCGGTGCCGGAAGCCGAGAACAGGATTTCCAGCCCCGCCAGATCGGAGATTCCGCACAAGGATGCGAATTCCGCCCTGATCCGGGCATATTCTCGGTCGCAGGCTGCATCGTCGAAATCATTGACGAGTCTTGCGCGCAATGCATCGGCTGCGGCAAATCCGGATTCGGAGATGGTGGAGGCCGTCGAAGAGCCGAACTCGGCAAGCTCCGGATCGGGATAGGGCCGGCAGCCATATTCGTTCACGCCCGAGACGAGCGCTATCCGGGCATCTCCGCCCGCCACCAGCAGCTCCGCGGTATCCGGGAAACGATGCGGATCGATGCGCTTAAGTGCCCGCACGCATGGCTCCGATGAGCATGTCGCGGAAGGCGGAAAATACCTTCTTCATCTGCGGCGCCTTGTATGGAAAGAGATCGGCCGGATCCATGGCATGCACGACCGCGCCGGTGTCGGCTTCGAAAACCAGCAGCTTTCCGTCCCGGGTTTCGGCGCAGTCCAGCACCACGTAATCGAGCCCGAGAATTTCGTTCAAGCCCTGCAGCGCCTCATGATGGCGCTTCGCGAAATCTGCGTCGAAATCCCTCATGAAGCGCGCCTCCTCTTCCCGCTTCTCGGCGCTCTCCGTCATGCCGGCATTGGCAAAATGGATCATCCAGTTGTCGGATATGCCCATATGCACCGCGTATGGGCGGCCTTCTATCAGCGCCACGCGGTATTTCCGGTAAAGGCCATCGGCGCTCCGGTAATCCACGAAGGGAGAAACATAAAATTCCGGATCGGGCATTTTTTCCAGATATTCCGCTATCGCCCCCGCATTGTCGATTCGCGCGAGTCCTTGGCCGCCGTGGGAGTCCACCGGCCTCACTATGAAGGGAAAATCACTGACCGAAGCAAGATCGGCCCTTTGGATGCGCCTCGCGTCAGGCATGGCGAGTCCCGCAACCTTGGAAAGGAGAACGGGCGCGGTTTCCCTGGAAGTCATGAGAATATTGGCAGGCCTGTTCAGGACAGGATGCGGCCACGATTTCAGCACCGGGGCCAGTTCTTCCAGAATGGGATTGGTTGCGGTCGATTCCCCGATCGAAACGAACAGGAGATCGTGTTCCGGAAGGGGCGGCACAGGCGGGAGCCCCGCTCCGACGTAGAGCATGTGAAGCGAAATGTCCGAATTTTCGACCAGGAATTCGAGCGGCGCGTTGGTTGCTATATCCCCGGGCGCCATGACCGCGAGCAACCGGATCTTCGCTTCCCCGGCTGCCGGCAGATGATAGAGGATTTTCGTCGCCAGCGCCTGGGCCTGCAAATCGAGCGCGACATCCCGGCTATTTCTGAACTGAAGCAGCGTGGCAAGATCCATCAGCGCGTTCGCATCGAGCGTATCGCTTTCGGCCCGTTTTATCAGCGCCTCCCCCAGCGGAGCCAGATCCTCCCCGTCGAAAGCCTTCTTCATCAGTCTGGCAAGCCCCATCAGCCCGGTCTCGCTGCGCATTTCAGTTCCCATATTCTCCCCTTGTCAGTGCATTTCCCAAATCAATTGCGGCATCGACGAAAGCGTCGATGTCGCTTCGGTTGCTGCGATGATTGACGATAGCCGCCCTGATGGCCAGCCTGCCGTCCAGAACCGTCGTCGAAGGCGCTGCGATTCCCGACTCCTGCAGCCGCGCCACGATTTCCGCATTCACCCTGTCCGGATCTTCGCATTTGTACCGGAAACAGACGATATTGAGCGAAACCGGCGCAAGGAGCTCAAGCCGATCCGTCTTTTCGATGCGCTTCCTCAGATGGCGGGCCAGCTCGCAGGTGCCGGAAATCGCCTGTCCGATCATCTCCGTCCCGAACACCTTGATCGTGAACCAGGTCTTGAGCGCCCTGAAGCTCCTGGAAAGATCCGGACCGAAATCGCAGGGCCAGGGAGAGCCTGCAGCAAGCGCGCGGCTCTCCCTCCTCAGATAAGCGGCATCGGACGCGAAAGCGCTGCGATGCAATTCGCCGTCTCTCACCAGCACGAATCCGGCGTCATAGGGGACCTGCCCCCATTTATGGAAATCGAACGCGATGGAGTCCGCTCGCCCGATTCCCGATAGGCGCGGCGCGATGTCCGGGGCGAGCATGCCGAGCGCCCCGTAAGCGCCATCGACATGGAACCACAGTCCTTCCCGCTTGGCGAAGTCGGCGATCGCATCGAGGTCGTCGACAGCGCCGGTATCGACCGACCCTGCCGTCCCTGCGACAAAAAACGGCATATGGCCGGCTTGCCTGTCCTTCTTGACTGCCTCTGCGAGCGCAGCGACATCCATCTCGAAGCGCTCGTTCACCGGAACGACTCTGAGCGCATCGATCCCCATTCCGGAAAGATCGAGTGCCTGGGCGATGCTGCCGTGTGCGCTGCTGGAAGCATAAGCGGTCAGACGGCGCTCATGCATCCCGCTTTTCCTGACTCCGGCTCCGAGGCGACCGGTCCTGGCAACGATCAGAGAGATGAAGTTCGCCATCGAAGTGCCGGTCACGAAAAGGCCGCTGGCCGCATCTGGAAATCCGAAAATTTGCCTGACCCATTGAAGCACCTGCTTCTCGACTTCGATCGGCATCTGGTCGCGCCCGCCGAGATTCGCATTCAATCCGGCGGCGAGCATGTCGGCGAGCATCCCCACGGGCGTTCCGCCGCCATGCACCCAGCCCATGAATCCGGGATGAACATTGCCTGTTGCATAAGGCAGCACCGCGCGCATGAAAGTTTCGTGCGCGCTCGCAAGCGCGGAGGGCCTAGCGGGCAATGCTTCCCTGAAAAGATCGCGCACCTCTCCGGGAATGGGCTGCCAAACCGGACGTTCCCGTATGTGCTCGACATAGTCGATCATGTCGTCGAGCATGTGGTGCGCTTCGATCCTGAATTCATCCCAGTCGACCGGGTCAAGCATAGGGGTCCTCTCCATCCAGACTTGTTCTGCAATTAGCATGCCCGGTCAAGATTCACGGGTTTCCAGGCAGCCGGGCGGCAAATTTGGCCGCAAACGGCAACATTATGAGCCATAACCTGCCATTGCGCTCCATTTCGTATTCGGCTATCTTTGGAACGGAGGCCTAGCCATGAGTTCTGAAAAAACCGATGCCGATCATCTGAAAGAGAGACTCGATCCGGAACAATACCGCGTGACCCAGGAATGCGGGACCGAGCCTCCTTTTCTCAATGCCTACTGGAACAACAAGAAGGCCGGCATCTATGTCGACGTGGTATCGGGCAAGCCGCTCTTCAGCTCGCTCGACAAGTTCGACTCGGGAACGGGCTGGCCGAGCTTCACGAAGCCGCTGGAACCTGCAAATCTCGCGCTCAGGGCGGATCGCAGCCACTTCATGGAGCGAACCGAGGTTCGCAGCAGGGATTGCCATCTCGGCCATGTTTTCGACGACGGCCCCACCGGCAAGCGCTACTGCATCAATTCGGCTGCGCTCCGCTTCATCCCCGCCGAAGATCTGGAAAGGGCAGGTTACGGGGAATATCTGAGGCTGTTCGAGAAGAATTAGGGCGTGCTGACGCGCCAGCCCAGTTCCTTAATTCTGCGCTAATCTTCCTGGATTACTATTTTTTTCGAGGCCGCTTCGCAGCGGAAGCTGCGTTTTCAGTGGCGCTCCAAAACGAGCCTGTTGATCAACACTTGAAGGAAACAGAATATGAAAAGAACGCTTGCCGCCGCACTCCTGTCGGTTGCCGTCGCGACCCCCGCCTTTGCCGATGGCGGCTTCTACATCGGCGGCACATTGGGCCGTGCCGCCACCAGCAATTTCGGCGCTCCCCTGACAAAATCGTCAGACACCGTATATGGCGGTCTCGTCGGCTACCAGTTCAATCCGAACTTCGGGGTCGAAGCGCAATACACCGGAGCGGGAAAATTCGCCACCGCCACGATGAGCGGCAAGAGCGACATATTCACCGTCGACGCGGTAGGCACATTGCCCCTCGCCGACAGCTTTGCGCTTTACGGCAAGCTCGGAATCGGCAGTTCCAAGAGCAAGATATCCGATGCCACCCTGACCTATCAGGGCGCCAGCCGTACTGCGGCAACCTACGGTCTGGGCGTCCAATACAACGCCACGCCGCAAGTCGGCATCCGTTTCGGCTGGGATCGCTACGGCTCTGCAGTGACCAGCGCAGGCGCAAAAACGAACTTCAATTCGAATGTCTGGGCTGCCGGGATAGTCTACGCATTCTGACAAGCGTCAGAACGGAGAACCGGAGAATTCTCCGGTTCTCTTATAATTCCGCAGGGAAATTTCCAGGAATCAGCATTTCCTGGGTGATATGCAGTCGCTGCAGCAATCCCCGCAGTTCCCGCAATGCCTCGCTCTGGATCTGGCGGATCCGTTCACGGGTCAATTCCATGCTCTGCGCGATTTGATCGAGCGTAGAAATATCATGGCCGTTGAATCCGTAGCGCCGCTCTATGACCAGCCTGTGCTTTTCCGTGAGCTTTCCGAGCCACTCGTTCACCAGCCGCTCCATTTCGGCATTCTCCATCAGCATGTCCGGGGACAGATTGTGTTCGTCCGCAATCGATTCTCCGATCGAGAGCATGGGATCGATTTCCAGAGGCGCATCCAGAGACAGCATCTTCTCGTTCTGGTGGACCACCCACTGCACCTCCTCGATGGTCATCCCGGTTTTCTCCGCGATCGTTTCGGCGCTGACGTCCCCGCCGTGCGACTCCAGTTCATGAACAACCCGCAGAATGTGATTGATGTCCTTCACCACATGCACGGGAAGGCGAATGGTTCTCGACTGATTCATGATCGCTCTTTCGACATTCTGCCTGATCCACCAAGTGGCATAAGTCGAAAAGCGGTAGCCCATCTCGGGATCGAATTTTTCCAGCGCATGGATCAGTCCCAGGTTGCCCTCCTCGATCAGATCGAGCAAAGCGATGCCGCGGTTGACGTAATGCCTGGCAATTTTCACCACCAGCCTCAGGTTGTGCTCGATCATTTTCTGGCGCGCATCGAAATCGCCGCTTTTGGCCAGCCGGGTCAGCCTCAATTCCTCTTCCGCTTTCAGCAGCGGCTTCTTCCTGATCTCGTTGAAGTAGATCTGGATGACATCCAGTACCGGGTCATCCGAAGTGTGGGGATGGTCTTCTTCGAGGTGCATTCTTTCTTCAGGATGCAGTTCTTCTTGGTCGGAAATCATGATTTGTCCTTGTTGTGCTGAATCCCGGTTCGAGCGATGCCTGGTGGCAGGATCATAAGCCACTTTCCGCGCAATCGCAATGATCTGAAAATCGCTCCAGATCGCCGCAAACGCCCGTTAGATGGCGCAGCGAGTCGCAAAGTTCCTCCCGAAAATCATCGTTCATGACATTTTCAAAAGAAAACCCTTTTCAAAATACCGGAATTCTGAAACAATAAGAACAATTCTCATTAACCGGCTTCTGATGGCTATCGTCAAACTTTCGACTCTCGCCGCTGGCGAATCGGGCGTGATTGCTGCGCTCCACGCCGAAGACGAGCTCTACCACCGGCTTGCTGCAATGGGATTCCGTATCGGCAAGCGCGTCGAGATCCTGCGGCTCGGGCGATTCTCCGGCCCGCTCCATTTGCGTATCGGCGCCACCGACCTGATGCTGCGACGCAGCGATGCCAACAAAATCGACGTGACTGCAGAATGAAGCGCATCGCCCTTCTTGGCATGCCCAACACGGGCAAATCGACTTTCTTCAACAGGATCACCGGCGCCTCTTCGCGAACCGGAAACTGGCCTGGCGTCACCGTGGATCTTCTGGGGGCGAAAATCCTGCTGGGCGGAGCCATGGTGGAGATTGTCGACCTTCCGGGAATCTACGACCTGCACGGCTTTTCCGACGACGAGCAGGTGGTTCGCCATTTCCTTGAAAACAATAGCGTAGACCAGGTGCTGATCGTCCTCAATACCTCGCAAATCGAGCGCCAGTTGAGTCTCGTGCTTCAAGTAAAACAGCTCGGGCTTCCCGCGATTCTTCTGCTCAACATGGCGGATGAAGCGAAGAAATTCGGCATCACGGTCGATCCCGGAAAGATGTCCGAGATGCTGGGATTGCCGGTGGTGCTCCTGAGCGCAAAATACGGCACCGGCTACCAGAACGCCTATCAGCTTCTGGGGCGCATGCTGGAAAAAAGCGCTCCCGTCAGGCTGGATCACCTCAAGGAATTGCTTTCTCAGGACGACAGGGTGGAGTTCGAAATGGACCGCGTGCTGAAAAGCACTGTCCAGGTACCCGCGCAGCTTTCCGACAATCTCACCTCGCGCCTCGACCGCATCCTCCTGCACCCCTGGCTCGGACTGCCGCTTTTTTTCCTGGTGATGTATCTCACCTTTCAGGCGATCTTCCTTTTCGGGAAGCCGCTCCAGGACGGCGTCACCTGGATCCTGGACACTTTTCGCCATGCTGCGCTCGAACCGTTCTTCGCCCATTTCCCCTCCGTACTGAAAGGGCTGCTGCTGGACGGCATTTATAACGGCGTGGGAACGGTCGCCACTTTCGTTCCCATCATCATCCTGTTCTTCCTGTTCATGGCGATCATAGAAGACACGGGCTATCTTTCCCGGGCAGCTTTCCTGATGGACGCGCTGATGTCGCGGCTCGGACTCGACGGGCGAAGCTTCGTCATGCTCCTGATGGGATTCGGCTGCAACGTCCCGGCCCTGATGGGAACCCGGGTGATGCGAACGCGCAGCCTGCGCCTTCTGACCATGCTGGTGATCCCGTTCTCGCTGTGCTCGGCAAGATTGCAGGTCTTCATCTTCATCACGGCAGCGATCTTTTCCCCCAAAGCCGCGCCGCTCGTGCTGTTCAGCCTTTATCTCTTCAGCTTTGCCACAGCGCTCCTCACCGCGGTGCTCTTCAAGAAACAATATGCCAGTTCCGAACCCTTCATCCTTGAGGTGCCGCCCTACCGCTTCCCCACCCTGAGGCAAATGCTGCTGCGCGGCTGGCACGAAGTCAGGCATTTCTTGAACCGCGCCAGCAAGTTCATCGTGGCAGGCGTTGTGCTCGTCTGGCTCCTCACCCATTTCCCGACAGATGTTCCACCGGCCAGCGCCCATACCCTGGCAGGCATGATCGGCTCGGCCTTTTCTCCCCTGCTCGATCCGATCGGCATCAATCAGCAGCTCGCCATTGCCCTCATCTTCGGCTTCGTCGCCAAGGAAATCGTGATCGGCTCGCTTGCCGTGATCTACGGCATGCAGGGCCAGGGACTGATGGCGCTGATGGCGCACCAGCTCGACTGGGTTCAGGCTTACAGCTTCATGCTGTTCACCTTGATCTACACGCCCTGCCTTTCCACCATCGCAACCCTGCGCAGCGAATCGAAAAGCAACGCCTTCATGCTGCTTTCGATCATCTGGTCGCTGGGCCTTGCCTGGCTGATCAGCTTCGTCTTCTACCAGGGCGCCCGGGCACTCGGATACTGACCGCGAGGATCAGCCAGGACGCGGATTGTCGCGCTGCTCCCGGCACCAGACGGACATTTCCTCAGAACGTTCTTCGGCATCGAGAAGGCGCCCGTATTCCATTTTGATCAATCCATAGCAGGCGCATGCCTGCGCCGCCATTCTTTCGTGGTCGAGAACGGTGATGCGGCCTCTTGCATAGGCGATCTTGCCTTCGTCCTGCAGCTTCAATGCAGCCTTGTTCACCCGTTCGCGCCTGACGCCCAGCATGGCGGCAAGGCTTTCCTGGGTCAGAACGATTTCCTGTGAAGGCACCCGGTCGAGTATCTGCAGCAGGAGATGGGCAAGCTGATCCTCCAGGGAATGGTGCCGGCTGCATGCAGCGCTCAACCCCATGTAGGTCATCAGGGCCTGGCCGTAAAGCAGGAGCTGCCGGTGGAACCGGTCGCCGCGCCCGAATTCCTGCCTCAATATGTCCGCCCTGATTCGCATGACGGAACCGCCGCTCTGGCTGACAGCCGAGTGCGGCATCGTCAAGCCCCCCAGGAAATGGGCGATTCCGACCATGCCTTCGTAGCCGACCAGACCGACGGCGGTAGCCGAGTCATCTTCCATGACATGGGAAAGGGAGACGACGCAGTCCACCGGGAAATAGACGTGTCCGGAATCTGCGCCGGGCTGGCAAAGGATTTCCCCTGCGCTCACCCGAACATTCTGCAGATGCGGACAGATGCGCCCGCATTCCTCGCTCGACAACGTCGAAAGCAGCTTGTTTCTTCGCAACTTAGGGCAGTGTTCAACCCCGAACATCGATGACTCCCAACCAAATTACGGCAACCTCCGGTTATCGGCCACTGTATATCATTTCTTCACCGTCCATGGCAAATTTCTTACGAGAATCTTACAAGTTGATTGCCTTATGCGCGATTTCGCATAAATGATGTCCCCGCTTCCCTGTACAATTTCGCAATTTTGCAATAACTCTCCGGAGCGGCTTCCTCTACCATGAAAAAGAACTTGCCTGTCACGCAGCAGGAAATCGACTATGCGGAAAGCGACGTCTTCGTCACCAAGACCGACGCGAAGGGTATCATCACCTACGCCAACGATTCCTTCGTCAAGATCAGCGGATTCTCCCGCGAAGAGCTGGTAGGCAGGAATCACAATGTCGTTCGCCATCCCGACATGCCTGAATGGGCATTCGAGGATCTCTGGAACACCGTCAAGCAGGACCTGCCCTGGCGTGGCATCGTCAAGAATCGCGCCAAGAACGGGGATCATTACTGGGTGCGCGCCAATGTCGCGCCGATCAAGGAAAACGGGAATATCGTCGGCTACATTTCGCTCAGAAGAAAACCGAGCCGGGCCGAAATAGCCGCCGTCGAACCCCTGTACCGGCTGCCTTCCCCGCCGAAGGCGCGATCCTTCTCCCGCTGGTTCTGCAATCTGGGATTGCAGGCCAAGACGCAGCTCCTGATCCAGCCGGTTCTGTTATTGCTGCTGGTTGCCGCGCAGCTCTTCTTCACGAAAAGATCTGGCGGGTTCGAAAGCCTCGGCGCAATGACTTACGAGCTTCTCGCCGCGCAGGCGCTGCTGCAGGTCATCCTGTATTTCTTCGTGGGCTGGGTGATCCGGAAATTCACCAAGGAACCCATCGACAGGGTCAAGGCACTCATGGTCCGCAGCCTCGTTGACCGGGACTTGACCGCGCTGATCGACATCTCCGGGCGCGACGAAATGGGTCTGCTGCTTTGCTCCCTGCAGGCAAGCCAGACGCATCTCGGCGCGATCATCAACGAGATCACCCTGGCCTCCGACGATATCGAGCATCGGGCAGCGCATCTCAAGGAAGCGGTTTCGGAAGTCGCCAGAAATTCAGACAGCCAAACCGAAAACATTCTCCAGGTATCCAGCGCCGCAGAGCAAATCTCTCATTCCGTCGAAAGCATCGCAGAAAACGCCCTGGATGCATCGGCTTCCGTGCAAACCGCCCATTCGAATGCCGAGGAGGGTGCGAGCAGAATGCACGAAACCGCACAAGCCGCGAAGGAAGCAGCCGATTCGGTAACAGACTCGGCGAAATCCATTCGGGAACTGGAAAACGCCATCCAAAACATTCGCGGCATCACCAACGTGATCAAGGAAATCGCCGACCAGACCAACCTGCTGGCCTTGAATGCCGCAATCGAAGCCGCCCGCGCCGGGGAGCAGGGGCGCGGCTTCGCGGTGGTGGCCGACGAAGTCAGGAAGCTCGCCGAAAAGACGTCCAGCAGCACGGTCGATATCGGAATCCGCATCGAGGAAATCCAGAACATCACCGACGAATCCGTCTCGAAGATGAATCTCGTCGCGACCCAGGTGCTCTCCAACGTCGACAGGATGGAAGAAGGCAATGCCATTCTCCACGGGATATCGGAAAAGACCGAGTCCGCTATGGAAATGGCGCGGCAGATCGCAGAATCGGTCAAGGAACAGGCGCTTGCAAGCACCGACATTGCAGGAAAGGTCGAATACATTTCAAAGCTCACGAACTCCAATACGGAAATCTCGTCGAATGCGCACCATGCTGCAAACGAACTCGACGACGTGGCAATAGCGCTTCAGTCCATCACCCATACTTTCAAAATGTAATTGCCCAAATACCATGCGCGACATTACGCTGTTCAAATCGGAGCATCACCGCTTCATCCTGCTCAACGAGAGCGAGCCCGGCGAGGAAGACGGGATACGTTCCAACCAGTACCTGGTCGTTCACGATGACTCGGCGGTGCTGCTCGATCCGG
>JAJZQY010000077.1 GCA_021806605.1 Pseudomonadota bacterium
CATCCAGGAGCGAGTTTGCCATTTTCGGCTGGGTCAGGAAATAGCTTCCGGCAGAACCGCAGCACTGGCCGTTCCCGCCCAGAGGCACGATCTCCGCCTCCGGTATCCTTTCGAGAAGCCGGTAGGGCTGGTCCTGTTCTTTCAGCACGTTCCTCATGGAGCAGGGGTCGTGCACGGCTATCCTTGCGCGCAAGGGCGCTATTTCGACTTCCTCCCACCCTTGTGCTTCATTCAGAAAACGGCTGATGTCATACGCTCTTTCCGGGAAAGCCCCGAGAAGCTCGGAAGTGCAGGCTGAGGAAGTGCACACTATCCTCTCCACCTCCTGAAAAGCATCGATATTCCTTTCGCTCAGGAAAGACGGATCCTCCCCGAAGCGGGCGTGGAGCGCGCCGCAACAAGTCTGGCTCTTCGGCACATGAACCGTATAGCCCAGCCGGTTGAGGACATGGATCGAAGCATTCAGGGCGAGCGCATCGGAAAGCCTGGCGACGCAGCCGAGGAAGAGCCCGACCTCCCCTCGGACCCTGCCCCGCCCAGGATGGACGGTTTTCTCCGGAGCCGGCCCGGCATTTTTCGGGAGCATGGCGTCCAGCTTTTTCAGCTTCCCCGGGAGGATTTTCCCCAACCCGCTCGCCGAATAGATCCTTCCGATTTTCTCCAGCCTGTCCGGATGCGCGACGAGGCGCAGAGAAACGCGCTCGACAGCTCTTTTCCAGAAGCTGGAATTCCTGGCCGACTCGATGGGCTTTCTCATGCTCCTCAAAATGTCGCCATAGGAAACCTGGTTGGGGCAGGCCCTCTCGCATGCCCTGCAGTCGAGGCAGAGATCGATATGCTCGATGAATCTGGAGTTGGCCGGAAGCTCGCCCTTCATCACGCCGCGCATCAGGTTGATCCTGCCTCTGGGGGAATCGGCCTCGGACAAGGTTTTCCGGTATGTCGGGCAGGCAGGCAGGCAAAGCCCGCATGAGACGCAGCGATCCGATTCCGAAATCGCCTTGGAAAAAGGGGAGGGCATGGCCTCGGCAGTCGTCATGATCGTGCTACTATAACATTTTGAATCCCATTTCGAGGCTCCCTGTCATCAAATCGCCTCGATTTTGCTTTACAATCTCGCTTTGCATTCAGCAGAATAATTCTATCCCAACAGGGCGCTGGAACCCCGAAAAACAAACATGGACGAGCCTTCCAAGGCAAACTGGCTGCACCGATTGAGCGCGCTCCTGATGCGCGAACCCGAAGACAGGGAACAGCTTGTCGCCCTGCTGCACTCGGCCTACGAGCGCAACCTGCTCGACGCGGACGCGCTCGGCATGATCGAGGGCGTCATGCAGGTTTCGGAAATGCAGGTGCGCGACATCATGATCCCCAGGCCGCAGATGGACGTGATCGACGTCAACGACTCGCCTGAAAAATTCATTCCTTTCGTCATCGAGACCGCGCATTCCCGCTTTCCCGTTATCGACGGCGACAAGGACAACGTGATCGGCATCTTGCTCGCCAAGGACCTGCTGCGCCACTATGCCGACGGCGAATTCGACACCCGGGCAATGCTGAGGCCCGCCGTCTTCATCCCGAAATCGAAGCGGCTCAACGTGCTGCTCAAGGATTTCAGGAGCAACCGCAACCATATCGCCATCGTCGTCGACGAATACGGCGGAGTGGCCGGACTCGTCAGCATCGAGGACGTGCTTGAGCAGATCGTCGGCGAAATCGAGGACGAATTCGACTTCGACGAGACAGAAGACAACATCATCGCCGACTCCTCGGGCCATTACCGCGTCAAGGCGGTGACCGAAATCGCGGATTTCAACGAGGCTTTCGGGACTCACCTGAGCGACCAGCACTACGACACGATAGGCGGACTGGTATTGAGCCGGTTCGGCAGGCTTCCCAAGCGGGGCGAGCATATCCAGGTCGAAGGACTCAAGATACAGATCCTGCGCGCCGACAGCAGGAGAATCCATTCGTTGCTGATCGAGAAGCTGAAGCCGGCAGAATAATGCTTCTCAAAAAAAGAATTGCGGCATTCCTGCTGGGCGCATTTTGCGTCGCCGGATTCGCCCCTTTCCACCTGTTCTTCATCCCCATCCTGGCAATTGCAGGACTGATTCATCTCTGGTCGGGAAAAGACGCGGCATGGATCGGCTTTTGTTTCGGCATGGGGCTCTTCCTTTTCGGCGTCAGCTGGGTTTACGTGAGCCTGCACGATTTCGGCGGCATGCCGCTGCCGGTTGCGGTCCTCGCGACAGCCCTGTTCTGCGCCTTCCTCTCCCTCTATCCGGCCCTTGCAGGCTTTCTCCAGGCGCGCATCGAAACTTCCCCCGTCCTGAAATCCGCGCTTCTCGTTCCCGCCCTCTTCTCCCTGGGCGAATGGATGAGAGGATGGATCTTCACCGGATTCCCCTGGCTCGCCCTGGGCTATTCGCAGACAGGGGCGAGTCCCCTGGGCGGCTTCGCCCCGATTCTCGGCGTCTACGGCGTCTCGCTCCTCGTCATGGTTTGCGGGGGGCTGGTCTTCCTGCTGACGAAGCCGCCCTGCAGAAAAATCGCTTCCGTTTTCCTGGTTTCGATTTTCGCGGCAGGATACGGCCTGCAGCAGGCGAACTGGACGCATCCCGAAGGCAATCCCGTCACAGTCAGCCTACTGCAGGGGAACATTCCCCAGAACAGGAAATGGGACGACGAAACCTTGGGCGACACCATGGACATCTACATGAAGCTCGCGCTTTCCAGCCGCAGCCGCCTGATCATCCTGCCCGAGACGGCGATACCGATGTTCAGCGACGAGGTTCCGCAGGAATACCTCGAAATGCTGCGAAACCACGGCAGGCAAAACAGCGGCGATGTCCTGATCGGACTGCCTGAACGCACGCCCAACCACGAGCAGACCTACTACAACAGCGTATTCAGCTTCGGCTCTTCCCCGAACGGAGTCTACCGGAAGTCGCACCTCGTTCCCTTCGGCGAATATCTTCCCGTCAAGCCCCTGTTCGGCTGGCTACTCGATCTCATGCACATCCCGATGTCGGATTTCTCCAGGGGCGCCGTCGACCAGAAGCCCCTGGATGCGGCAGGCGAGAAGCTTGCCATCGACATCTGCTATGAGGACGTTTTCGGGGAGGAAGTCATCAGGCAGCTTCCCCAGGCCACCCTGCTCGTCAACGTCAGCGACGACGCCTGGTTCGGCGATTCGATCGCCCCCCGCCAGCACCTGCAGATCGCCGAAATGAGGGCGATGGAAACGGGGAGAATGATGCTGCGCGCAACCAATACGGGAGTGACGGCGGTCATCGACGAACACGGGCGGCTCGTCTCCAGGCTTCCCGAATTCAGGGAAGGCTCGCTGGACGCCACCGTGCAGGGCTTCTCCGGCACGACGCCCTATGTGCGCTGGGGAAATTACGCTTTCGTCCTGCTCGCGGGCGGCATGCTTTTGTTGGCGGTACGGCGCAGAAACAAGTAGAATCGCGGATTTATGGCTAATTTCCAGGACATCATTCTCAGGCTGCAGAACTACTGGTCCGGCAAGGGCTGCGTGCTGCTCCAGCCCTACGACATGGAAGTCGGCGCGGGCACGTCCCATACCGCGACTTTTCTGCGCGCACTCGGTCCCGAGCCCTGGAAGGCGGCCTATGTTCAGCCTTCGCGCCGCCCGAAAGACGGCAGGTACGGCGAGAATCCCAACAGGCTACAGCACTATTACCAGTTCCAGGTGGTGCTGAAGCCCGCTCCCGAGGACATCCTCGACCTCTATCTCGGCTCGCTTGAGGCGCTCGGCTTCGACCTCAAAAGCAACGACATCCGCTTCGTCGAGGACGACTGGGAGAACCCCACTCTGGGCGCATGGGGCCTCGGCTGGGAAGTATGGCTCAACGGCATGGAAGTCACCCAGTTCACCTATTTCCAGCAGGTCGGCGGGATAGACTGCAGGCCCATCACCGGGGAAATCACCTATGGCCTGGAGCGCCTCGCGATGTATCTGCAGGACGTGGAGAACGTCTTCGACCTGAAGTGGACGGATGGCGTCACCTATGGCGACGTCTACCACCAGAACGAAGTGGAGCAGTCGAAATACAATTTCGAGCACAGCGACGTGGAGTTTCTGCTCCAGGCGTTCTCCAGTTACGAGAAGCAGGCGAAGCATCTGATGGACGAGCAGCTACCCCTGCCCGCCTATGAGCAGGTATTGAAGGCCGCGCACACCTTCAACCTGCTGGATGCCCGCGGCGCGATTTCCGTCACCGAGCGCGCCGCCTATATCGGGCGCATCAGGAATCTCGCGAAAAGCGTGGCTGCGGCGTACTTCGACAGTCGCGCCCGCCTGGGATTTCCCATGGCCCCCCGCGAATGGGCGGACGAAGTGCTGGCGAAGATGGAGAAGGCATGATGAAGAACCTTCTGGTCGAGCTTTTCGTCGAGGAACTCCCTCCCAAGTCGCTCAGGAAGCTGGGCGAGGCTTTCGGCAACGATATATTTGCGCATTTACGCAAATTGGATTTTATCGAAGCTAATAGCTCACATACTTTTTTTGCATCCCCAAGACGAATTGGCGTACATGTGACGAATGTTCGAGACAAATGTCCTGATGTTCCTGTGCGTAAACGGCTGGTTCCGATTGAAGTTGCTTTCGATTCCACAGGACATCCAACAGCAGCTCTTACAAAACGCCTTGAAAAAGAAAATGCAACTCTAGCAGATACAAGCCGTGCCTTTGAAGATGACAAAGAATTTGTGTGGCTGGACCGGACTGCGCCCGGAGTGCCGCTTTCATCCCTTCTTGAGTCGATTATTCTTGCTGCAATTTCAAATCTGCCCATCCCGAAAGTGATGACTTACCAGCTCGAAGACGGCTGGGAGAGCGTGAAGTTCGTGCGCCCTGTGCATGGCCTGGTCGCACTCCACGGCAAGGAAATCGTTCCGGTATCCATTCTC
>JAJZQY010000078.1 GCA_021806605.1 Pseudomonadota bacterium
TTCCGATCTCTCTCCGGGCAGAGCAGGGAACTCGGGGAAAAGCTGCTGGATCTGGAGAGGCGAGCCTACGAGATCGCGGGTCAGCCTTTCAATCTCAATTCCCCGAAGCAGATCCAGGAAATCCTTTTCGATATCCTGAAGCTTCCGGTTCTCAAGAAAACCCAGACCGGAGCCCCTTCCACAGACGAGGAAGTGCTCGAAGAGCTCGCTCTCGACTATCCTTTGCCCAAGATACTGCTGGAATACCGGGGGCTCGCCAAGCTCAAGTCCACCTATACCGACAAGCTGCCGAAAATGGTCAATTTGAGGACGGGAAGGGTGCATACCACCTACGCCCAGGCGGTGGCGGTGACGGGCAGGCTTTCCAGCCTTTCCCCGAATCTGCAGAACATTCCCGTCAGAACGGAAGAGGGAAGACGGATCAGGGAGGCCATCATTGCGCCGAAAGGCTGCCGCCTCGTCTCGTCCGACTATTCCCAGATCGAGCTCAGAATCATGGCGCATATTTCGAAGGACGAGGGATTGCTCGGCGCCTTCTCGAGGGGAGAGGACATTCACAGGACGACTGCGTCCGAGATTTTCGGCGTTCCCCCGTCCGATGTTTCCTCCGAGCAGCGCCGCTACGCCAAGGTGATCAATTTCGGTCTGATCTACGGCATGTCGGTTTTCGGCCTCGCTTCCCAACTCGGCGTGGACAGGGCTTCCGCCCAGGTCTATATCGACCGGTATTTCTCGAGGTACCCAGGGGTGGCCGACTACATGAAGAGAACTCGGGAAGAGGCGAGAACAAGCGGCTATGTCGAGACGGTTTTCGGCAGAAGGCTTTGGCTTCCCGAGATCAATTCTTCCAACGGGATGAGGCGCGCAGCCGCAGAGCGGGCGGCGATCAACGCTCCCATGCAGGGCACTGCGGCGGATCTCATCAAGCTTGCAATGATCGCGGTGCAGGGCTGGATCGATTCGGGGAAGTTCGCTTCGAGGCTGATCATGCAGGTTCACGACGAGCTGGTGCTCGAAGTGCCCGAGAACGAGCTCGAAAAGGTGATGGAGCATCTTCCGAAATTGATGGCGGGCGCCGCTTCCCTTTCCGTTCCGCTTTCCGTCGATTGCGGCGCTGGCCCGAACTGGGACGAGGCCCATTGATGGAGCTGAAGGCCTCTCTCGCGGCATGGGGAAGTCCGGATTTCGCCGGGATTTTCAGGAGCGAGATCAAAAGCAACGCGGATTCGCTCCCTTTGCAGCAGGGGCTCGCGGCCACGAGCTATGCCCTGGGCGAAAAGATCGAGGCGATGCTCATCAGCGCAACCGAAGAGGGCAATTTCCTGAGGGTGAAAGCGGGAATCTTCTTCGAAGGGATCATTGCTGGCTGCAATTGCGCGGACGACCCCACTCCGGTGGAAGGGCAGAGCGAATATTGCGAAATGCGGTTCGATATAGACAGGCATACCGGTGAAACAACCGTGATCCTTTTCGAAAGATGACATGTGCGCTCCAAATCCATGTCGAATTTTCTTTCAGGGGAGAAACGCATTACCTCCAGGCAAGCGTCGATCTCGACGATCTGCTTTCAAAATGCGACATACAGCCGCCATTTTACGAGATCATCGCCCAACAAAACAAAATCGACACCTATTCCTACCTGTATGAGGTGATGGAGCAGGCAGAGATCGTTTTTGAAAAGGCGACAGGGATCGCGACGCAATTTCTAAAAGAAGGGCGCTTCGATTTCGGGGGCTTTGCTGCCAGATGGCACGAGAACAGGATTCTGGATCTTCTGAGGCCGATCGCGCAACGGGAGCTTGCAGTGGATCTCGACTCGAATGCCGCATTCAAACGCGCGATGCTGGAAGCCTACAGGCTGGGGAAAAACTCCTGAGCGGGCTGACCTAGAAGGAAAGTTTCGCCATGGTGATCCATTCCCTGAGGACAGTGCTGAAGCTCGTTCCTTTCGGTTCCTGGTAGCCAACCCCGAAGGTGAGCCTCTCCCTGTCCATGACCCGGTACGCGAAAGTGACCCCGTAGGTCACCATGAGCTGGCTTTTGCCGTCGTAGGGCCCGTTGTTCCAGTGGGTGTAATTCGCTTCGATTTCTGGCCAGACATGCCGCAAGACATGGGCCTGCAAACCAGTGTTCCAGGAAACCGGCAGTCCCAGGGTCGAAAGGTCGTGGCTGGGTACGCTGAATGAAACCAGGCTCTGGATGTCCAGCCCGGATTGTCTCGTTCCCCATCCCTTTCCCGCAGCCAGGGTCGGGGTGAATATCGTGCTGTGGGTCGTGAACCCGGGGCTTCCGGTCGGCAGGCTCAGGCCCAGCGAACCGCTCAAAACGTAATTGCCGTTTTCCTCGTTGGCGGAAAGAAACCGGTATTTGCCCAGAAGCGCCTCGTCCCCCCACCCGCCTGTCGTGGATTGCGGCGTTTCTCTGTCGATATAGGCGGGGACGCCGATCTGCACCTGAAAATTCTCCCCCAGGATGAGCTCGAGCCCCTTGTTGCTGCCGTAATTCCTGACGACTGTCCCGCTGTCGAGATATTGCGTGGTGTAGTGGTAGCGGAAGCCCTGGGTCAGTCCCGTGGACGGAACGCCGAGCATGGACGCCCAGTGCGGTTGCTGCTCCTGCGTTTTCGCCGAAAGATCCCACCCGCTGCCGTCATCCGAAGCGTAGGCGCCCGCAACCAGCAGCATGCCTGCGAAAGTCGAAGCGGTCTGGGAAAATGTGCGCGCCATGCCCGGATTCTGACATTCCATCCTTAACGAATCTTTACGGCATGAGGGGATATCTGGTGGGCGATACTGGGATCGAACCAGTGGCTTCCACCGTGTGAAGGTGGCACTCTACCGCTGAGTTAATCGCCCGAGGGGGAGCATTCTACCACGAATCAGGCGTAAAAGCTTTTCTCCCCTTCAGGGCGGGTCTTGAAGCGCTTGTGCAGCCAGTAGTATTGCTCGGGCATTTCCAGTATTCGCTCTTCGATGAAGGCGTTCATTCTTCTCGTGTCTGCTTCGACGTCTTCGGTGGGGTAGTTCTGCCATGCGGGATGGAACTTGAGCACATAGCCTTGCCCGCGAGGGAGCTGCCTCGTTACGCAGGGCACGACTGCGGCCCCGGTCATCGCGGCGAGCCTCGCGAGACCGGTGACAGTGGCGGTCTGTACGCCGAAGAAGGGCACGAAGCTGCTGTCCCTGATGCCGAAGTCCATGTCCGGAAGGTAATAGAAGGGCAGCTTTCTTTTGATCGCCCTTATCACCGGGCGCAGCCCTTCCTGTCTCGACAGGAGAGTGGAAGTGCCGAAGCGACGCCTGCCGTGCAGCAGCATTTCGTCGAATTTCGCATTCTTCTGGTGGCTGTAGACGGAAACTGCAGGATAGTCGCAGCTCAGTCTCACGCCGCCCATGTCGAGTCCGACGAAATGCGGGGCGAGCCAGATCACGGGCCTGCCGGAAACCGCTTCCCAGTTCTCGATCCCTTCTATCCTGACGAGCCGCCTGATCCTGTTTTTCGAAGACCACCAGAGCAGGCAATGCTCGAGGAAGCTCCTTCCCAGGGAGCGGAAGTGGGCTTTCACCAGAGACTCTTTTTCCCTTGCGCCCATTGCGGGGAAGCAGAGGCCGAGGTTGACCCTGGCGACCCGCCTTCTTTCGCGTCCGAAGAAATACAGCAGCATGCCCAGCATTTGTCCGAGGAGCGCGAGAAGCGGCAGGGGGAGAAAATGCAGCAGCCACATCAGGGCGAGCCCGATTCTAGTCAGCATGGGGAATCCTGGGTTTGGCCCCAGCCGGGACCTTGTAGCGATTGTAGCTCCACAGGTACTGGGCGGGGCAGGTCCTCACCAGATTTTCTATCGCCCGGTTGAGGCCGTCCGGGGCGACTTCCCCGTCCAGGGCTTCAAGGTGGAGATGATAGCCCTGTCCCCTCGGCAGGCGCTCTGCGAATGCCATGATGATGGCAGCATCGCTTGATGCCTGCAGCCTGCCGGCGAGGGTCATGGTGTAGGCCGGACGGCCGAAGAAATCCGCCCATTCTCCTTCCCCTGCGCCGGGAGCCTGGTCCGGGAGAAGGCCGATCGCTTCGCCCTTCTTGAGCGCCTTCATCAGCTTCCGAACGCCGGAAAGGTCGGCCGGAGCCAACTGGAGGCGGTTTCTGCCGGCGTTCATCACGGGTTCTATCCAGCTCAGCTTGGGTCTCCTGTAAAGCACGGTGATCGGCATGATCCGGGCGCAGTAGAGGGCGGATATTTCGAAGCAGCCGAGATGGGGGGTGAGAAAAATGATGCCTTTTCCTGCCGCTTTCGCCTTCTCGACCACATCCCAGTCATCGCATTTCACGAGCTTTTCCGGGGTATTCCCGAACCAGACCGGGAATAGTTCGAGAAAGGCTTTTCCTGCCTCGGCGACCGATTCCTTCAGCAGCTTTTCGTAGCCCTCCTCACTCGCATAACATCCGCTTTGCTTCAGGTTCTCCCTGAGCCTTGCAGCATAGGAAGGGGAGAGCAAATAGACCGTCCTGCCGAGGAGGCTGCCCAACGCGTGGATCAGGGGAAGCGGCAGACGGGAGAATGAGCGCAGTACGCCTTGTAGCATAAATTTCTTTGAAAGAAGCCCGATCTTTGCTAAGATTTTCCGGATAACCAGACAAGGCCCAGCATGAATGAATTCCTATTTACTTCCGAATCCGTCTCGGAAGGGCATCCCGACAAGGTAGCCGACCAGATCTCCGACGCGATTCTTGACGCTATCTTAACCCAAGACAGGCATTCGCGGGTAGCCGCGGAAACGCTGGTCAATACCGGCCTCGTCGTGCTTGCCGGAGAAATCACCACGAACGCCGTGGTCGATTACATCCAGATCGCGCGCGACACCATCCAGAGGATAGGCTACGACAGTTCCGAAATCGGTTTCGACTACAAGACCTGCGC
>JAJZQY010000079.1 GCA_021806605.1 Pseudomonadota bacterium
GTGCTGCTGAACCGGGCATTCGCCCCCGCTTCGCCATTTTCTGGGGAATTCCCGGCAACCAGGCTGATTGCCGGGATCTTGCTGATCATTCCCGGCATCCTCTCCGACATTGTCGCCATCGTTCTGCTTCTTTGGCCGAGGAAGCCGCAAGAACCTGATTCCGGCATCATAGAAGGCCGATTTCACAGGGTGGACTAGGGCTTGGGCCCTAGTCCAATCCGCTGGAAATGCGGGGATATCCCAGGACGACTCCGAGCTCCTTTTTCATCCTGGAATTGTCGAGCCGCCGCGATTCGGACATGAAAGAATACATCGATTCCGGAACGGCCTTCCTGAGCTCGTCCCTGGGCAGCCGCTGCGGCGGGGGAAGCCCGAACCTTCGCGCCAGGAAATCGAAATAATCCCCCATCTTCATCGAAGAATCGTCGCTGACATTGTATATCCGGCCGTTCGCCCCGCATCGCAGCGCCCTGACTGCGGCACGGGCAAGATCTTCTGCGTGGATATGATTGGTATAAACATCGTCGGATTCCTGCAGCACTGGCAGGGAAAGTCTGGAAGGCGAAATCCTTTCCTTCGAGTAAATCCCCGGAACGCGCAGGATGCAGACGGAAATCCCGTTTCTCCTGCCCCATTGCCTGATGCTCATCTCGGCGTCCCGGCGGCGAACGGCGCGCAAGGTTTGCGGATGGGCAGGCCGCGTTTCTGCAACGCGTTCGCCGCCGCAATCGCCGTAAACGCCGCTGGTACTGATATAGACCAGGCGATGTGGTACGATAGCGCATTTTGTTAGTGCTGCCAGCAGATTCCGCGTCCTGACATCCTGGCTGCCCTGGTTCCCGGGAGGCGCGAAATGAAGCACGTCATGGGCGATTCCCGCAATCCTGGAAAGGCTTGAAGGATCGTCCAGGTCGCCGAAGAGCGGCACAATACCGCTCTTCCGCAATGCGCAGAAACGCTGCGGCGTGTGCGACAGGGCAAAAAGCCGGTAATGTGGCATCAATAGGGCGGCTGCCCGCAGACCGATGTCCCCGCAGCCGACGACAAGAAGATTTCTCATATCGAAAAAGATTCTACATCATTATCGAACCACACCCGAACACAAGGGATCCCCATGTCTTTCAGAATCACCATCAAATCCAGCCAGCATGCCTTCACCACAGAAGACGGCGAAACGATCCTGGATGCGGCGCTCAGGGAAGGCTTCGACATCCCCTACGGCTGCCGCAACGGCGCATGCGGCTCCTGCAAGGGCAAGGTTGCCGAAGGCAGCGTGGAGCATGGCAAGCATGACAAGTCGGCACTCAGCGAAGCGGAAATTGCCCAGGGCATGGCGCTCTTCTGCTGTGCGAGGCCACTCTCCGATCTCGTCATCGAATGCAGGGAAATCAGGGCGGCAAAGGACATCCAGGTGAAAACCCTGCCCTGCAGGGTACAGAAGATGGAACGCCTCGGGGAAGACACCATGGTGATCTATCTCAAGCTTCCTGCCAGCGAACGGCTCCAGTTTCTGGCCGGCCAGTATATCGATATCCTGCTGAAGGAAGGCAAGCGGCGCAGCTTTTCTCTCGCCAACGCCCCTCACGACGACGAACTGCTCGAACTGCATGTCAGGAAAGTCGCGGGCGGCAATTTTAGCATGCATGTCTTCACCGAAATGAAGGAAAAGGACATTCTCCGCTTCGAAGGCCCGCTCGGAACATTCTGTCTCGACGAGGATTCCGAAAAGCCGATTGTCTTCGTGGCCAGTGGAACGGGATTCGCACCGATCAAGGGCATCGTCGAACATGCCTTCCATATCGGCATCCGGCGAAAAATGACCTTCTACTGGGGAGTCAACACGCTTGCCGATCTCTACATGCCCGATCTCCCGAAGCAATGGGCGGAAACGCACGACAACTTCAGCTTCATCCCGGTTCTTTCTTCGCCATTGCCCGAAGACGGCTGGACCGGCAGGACAGGCTTCGTCCATCTTGCCGTGATGGAGGATTTCAGCGACCTCTCGGGGCACCAGGTTTATGCCTGCGGCTCCCCGGTCGTGGTGCAAGCTGCTCACCAGGACTTCACTTCCCGGAGGGGCCTGCCGCAGGAAGCATTCTTCTCCGACGCATTCACTTTCTCCCCGAAATAGGCCTATCCATGAACACACTGATTTGCGGATCGATCGCATACGACACCATCATGGTCTTCCATGACGAATTCAGAAAACATATCCTGCCCGAACAGATCCACATACTGAATGTGGCTTTCCTGGTCCCGGACATGAGGCGGGAATTCGGAGGCTGCGCCGGAAACATCGCCTACAATCTGAGGATGCTCGGTGGCAACCCGCTCATCATGGCAACCGTCGGCGACGATCATCAGCCCTACTCCTACCGGATGGAAAAACTCGGATTCGATTGCAGCCATGTCCGCCATGTCGAAGGCTCATTCTGCGCCCAGGCCTTCATCACTACCGACATCAAGGACAACCAGATCACCGCCTTCCACCCGGGCGCGATGAACCACTCCCATCTCAACCGGGTTTCCGACGCAAAAAATGTCAGCCTCGGCATCGTCTCCCCCGACGGGCGGGAAGGCATGCTGCAGCATGCGAAGGAATTCTCCAGCGCCGGCATTCCCTTCATTTTCGACCCGGGCCAGGGGATGCCCATGTTCGACGGAGAGGAACTGATGAACTTCATCGAGATGGCCGATTATGTGACCGTCAACGACTACGAAGCAAAGCTGCTCCAGGAAAAAACCGGGAAGAAGGTGGAGGAACTCGCGAAGGGAGTCACAGCATTCGTCGTCACCCTCGGCGCGGAAGGCTCTCTGGTCTATTCGGAAGGCAGGGAAATCAGCATCCCCGCCGTCGAGCCGGAAGCGGTCGTGGATCCTACCGGTTGCGGGGATGCCTATCGCGCAGGTCTCCTTTACGGCATTTCCAACGGCTTCGACTGGCACAGAACCGGGCGGCTCGCATCCCTGCTGGGTTCGATCAAGATCGCCAGCAGGGGGGGGCAGAACCATGCACTGGAGATGGACGAAATCCGAGCCCGCTACCGCAGCGCTTTCGGCACCTCTCTGGAATAGAAGTTCCGGCTGTCACCGAAATGTCACTGATCCGTCACCTGCCTGTCACCTGAGGAGATTAATGTTTTACCGAATCCATACGGGAGGTAAAACATGCTTCTTCAGCAGTTCCAGGAATCGCAAGTCGGCGGCAAAAAGCTTTCGCTGCATTTTGCCAGATCCATGTCGGAAGTTCTGGAAGCACAGCGATTGCGCCACCGCGTCTTCGTCGAGGAAATGGGGGCGCGCCTCCCCTCAAAGGAGGCGGGCGTGGACAGCGACATATTCGACCCCTTCTGCCAGCATCTCCTCGTGCGCGACGAGATCACCAACGAAGTGGTCGGCACCTACCGGATTCTCGACAGCCTGCAGGCGAAGAAGATCGGCGGATTCTATTCCGACGACGAATTCGACCTGACCCGCCTCAATCACCTGCGCGACAACATGGTCGAAGTGGGGCGCTCCTGCGTGCACCCCGATTACAGGAGCGGGGCCACCATCACGCTGCTCTGGTCCGGGCTTGCCCAATACATGCGGGCACACCATTATCAATACCTGATCGGATGCGCGAGCATCGGCATGGGCGACGGCGGACACAATGCCGCCAGCATCTTTCACAGAATCAGCGAGCGCAACCTCAGCCCTTCCGAATACCGCGTCTTTCCCCGCTGCGCCCTGCCCATGGATGCGCTCAATTGCAATCTCGCCCCTTCCCTTCCTCCGCTTCTGAAGGGCTATCTTCGCCTCGGCGCCTACGTTTGCGGCGATCCGGCATGGGATCCCGATTTCAATACCGCCGATCTTTTGATGATGCTGCCGCTCTCGAGGATGTCTTCCCGATATGCAAAACATTTCATGAGAAAATCGACCGCCCCCCTTCTGGCCGATTAACTTGCCTGGACTGGGAGGAGCGCTGGCTTTAGAATCGGGCATGGCCTTCAGAAAGCATCATGCAGTCAGGGCATTGCGCCTGACGAGACTTGCAATCCATCTTGTCCGGGGCATTTTGACCGCGGGAGCGATCTTCCCATACAGCGGCAAGACGAGAAGGCACGAAATGATCCGGCGCTGGTCGGCAAAGCTGCTCAGGATACTGAACGTCTCCCTCTCCGTTTCTGGCAACCCGCCGGCAGGGGGCTCCCTGCTCGTTGCCAACCATGTGTCCTGGCTCGACATCTACCTCATCAACAGCATCTGTCCGCCCCGCTTCGTCGCAAAATCCGAAATCAGAAAATGGCCCGCGGTGGGATGGCTGAGCGAAAGGACCGGGGTGCTTTTCGTGGAAAGGGAAAGACGCTCGGACGCCTCCAGAGTGGGCAGGGCAATTTCGGAAGCGATCGCCTCCGGAGATCTGGTTGCGATTTTTCCGGAAGGGACCACAAGCGACGGCCTGCGCATACTCAGCTTCAGGGCGCCATTGCTGGAACCTGCCCTGACCTGCAAGTCGAGCCTTCATCCGGTTGCGCTGCGCTACGTCACGTCGAGCGGGGAAATCGACATCCGGGTCGCCTATGCCGGAGAAACCTCCTTCGGACAATCGCTGTGGGCCATACTCGAGCAGGAAGAAGTTCGCGCCGAAATCATTTTTGCAGAAGCCATCGAAGTCGCGGGGCACAACAGGAAGACGCTTGCGAAACAGGCCGAATCCGTCATTGCGGCAGCACTAAATCTGCCCACGCCCGGCACGACACCTGAAACACCTGACGATCTTCAAGGCGCACCGCGGAAAGCGCGCCCCCCCAAAGACAGCCCGTATCCAGCGCCATCAGACTCTCACTGAGCAAGAGCCCCAGGGCTGACCAGTGTCCGAATACGATCTTCGTCCCGGCCCAGGCCGGATTTCCCAAATCGAACC
>JAJZQY010000080.1 GCA_021806605.1 Pseudomonadota bacterium
GAGGATCGACGGGCGCGATACCCGAACCGTCAGGCCCATCACCATCAGGACTTCCGTGCTGCCGCGCACGCACGGTTCCGCCCTCTTCACCCGCGGGGAAACCCAGGCGCTCGTCGTGGCGACGCTCGGAACCGAGCGGGATTCGCAGGTGATCGAAGCGCTCCAGGGCGAAGTCACGGAACGCTTCATGCTGCATTACAACATGCCGCCCTACGCGACCGGGGAAACCGGGCGCGTCGGCTCGCCCAAGCGCCGCGAAATCGGCCACGGGCGCCTTGCCAAGCGTGCGCTGGCTGCCGTGCTGCCGAAGCAGGACGAATTCGGCTATTCGATCAGGATCGTTTCCGAAATCACCGAATCGAACGGCTCCAGCTCCATGGCGTCGGTTTGCGGCGGGTGCCTGTCGCTCATGGATGCGGGCGTGCCGCTCAAGGCCCATGTCGCCGGAATCGCGATGGGGCTCATCAAGGAAGGCAACCGCTTTGCCGTGCTGACTGACATTTTGGGCGACGAGGATCATCTCGGCGACATGGATTTCAAGGTGGCCGGGTCCGAAAACGGCATCACCGCGCTGCAGATGGACATCAAGATCACCGGCATCACCCGCGAGATCATGAAGGCCGCGCTTTCCCAGGCAAAGGAAGGCCGCCTGCACATTCTCGGGATCATGAAATCCGCTCTGGGCGGAACGCGTGAGCAGATGTCGATTCATGCGCCGCGCATGATCAAGATCAAGATCAATCCGGAGAAGATCCGCGACGTGATCGGCAAGGGCGGTTCGGTGATCCGCGCCCTGACGGAAGAGACCGGAACCCAGATCGACATTGCCGAGGACGGCACGGTGACGATCGCCTGCGTTTCCGCGCAGGGCGGCGAGCTTGCCAAGAAGCGCATCGAGGACATCACGGCCGACGTCGAAGTCGGCAGGGTCTACGACGGCGTGGTGCAGAAGCTGCTCGACTTCGGCGCAATCGTCGCGGTCCTGCCCGGCAAGGACGGGCTGCTGCACATTTCGCAGATCGCGCACGAGCGGGTGAATGCCGTATCCGACCACCTCAAGGAAGGTCAGCAGGTCAAGGTCAAGGTGCTGGAAGCCGACGAGAAGGGCAGGTTGCGCCTTTCGATGAAGGCGATACTGCCGGAGCCTCCCAGGGAAGAGCACAAGCCTGAACCAGTCGCCGAATGAAAGAACCCGGGGAAACCCGGGTTTTTTGTCATGATCCAGACCAGGAAACTCTCCCTTTACCGGGGAAGCAACCCGCTGCTGCTGGACGTGGATCTGGTCATCCACGACGGCCAGAAAATCGGCATCACCGGAGCCAACGGCTGCGGCAAGTCGAGCTTCTTCGCCCTGCTCAAGGGCGAACTTCACCCCGATTCCGGGGAATTCGAGATCCCGAAATCCGCAGTCATCGCCCATGTCGAGCAGGAAGTCGCGGCTTCCGGCAGGCCTGCGATCGAATACGTGATCGACGGCGATACCGAATTGCGCAGGGTGGAGCGCGAGATGGAGGCGAATCCGGACGGGGAGCATTATGCCCATGCCATTGCCCGCTTCGAGGAACTGGGCGGCTACGGCGCGAAGGCGAAGGCCGCGCGCCTGATGCACGGCCTGGGCTTCGATGATGCGCAGATTTCGATGCCTGTCGCCGAGTTTTCCGGCGGATGGCGCATGCGGCTCAATCTCGCGAGAGCGCTGATGTGCCGCTCCGACATACTGCTTCTCGACGAGCCGACCAACCATCTCGATCTCGATGCGGTTCTCTGGCTGGAGTCATGGCTCTCAGGCTACCAGGGGACGCTGCTCCTGATTTCCCACGACAGGGATTTTCTGGACGGCACGGTGGACTTCATCTGCCATATCGAGAACAGAAGCCTGAGGCTCTACACCGGCAATTACGGCGATTTCGAACGGCAGCGCGCCGCAGGCCTCGCCCAGCAGCAGGCCGCATTCGAGAAGCAGCAAAGGGAGGTCGCGCACCTTCAGTCCTATATCGACCGCTTCAGGGCGAAGGCCACGAAGTCCAGGCAGGCCCAGAGCAGGATCAAGGCGCTGGAGCGCATGGAACTGATTTCTGCCGCGCACGTCGATTCCCCTTTCGCCTTCTCGTTCGAGCAGCCGCAGCAGGCTTCCAATCCTCTTTTGAAGCTCGAAAAGGCCTCCGCCGGCTATCCAGGGAAAACCATCCTGGACGATATTTCGCTTTCCATCGAATCGGGCAGCAGAATGGGGCTCATCGGATCGAACGGCGCGGGCAAGTCCACCCTGATCAAGATGATCGCAGGGGAACTCCGGCCGCTCTCCGGCGAAAGGATCGAAGGGAAGGGGCTCGCGATCGGCTATTTCTCCCAGCATCAGCTGGAGAGCCTGAGGCTCGACGAGAGCCCTTTCGAGCACCTTCGGCGGCTTGACGAGGCTGCGCGGGAGCAGGATATCCGGGATTATCTGGGCGGCTTCGGCTTTCATGGGGATGCCGTCTTTGCTCCCGTGGTCAATTTTTCAGGGGGGGAGAAGGCGCGCCTTGTCCTTGCGCTCATCATCAGGGACCGCCCCAACCTGCTGCTTCTGGACGAGCCGACCAACCATCTCGACCTGGAAATGCGGCATGCATTGACGCTTGCGCTCCAGGATTACGAGGGCGCGATCGTCGTGGTCTCGCACGACAGGCATCTCGTCAGAACCGTGGCGGACGACCTGATCCTGGTCGAGAATGGTGGGGCGACTCCATTCGAGGGGGACGTCGAGGATTACGGCAGGAAGGTACTGCAGGGCCCTGTCGATAAAAAGCCCGAGAAGGAAAACAGAAAGCGCATCGAGGCGGAGCTGAGGGCGAGGCGCAGGCCCCTGCAGATCAGCGCGGGCAAGCTGGAAGCGGAAATGGAAAAGCTGGGGGCCGAAAAAGCCGCAATCGAGGAGAAAATTGCGGATCCCGGATTCTATGCCGACAGGGAGGCCGTGAAAGCGGCGCTGCTCGATGTGGCGGGGATCGAAGCCAGGCTCGCCGAAATCGAGAACGAATGGTTCGATCTGGTAACCCAGCTCGAAGCGCTGGCATGAGCAGGCTCAATGATAATCCTCTTCGAGCTGGTGGCGGATCGCCAGAACGGTGACGGTTTCCCTGTCCTCGATCTCGAAAAGGGCGACATAGCCGGAAGCGCCGAAGGGGATGAGCAGTTCCCGCAGGAAGGGATTTTCCGGGTCAGCCTTGCGGCAGGAAAATGGAAATTCCGCCAGAAATGCGACGCTTCTGCCGATCGCTTCGCGCGCTTGAAGCGCGGCAGGGCGGTCCTTCTCCAGGAGGAAGCCGAAAAGCCGCTTCAGGTCTTCTCTGGCCGCCGCCGTGTAGCGGACCCTGAAGCTCATCGCCCGGCCAGCATCTCGTCGAGCTCGTCGAGCACCGATTCGGCGGAATAATACTCTCCGGATGCGCGCGCATTTTCCCGCGAGGCGAGCCCTCTTGAGACGAATTCCCTGTGCAGTTTTCTGCGTTCTATATTGGCCTTCAGCGATTGCTCCATGAAACTGGAAAGGCTTTCGCCTTCGTGCAGGACGCTTTCGGCTTCGAGCCTGAGTTCCGGATCGACCCGAAGGGACGGCAGGGTTGCGCTTTTCATGTCAGCTCCTTGCGTTGCATTTGCAATGCATTATGGTCTTTCCAGAAAGGCAAGGCAAGCTGGCCCGTTCGAAAGTGTCAAGAGCGTCTGTTGCCATTGGAACGATTAAAGATCAATATATTGCGGAATGAATTGAAAAAACGAGTCCAGAAGGCCCGAAAATTTAATATTATGTCCCCGAAATTGGCGCAATTTAAGTCGGCCCCGTTTTGCAAGTATATCAAACAGAAAGGGATTAAATAATGAAGGTCTTCTTGAGTTGGTCAGGGAACAGAAGCAAAGAGGTTGCTAGCCTCTTAAGTGATTGGCTTTGTTGCGTAATCCAGGCTGCTCGCCCATGGATATCTACCAGGGACCTTGATCGAGGTTCACTTTGGTTTGGGGAAATTAATGACCAGCTCAAAGACACGACCGTTGGAATAATTTGCCTCACTCAAGAAAATAAAGCTCGTCCGTGGATTCTATTTGAGGCGGGAGCCTTAGCCAAAGGGCTATCAACTTCAAGGGTCTGTACACTCCTAATTGATCTTGACCCCAAAGACATAGAAGACCCTCTCGCTCAGTTCAATCATACATTTCCAACATGCGACAGCATCTATGGCCTAGTGAAAACGCTCAATAGCACCTTAGGTGCAAGCGGGTTGGACATCCGAGTATTGGATCAAGTTTTTAAAACGTACTGGCCTCAATTCGAAGAAAAATTCAAGGTTATCTTAGAGCAAACAGAGTCTCATGCTCCATCAAAACCGCGCCCAAAGGAAGATGTTTTAGGAGAGATTCTAGAAAACACTAGACTTATGAGCTCTCGAATTCGTAGGCTAGAAGTTGAATTGGATCGAGGGAGAATGAGAGAACCATTCGACATGGGTATGATGCATGAGCAAGTTGTCGACATGATTAACTCTGGAATGCCTATGGAAATAATTCTAGATCGATTTTCAGGCAGAATGCCTAAATCCATGCTGAAGGAGCTTATAGGAAACGCGCAGCGAATAAAAGGTAATGAGAAGGGCTAACCTCTCATGCCATTGCATCTGTGCAAGGTGCCGCGCTTGCGTCTCAGCTCCTCGTTGGTCCTTTGCATTCCAGGTGACACAAGGAGGGTCGGGGTCAGGTCTCACAATCCAGCAAAATGTTGGATTGTGAGACCTGACCCTGCTGCCCGTTTTACATACCGGGGCGGTGTTATTCGTATCATTGGGGCCGGATATTGGCGGAAAGGCAAGGCATTTTATGTGCGCGAAAGCG
>JAJZQY010000081.1 GCA_021806605.1 Pseudomonadota bacterium
CATCCTTGAATCGGGCCAGCACGATGCGGTTTTCCATTTGCGTCATCTTCGCGCCAGCCTGAATCATCAGGCCGTATGCCGAACCCGAAGACCACGGCGCGTACCAGACGCGCCCCGCGCCTTCGCCAACGGAACGCGGCTTGAAGATGTTGGAAGCGCCGCCTGCGCCGCAGATGACGGTCTTGGACTTGAACACATGGTAGTTGCCGGTGCGCACATTGAAGCCCACTGCGCCTGCGACGCGGTTTTCCCTGGATTCGTCCATCAGGAGGTGTGTCACGCAGATCCGGTTGAAAACCTTGTCCGCCGACTTCTTGGCCGCTTCGGCGACGATGGGCTTGTAGGACTCGCCATGAATCATGATCTGCCAGCGCCCTTCGCGCAGAAATTTGCCCTTCTTCTCGTCGCGCATGATGGGAAGGCCCCACTCTTCGAAATTGTGCACCGTGGAGTCGACATGGCGCGCCATGTCGAACAGCAGGTCTTCACGCACCATGCCCATCAGGTCGATGCGCGCATAGCGCACGTGATCTTCGGGATTGTTCTCGCCGAAGCGCGTGCCCATGTAGCAGTTGATCGCATAGAGGCCCTGGGCTACCGCGCCGGAACGCATGATGTTCGCCTTTTCGGCGATGACGATCTTCTTGTCCTGCCCCCAGTATCTCGCTTCGAACGCCGCACCCGTTCCGCCCAAGCCGGCACCCACGACCAGAATGTCGATATCGTCTTCGATGATTGTCTTGTAGGCCATCAGTATTGCACCCCTTCCTTGATTTCCAAGCCGTTGGATTCCAGCGTATGCAAACCGCCTTCGTCCATGCGGATGTATTTAGGCTCGTTGAAGAGCAGCTGGCTGTTCCGCATCTCCTTGCTGGGGGCGGGCACCTTGGAGAGGTCCGGTGTCGCCGAGCCCCAAGGCTTGGTCGTGATGGGCGCCAAGAGCTCCATGTCCTTCTTGCCGTTGCGGAACTTGATGCGCCAAGCAATGGTGCCTTTCTCCTCGTCGCGGATCACCCTAACGCTGTGTCCAAGCGGCGCGAAATCGGCGTAACCGCGCACATCGATCGCCTGATGCGGACAGGCTTTCACGCAGGAATAACATTCCCAGCACATGTTGGGTTCGATGTTGTAAGCACGTCGCAGCTTCTTGTCGATGTGCATGATGTCTGATGGGCAGATGTCGACGCATTCTCCGCAACCATCGCAACGCGTCATATACACAAAGGTCGGCATGATATACTCCTCTGTTTTCTATAGATAATCTGGAAAGTCAGCGTCAGTAGTGGTTGGGTCTTTCGGCCTTGATGCAAAGCCCCATGTTCGGCGGGTTCTTGCCCATGTACATCGGGATATCCGGAAATTTTTTCTGCACTTCGGGATCCGTCAAATCGTAGTCGGGAGGCAGATTCTCCCTGGAACCGTCGGCCCGGGTGATTTTTTTCTGGTAGGCCGCAGCTGGCTTGAAGAACATGTGGGCGAACTTGGACCAGTAAACGCCGCCGAAGAGCACCGCGCTCGACAGGACGAACAAGGCGAAGAACACGGTCAATCCACCGCCCGTGAATGACCAGATCAATGCGAAAGTCGCGGTGGCGAGAAGCGAGAGGATGAACAAGTCCGCACGCTCGAACCGGAACCATGGCAGACCTTCCGCAGAGACATCGACACGGATGGCAAACCAGAACCAGTAACCTCCTGCGGCCAGCATCAGCGCGCCGACATGCCAGAGCGCCGGCAGGATGGCGGGCGTGTCCGATCCGGGATCGGTATAGCCGAAAATCATGATCGCGGTAGTCGCGGCGAAAATGATGAATCCGTACATGGTCAGCAGATGGGAAAGCCTGCGTCTCGGGTTGCTGAATTCGCCCGAAGTCAGCACTTCCTTCGCCACCACCGAAGCGGCAATCGATGCTTTTTCCCCGCCACTCACCGAGCGTTTTGCGCTCTTCTGCGCTTTTTTCGCGTTTTCGAAAAAATACTGCGCGCTTTTTTTGTGCATCATATCGAGTATCGTCCCGCCCATGACCAGAAGAACCATCAAAACGATATAGCCCTGCATCATTGCAGGCGATATGACGTTTGAAAGTTCGGCAAAGAGGTTGCTCGTGAACATCAGGTTCTCCTCAAAAAGTTCAAACTCAAGTCCCCAGCCCTCAGCGTGCCGAATGGCCGCTCAGCTTCACTGCCACCTTTTCGTGTTCGGCTAGTCCGGCATAGTAGGCGCGCAGCACTTCCAGCACTTCAGGCCTGCTGAATTCAGGGGGCACTTCGCTCCCCTCGGAGAGCATCTTTCTCAGCTTCGTCCCGGAGAGGAGAAGCCTGTCGGCATCGCCGTGCGGACATGTCCTCGCACTCGCCATCCCGCCGCAACGGTAGCACCAGAAGGTCCAGTCGATCTTGAGCGGCTGGGTCTCCAGAGCGCCTTTCGGTATCTTGTCGAAGATGTGGTGGGCATCGAAAGGCCCGTAATAGCTCCCCACTCCGGCATGGTCACGCCCGACGATGAGATGCGAGCAGCCGTAGTTCTGGCGGAAAAGCGCATGGAGAAGGGCCTCCCTGGGACCAGCATAGCGCATGTCGAGCGGATAGCCAGCCTGAACGATGGTCTTGTCGACGAAATAATTCTCGGCGAGCGTCGATATCGCCCTGGTCCTGACATCGGCGGGAATGTCGCCGGGCTTGAGCTGACCCAGCAGGGAGTGGATCAGCACACCGTCGCTGACTTCGATCGCCACCTTGGCGAGATATTCGTGCGAGCGGTGCATGGGGTTCCTGGTCTGGAAGGCCGCCACGCGGCTCCAGCCCAATGATTCGAAAAGCGCGCGAGTCTCTTTGGGCGACATGAAGAGGGGGCCGTATTTTTCGGGAAATCCCCCTTGCGAGAGCACCCTGACCGGGCCGGCGAGATTGACTTCGCCCTGCTCCATCACCATCCTGACGCCCGGATGCTCGATGTCCGTCGTGCCGAAGACGGTCGCGCATTCGTGCGCCTTGTCGATTTGGTATTTTTCGGTAACGGAGAGGATCGCCAGGATAGCGTCGTCGTCCGGATCGACCAGGGTGATGTCGGAGCCTGTCCTGATCGAATGCGCCGTATCGCGGTCCACCGAAAGCGTGATCGGTATCGGCCAGAACAGTCCGTTGGCCGTTTTCATGCCATCGCACACGCTAGACCAGTCCGCATGAGTCATGAAACCGTCCAGCGGCGTGAAGCCGCCTATGCCGAGCATGACGAGATCGCCCTTTTCACGCGAACTCACCCTGACTTTCGGCAGTCCCCTCGCCCTTCTTATCGCCTCCGAAAGCGAATCCCCTTCCAGAAGGAGGGGGTTCAGGGGACCGCCGCCGTGCGGACTGACCAGTGCCATTCCGACCTCCAAACTTTGCCTGATTCGTCTAATGCTGGCATACGAAACGGGGTACGGCGATACCCCATAATGGTTATTTTCCACCCCCCCTTAAGGTTATAGGTGAAGGCAATGGCTTCTTCAAGCCGTGCGCAGAGCAGGGAGAATCGATACCGAAACGCCGCAAAGGACCAGGAATCCTCCCGCCAGCTGCGCTGCCGTAGGAGAAGTGCCGAGCGCCCCCTCGATCAGCAAGGCGAAAACCGGAACAAGATTGATAAAAATTGCAGTGCGGGCAGCTCCCAAGCGCATGATGCCCATGCTCCAGAACAGATAGGCGAGAACGGTCCCGCCCACCGCCATGACGGCGAGCGCCATGGCTGCCCTGACGCCCAGTTCACCCATGTGCGCGCCGCTTGCCATTGCCACGCCGAAAAGTATCGCGGCACCCGCCGCCATGACAAGCGAGGTATTTCCCAATGCGGAGCCTTTGGGCATGTACTTTTTCCCGAGCACGTTGTAAAGCGCCCACGAAGCATTCGCAGCCAGCATCAACAAATCCCCTCTCGATACGCTGAAGGAAGCGAGCCTTCCCATGCTTCCGCCGGAAATCACCACGGCAACCCCGGCAAGGGCGACAGGAAGGGCAGCAAGATGACGCATGGTCGGTTTCTCCCCGAGCAATGCGAATGCCAGAAGCGTCGTGAGCAGGGGATTGGTCGCCATGATGAGCGCCGCATTGGCAGCAGAAGTGATGCGCAGCGCATAAAAGAAGAACAGGTTGAACGCGGCGATGCCCACCGTGCCGAGCAGCAGGTAGATTCCGGCATGACGGCTCAGCAGCCCTTTCAGGTCCTCCCGTCTGAATCCGGCGATTGCGATCATCAGGGTCGCACCCAGCAAGAACCGCAGGGATGCCGCCCAGAGCGGAGGCAGATCGGCAAGGACGGGGCCGGCCAGAACGAAGTTGGCCGCCCAAAAGAAAACCGCTACAGTGACGAGAAGATAGGTTGTTGCCATTGGATTTTCTCGGTTAGGATAATTATGTTAGGATCATTCTATGATCGACACAACACCCTGAACAAGCAATACTTTGTTTGATAATTGATTAGAAAAACTAATGCCGAGAAAACTCCCTTCCCTCAATGCGCTGAGAGCGTTCGAAGCGGCGGCGCGACACCTTTCCTTCGTTCGCGCCTCCGAAGAACTGTGCGTCACGCCGGCCGCGGTCAGCCAGCAGGTCAAGCTCCTGGAAGACCATCTCGGAACTCCCCTCTTCAGGAGAGGAAAGGCCCTGCTTCTGAGCGAGACGGGAGAAGACATGCTGCCCCTCGTCTCGGAAGCCTTCGACCAGCTGGAAAAAGCTGTGATGAAGGCCAGGAGGGAAGGCGGCGCGCTTGTCATTTCCGCCCCCCCTGCCTTCGCTGCGAGATGGCTGATTCCGCGGCTGGAGGATTTCAACTCCCGCCATCCCGGCATCGAGCTTCGCCTGCTCGCGACGCGCCGCCT
>JAJZQY010000082.1 GCA_021806605.1 Pseudomonadota bacterium
TCATGTCTGTCGGAGGCTTCCTGCAAGACCACGAATTCGTCTCCGCCGATGCGGGCGGCAGTGTCTTCGGCGCGGATCGCCTTTTTCAGACGCGATGCGACTTCCTTGAGCAGCATGTCACCGGCGGCATGGCCCAGATTGTCGTTGACCGACTTGAAGCCATCCAGGTCGATGAAAAGCACCGCCAGCATCTTGCCCTGCCTTTTCACGCTGGCCATGGAGTGTATCAGGCGGTCGTGCAGCAATACCCGATTGAGCAGTCCTGTCAGCGCGTCGTGGCCGGCTTGCCAAAGCAGGTGCTTGTCGCCGCTGATGTCGTGAAAGGCGATTACTGTACCTGTAATTTCGCCGGCATCGTTCTCGACGGGCGCTGTCGACTCATCTATGCCGATTTCCGAACCGTCCTTCCTGACGAGAAGAAGGTCTCTTCTCGAACCGGCTGTGTTTTTCCTGAGGGCTGTCAAAGCCGGGTTTTCCGCAGCTTCGCGGCTGGATTCGATGAGTATTCTGAATACATCGGCAAGAGGCGATCCTGCGGCAGCTTCGCTTGGCCATCCCGTGAGCTTTTCAGCTTCCGGGTTGATGTAAGTGACATGACCGTTCAAATCGGTTGTGATCACGCCATTGCGGAGCGATTGCAAGATGGATCGGAGCCGCGCATTTTCCGACGCAAGGGAAGTGTCGCTGGAGGCATTCCGGCAGACGCAAATTGCCCTGTCGCCGGCTGGCAGGATACTCGCTTCGTACCGTTTTCCGGTGTCGGATGAGGGCAGGGAGAATTCGAGGAATCCCGACTGGCCTGTTTCGATGGTTTTCCGGATGGCTCCCAGAATTTGCCGTGCGCCTTCTTCCGGTAGGGTTTCGTGAAGATGCCGGCCTGCTATCAGAGGCATTTCCCGCTTTCCCGGCAGGATTTCGAGGCAACGGCCCTCCTTGTCGAACAGGGCGGCATCTAGCGGAACGGTTTCCAAAACGGCTTGCTGACGCAGGGCATGCCTGTGACATTTCTTGGTCCGCCACTCCATTCCCAGCGCCAGCATGAGCGTGAGAAGCGTAATGCCTGCTCCCAGAATTTTCACATCGGTTGACGGATGGGATTGCGCCGAACTGGTGGGGGGACGGTAAAGCGGGGTTGCATGCACCGGGACGACAGGCAGAAGGAGAAAAAGAAGCCAGGGGAAGTTGCGCTGCAGAGATGCTTGGAGACTTTGATAAAATTTTATTATCATAATCCACTGCAAATAGTGAAAAACACTATCTACAGTAGATCAATTCCTTCGAGATGCAACCTGCCGGATCCCTAGCCCACCTTTTCGGGTTCCTTTGAAAAATTGAGCAGAATCTTCTCGTTGTCGTCGATGTCCACTTCGACTTCCCCGCCTTCGGAGAGCCTGCCGAAAAGAAGTTCGTCGGCGAGCGCGCGCCTTATCGTGTCCTGGATCAGTCTCGCCATGGGTCTTGCGCCCATCAGCGGATCGAAGCCGTGCTTGGCGAGGTGGGCCTTGAGCGCGGGGGTGAAGGAAATTTCAACCTTCTTCTCGTGCAGCTGCTCTTCCAGCTGGATCAGGAGCTTGTCGACGATGCGCAGAATGATTTCCTGGCTGAGCGGCGAGAAGGAAATGGTCGCATCCAGGCGGTTCCTGAACTCCGGGGTGAAAAGCCGCTTGATTTCCGCCATTTCGTCCCCGGGTTCCTTCGCCTGGGCGAATCCGATCGACGTCTTTGCCAGGGATTCCGCCCCGGCATTGGTCGTCATGATGATGATGACATTCCTGAAATCGGCTTTCCTGCCATTGTTGTCGGTCAGGGTGCCATAGTCCATCACCTGCAGCAGGATGTTGAATATGTCCGGATGGGCCTTCTCGATTTCATCGAGCAGCAATACGGAATACGGATGCTTGGTGATGGCTTCGGTGAGCAGTCCCCCTTGTTCGAACCCCACGTATCCCGGAGGGGCGCCGATCAGTCGCGAAACCGCATGGCGCTCCATGTATTCCGACATGTCGAAACGGATCAGCTCGATGCCAAGGGCATAGGCGAGCTGCTTCGCGACTTCGGTTTTTCCCACGCCGGTGGGGCCGGAGAAAAGGAATGCGCCTATGGGTTTTTGCGGATTGCCGAGCCCGCTTCGGGTCATCTTGATTGCGGCGGAAAGGGCCTCGATGGCCTTTTCCTGGCCGAAGACGACCGCTTTCAGGTCGCGGTCGAGCATCTTGAGGGCGGTTCTGTCGTCGGTCGAGATCTGCCGCGAAGGAATGCGCGCTATCTTGGCGATGATTTCTTCGATGTCCTGCTTGCCGATCGTCTTCTTCTGCTTCGATTTCGGCAGGATGCGCTGCGCTGCGCCCGCTTCGTCGATCACGTCGATCGCCTTGTCGGGAAGATGCCTGTCATTGATGTAGCGCGCTGAAAGCTCGGCCGCAGTGGAAAGCGCGGCGGAACTGTACTTGACCTGGTGGTGGGCTTCGAAACGCGATTTCAGCCCGCGCAAAATGGCGATGGTGTCGGCTATGCTGGGTTCTTCCACGTCGATTTTCTGGAATCTTCTGGAGAGCGCATGATCCTTTTCGAAAATGCCGCGGTATTCAAGATAGGTCGTGGCGCCGATGCATTTCAACTGCCCAGAGCTCAGTGCGGGCTTCAAGAGATTCGATGCGTCGAGCGAGCCGCCCGAGGCAGCGCCAGCCCCGATCAGCGTGTGGATCTCGTCGATGAAGAGAATGCTGCTGGGATGGTCGGAGAGCTGCTTCAGGACGGCTTTCAGCCGCTGCTCGAAGTCTCCCCGGTATTTCGTGCCCGCGAGGAGCGCCCCCATGTCCAGCGAATAGACGCGGCTCTGCTTCAGCAGGTCGGGCACTTCGCCTTCGATGATTCGTCGGGCGAGGCCCTCCGCGATGGCGGTTTTTCCGACGCCGGCCTCTCCCACCAGCAGGGGATTGTTCTTGCGCCTGCGGCAAAGCGTCTGGATCACCCTGTCGAGCTCCTGCGATCTCCCGATGAGCGGGTCGATTTTTCCGGCGAGGACCATCGCGTTGAGGTTGATCGTGAAATTTTCCAGTGCACCCGAAGCAGACTGCTCGTGCTCGCCTTCGATTTCCGTCTCGGCCTTGGCCTGTTGCGGCTGCCCTACCTTGCTGATGCCATGGGAGATGTAATTCACGACATCCAGGCGGGTAATTCCTCTTTGATGCAGGAAGTGAGCCGCATGAGAATCCTTTTCGCCGAATATCGCGACCAGCACGTTGGCTCCGGTGACTTCCTTCTTGCCGGAGGACTGGACGTGCAGGATAGCGCGCTGGATGACGCGCTGGAATCCCAGGGTGGGCTGGGTGTCGATTTCTTCGGTTCCGGATACGATGGGCGTATGCTCGTTCAGGAATTCGTTCAGCGCATGGCGCAAATCTTCCATGTCGGCGCCGCATGCGCGCAGTACTTCGGCGGCTGCCGGGTTGTCCAGCATCGCGAGCAGCAGGTGCTCGACCGTGATCAATTCGTGCCGCTTTTGCCTCGCCTCGACAAAGGCCATGTGCAGGCTGACTTCAAGTTCCTGGGCGATCATTTACATTTCCTCCATCACGCATCGCAACGGATGTTCGTTCTGCCTTGAAAAGGCTACCACCTGTTCCATCTTGGTTTCGGCAATATCCTTGGGATAAATGCCGCATACCGCCTGACCTTCCCTGTGTACTTTGAGCATGATTTGCGTTGCTTGTTCTCTGCTTTTCGAAAAAAAACGCTCCAGCACCACGACCACGAATTCCATTGGAGTGAAATCATCGTTCAGAAGAAGCACTTTGAACATGTCTGGCGGCTTTGTGCCTGACTTCTTCGATTCGATGACGGTTTTTTCTGCTGCAGTCATGGTTCAATTCTAACCATTTCCTGCAAAACATCAACTGGCCCCGGTCGGGTCGAGTCTGCATTGACTGGGACGCCGCAGCTTGCTATAGTTACGTTCTCTGACGCGGGGTGGAGCAGTCTGGCAGCTCGTCGGGCTCATAACCCGAAGGTCACAGGTTCAAATCCTGTCCCCGCAACCAAATTCCAGGCCCGGTTCGCGAGACCGGGCCTTTTGTTTTCAGGGTTCCGTCGAGGCGAGGCGGTGCGCCCATCGGGTCGTCTCGGGAAGCCGGTATTTCGTGGTGCAGGCCATCACGAAAGATATCGCCGTCTCAAGATCGATCTTGTGTCCTATGGAAACATAGACCGGCTTGACGCTTTGCCTCGTTCTCAATACTGCGCCTATGGTCTCTCCCTTGTTCGTTAGCGGTGCCCGGTCGCCCTTTTCGCTGCCTGGCATCTGATGCGATCCGACAAGGCGGGTTTTTGCCACCCCGATCGCGGGGATTCCCGTGGTGATTCCGAGATGGCATGCGATACCGAAGCGGCGGGGGTGGGCGATTCCCTGTCCGTCGCAGAGCAGAAGATCGGGGCTGGTGGCGAGTTTTTCAAGGGCGTCGAGCATAACCGGCGCTTCCCTGAAGGAAAGCAGCCCCGGAATGTAGGGAAAGGATACGGGAAGTCTGGATCGGGATGCTTCAACAAGCTCGAGAGAGGGGAATTTCAGAACCGCAACTGCAGCGATGGCGAAGCCGCCCCTGAAGCCGACGTCCAGTCCTGCGACATGATCGATTTCTCCGAATTCGTTGCTGCGGACGATTTCTTTCGCCAGCGATTTCTGGACAAGAACGGCTTCCTTGGGGGAAAGGTCCCAAGCATGGCGCTGTTGAAATTTCATATTCCCGATTTTAGGGCCTGTCTCTGAATTTTTCGAGGTTC
>JAJZQY010000018.1 GCA_021806605.1 Pseudomonadota bacterium
AAGAGGCCCGGCAATGTTTTTCAGGCTGGCCGCATTTTTCAGCGAAAGCAGATTGACCAGGCCGTTCATTCAGACGCTCCCGGATCGAGTTCCCGAGGAACCGGCAGATTCACCGGCAGTTGTGCATGCATTCCCCGCTTCAACTGATACACGTAGGCGAGCACTTCGGCAACTGCGGCATACAAAGCCTCCGGAATTTCATCCCCAACCTCGGCATTGAAATAAAGCGCCCGCGCAAGGGGAGGTGCTTCCAGAATGGGGATCGAGTTCTCTTCTGCGATTTCCCTGATGCGGCCGGCGAGCAGATGGGCGCCGCTCGCAACAATCTTGGGGGCTCCCATGTTTTCCTGGTAGCGCAACGCTACGGCATAATGGGTCGGATTGGTCACAACCACGTCGGCCTTGGGGATCTCCGCCATCATGCGGCGGCGAGCCATTTCGCGCTGCATCTGCCTGATCTTGCCCTTGACCTCGGGACTGCCGTTATCCTCCTTATTCTCCTGCTTCACTTCGTCCTTGGTCATCTTGAGCTTGTCTTTATAGTCCCATTTCTGGTACGGGATATCGACCGCAACGATCAGCAGCATGGATCCGACGATCTCGAGAAAACTGACCGCCATCATGTGTCCCAAATGAGCGAGCCCCATTCTGAGCGGCTCCTTCGCCAGATCGAAGAAAACGCCCCGATTGTGCCAGATCACGAAGGCAGCCATGACGCCGACCAGAATGGCTTTCAGAGTCGCCTTCCCCAACTCGACGAAGCCTTTAAGGGAAAACATCCTGGCGAGCCCAGCCAGCGGATTCAAGGCTCCGAAATTGAACGTCAGCCGCTTCAATGAAAACACCCAGCCGCCCACAAGAGAAGGGGACCACAGAATGACGATCACAAGAAGCAGCATGAAAGGGAGAAATTCGAGCAGGGTGTTCGAGGCCAGCAAATAGAATCTGCGGATCACGAGAAAGGGATCGTCGAAAGCCAGCGCCCGCTCGAATACCAGACCCTGGGTCATCATGTTCGACAGGTATCCCATGAGGTGGGAACCCATCGCCCACAGCCCCGCCCCCGACGCAATCAGGAGTGCAAAAGTCGCCAATTCCCTGGACTGGGGAACCTGCCCTTCTTCCTGACGCGCTTTTTCGAGCCGTCGACCCGAAGGGGCTTCTGTTCGCTGGTCTTTGTCTTCAGCCATCTTTACCCGAATTCAAGGCAGAATCCATCAAACCTAATCCTGTTTGTCACCTAGCTAGCATAATCACATGTTTTTCTTGAAAAGTAAATGCAAAATTGAAATTTCAACGCAAATGTTGCGCCAATGCCCAAAGCACATGCTCTCGCACCAGTTCAGGTGCATGAGAAAGCCTGAATTTCAACGCACTAACGACCGATTCGGAAGACGGGGAATTGCCCAATGCAACCGCAACATTCCTGAGCCAGCGCTCGTATCCTATTCTGCGGATGGCGGATCCTTCCAGCTTGGCATTGAACTCCTCTTCCGACCAGTAAGAAAGCGCGACGAGATCAATCCTGTCGAGATCATTTCTGACTGCGAAATCGGATTCCGGGGATAATTTCGCGAATCGGTTCCAGGGGCAGACCAACTGACAGTCGTCGCAGCCGTAAATCCGGTTGCCTATGGCCTTGCGAAACTCGACCGGAATGGCGCCATGATGCTCGATGGTGAGATAGGAAATGCAGCGCCTCGCATCAAGCAGATAAGGCGCCACGATCGCGCCGGTCGGACAGACATCGATGCATTTCGTGCAACTGCCGCAATGATTTTCGTGCGGCGCATCGCTGGCCAGCGCCAGGCTCGTGTAGATCTCGCCCAGGAAAAAGAACGAGCCCGACTGCCTGTTGAGCAGCAGGGTATGCTTGCCTCGCCAGCCGAGCCCCGCATTGCCGGCAAGCTCGACTTCCATGACAGGCGCGCTGTCCGCGAAAACCCTGCCCTCTTTCCCGCCGCACTCTTTCTCAATCCTGTCCGCCAGCATTTTCAGTCTTTTTCGCAGCACCTTGTGGTAATCCCGACCCAGCGCATAGCGGGAAACATAGGCCTTCACGGGGTCGTCCAGAACACCCCATGCTTCAGCCGGATTTTCGGCAAGATAACTCATCGCTACCGAAATAACGCTCACCGTTCCGGGATGCAGGAGCTCAGGTTTCGAACGCAATTCGGCATGTTTTGCCATATAATGCATTTCGCCGTGAAATCCCTTGTCCAGCCAGCCAGCTAGGCGCAAGCCGGCCTCTCCAAGGTCTACGCCGCTGAAGCCCACTGCCGAGAAGCCGAGCTCACGCGCCCAGGATCTGATTTTTTCCTCGACCGGACTGAAAGGCGGATCGAATTGCATGACACACTACACCTTCATCTCAAAGACGAACAGGATACGGCTGCGCTGGGCGGCAAAATCGCCGCGATTTTGCACCCCGGCCTGACCCTCCACCTCATTGGCGAACTCGGGGCAGGCAAAACATCGCTTGCCAGGAGCATCCTCAAGGCGCTCGGTTATGCCGGAAAAGTCAAAAGCCCGACCTATGCGCTGGTTGAACTTTACACGATTTCTAGGCTAAACTTATATCATTTTGATTTGTATCGTTTCAGCAGCCCGAGCGAATGGACCGAGTCCGGGTTTCGCGAATATTTCAACCCGGAGTCGATCTGCCTCGTCGAGTGGCCTGAAAAGGGCGGGGCATATATCCCGAAGCCCGACATCAGGATATCTCTGGATATCGAAGGGAAAGGCAGACATGTCAGAATCGACGCAATCTCGGAGGCAGGCGGGCAGTGCTTGAAGCGCTTAAAAGAAACAGTCTGATGGCGCTTGCGGCAGCGTGTCTTGCCGCATCCGCCGCAAACGCGGCATCTCGCGTCGATTCGGCCCGCATCTGGCCGGCCGAAGACTACACCCGGCTCACCTTCGAATCGAAGCAGCCCATCCGGCAGTCGCTGCTCGTCATCGAGCATCCCGACAGGCTGGTTCTCGATCTCGACGATGTCGAGCTCGACGACGTCCTAAAAGCGCTCCCCTCCAAAGTCGGTCAGAATGATCCCTACATCAAGGCCATCCGCATCGGCAGATTCAAGCCCGGCGTGATCCGCATCGTACTTGACCTGAAAACCAAGGTATCCCCACAGATTTTCTCGCTCAAGCCGATCGCAGATTACGGCAACAGGCTGGTTCTGGACATTTACCCCAAGCAGGACGCATTGATGAGTCTCCTGTCCAAACCCCAGGAAAAACCGGACTCGAATCCTCCTCCGGAGCAGCCCCGCCCCATCACCATTGCTGTCGATGCGGGGCATGGCGGTGAAGACCCTGGCGCACACGGGCTGCACGGCTCGCTGGAAAAAAATGTCACGCTCGCCATCGCCAGGAGGCTCCGCAAATTGATTGACGACGATCCCGGCATGCACGCCGTCCTCACCCGCGACGGCGACTATTTCATCCCGCTTCAAGGCAGGGTGATCAAGGCGCGCAAGGCGAAAGCCGATCTTTTCGTTTCCATCCACGCCGACGCCTCTCCCAGCCGCGATGCGCGAGGATCTTCCGTTTTCGCCCTATCCGAGCGAGGAGCTACTTCGGTTGCAGCCAGATGGCTCGCCAAGCGCGAAAACGAGTCGGACCTGATCGGCGGCGTCGACCTTTCGGTGAAGGACCCCTATCTCGCCAAAACCCTGCTCGATCTATCCCAGACCGCATCCATCAACGACAGCCTGAGACTGGGGAAGGACGTGCTGCACGAGCTGAGGGCGCTGAATCCCCTCCATAGCCACCAGGTCGAACAGGCCGGATTTGCAGTGCTCAAAGCGCCAGACATCCCTTCCATCCTGGTCGAAACCGCATTCATCAGCAACCCGGACGAGGAAACGAGGCTGGACGACGATGCCTATCAGGAAAAAATTGCCGAAGCCATCTTCGACGGGATCAAGGTCTATTTTTCCCAAAATCCTGCCCTGGCGAGATCCAGACTGGTCATGAACCGATAATGCGCACCCTGCTCGTCGCAAACCCCAAGGGCGGAAGCGGGAAAACCACGCTCGCAACCAATATCGCAGGCTACCTTGCCAACAGGAACGAGCGCGTGGTGCTCTGGGATCTCGACCGCCAGCGCTCCGCGCTCAAGTGGCTCGAAGCCCGCCCCGGGAACCTGCCCAGAATTGCGCCCTTCAACTCGAAGCAGGAGGAAAATCTTGGCGGCGTGAGCTGGCTGGTTCTGGACTCCCCGGCGGGGCTTCATGGGAAAGGCTTGACGAGACTATTGAAGCTAGCCGACAAGGTGGTCGTTCCGGTGCAGCCCTCCATTTTCGACATGGAAGCCACTCGGGATTTCATGCGGGTTCTGAGCGAAGCGAAGGCGGTGCGGAAGCAGAATACCCTGGTCAGCATGGTCGGCATGCGCGTGGACCCGAGGACGCGCGCATCCAGCCATCTCGAGACCTTCCTCGGCGAATTCGACCTGCCCGTGCTCGCCTACCTGCGCAACACCCAGATTTACGTGAACTCGGCCTTCGAAGGCAGCAGCATTTTCGACCTGCCGGAAAATATCGCCAGGCGCGACCTGGAGCAGTGGGCGCCGCTTCTCGAATGGATCGAGGATTAGGAACCACTGATTTATTCCTCACGGGTGCGACACGGCTTTGCGGGATGAGATTCGAGGCGCGCGGCGAAGCCGAATGGTCATTCCATTCGCGAGCCGGGCAACAATGAAGATCGCCCGCAAAGCCCCGTCCCAATAGGGTTGCGTGCAAATCGAGCGCTCGCTTTGTCGTGCTCCTTGATATCGTAGACCCAGCTACGATCTGCGTCGCGCGTCCGGCGATCATCTCGATTTGGCCGTACCTCGAAACTACGCTTCGCTCCGTTTTCCCAGCAACGCGCTCCGCGCGGAATAAATCAGTGGTTCCTTAGGCTGCGACGCGCTTCCTGAATTCCCCGGTGCGGGTATCGATTTCTATCCTGTCGCCGATTTCGCAAAAGGCAGCCACGGGCAGCTCCCATCCGGTGCTGATCTTCGCAGGCTTCATCACCTTGCCGGAAGTGTCGCCGCGAACCGCGGGTTCCGTGTAGATGATCTCGCGCACCACGCTGTTGGGCAGCTCGATTGAAATCGGCTTGTCGTTGTAGAAAACGACTTCGCAGGGCATGCCTTCTTCCATGTAATTGAGCGCATCACCCAGATTGTCCTTCTCCACTTCGTGCTGGTTGTACTCTTCGTCCATGAAGACGTACATCGGGTCGGAGAAATAGGAATAGGTGCATTCCTTGCGATCCAGAACCACCACGTCGAACTTGTCGTCTGCCCGGTAAATGGCTTCGCTGGGCGAATCCGTGAGCAGATTCTTGAATTTCATCTTGACCACGGAGGCGTTGCGCCCGGACTTGGAAAACTCCGCCTTCTGGACGACCAAAGGCTGGTCGCCGACCATGATCACGTTGCCTGCGCGAACTTCCTGTGCTGTTTTCATGTTACCTGGACTCGAAAATTTGAAAATCGCTCATTCTAGCGTCTTCCCCTGCAGAAATCCAGAAGATTCGAAGCCAGATTGTTTCCGGACAATTGCGCCGCCCAGCTTCTCCCATGGGCATCCAGCTCCATCCTGCATTCGATGAAATTCCTCCATGCAGACCCCGCATCCCCATTCCCGCTCCAGGCCTGCCACATTGCCCCGACCGCACTCGCAGCAGATGAATCGAGTTCCTCGCAGTAAAGGGAAAGAAAGGCATCGAGCTTCTTCAGATGCGCTTCCTGCTCCTGGGGATATATCTGCCAGATGAAAGGCTTCCCGGCCCATTGGGCACGCACGAAGGAATCTTCCCCGCGCACGAAGTTGACGTCGCAGGCCCAAAGCAGGGAGTCGTATTTTTCCTGCGGGACGAAAGGAATGACAGCGACTTCCAGGCTGCCTCTCGAAAGGGGGCCGCTTCCGAAAAAATCCTTCACCTGCCGCACGATCCGCCCTTCCGGAACCAGGCAAAGAATAGCTTCTTCCCCTTCAGCCCAGGCTCCGAAAAGCGAGTCGAGCGCCGGATTCTCGTAACAGAAAAGGGAAATCCTGGTTCTGCCTTTCGGGTCGACGCCGAGCTCGCGCCAGAAATTCGATCTTGAATCCGGGTCGCTAAAAAATGCATCGCGCTGTTCGAGCAGATCCTTCTCCAGCAGCAACCCGCCCGTATCCCTGGAAAACCCCGGGAAGAAGAAATATTTCACGAGAGGCAGCTTCGGATGAGGGGAAGGCATGCCATGACTATCCCTCACCCAGTCTTCCGCGCTCAAGTATTCGAGGTTGACCCAGACCGGCTTCTGCGGCATTTGCGCCATCTTTTCGAGATAACGTTCGGGTAGCCTGCAGCCGAAAGACTCGACCACGACATCGAACGGCAAAACGTCCGGAAAGGGACTGCTCCAGTGCCGAACCTCCACTCCCTTGCAATGCTGGGCCTCGATCATTCTCCCTTCCGGGCATATCCGGCAGAAGCTCGAAAGATCGTCTACCCAAAGGCGCACCTTTTGCCCATATTCGTTGGCCAGCTGGCGCGCGAGGCGCCATGAGAAGCCGATGTCGCCGTAATTGTCGACGACGTTGCAGAAGATGTCCCAGTTCTGGCCCATGTCACCCTTTCGCGGATGGACCAAGCTATCAGACTTACAGCGACTTAACCATCTCCTCGACGACCTTCTTCGCGTCCCCGAACACCATCATGGTCTTGTCCATGTAGAAGAGATCGTTGTCGAGGCCGGAATAGCCTGCCGCCATGCTACGCTTGACCACGATGATGGTCTTCGCCTTGTAAGCTTCCAGTATCGGCATGCCGTAGATCGGGCTGCCGGGATTGTTCTTGGCCGCGGGATTCACCACGTCGTTCGCCCCGACCACGAGCACGACGTCGGTATCGGAAAACTCGCTGTTGATTTCATCCATCTCCAGCACCTGCTCGTAGGGCACCTCGGCCTCCGCAAGCAGCACGTTCATGTGCCCCGGCATCCTGCCTGCGACGGGGTGGATCGCGTAGCGCACCTTGATGCCCTTCTCGGTCAGGATATGGGTCATTTCCTGCATGGCATGCTGGGCGCGCGCAACCGCGAGGCCGTAGCCTGGGACGATGACGATGCTCTCGGCATTGCCCATGAGGTAGGCGGCATCCTCGGGGCTTCCGCTCCTCACGCTCTTCTGCGTACCGCCCGCAGCCTGCTCTTCAAGAGGGGCGGCGCCGAACCCGCCCAGCATCACGTTGATGAAGGAGCGGTTCATCGCCTTGCACATGATGTAGGAGAGAATCGCACCCGAACTGCCGACGAGGGAGCCTGCCACGATCAGCATGTTGTTGTTGAGGGTGAAGCCGATGCCGGCCGCAGCCCACCCGGAATAGGAATTCAGCATGGAAACCACGACGGGCATGTCCGCGCCGCCGATCGGAATGATGAGCAGCACGCCAAGGAGCAGGGCAATCCCCGTCATGGCGATGAAGGGCATCCAGCTCTGGGTGATGAAAAAGCTGATGCCGAACCCGAGCATGGCAAGGCCCAATGCGAGATTGACCCAGTGCTGTCCGGCGAAGGAAACCGGCGCGCTCCTGATTCTCCCTGAAAGTTTGCCGAAGGCGATGACCGATCCCGTGAAGGTGATCGCGCCGACGAATGTGCCGATGAAAAGCTCGATCAGGCTTTCGGAATGAAGCGAGCCGTCAGGACCTGCAATGCCGTAGGCGACAGGATTGTTGAGCGCGGATATCGCAATGAAAACCGCAGCGAGCCCCACCAGGGAGTGCATCGCAGCGACAAGCTCCGGCATCGAGGTCATCTCGATCTTTCTCGCGACAGTTCCCCCTATCGATCCGCCGATCAGGATGCAGGCGAGGATCAATGCGTAATTGTGGGTGAGCGTGAGCGTGGTCAGCACGGCAATGACCATGCCGACCATGCCGAAGGCGTTTCCCCGCCTTGCCGAAACCGGCGAAGAAAGCCCCTTCAGCGAAAGGATGAAGAGGATCGCAGCAGCGAGATAAGCGAGGGCGACTTGATTCGCGGACATGTTTACCTCTTTTTCTTTTTGAACATTTCGAGCATGCGGCGGGTCACGAGAAATCCGCCGAAAACGTTGATTGACGCGAGCGTCACGGCAATTGCGCCGACTATCGTCCCGAAATCAATCTTGGAGGGGCCTGCGGCGAGCATGGCGCCGACGATGATGATTCCGCTGATTGCATTCGTTACCGCCATCAGGGGGGTATGCAACGCAGGGGTGACATTCCAGACGACATGGTATCCGACGAATATCGCCAGCACGAAAACCGTGAGATTGATGACAAAGGGATCGACTGCGCCGCCCATGATTTTCTCCTTACTTTTTGACCAGTTCGCCGTTCATGCAAATCAGGGTGCCCGCGATGATTTCGTCCTCGCGGTCGATTTTCAATTCCCCGGTTTTGGCATCGAACAGCAGATTGATGAAATTCAGCATGTTTCTCGCATAAAGCGCGCTCGCATCCGCCGCCATCATGGCAGGCAGATTGGTATGGCCGATCAGGGTCACGCCATGCTTTTCGACGATTTTGTCCTTCTCCGACAAGGGGCAGTTGCCGCCGAATTCGACAGCCATGTCGACCACCACCGAGCCATGCTTCATCGCCGCAACCGTTTCCTCTTTCAGGAGGACGGGAGCCGGCCTTCCCGGGATCAGGGCAGTCGTGATAACGATGTCGGACTGTATCGCCCTGGCATGGATGAGTTCGGCCTGCTTCTGCTTGTATTCCTCGGACATTTCCCTGGCGTAGCCCCCGGAAGTCTCGGCGGACTCTCCTTCTGCGAGCGGCACTTCGACGAATTTCGCGCCGAGGCTCAGCACCTGTTCCTTGACCGCAGGGCGCACGTCGAACGCCTCGATCACCGCGCCCAGCCTTTTCGCCGTGGCAATCGCCTGAAGACCCGCGACTCCCACGCCGAGCACGAGCACGCGCGCAGCCTTGACCGTTCCCGCTGCAGTCATCAGCATGGGGAAGAAGCGCCCGTAGGCATTTGCGGCCAGTATCACCGACTTGTATCCGCCGATATTGGCCTGGGATGAGAGCACGTCCATGCTCTGCGCCCGGCTGATCCGCGGAATCGATTCCATGGCGAATGCGGTGAGCCCGTGTTTCGCGCAGGCTTCCATTTTTTCCTTCTCATGCGGAGAAAGGAGTCCGACCAGGATGGCACCCTGCTTCACCAGAGAAAATTCTGATTCTTCCAGCCCCCTGACCTTCAGGACGAGCTGGGACGCGGCATAAAGTTCTGCGGCGCTTCCCAGAATTTTCGCTCCTGCGGCCTCATATTCGGAATCGGGAATGCTCGCTCCGAGGCCGGCCCCCGCCTGCACGAAAACGGAATGGGCCGAGGCAAGCTTTTTCACCGTCTCGGGGGTCGCCGCGACCCGCTTCTCCCCCGCCCTGATTTCAAGAGGGATGCCTATCTGCATTTCGATTCTCCTGCCTGCAACAAAATTCTTCAATTCTAACCCGGAATGGCAGCTTTCCCCAAGTCGCTCTTCAGTCCCATAAAATCCTGCAGAAAAACCCATGCCGCATCGAGGTTCTTCTGCGCATTGGCGCTCAAGGGTTCGCCGAGCCCGAAAGACTCCCCTTTCACGCTAAGAAGGTAGGCTTGGGGAGCAATCATTTTCATGACTTTCTCATAAACAGCGAGGAGCGCCTCGGGAGACAGGGCATGCGTGCTGTGGCTCGTATCCCGTTCGGGAAAAATTTCGCGCATCTCGAACGGGCCGGCAATGTCCACTGCGGCATCGACGAAAATAACGCATTCCCTTTCATGCATGTCGAAAACATGTTCGATCTGCAGCTGATAATCGCAAAAGGCATCGAATTCGCCGGATGCGTTTCCCAGCCTGTCGAAAACCAGATGACCCAGCGCATCGTCGCCGCGGCTGGGATTGCCGCAGCAAATGAGCGCTACTCTGCTCATTTCCCCACGCTCCAGATCACCTGACCTGCCGCATCGACAGCTTCGACCTGAAGGGGCATCTTGCCCACGGCATGGGTTGCGCAGGAAAGGCAGGGATCGAAAGCGCGGATTGCGACTTCGATGCGGTTGAGCATGCCTTCGGTGATCTCCTTTTTTCCGTCGATATCCCGCTTCGCCACCTGGAGCACGGCTTCGTTCATCGCCCTGTTGTTGTGCGTCGTCGAAACGATCAGGTTCGCCATCTCGATCAGCCCCTGGTCGTCGACACGATAGTGGTGGATGAGGGTGCCGCGCGGCGCCTCGATCACGCCGACTCCCTCGCGCCCCATTGCCGTTTCGACCCTGAGATCGCCCCCGGTGATGTCCGCATCCTGAAGAAGCTCCCTGATTTTCTCCGCGCAATGCAGGAGCTCGATCATCCTGGCCCAGTGGTAGGCGAGAGGCGCATGCACGGGCCAGCCATCGTCCGCGAATTCCCTTCTTCTCGCCTCGGCCATGGGGCTGGAAATCAGATCGCAATTGTTGATTCTGGCAAGCGGCCCCACCCTGTACCATCCTGCTTCCTTTCCCAGCATGACAAGATAGGGAAACTTCATGTAGCTCCAGGATTTCACTTCCTCCCGGATGAGTCCGGCATAACCCGAGTCCGCGATCTCGTCGAAAACAAAATCCCCCCCGGCATTTCTGCAGCGCAGATGCCCGTCGTAGAGTTCATGCTCGCCGCACTTTCCGGAAAGGGAAAGGAAGGGGGAAGAGACTTTCGCGAAATTCCGGTATCCGGGCGTCGAAAGAAAAACATCCCTGGCAAGATCGACCGAAGCGTCCGCCCAGGAAATGATCTCGTCGATATTCCCGAGCAGAGAATCCCTTTCCCCGATAGACAATGCCTTGTTCATGCCGCCGGCAATTGCGGCAGTACCGTGGATGCGCTTGCCCATGATCATGCGGATCACTTCCTGCCCGTATTTCCTGAGCTTCACCCCTTGCAAGGCGAGATCGGGATAACCCTTCAAGAGCCCTGCGATGTTCCTTTGCGCAGTTTCGGAATCGAAGCCGAAAAGCAGATCCGGGGAAGCGAGATGAAAGAAATGCAGCGCATGCGACTGCAGCACCTGCCCGAAATGCAGCAGCCTTCTCAATTTCTCGGCTGTCGGCGTGAGCTTCTCGACCCCCATGATTCGGTCTATCGCCTTGGCTGCGGCAAGATGATGACTGACCGGGCAGATGCCGCACAACCGCTCCACCAGAACCGGCACTTCCCAGTAAGGACGGCCCTGGATGAATTTCTCGAACCCCCTGAATTCGACGATATGGAGGCGCGCCTCGGCCACCCTGTTTTCCGCATCGAGCAGCAGCGTGACCTTGCCGTGACCTTCGACCCGGCTCAGGGGATCGATGACGATTCTAGTCATAATGGATGAGCTTCCTCGGCAATTCCGGCTTTTCCCCTTTCAGCAGCGCTTCCAGAAGCACCTCGAATGCGCCTGCAGGAGGCGGGCATCCGGGAAGAAAATAGTCGATTCTGACGGCTTCATGCACCGGGCAAACTTTTTGCAGGAGAACGGGAAGTTCGGGATCGGAAGGAATCTGCGGATTCTCTATCCCAATTCCGTCGAGATAGGCCTCGGCAAGGCATTCGTCCATCGAGAAATGATTCCTCATCGCCGGAATTCCGCCATTGATCGCACAGGCGCCGACTGCAACCAGAATGGCGCAGTTTTCCCTGAATTCCTTCAGAACCGCCAGGTTTTCCTCGTTGCACAGCCCCCCTTCCACCAGTCCGATATCGCATTTGCCGATCGACTTGATGTCGGTAAACGGGCTCCTGTCGAATTCGACCCGTTCGACGAAACCGAGGAACTTCTCGTCCATATCGAGAAAGGACATGTGGCAGCCGAAACAGCCGGCCAGAGAACAGGTCGCGAGCCTAATCATAAAGCCGCTTCCCGATGGGAATCTCGAACCCTCGTCCCTTGACCAGAATCGCCCCTACCGGACAGACTTCGACTGCCCGATCTTGCGCCGAAATATCCGTATCAGCGAGCAGCCCGCTTTTCGAATTGACGACAAGATGGGTATCTATCCCGCGCCCGGAAATTCCGAATATGTTTTTCCCGTCGACATCCCTGCTCGCTTTCACGCAAAGCTCGCAGAAAATGCAGCGGTCCCTGTCGATGAGGACATCCGGATGGGAGGCATCCATTTTCCTTTTGGGATACCAGGGCCGGTAATGCAGGTCGAGCATGCCTTCGTCATAGGCTGCCTTCTGCAGCCTGCAGCTTCCGCTCTTCTCGCACGCGGGGCAGTAATGATTTCCCTCGACGAAAAGCATCCTGAGCAGGGAAAGCCTCACCTGCCGCAACTCTTCCGTGTCGATTTCGACATGCTGCCCTGCCATGGCTGGCTGGGTGCATGCGGATGCTAATCTTCCGTCGATTTTCACTGTGCAGAGCCTGCAGCTGCCATGCGGCAGAAATCCGGGAAGAAAACAAAGATGCGGGATGGAGATGTTCGCAGCGAGCGCGCATTCCATGACGGTCTGTCCTTCGGCGAAAGGCACCACTGCGCCATCCAGACTGACCGTCTTCAATTGACGCCCCCCTCGAAATGTTCCGGAAATTTCCTCAGCATGTCGCGCACCGCGCGGTTTGCGCTCTGCCCGAGCCCGCAGTGGCTCGCCTTGAGGATGCCGCCCAGATCGCCGATTTCCGTAATATCTTCTTCGGTCCCGCGCCCCTCCGAAATCCTTTCCATGGCTTGTGCCAATATTCCGGTTCCGACCCGGCATGGCGTGCAAAATCCGCAGGATTCATGAGCAAAGAACCTGGAGAAATTGAGCGCCGCCTCCCGCATGTCCCTTGTCCTATCGAAAACCATGACAGAACCGCTGGTGGGAAGATCCTCGAAGCAGATTTTCCTGCCGAATTCCGATGCATCCAGGCAGCTGCCCGCGGCCCCTCCGACCTGCACTGCAAGCACATTGCCGGCACCGCAATCTTCCAGTATCTGGCTGACCGAAACGCCGAAAGAATATTCGTAGATGCCCGGTCTGGCACAATCTCCGGACACCGAAAGCAATTTGGTTCCACATGAACCAGCCGTCCCGAGAGAGCGGAACTCACTCCCTCCGCCCGCAGCAATTGCAGCTGCCGCGCAGAACGTTTCCACATTGTCGACGACGGTGGGCATGCCATGGAGCCCGAAGGTGACGGGAAACGGGGGGCGCACCCTGGGTATGCCCCGCTTCCCCTCGATCGACTCCAGAAGGGCGGACTCTTCCCCGCAAATATAGGCTCCCGCCCCCCAGTGGAGCTCGATTTCGAAATCGGCATCGCGCCGCGCAGCGAGCTGCGCTTCCAGGTGCGCTTCGAGGTAGCGGTATTCCCCCCTGACATAGAGGAAGCCTCTCTTGGCGCCGACGGTGCGCGCGCAAAGCGCCATGCCTTCGAAAAGGCGCCCCGCGCAATGCTGCAGCAGCACCCTGTCCTTGAACGTTCCGGGTTCACCCTCGTCGGCATTGCAGACGACATAGCGCTCGCTCCCCGGTGCATCGCGGCAGGATGCCCATTTCTTCGCAGTCGGAAAGCCCGCCCCGCCCCGCCCCCTCAGCCCGGCGTCCGTCATTTCCTGCAGCAGGACCTCCCCTTCCAGGATGGGGCCTTGCCAATCCTGGAAAAGCCAGCCGCGCCGCCTGATGTTCGATTCGACGCGGAAATATTCATCCGGCCACGCGACAGGCGGAATCTGCTTTTCCATGAGGCGAGAGATAGCATCGATGCGTTCATCGGTGAGATTCGCAACGGCGATGCCATTTACGAGCAGCGCGGGGCCCTGATCGCACATTCCCGTGCAGGAAGTTTTACCCACGGTCGCCAGCCCGTCGCATCGCGTGACTCCGGGGCTCACCCCGAGATTCCCGCACAGCCTCAAGAACAGCTCTCGGCTGCCGAGCATCCAGTCCGTGATGCTGTCGCTCATCAAAACAGAATAGGTTCCCAGCGGTTCGCGGCTCAGAAAACTATAAAACTCGACATCCCCGAGAATCCTGGAAATCGGAAGACCGAGGGCCGAGGCGACCCTGCAAATCGCATCGTCCGGAACATGGTTGAACGCCTTCTGGATCGCGATGAGAAGCTGGAGCGGGTTGCTCCCCATTCGCTCAATCAGCAGGTCAGCATGTTCTGCAGCGCAAGCCATCTTCTTGTCCCGGGCCAAGGTCATACGATTCTAGCATGGCGAATCTACCCCTGAAATCGACCAGCCACATGAAGCACATATCACTTTGATTTTATTTTCGATAAAAACCCGGGCGACGACTCTCTGCCGGGACTTCAAAAAACCATTTTATAGTTATGGTTTTTGTGTTATAAGGACACTTGCGTCGGCGCGAATCATCGCCGCCGCATTGTTCAGGGTTTTTAAAGAGGAGAAAAGGGGCGGCATCCCGCAGGTCTTGAGCGGGCATCGCCAACAATATCAAAGCATTTTCGACCAGGAGGGTAAGATGGCAGACAGAAGTCTATCGAGCAAGGCGTTTTGGGCAACCATAGTCGGCGGAATGCTGACCGGAATGGGGAACGGAAGCGTGTTTGGTGCAGCGACGATGTGTCTTGTTGGCAGGGGTTCCTTCAACAACTGGGGCGGGGACGGCCATCTTGCCTTCGATCCTACCAGTTTCAGCGGCTTCGTTGACTGGTGCATGATCATCTTCGGCATCGCCTATGTCATCATCCTGGCAATTTCGATGACCCGGCACGGCGCACTGGAAGCGCAAGCCCGCGGCTGAGGCAACGCGGCAAAGGTCCGGTGAAAGCCGGACCTTTTTTCGGTCATCGAAAGAGGAGCACCGTCATGCAGATCAACGCTCGTTCGAAGCAGGATCTATCCTATTACATGGTCAGATGGCTGGCCTTCGGTGCTTGTGCCGGCCTTTTTTCCCCGGTCACCCCCCATGAAGCCATGACGACAGGGGTTCTGTGGGGAATGAAAACCCAGCATTTCATCTGGGGCCTGCTGTTTGGGGCAGCCTGCGGCTACGCCTTCACCTGGTCGCAAAACAGATTCAACGTGATCCGGGACAAAAAAACCACCTGGAGCATCGCATTGGCATTCTGGATGGGATTCAACATCGCCTTCGCCGGTATGTCCATGCTGTAGGGATTCCTTGACGGCAGGAATCGGGCTAGAATGCTCCGTCGAAACTATTTCCCGGTCAATGAAGCTCGGCCCTCGCGATCTCGAAAACATCTCGTCCGCCACGCTGGAACACTATGCGTCTCGTGCCCAGAATTTCTTCGAGGGAACGAAGGATCACGACGTCAGCCAGAACATCGCTGCGCTGCTGAAGCACATTCCCGGCAACCCGCCTTTTTCAATCCTCGACTTCGGCTGCGGACCGGGACGGGATCTCAGGGCCTTCTCGAAAATGGGGCACATCGCCATAGGGCTTGAGGGATGCGCGACTTTCGCCCGGATGGCCCGCGACTACAGCGGCTGCGAAGTCTGGAACCAGGACTTTCTGAAACTCGATCTGCCCGCATGCCGTTTCGACGGCATATTCGCCAATGCTTCCCTCTTCCACATACCCAAACAGGAACTGCCGCAGGCACTGAATCGATTGCATGCCTCGCTCAGGCAAAATGGCGTGCTTTTCAGTTCGAACCCGCGCGGAGCGAACGAGGAAGGCTGGAGAAATGGACGATACGGCACCTACCATGATCTCGCATCATGGCGCCAATTCATGCTGGATGCGGGATTTCTCGAACTCGACCATTATTACCGCCCTGCCAACCTGCCTTTCGAGCAGCAACCCTGGCTCGCCAGCGTATGGCGCAAGATAAGTTAGAATAGCCTTTTCAACGCAAATCGAAAAACATGAGCCGATACTGGAGCGATGTCGTAACCAGCCTGACCCCCTACGTTCCCGGGGAGCAGCCCAAGATCGACAACCTGATCAAGCTGAACACCAACGAGAACCCCTACCCGCCCTCCCCCAGGGTGATCGAGGCCCTGAAACTCGATGCGGGGCCGGGTCTCAGGCTCTATCCCGATCCCAACGGGGAACGCCTCAAGGCGGCGATCGCCGATTTTTACCATATCGGCCCGGATTCGGTTTTCGTCGGCAACGGATCGGACGAAGTCCTCGCCCATGTATTTCATGCCCTTCTCAAGCATGACAAGCCCATTCTTTTCCCCGATGTGACTTACAGTTTCTATCCCGTCTACGCCAAGCTCTATGACATCGCTTTCGAGACCGTGCCTTTGGACGAGAATTTCTCGATCAATGCGGAAGATTATTTCAGGCCCAACGGCGGCATCATCTTCCCCAACCCGAATGCACCGACAGGCTGCCTGCTCGAACCCGCGGCGATAGAGCGCATCGTCGAAGCCAATCCGGACTCGGTCGTTGTCGTGGACGAAGCCTATATCGATTTCGGAGGAGATTCGGTCGTTTCCCTGACGCGGCGCCATGCGAACCTGCTGGTGATTCAGACGCTTTCGAAATCCCGTTCCCTCGCAGGGCTCAGGGTCGGCTTCGCAGTGGGAAATCCCGATCTGGTCGAGGCGCTGGAGCGCATCAAGAACAGCTTCAACTCCTACCCTCTGGGACGCCTTGCAATTTCAGGCGCTGTCGCCGCATTCGAGGACCGCGATTATTTCGAGCATACCTGCCGGAGCGTGATATCGAGCCGCACGATGCTGGTTTCCGGGCTGGAGAAGCTCGGCTTCCTGGTCCTGCCTTCCATGGCAAACTTCGTTTTTGCGAGGCACCCGGAATGGGATGCTGCGCTCATCGCCTCGAAACTGAGGGAAAGCCGCATCATCGTTCGCCATTTCAGGCAACCCAGAATAGAGCAGTTCCTGCGCATCACCGTGGGAACGGATGAAGCATGCAGCGCGCTTCTCGCCTCTCTGGGCGAAATCCTGTCCCGATGATCGTGGCTTATAATGAAATCTCCATGGCATAGAACGCTGCAAAAATGAGCCAATTCAACCTGTCGGAATGGGCGCTCGGGCAAAAGACGCTTGTGCTCTATTTTCTCGCCGCCCTTCTGATATCCGGCTTCTATGCCTACACCCAGCTCCCTCGCAAGGAAGATCCCGATTTTACCTTCAAGGACATGACCATCGAAGTGCGCTGGCCTGGGGCAACCGCACACGAAATGGAGCGCCAGATCACGGCCAAGATCGAGCACAAGCTCCAGGAAACCCCCTGGCTGGGCAATATAGGAAGCTACTCGAAACCCGGGGAAGCGGTGATTTACCTCACGCTCAAGGATTCCATACCGCCCTCCGAGCTGCAGCGCACCTGGAACGAGGTGCGCAACGAACTGGCCGATCTTCGCCCTTCCCTGCCTGAAAACATGACCGGCCCTGTCATCAACGACAAGTTCGGCGAGACTTTCGGCCTGATCTACGCCTTCACTTCGAAGAGCGCGGACAATGCCGAGCTTGCAAAACAGGCCGGCATCGCAAGGCAGGCGCTTCTCGGGACCGAGCATATCGGCAAAATCAGCCTGATCGGGGTACGGGACGAAAAGATCTATATCGATTTTTCAAACCAGAAGCTTGCCGAACTCGGCATCGACCCGTTGGCGCTTGCATCGCTTCTGAAGAATCGCAACGCCATGCTCCCTTCCGGCAAGATCGTCACGGAATTCAACACGGTGCGCATGCGCGCAAGCGGAGACTTCGATTCGCTGGGATCGATACAGGATCTGCAAATTCACGCGGGAGGCAGAACCTACAGGCTCGGGGACATCAGCCATGTCTACAGAAGCTATGCCGATCCTCAGACCTTCGAGATGCGCTTCGACGGACAGGATGCGGTGGGGCTCGCCATTTCCATGGCGCAAAACGCCGACGCCATCGAAACGGGCCATGCTGTCGATCGCGTGATGGACAGGATTCGATCCCGCCTGCCTCCCGGAATCGAAGTGCACCGCGTCGCGAACCAGCCTGCGGTAATCGACAAATCGATCAGCCAGTTCATGAGATCCCTGCTCGAAGCCCTCCTGATCGTGCTCGCAGTCGGATTTCTCAGCCTGAAAACGAGGGCCGGCCTGGTAGTCGCGTTTTCCGTCCCGATCGTGCTGGCAGGCACATTCCTGCTCATGAAGCTTTTCGGCATCGACCTACAGCGCGTCTCTCTCGGCGCACTCATCATCGCTCTCGGACTCCTGGTCGACGATGCGATGATCGCAGTGGAAATGATGAAAGTGAAGATAGAGGAAGGCTGGGGAAAGGCGAGGGCCGCGACTTTCGCCTACAAGAGCACTGCATTTCCCATGCTCACCGGAACCCTCATCACAGCGGCTGCCTTCCTGCCCGTGGGCCTCGCAAAATCCTCGGCCGGCGAATACACCATTTCGCTCTGCATCGTCGTCACTCTGGCGCTGCTCGTCTCATGGCTGGTCGCCGTAATCTTCACCCCCTACCTCGGCTACAAACTGCTCGAAGAAAGTCATGTCCATACCCCGCAGGACGATTACTACGAAAAGGGCTTTTTTGCCATTTTCAGGAAAATCGTCATCTGGTGCCTGGATCGGCGCTGGATGGTCGTCGCCGCGACATTGCTCGCATTCCTGCTTTCGGCAATCGGCTTTTCCAGAGTCGAGCAGGAATTCTTTCCGCCCTCCGAGCGCCCCGAACTCCTGGCGGACATCTGGCTTCCTGAAGGAATGACCTTCTCGGCAACGGAAAGGGTCGTCAAGGATCTTGAGAACCGTATCAGGCAGGAGAAAGGGGTGGCTGATTTCGCAAGCTATGTGGGTGGCAATACGCCGCGCTTCTACCTTCCCCTCGATCTCGGGCTGCCCTCTCCGAATTACGCCCAGATCGTGATCATGACGACCAATATCGCAATGCGCGAAAAAGTGCTGCAGCGTCTGCGCACGGCGTTCTCTTCAGCCTACCCGGAATATGGCATCAGGATTTCTAGGCTGGAAAACGGCCCGCCCGTGGGCTACCCCATCCAGTACCGGGTGACAGGCGAAAATATCTACAAGCTGAGGCAGATCGCCGGCGAAATCGCAAAAGTCCTGAAAGAAAACGGCCACGCCAAAAACATCAGCTTCGATTCCGGGGAAAACACCAGGATCTACGACATCGAGGTGGATCAGGCCAAGGCGAGACAATTCGGCATTCATGACCTCGCCAACCAGCTCCGCATCCTCTCCAGCGGCATCACGGCCAGCCATTACCGGGAAAGCGACAGGAGTATCGGCATCGTCATGCGCGCCGACAAGGCGGAACGCGGCGACATCGATTACCCCGGCCGGATGAAAATCCATGCAGATGACGGCAGCTTCGTGCCCCTGGAAAAAATCGCAACGATCAACGACGATGTCGAGGAAGGCATTCTCTGGCACAAGAACGGACTTCCTGTGGCGACAGTGCGCGCTGACGTTCCCGACGGCATTCAGGCCCAGGACGTGAATGCGCAAATCGAAAGTCGGCTTTCCGCCATCAGGCTTCCTGAAGGATACAAAATTGAAACCGGAGGCGCAGCCGAGGACAGCGGGAAAGCCCAGGAATCGATCATGGCGGTTCTGCCCGTCACGGCCGTCCTCATCATCACTCTGCTCATGCTCCAGTTGAAACGATTCCAGCTGGCCGTCATCGTCCTCCTGACGGCGCCGCTCGGCATCATCGGCGTCACTTCCTCCCTGCTCCTGTTCCACGTCCCGTTCGGCTTCGTCTCGATGCTCGGCATGATCTCGCTTGCCGGGATGATCATGCGCAATTCCGTCATCCTGGTCGACCAGATAGCTCAGGATCTGTCGGAAGGGCTCACCCTATGGGATGCCGTCGTGGAGTCGACGGTCAGGCGCTCGCGGCCCATCCTGCTCACTGCATCAAGCGCGATACTCGCAATGATTCCCCTTGCGCAGAACAGCTTCTGGGGGCCGATGGCGGTCGTCATCATGGGCGGCCTCCTGGTCGCGACCCTGCTCACCCTGCTTTTCCTTCCCGCCCTGTACTGCTGCTGGTTCAGCGTTAAGCGGCCCGACCCGACGCTGCAACCATGATCAGAAAACTCGCAAAAATCCTCTTTCTACTCGCTCTCATTTTCGCCGGCACGGTGGTCACCGTGGCTGACCATCTTTTCATCGGCATCATCACCTTCATCGCAATGATCGTGATGGTCGCAACCGGACCGAAAGCCGGTGAAGCCAGGGAGCTTTCCGAACTGGAAAAGGCGAAAAACCGATCGGAAAGTTAGCAGCGCAATGGCCGCGGGGTGTGCAAGCGCACACCCCGAACCCTATTTTCCGGACAGGGCCAGCATCAGGCCGTTGAGGCGTTTGACGAAACCTGCAGGATCCTCCAGTTGCCCACCCTCGGAGAGGAGCGCCTGGTCGAACAGGATATGGCTCCAGTCCGAGAAGCGTTCCTCCTCGTATTTGAGGCTTTGGACGATGGGATGATGGGGGTTGATTTCGAGTATCGGCTTGGTCGTCGGCACCTTCTGCCCGGCCGATTTCAGCAGGCGCTCGAGATTCATTCCCATGTCGTACTGGTCCGCAACGAGGCAGGCGGGCGACTCGGTGAGACGCAAGGTGACGCGCACGTCCTTGACCTTCTCTTCCAATACCGCCTTGATTTTCTCGACGAGATCCTTGTACTCGCCGCTCTCCTTTTCCTGCTCCTTCTTCTCTTCCTCGTCCTCGAGTTGCCCGAGATCGAGCCCCCCCTTGGCAACCGACTGCAGGGATTTGCCTTCGAATTCGTGCAGATTCGAGACCAGCCACTCGTCCACCCGGTCAGAAAGCAGCAGCACTTCTATGCCCTTCTTCCTGAAGATTTCAAGATGCGGGCTGTTCTTCGCTGCGGCAAAAGTGTCGGCCGTCACGAAATAGATCTTTTCCTGCCCTTCCTTCATTCTCGAAACATAGTCGGAAAGGGAAACGGATTCCTCGTCGGTATCCAGACGGGTGGAAGCGAACCGCAGCAATTTCGCGATTCTGTCCCGGTTGGCAAAATCCTCGCCCACGCCTTCTTTCATCACCTTGCCGAATTCCTTCCAGAATTTGGCGTACTTCTCGGCATCCTTCTCTAGATCCTCGATCATGGACAAAACCTTCTTGACGCATCCCGACCTGATCGCCTCGATGGTTTTGGATTCCTGCAGGATTTCGCGGGAAACGTTGAGCGGCAGGTCGTTCGAGTCGATCACGCCTTTAACGAATCTCAGATACTGCGGCATCAGCTGATCGGCATCGTCCATGATGAACACGCGGCGCACGTAAAGCTTGATGCCGTGCCGATGCTCGCGATCGAAGAGGTCGAACGGGGCACGCGAAGGGATGTAGAGCAGCTGCGTATATTCCTGCTTGCCTTCCACCTTCGCATGCACATGAGCGAGCGGCGCTTCGCTGTCGTGGCCGACATGCTTGTAGAATTCGTCGTACTGCTCCTGGGTGATCTCGGATTTCGGCCTCGCCCAAAGCGCAGAAGCCTGGTTGACGGCTTCCTCCTTGCCCTCCTCGTCTTTCAGGACGATGGGGAGCTGGATATGGTCGGAATATTTCCTGACGATGGACTTGATGCGCCAGGCATCCAGCAGCGATTCCTCGTCTTCGCGCAGATGGAGCGTGATTTCGGTTCCGCGGGATGCCTTCTCGACCGTCTCCAGGGTGTATTCACCTTCCCCAGTCGACTCCCATCTCACCCCGTGCTCCGGGGTCAGTCCGGCCCTGCGGGTAACCAGGGACACCCGGTCGGCGACGATGAATGCGGAATAGAAGCCCACCCCGAACTGGCCAATGAGATTGGCGTCCTTCGCCTGGTCTCCGGTGAGCTTGCCGAAAAATTCCCGGGTGCCGGATTTGGCGATCGTGCCGATATTGTCGATCACTTCCTGCCTCGACATGCCGATCCCGTTGTCGGAAATCGTGATGGTTTTCGCCTCCCTGTCGAAGGCAAGATGTATCTTGAGGTCGGAATCGTCTTCGAAAAGCGCGCTGTCGGTGAGCGCCTCGAACCTCAGCTTGTCCGTGGCATCCGATGCGTTCGATATGAGTTCCCTCAGGAAAATTTCCTTGTTGCTGTAAAGGGAATGGATCATGAGGTTCAGCAACTGCCTGACCTCAGTCTGAAAGCCCATCGTTTCCTTGACCGATTCTTGCTGCATGTTTGAAGACTCCGTTTTGTTATACCTGCGGGTTCAATTGGGGACTGATGCCGGGATTTCAAGTTATTTCCTGAACGGGCGCATCCGGTTTAGAATGAAAAACGTCGCCATTCAGAAGATCATTCAATTGCAATTCAGCTTCCTGCCCCAATGGCCCATGACGGGGAACAATTTTCTGCTTTTCGGCGCCATTTTGCTCGTCGGCATCGTTGGAGGAGAGTTCGCCCAGCGCACCAGCTTCCTGCCGAGAATCACCGGATTCGTCGCAACCGGGTTCATCCTAGGCCCCAGCGTGCTCGGCCTGCTCGATGCGAACATGCTCGCCGACGCGAAGCTCTTCACCGACATCGCGCTCGGCCTCATCCTGTTCCAACTCGGCATGCAGCTCGACTTCAAGGCATTGCGCGGCGACAGGATACTGATTCTTTCCAGCCTTGCCGAAGCTTCTTTCTCCTTCTTCCTGATCTTTTTCGTGCTGGGGCTGTTCCAGGTCGGGAAGCTCCATGCCGCCCTTGCCGCCGCAATCGGGATTTCCTCATCCCCTGCCGTGGTTCTGCTCGTGGTGCGGGAATTCAAGGCCGAAGGTCCTGTGACCAGGCGGGCATTGAACCATGTCGCCCTCAACAACGTGCTTGCCTTTTTCGCCTACACGATGCTGCTCCCGTTTCTGCATTACAAGCAGCAGGCAGACTGGGCTACGATCCTGCTGCAACCCCTCTACCAGGCCCTGGCCTCGCTCGTCCTCGCCTGGCTGCTGGCCCATGCCTGCATCCGGATCGCCCGCCTTTTGGGAAGGAACGAGAACCTGCAGTTCGCCCTGCTCGTCGGGCTGATCATTTCCGCAATCGGGCTGTCGAAGCTGTTCAGCTGTTCCAATCTCCTCACCCTGCTCGCGCTCGGCATCATGGCGCGCAATCTCGACATCCGGAATGACCTCATGGAAATCGAATTCGGCCACGGCGGGGAGATATTTTTCGTGCTGCTCTTCGTCATCGCAGGCGCCAACCTCCATCTGAAGGAACTCGCCTCGGTGGGCTGGGCGGCGCTCGCTTTCGTCGGCATCCGGTTCATTGGAAAGGCAGCCGGGCTCCTCGTCCTGACCCCCTTCTCGTCGCTATCGATCCGACAGTCGGCGCTCCTCGGGCTGACGCTCGTGCCCATGGCCGGGCTTGCGATCGGACTCACCGAAGAGACCGCCCATCTGTACCCCGAGTTTTCCAGGGAACTCTCCGCCATCGTCCTGGGCTCGGTCGCCATATTCGAAACTGTCGGCCCCATCCTGACCGAATTCGCCTTGAAGCGCGCAGGAGAAGTCAGCTCGGACCAGAAGCTTGCGCACTGAAAGCGTCAGCCGAAGCTGTTCTCGGCGAACTGGCGCTGTATTTCCTCTATCTCCGCTCTGGAATCGACAAAAACCGATACGCATGCCGGATCCAGCTTGATCCCGCTCCATTGACGCAGCATCGCAAAGGCCTCGTCATTGCTCCAGGGATCCTTGTAGGGCCGCCTGCTGGTGAGGGCATCGAAAATATCTGCAACCGCCACGATTCTGGCCTCGATGGGAATCTCGTCCCCTTTTCTTCCCATCGGATAACCGCTGCCGTCCATGGCCTCGTGATGGAATTCGGCGATATTGCGCATGATCCCGACATAATTGACCCGACCCAGCTCGAAATTCTCGACCATGCGGTCTATGATCTGCCTGCCCTTGGTGGTATGGGTTTTCATCTGGAAATATTCCGCCTCATTGAGGCGCCCCGTCTTGAGCAATATCTGGTCCGGAACCCCCATTTTCCCGATATCGTGCAAGGGCGCAAAAATGAAGACATTCTCGATATATTCGTCGGAGAAGCCGTATTCCGGAGCGAGCTTCCTGGCGATCAATCTGGCATAGCGCGACATCCTGTCCTGATGCGCGCCGGTTTCCTCGTCCCGCAAATGCGCCATGTCCCTTGCGGTCTTGACCGTCCCGAGCAGGGTCTGTGCGGTCGAAAGCTCGGAAATAATGGTCAGCGCGATCAGATGCCCGAAGGGGTCGATCCGGCTCAGCACTTCCTCGGTAAAGGGGGCGAGTTGCCGCGAATTGAAAAAAACGAAGCCGAAAAATACGCCGTGCACATACATCGGCATGGTATAGCTCGAAACATGCCGCTCTCCCTCGATGCGCCGAGTATGCTCGTGCTCGCCCGCCGAGAAAAGAGCAAGGTCGTCGACGACGCGTGGGCGGCCTTTCTCCAGAATTTCAGCGAGAGAGGGCGCATCGGCAAGCTTCGCCTGATAGTTGACAAGGGGATTTGTTTCATCGCCGCTGCACACGAATGTCTTCAGCATATCGCTCTTGGGGTCGTACAGCGCAGCGGCCACCCTTGAAATGAAGGGGAAAGCCGTTTTCAGGGTCCCGTATATCGAATCGATCTTCCTGCCGAGCGAAACGTTCTGGTGAATTTCACCTAGCCTGTCTTCGTGAGCAAACATCGCCATTTGCCGCCCCTCCCATTCAACAAAGATAGCACAGATTCACGGCCTCCAGAGCCTGTGTCTCCCGACTGCGTCGGCAAGGGAACCGGAAAATGGGGCAGGCAGGGTGAACGGCACCACGCAATTCCTGCGGCATGGGCGCGAGACCCGCCGAATTTTGCTGCTTCAGGACTGCGCTGGCCGCTACCAGCAGGGCATTGCCGGCGAAAGCGGAAAGAAATTGCGCACTCTGCGCCGCCCTCATGGGCGGGTAAGGAGGGAAATTTCAGTCCTTGGTTTTATCACGCTCGATGAGTGCGTAGGCTGAATGATTGTGGATCGACTCGAAATTCTCGGATTCGACGGTATATCCGTTGATCCTGGCGTCCCGGTTCAGCACTGCAGCGACATCCCGCACCATGTCTTCGACGAATTTCGGGTTGTCGTAAGCGCGCTCAGTGACATATTTCTCGTCCGGCCGCTTCAGAAGCCCGTAAAGCTCGCAGGACGCCTGCCCCTCCACGATGCCCACGATGTCCTCGATCCAGACGAAATCGTTCGTGCAGGCCGTCACGGTCACATGGGATCTCTGGTTGTGCGCGCCGTAATCCGATATCTTTTTCGAGCACGGGCAAAGACTGGTGACGGGAACCATCACCTTCATCTTGAAGCGGTACTTGCCCTTCTCTATCTCGCCAATGAAGGTGACATCATAATCCAGCAGGCTCGTCACCCCGGAAACGGGAGCGGCCTTGTTGACGAAATAGGGAAAGCTCATTTCGATGTAGCCGGATTCGGCTTCAAGCTTCTCGACCATCTGGCGCAGCATGCTCTCGAAGGATTCGACCGAGATTTCGCGCTCCCTGCCGTTCAGTATCTCGACGAAGCGCGACATGTGCGTCCCCTTGAAATTGTGAGGAAGATGGACGTACATGTTGAAGATCGCAACGGTATGCTGCACCCCTCCGCTCTTGTCCGCCACTTTAACGGGATGGCGGATCGACTTGATGCCGACCCGGTCTATGGCGAGGTGCCTCAGATCCTCGGTGCTCTGCACGTCAGGGATGTTTTCTGCTGAAATCACTTCATTCCTTCCATTCTGGCCCATGCCGAAATTATAGCCGCCGGGCATTCCCGAGTAAACCGCTCGGATTAACGGGTCAATGCAAGCCGTTCCCTGACCGCATAGAGAATGCCTTCGCCATCGAGCAGACATTCCGCGAGCAATCCGGCAGGGTCTCCCTGCTCGATGTAGCTGTCTGGGAGTCCCAGATGGAGAACAGGAACAGTCTTGCCGTGGCGGCTCAGGCATTCCGAGACTGCGCTTCCCGCCCCACCCATGACGGCGTTCTCCTCCACCGTCACCAGAAGTTCGTGGGTTCCGGCAAGTTCGAGAACCAGTTTTTCGTCAAGCGGCTTGACAAAGCGCATGTTGACTACTGTCCCGTCCAGTTCGACACCCGCCTTGAGAGAGGGTTCAACCATGCTCCCGAAAGCAAGCAGCGCGACCTTTTCGCCATCACGCAGGACAATGCCTCGCCCGATTTCGATGGCCTGCATTTCCGCCTCGATATTTTTTCCGGGTCCCTGCCCCCGCGGATAGCGCACCGCGACAGGCGAATCCATGGCAAATGCGGTGTAGAGCATCTGCCTCAGCTCGTTCTCGTTTGATGCCGCCATCACCGTCATATTGGGAATGCAGCGCAGGAAGGATAGATCGAAGCTGCCGGCATGGGTCGGTCCGTCCGCACCGACGAGGCCCGCCCTGTCTATGGCGA
>JAJZQY010000083.1 GCA_021806605.1 Pseudomonadota bacterium
CCGAGGCAGCTCAAGATCGACTTCGGCGAAAAATGAGCACTTCCGAAAGCATCATCGCCCACCTGATCGAACTCAGAACCCGCCTGCTGCGGATCGCTGCGGTCGTCGTCGTCATATTCCTCTGCCTCGCCCCCTGGGCGCGGGAGCTTTACACCATTCTCGCCCATCCCCTGCTCCAGCACCTGCCCAAGGGCGGGAGCATGATCGCGACAGAGGTCACCACGCCTTTCCTGGTGCCGATGAAGATCGCGATCATGGCCGCCTTCCTGATCAGCCTGCCCCACACGCTCTACCAGCTCTGGGCATTCGTCGCCCCGGGGCTCTATTCCCACGAGAAGAAGCTGATCGCCCCGCTCATCGTGGGCAGCACCTTCCTTTTCTTCAGCGGCATGGCTTTCGCCTATTTTCTGGTCTTTCCCGTCGTTTTCGGCTTCATTTCCAGGGTGACGCCGGAAGGCGTTTCGATGATGACCGACATCGGGAAATACCTCGATTTCGTCCTCACCCTGTTCATCGCCTTCGGGGTCACCTTCGAAGTCCCGATCATCGTCATCGTTCTGGTCAGGATGGGGTTCATCCAGATCCAGAAGCTCAAGGAATGGCGCCCCTACATGATCGTCGGGGCCTTCGTCCTGGGCGCAATCTTCACGCCGCCCGACATCGTCTCGCAAACCATGCTCGCCGTGCCGCTCTGGCTGCTGTACGAACTCGGCATATTCCTCGCAAAATTCGTCCCGCCAGGCGAAGAAAAGAAAGCTTGAGCTACGCCACGCTGCCGAAGGAGGTGTCTCGGCTGTAAGGGGGTGGCGGCACCCCGGCCAGGCGGCTTCCCTGATTGATCGGCCCGCCGGGGAAAAGCTCGTAAAGATGCTTCTTGCCGCCTCTTGCGCCGAAAGGCTCTTCGAGCGCATTCAGCAATCTCGTCCCGCTCAGATCGTTGCCGCGCAGACGGTAATGGTTCCTCAGCAGCCTGATCACTTCCCAGTGCTCCTCGGTCAGCGCGATGCCCTCCTTTTCGGCGAGCTTTCTGGCGACTTCCTCGGTCCATTCGGGGAGGGCGGCAAGTCGTCCTTCGGGGTCGTCCCCCATCATCTTCTCTATGTCCAGCATGGCGCCTCCTGTTGCGAGTATCCGGATTTTCTTTATAGGACAGGAAGCATCCTTGTTCAAGCTGTGGCAGAATAGCGCCTCATGACCCATGTCGGACGCTTCGCCCCCTCCCCTACAGGCCCGCTCCATTTCGGCTCCATCGTCGCCGCGACGGGAAGCTTTCTCGCGGCAAGAGCCGCAGGGGGACAATGGCTGGTGAGGATCGAGGACGTCGACGAGGCGAGGACGGCGCCGGGTGCGGCGTCCGACATGTTGCACGTTCTGGAAAAGCTGGGCATGGCCTGGGATGGGGAAGTCGTCTTCCAGAGCGCGCGGACCCGACTTTACCGGGACGCTCTGGATATCCTGGGGAATTTCACCTATCCCTGCTCCTGTTCGAGACGCGAAATCGAAGGCATCTACCAGGGAACCTGCAGGAATGGCGCGAGGGGCGAGGCCCGCGCGACCCGGGTCAGGGTGGGAAATGAGCGGATAGCCTTTCTCGACGGCATTCAGGGAGAATACGCACAGAACCTGGAGCGGGAAGTCGGCGACTTCGTGCTGCTGCGCGCAGACGGCTACTTCGCCTACCAGCTCGCTGTGGTGGTCGACGACGAGGAACAGGGCGTGACGCATGTCGTCAGGGGGGCAGACCTGCTCGACTCGACTCCGCGCCAGATCCATCTGCAGCGATGCCTCGGCTTCGGGACGCCGGCCTACGCTCATCTTCCCGTTGCGGCGAATGAACAGGGGGAAAAGCTTTCCAAGCAGACGCTGGCGAGTCCCGTCGAACCGGCAGTGCCCGTGCTTTTCAGGGCGCTCGGCTTTCTGGGGCAAAATCCCCCCGACGAACTTCTGGGCGCCGACATCCCCTCGTTCTGGAACTGGGCGATTGCCAACTGGGACATGGAAAAAGTCCCGAAAACGAAAATGATTCAGGAAACCGCATGATCAAAATAGAATCTCTCGACCACGAAGGCCGGGGCGTGGCGCATCACGAAGGCAAAGCGGTCTTCGTCGAGGGCGCCCTGCCGGGCGAGGAAGTCGAAGCTTCGGTTTACAAGAAAAAGCCCCGGGTCGAATTCGCCAACATTTCGAAAATGCTCCGGGAAAGCCCCTGGCGGGTGAAACCCGAATGCGCCAATTTCGGTGTCTGCGGGGGATGCAGCATGCAGCATCTGGAAGCTTCGGCGCAAGTCGCCGCCAAGCAGCGCGTCCTGGAAGATGCCTTCCGGCATATCGGAAAAGTGAGTCCGGGGCGCATCCTGCCCGCGATTCACGGCCCCTACTGGGGATACCGGCATCGCGCCAGACTCTCGGTGCGCTTTGTCGAGAAAAAGGGAAAGCTCCTGGTCGGCTTCAACGAAAAGCGCACCCGTTACGTCACCGACATGGACAATTGCGAGGTCCTGCCGGGAAGAATCTCGATGCTGATTCCGCATCTGAAGGAATTGATAGGGGCGCTTTCGATCAAGAAGCGGCTTCCCCAGGTCGAAGTCGCGGTCGGGGAGGAAGCCGACCTTCTGGTATTCAGGATACTCGATCCGCTCTCGAGCGAGGACGAGGCGCTCGTCAGGGCGTTCTCCGACAGGCACGACATTGCCGTCTACCTGCAGCCGAAGGGGGTCGATTCCGTTCATCCCTTCCATCCGGAACAGCCGGCAAGGCTCCATTATTCCCTTCCCGAATTCGGGATCGTCATGCCCTTCCTGCCCGCCGACTTCACCCAGGTGAATTTCGCGATCAACCGGGCGCTGGTAAGGCGCGCAGTCGCCCTGCTATCGCCTTCGGCAGGCGACAGAATAGCCGACCTGTTCTGCGGCCTGGGCAACTTCACCCTGCCCATCGCGAAATCGGGGGCGACGGTCGTCGGCATGGAAGGCAGTTCTTCCCTGGTCGAACGGGCGATGGAAAACGCCGGGAAGAACGGCATAGCCAATGCGAGCTTCGTCGCAACCGACCTTTTCGATATGAAAGGCGTGGATTTGCAGGGATTCGACAAGATGCTGATCGATCCGCCCCGCGCTGGCGCAAGGGAACTGGTGGAGCGCCTGGGACCGGCGCTTCCTTCGCGCATCGTCTACGTCTCCTGCGACCCTGCGACGCTCGCAAGGGACGCGGGGATCCTGGTCCATTCGAAAGGCTATACGCTCGAATGCGCGGGAGTGGTCAACATGTTCCCGCACACTTCCCATGTCGAATCGATCGCGCTGTTCACTCTTCCAGGAGCGCCTTGATGACTGCCCCGGCCAGCATGAGGCCGAAAAGGGGGGGCATGTAGCTGATCGTGCCGTTCACCGCCCTGGGGCGCCCGTGGCCCGAAACGGGCTCGGGAGGAAGCGGGGGTCGCCCGACTTCGTCCGTGAATACGGCAAGCACCCCCTGCTCTATGCCGCGCTTTCTCAGACGCTTCCTCATCTGGCTGGCAAGCGGGCAGATGCGGGTTTCCGAAATGTCGGCGAGCCTGATCCTGGAAGGATCGAGCTTGTTCCCGGCCCCCATGCTGGACGCGACTTTCAGGCCTCGCTTCACGCTCTCGGCGACCAGCGCGACCTTGCAGTTGAGCGAATCGATGGCATCGATCACGTAATCGGCATCCGGGACGATCTCGTTCACGTTCCCGGGGGTGAGGAATTCGCGCCTGATTTGCACGCGGCAATCGGGATTGATGTCGGCTATCCTCACCTGCATCAATTCCGCCTTGGACTTTCCGACGGTCGAATCGAGCGCGGGAAGCTGCCTGTTGATGTTGCTGACCGCGACGACGTCGTGATCGAGCAGCGTCAGCCTGCCGATGCCGCCGCGCGCGAGAGCTTCCGCGCAATAGGACCCCACTCCCCCCAGCCCTGCCAGGAAGACGTGCTTGCTCGCCAGCCTGGCTATGCCTTCATCCCCGATCAGGATGCGCGTTCTCTCGAATCGGCTCATTCCAGCTCCAGCACTTCCCTGGCGTTCTCGGTTGTCGCCATCGCCACTTCATTTGCAGCCATCTTCCTCAGGCTCGCAAGAACTTCCGCTATTTCAGGCAGATATTCGGGGCTGTTCCTGGCTTTCCCGATGAACGAAGGCGGCATGTCGGGGGAGTCCGTCTCGAGGACGATGCTCGTCATGGGCAGCGCTTCTGCCAGAGACCTGATCCTGGTCGCGCGCTCAAAGGTCATCGCCCCGCCGAATCCCAGCCTGAAGCCGAGCCTGATGAATTCCTCGGCCTGCTGGAAGCTGCCGTTGAAGGCATGGGCGATCCCGCCCTTGACCCTGATTTTCCTGAGCGAGGCGAGGACGGCATCCTGGGCGCGGCGCACGTGGAGAAGCACGGGAAGATCGAATTCCCTGGCTATTTTCAGCTGCGCCTCGAAAAAACGAATCTGCCTTTCCCTGTCGTAATTCTCTACGAAGAAATCGAGGCCGATTTCCCCGACGGCAACGACTTCGAGCGCTCTGGATCTCAGCGCATCGAGGTCATCCGGAACGGCATCGTCGACGTACATCGGGTGTATCCCCAGGGCCGGGTAGCAATGAAGGTTCTCCCCGCAGATCGAAAGAACCTTCTCGAAGGCCTTTCGCTCCACAGCCGGAATCACGAATGCGCCGACGCCGGCGGATCGGGCGCGCGCGATC
>JAJZQY010000084.1 GCA_021806605.1 Pseudomonadota bacterium
TGTAGTTCGCGTAGAGCGCCGTTCCATCCCACTTGGCGGTACCCAGCGCCCCCGTCTGCAATACGGCATTTTGCTGGCTGCCGTTGTCATAGTTCACCACGAAAGAAAGGCTGTCTGTGGCATTGACAGTTCCGACCAGGTCAACCAATTGCCGGTTGCCGTTGCTCAACTGGGAGAGCGCAGGGAGTGCGACTCCCGGATTGTAAGCGTTATTAGCTGCCGTCAAACCACCGGGAGCCGCCAATTCCTTGCCACCGTAAAACGATCCGGCGAAGGAGAACATCTTGGAAGGAGTTGCCGTGACGCCCAGCTCTACCGTCTTTCCCGTGTTCTGATCGGCAACCTGATCCCATCCGTTATTGACGCCGGCGATCAGGCTGACGGTATCAGAGGCAGCATAGGTGAGACGCGCGCCGGTATGGGTAAAGGGAATCGCATAGCCGAACAGGATGGAGCGCGAATAGTTGGTGTTTGCCGTGCTGTTGATGACCTCGGCGCCGGCCAGGGTGACAAATTTACCCAGAATAAGCGTAGACGGCCCCGAAGCATAGCTGCCGTAGGCCTGGGTGATGTCGAAATTGTGGTTGTTGTTGTACATGTTGCCGCCATTGCCAGCCACATTGTCTCCGGCACCGTAGGAAGCGATCACATTGGCATCCTCACCGCCGGTGAAATTCACCAGTCCGCCGAATCCCGAAGCAGGCGCCTTGGCAACGGTCACTCCGACCTGATTCAGGCTGAAGCTGCTGAAATTCTTCCCTGCGGTAGCATTGGGTGCATCGAACACCCTGCTTGCGCCGCCATTGGTGAAGAGCCCGGTGCTGTTCATGCTGGTGTAACCGGCATCGACGTAGCCCGTGAGGGAAACGCCGGAAGCGCCCAGGACATCTGTCAGGGTTGGCGCTGAAGGTGCAGCCGCAGGCGCGGTACCGTCAGCCATCGCGACTGCGGGGATCGAAATGATGCCGGCAACGATGAGAGAATGAGTCAATTTGTTCACAGTAATAACTCCCTTTTTGTGGATGAAAAAACTACAGGCATCTTCAAGCATTTACCGTGCCAATATCCAATATTATATGAAATCAATATGTTATTCATAATTTTCGGCATTCTGCAATGCAAATTGACCCTTGTTGGTGCGCCATGCACCATGAATGAGCATGGTCGTTTGTTCGGGGATTCCAGGAAACAGGATGCCTGCGAGTGCCGGAATTTTTGCTACACTTCAGGAATCCAAAATCACCAGGGAAAATCATGATCAATCAGAAGCTGCTGGACGAAATCGGTGCCAAGGTGAACGAAGTGATGGCATCCTCCCCAGCGAAGGATGTTGAAAAGAATGTCAGGGCCATGCTTGCCGGCATATTCACCAAAATGGATCTCGTGACCCGCGAAGAATTCGACGTGCAGAAGGAAGTGCTGCTGAGAACGAGGGAAAAGCTGGGGCATCTGGAAGAGCGCGTGGCCGAACTCGAGAAGGCGGCCCTGAAGCCTGAAGAATGAATTTCCCCGATGAGCCTCGCTGTCCTTTACAGCAGGGCGCTCTACGGGCTGGATGCGCCGCTCGTGACCGTGGAAGTGCATATCGGAGCGGGGCTGCCGAGTTTCACCATCGTCGGGCTGCCCGAGCTTGAGGTCAGGGAAAGCCGCGACAGGGTCCGCTCCGCCCTGCTGAACGCCCGGTTTTCGTTCCCGTCGAGGCGCATCACCGTGAACCTCGCCCCCGCCGATTTGCCGAAAGAGAGCGGACGTTTCGATCTGCCCATCGCGATCGGCATTCTCGCCGCATCCAGCCAGATTCCCGGGAACAGGCTCCTTCATTACGAATTCGCCGGAGAGCTCGCCCTCTCCGGCGAGCTGCGCCCGATCCGGGGCGTCCTGGCAATGACTCTGGTTGCGAAGCGGGACGGGCGGGCGTTCATATTGCCCTTTGAAAATGCCTTTGAGGCCGCCATCGTGAAATCGGCCGCCATCCATCCCGCTCATTCCCTCACCGAGGTATGCTCTCACCTTGCCGGAGTCGAACCCATTCCGGAATTCTCCGGGATTCCCCGAACCGGCGAAATCTCCTACCCCGATTTCAGCGCAATAAAGGGCCAGCTTCATGCCAGGCGCGCGCTCGAAATCGCAGCATGCGGCGGGCACAGCGTCCTCATGATCGGACCGCCCGGCACCGGAAAGTCCATGCTGGCCGCAAGCTTTCCCGGAATTTTGCCGGAGATGACGGAAGAGGAGGCGCTCGAATCCGCCGCGATCCTGTCTCTGGTCGGCGCTTTCGACCCGATGAACTGGGGAAGGCGGCCTTTCCGCTCCCCGCACCATACGGCTTCTGCGGTGGCCATGGTCGGGGGAGGGACGCACCCCAGGCCCGGCGAAATTTCGCTCGCCCATTGCGGGGTGCTGTTTCTCGACGAATTGCCTTCTTTCCAATATTGCCAATATTCTTTCAAATATTCCTCGTAACACCAGTAACATATTGTATAAGCGTAATTTATTGATTATTTTGAGTTGCATCAGATTCAACTTTCATGAATCGAAGTCAGCATGCGACTGAATATTAGAGTTATACGCGCAGCACATGAAACATATTTGAATCATGGTGTTATGTTACTTTCGCATTCCGTGCGCGACTTAAGCTAATTATTCACGATACTTGTATTTGTTTCATTTTTATGTATAATCACTCAGGAATGGAGAGATAAATACACCCGCAATATTGGAAATTCCATTTAAGTCCGATACGCCCATGAGCAGAAATGTCGAAAAATTGTCGAGTTTGCCCGCAGAGAAAGGAAGCTTCTCCCTGCCGGAAAAAGACGATGCTCTCTTCAGCGAAATGCTGGAGAAATGGGCGACTCGCCGTATCGGCACGCTCCGGCAGCAGAAGCGATCAGTCGAGAACGATATCGCGGTCGTCAGGGACATGCTCGCCCATACAGGCAACGCGCCATGGTTTTGGACCGAGGACGATTTCGACGCATGGTGCGAAACCATTGGCGTTGAACGTTCATTGGCGGTAGCCACCCAGCGCAAGTACCAGTCCGCCATTCGCAATTTTTTCGACTATATCGTCGACAACGTCAAATTCAAGAATGAAGTCAGACGACAGTATGGTGTCGATCTTCAGCAGATATGTCACTTCGAGAATTGCATCCCTCATGTCCACGAACGCGAGATAGCTACGGAGCGTCGGGCGTTCACTCACGACGAGATTGCCAGGCTGTTCGATGGTTACGACAAAGCGATCAACGAGGCGGCAGCTTTCCGATCCAAGGATCTCCGTCCGCTGCAACGCGACAAAGCGCTTTTCTTTCTCTTGTACTCGGCAGGGCTAAGAATTTCCGAAGCGCTTGCGCTCAACATGACATCGTTTTCGCCCAACCCGAATATCCCCGAGTTCGGGATGTTCGGCTTCGTTTCGGTATGGGGAAAAGGCAGCAAAGGCAGCGGGAAAAAGTTTAGAACTGTTCCTGTCACGCACAGCAATTTGCCCTCCATCCTGGACTGGTATATTGCCAACGTGAGGCCCCATTTCATGATCAATGCGGACGCGAACGAGTCGGCGTTGTTTCTGTCCGAACGTGGCCGCCGCATGGGCGCGAGCACACTGGAAGCCCGTTTCCAGCATGGGCTCGAATTCGCCGGTCTTACGGGGCTCGGGCTGACGCCCCACTGCATGCGCCATTCGTCGGTCACACACGAATCGTACCGTTTTGGAATTGAGGCCAACAGACGCAAACATGGGCATGCCTATGCTTCAACCACACAAATTTACATGCACGTTCCCGACGAAATGGTGAACGACGAAATCAATCAGGCAATCGCCTCTCAACTGGATCAAGTCCTCGGAAAGGAAGAAAAGAAATGACTGCCACACCCAAGAGGCGTCTTTCGTGGCGGCTCCGCGTCATGATGGCGGAGCGGAACATCACTACGGCCACCGAGCTGCAGCGACTGCTGGAGAAATCCGGATTCCAGATTACGAGTTCGCAGCTCACCCGGATCATCAAGGAGCGCCCGGACCGGGTCAGCACCGAATTGCTGGACCATCTACTCGATGTGCTCAAATGCGACATCGGCGACCTGCTGCGCAGCGATCTGGTCGAACCGGAAAGCGAGATGACGAATGAAAGCGTATCCACCGAGTCGAAGGCCCAGACAAAGCCGAAGAAACTCCGTGTGCGCCGGGAGGCCGCTGAAATTCGTCCGGACGAGAACCTGACGGGTCCCAAGGTCACTCCTTTTCCGATACCGCCGAGGAAATAAGGCGAACTTGCCATGAGCGCGGATACGGCTCTCCAACCCGAATCTCTGCTGCCCTGCGAAAGCTGCGGCAGTCGCACCCGTTCGCGTGACGGAGAGGGCAAGCCTGTTTGCAGGTCTTGCGCCATCAAGGGCAGGACCTGCCTGCGCTGCGGCAAGCCGCTTCCGAGGGCGAGCATGACTATCGAGGAAGGTTCTCTGTGCTGGCCGTGCTCGGTGCACTACCGCGAACCGAAGCCTTGTCCGGTTTGCGGACAGATGAGCTTGAGGCTGGCTCGCGACATCAAGCGCGGCTTCGACGAGCAACGCGTGTGCGAATCTTGCCGCCGGAAAGGCAATGTCACTTGCGCGTCGTGCGGAAAAAACCGGCACCCGGCTGGCACACTTGAGAATGGGAGCGTGGTTTGCAAATCCTGCCTGGAACGCGGCGACAAAC
>JAJZQY010000085.1 GCA_021806605.1 Pseudomonadota bacterium
TGAAAAGACAGGGCAAGATGCTGGCGGTGCTTTTCATCGACCTGGACGGCTTCAAGTCGGTCAACGACAAGCTGGGCCATGCCGCCGGAGACATGCTGCTCAAGGAAGTCGCATTGCGTCTGAAAAAGGCGATCCGCGCCGAAGACACTGCCGCCCGCATCGGCGGAGACGAATTCGTGGTCTTGCAGGAAGCCTCCGACAAACATGAGGTGCAGAGCAGCCTGGACCGCATCATGAGCACGATCAACTCGCCCTTCCTCATCGACGGCATGCCGGTTTCCGTGTCCCCCAGCATCGGCGTCGCGCTCTACCCGGAAAACGACGCGGAGCCGGAAACCCTTCTGCGCCAAGCCGACATGGCCATGTACCACGCCAAGCAGTCCGGCCGGGATCAATATCATTTCTTCGATTCCAGAATGGATGTCATGGCGCGCAAGAACCATGAACGGCAGCTCCGGATCGCATCCGCGCTGCAAAATGGGGAACTTCGCCTTTACTACCAACCCAAGATCAACCTCAAGAGCGGCCGGGTCTCGGGACTCGAAGCGCTCATCCGCTGGCAGGACCCGGACCTCGGCACGCTGATTCTTCCCCGCGACTTCCTGCCCGCCGTTCAGGACACCCAGCTGATCGTCGATATCGGCACCTGGGTGATCAAGCAGGTCCTGGAACAGGTGGCGGCATGGCAAGGCATCGGCCTCGTGGTAGCGGTCAGCATCAATATCGCCGGGCGCCAGCTCCAGGACCCCGATTTTCTCGCCATGCTCAAAGCCGCATTCGAGGCACACCCGGAAGTCGAACCTTCCCGCATCGAGCTCGAAATCCTGGAAACGACCGCCATATCGGATTTCGATGCCATCCTGCAGATATTGTCGGCCTGCAGGGACATCGGCGTAAGGATTTCCCTGGACGACTTCGGAACGGGCTATTCCTCGCTCTCCTACCTCAAGAATCTGCCGGTGGACAGGATCAAGATCGACCGGAGCTTCGTGGCCGACATGCTCGAAAACAAGGACAACTTGGCGATCATACGCAGCATTGTCAGCCTGTCCAAGATCTTCAACCTGGAAGTCATCGCAGAAGGACTGGAATCGACTATGCAAGGCCAGATGCTGGTCAGAATGGGCTGCGGATTTGCGCAGGGCTACGGCATAGCGGAACCGATGCCGTGGGATGCCGTTCCGGGATGGATGAATGCCTGGTCGCAAAACCCGGCCTGGATGAGGAATGTCCATTAAACCCGATGCTAAAATGGAGCATGAGCCGATTCGCCATCATCAGCCACCCGGACTGCCTTCTGCACGAGATGGGGCAATGGCATCCGGAATGCCCGGAAAGGCTGAAAGCGATCGCGGATGCGGTGCGCGCATCCGGCCTCGATCCGCTTCACTTCGAAGCTCCGCTCGCCACGCATGAGCAACTTGAGCGGGTCCATTCCGAAGACCATATCCGTGAAATAGAAGCCGCCTCGCCCAAATCCGGCCTGATTCAGCTCGACCCCGACACCTTCATGAACCCGCATACCCTGCAGGCTGCAAGGCGAGCCGCGGGCGCTCCCGTTCTCGCCGTGGACAAGATCATGAACAATGAAATCGACGCGGCATTCTGCAATGTCAGGCCGCCCGGACATCATGCGACGCGGGAGAGGGCGATGGGATTTTGCATCTTCAACAACGTGGCAGTCGGAGCGGCGCATGCCTTGGCGCATCACGGCCTCGAACGGGTCGCCATCGTCGACTTCGACGTCCATCACGGCAACGGCACCGAAGACATTTTCAGGCATGATTCCAGGGTGCTGATGGTCTCGATCTTCCAGCATCCCTTCTACCCGTACTGCGGCACGGAAGGCCGCTCCAAGCGCATGGTGAACATACCGCTGCCCATGGGCAGCGGCGGCGCCGCACTGCGGGAAGCTGTCGAGAACGACTGGATTCCCTCCCTCGAAGCATTCATGCCCCAGATGATTTTCTTCTCGGCAGGATTCGATGCGCATATCGACGACGACATGGCGGGCCTTGCTTTCAACGATGCAGATTATGCCTGGGTAACGCAAAGGATCGGGGGGATCGCCGAAAGGCATGCGCAGGGACGAATGGTCTCCACGCTGGAGGGAGGCTACGCACTTTCCGCCCTGGGGAGAAGCGCGCTCGCCCATATCAGGGCGCTTGCAACCCCAGGATAAGGGCTGCCGCCACCCTTCTCCCCTCCCCCATCAGGATATTGTAGGTGCGGCAGGCAGCGGCAGAATCCATGACTTCCACGCCGATCCCCGCATCGTAAAGCCCCTGAAATATTTTCGGATGGGGAAAGCGCTGGGTTTCTCCCGTTCCGAGAAGCAGTATCTCGGGATGGGCATCCAGCAGAGGTTCGAAATGACTCTTTGCGAGCGCGTCGAACCCCGGGACCTGCCATGCCTCCATCAGCATTTCCGGCATCACGATCAGGCTGCATCCGTAGCGTTGGCCGTTGACCATCACGTAACCCTCGCCGTAGCCCGTGATACTGTTCAATCCGGAAGGGATATCCTGGTGCAGCTTCATGCGTTTTCTCCATTTGCGGCATAATTCGCGCTCAGGTAAGATTATAGCTTTTCGCGGAAGATGCGCGCGAGTCTTTCCGCCCCACGATCAAGAGCCCAATGGAAGAGTTTTACAGGATCAAGCGGCTGCCCCCCTATGTTTTCAACATCACGGGAGAACTCAAGGCGGCTGCGCGGCGCGCAGGCGAGGACATCATCGACCTTTCCATGGGCAACCCTGACCAGCCGACCCCGCAGCACATCCTCGACAAGATGATCGAGACGGCGAAAAAAGGCGCAACCCACCGCTATTCCGTCTCGAAGGGCATCCCGCGGCTGCGCCGCGCCATCTGCAACTGGTACAAGCACCGTTTCGATGTCGATCTCGACCCGGAAAAGGAAGCCATCGTCACGATAGGGTCCAAGGAAGGCATCGCCCATCTCGCGCTCGCCACCCTGGGTTCAGGCGACATCGTGCTGGTTCCCAATCCGAGCTATCCGATCCACATTTACGGCCCGGTCATCGCGGGGGCGGACATACGCCACATTCCGATGACGCCGGGGATCGATTTTTTCGAGGAGCTCGAAAAAGCGATCCGGGATTCCTATCCCAAGCCGAAAATGCTGATCCTCAATTTTCCCAGCAACCCGACCGCCCAGTGCGTGGAACTGCCTTTCTTCGAGCGCGTCGTCGCCCTTGCGAAAGAGCATGGCATTTACGTGGTTCACGATCTCGCCTATGCCGACATCGTTTTCGACGGCTACAGGGCCCCTTCGATCATGGAAGTCCCCGGCGCCTCCGATGTCGCGGTCGAATTCTTCACCATGAGCAAGAGCTACAACATGGCCGGATGGCGCGTGGGATTCATGGTCGGGAACCGCGATCTCGTCGCAGCCCTGGCCAGGATGAAAAGCTATCACGATTACGGCACGTTCACGCCCATCCAGGTGGCTTCCATCCTGGCGCTCGAAGGGCCTCAGGAATGCGTCGAGGACATCAGGAAAATGTACCAGAGGAGGCGGGACGTTCTGGTTTCGGGCTTGCACGGCGCTGGATGGCCTGTCGAAAATCCGAAGGCGAGCATGTATGTATGGGCGAAGATTCCCGATCCCTATCTCGAAATGGGCTCCCTGGAATTCGCGAAAAAGCTCCTGCATGAGGCCAAGGTCGCCATCTCTCCCGGAATCGGATTCGGAGAATATGGCGACGACCATGTGCGCTTCGCATTGATTGAAAACGAGGCACGCATCAGACAGGCCGTGCGCGGCATCAAGGACATGTTCAAGAAGGACGGCCTTTCCTGAGGCTCAATGAGGACAGAATTCGTGCAACCAGTTCAAAAATCAACCAAACTTGCCAACGTCTGTTACGACATCAGGGGTCCGGTGATGGCCCATGCCAGGCAGATGGAAGAAGAAGGGCACCGCATCATCAAGCTCAATATCGGGAACCCCGCTCCCTTCGGCTTCGATGCGCCGGAAGAAATCATCCAGGACGTGATCCGAAACCTTCCCAATGCATCCGGCTATTCGGATTCGAACGGCCTGTTCTCTGCGCGCAAGGCGATCATGCACTACACGCAGGAAAAGAAAATCCAGAATGTCCGGATCGAAGATATTTATATCGGAAACGGGGTTTCGGAACTGATCGTGATGGCGATGCAGGGCCTGCTCAACAATGGCGACGAAGTGCTGATTCCCTCCCCTGACTACCCGCTCTGGACGGCAGCCGTAACGCTCGCGGGCGGCAATCCGGTGCATTACATCTGCGACGAACAGTCGGACTGGCTGCCCGATTGCGACGATATCCGCGGAAAAATCACGCCGAACACCCGCGCCATCGTGCTCATCAACCCCAACAATCCGACCGGGGCGCTCTATCCGGTGGCGCTTCTCGAGGAAATCGTCGAAATCGCAAGAACTCATCAGCTCATCCTCTATTCCGATGAAATCTACGACAAGGTGCTTTACGACGGACATGCGCACACTTCCATCGCATCGCTCGCCGAAGATGTCCTGTGTATCACCTTCAACGGGCTTTCCAAGAATTACCGGGCTGCCGGATACCGGGCGGGATGGCTCGTGGTCTCCGGAGAAAAACATCATGCACGGGATTATATCGAGGGGCTCACCATGCTCGCCTCGATGC
>JAJZQY010000086.1 GCA_021806605.1 Pseudomonadota bacterium
ATCACCTTCAACGGGCTTTCCAAGAATTACCGGGCTGCCGGATACCGGGCGGGATGGCTCGTGGTCTCCGGAGAAAAACATCATGCACGGGATTATATCGAGGGGCTCACCATGCTCGCCTCGATGCGGCTTTGCGCCAATGTTCCCGCCCAATACGGGATACAGACGGCGCTGGGGGGATACCAGAGCATCGACGATCTGGTTGCCCCAAACGGCCGTCTTTGCAAGCAAAGAGATGCCGCCTGGGAAATGCTGACCGCGATTCCGGGCGTGAGCTGCGTCAAGCCGAAGGCCGCGATGTATCTTTTCCCCAGGCTGGACCCCAAAATGTATCCGATCGCGGACGATCAGCAGTTCGTTCTGGAACTCCTTCAGAAGGAACGGGTGCTTGTAGTTCAGGGAACAGGATTCAACTGGGCCGAGCCCGATCATTTCAGGGTGGTGTTTTTGCCGAATGTCGACGATCTCAACGAGGCCATCGGACGCATAGAACGCTTCCTGGATCAATACCGCAGGCGCCATATTTCCTGACTTCAATTCAATCGACGAAAAGACACAAGACATGAAAGCAATCAATGTAGGCCTTTTGGGAATTGGCACCGTGGGCTCCGGAACCTTCAAAGTGTTGTCCAGGAATGCGGAAGAAATCACCCGCAGGGCGGGTCGGGAAATCCGGATAGCCATGATCGCCGACCGCGATATCGAAAAGGCGAAGAAGCTTGCAGGCGGCTCGGCCATTGTCACGGATGACGCCTTCAAGGTGGCGTCCAGCCCGGATATCGACATCGTGGTCGAACTGATCGGCGGCACCACGGTTGCGCGCCAACTCGTGCTGGAAGCGATCAAGAACGGCAAGCATGTGGTGACGGCAAACAAGGCGCTGCTCGCCCTTTACGGAAACGAGATCTTCGCGGCAGCCCAAAAAGCGGGGGTGATCGTCGCCTTCGAAGCCGCGGTGGCAGGCGGCATCCCGATCATCAAGGCGCTGCGCGAAGGGCTGACCGCCAACCGCATAGAATGGATCGCAGGCATCATCAACGGCACCAGCAACTACATTCTCTCGGAGATGCGCGAGAAGGGCGCGAGCTTCGCGGACGCCTTGAAGGATGCGCAGGCCCTCGGTTACGCGGAGCTCGATCCCACTTTCGACATCGAAGGCATCGATGCCGCGCACAAGCTCACCCTCATGGCCTCGATCGCCTTCGGCATCCCGACCCAGTTCGACAAGGCCTACACCGAAGGCATTTCGAAACTGACCCGCGAAGACATCACCTATGCCGAAGAACTGGGCTACAGGATCAAGCTGCTGGGGATCACCAAGCGCACCGAAAAGGGTATAGAGCTTCGCGTCCACCCCACCTTGATTCCGGCGAAGCGCCTGATCGCGAACGTGGAAGGCGTGATGAACGCCATCCTGGTCAAGGGCGATGCGGTCGGGGCGACCATGTATTACGGCGCAGGCGCAGGATCCGAGCCCACGGCATCCGCCGTGGTGGCCGATCTTGTGGATGTCACGCGGATGCACACTTCGGACCCGGAACACCGCGTCCCCCATCTCGCCTTCCAGCCCGATGCAATGTCGGATGTCGCGATATTGCCGATGAGCGAAGTGGAAACCGCCTATTACCTCAGGATGCGCGCATTCGACAAACCGGGAGTGCTTGCGGATGTGACGCGAATTCTCGCCGACCTCGGCATCTCCATCGACGCCATGGTTCAGAAAGAACCGATCGAGGGCGAGGAGCATGTGGACATCATCATGCTCACCCACCGCACTCTGGAAAAACACATCGATTGCGCCATCTCGAAAATCGAGGCGCTTGCGGTGATTTCCGGAAGCGTCAAGAAGATCAGACTCGAAGAACTCAACAGGAACTGAAATGACACACTACACCGGACTCATCGAACGCTACAGGGACAGGCTCCCGGTATCGGAAAATACCCCGATCGTCTCATTGGGCGAGGGAAACACCCCGCTCATCGAGCTCAAGAACCTGCCCAGAAAGCTCGGCAAGGATGTGCGCATCCTGGTGAAATTCGAGGGGCTCAACCCCACCGGCTCCTTCAAGGACAGGGGAATGACCATGGCCGTCACCAAGGCGGTCGAGGCAGGCTCTAAAGCGATCATCTGCGCTTCCACCGGCAACACTTCGGCGGCAGCGGCAGCCTATGCCTCGCGTGCCGGCATCACCTCCTTCGTACTGATTCCGGAAGGCAAGATTGCGCTCGGCAAGCTCTCCCAGGCGATGATGCACGGCTCGGTCGTCATCCAGATCAATGGCAATTTCGACGACGGCATGCGCCTCGTGCGCGAAGTCGCCGAAAGCGCACCCGTGACCATCGTCAATTCCGTGAACCCTTTCAGGCTGCAGGGCCAGAAGACGGCAAGCTTCGAAATCATCGAGGAGCTCGGGGATGCGCCGGACTATCACGCGCTTCCCGTCGGCAACGCGGGAAACATCACCGCGCACTGGATCGGCTATTCGGAATCCGTGTGCCAGAATACCCGGTCCTGCGTGCACTGCGAAGGGAAATGCCCCTACCACAAGACGCAAGCTGCGACAAAGCGGCCGAAGATGCTCGGCTACCAGGCTGCCGGCTCCGCCCCTTTCTCCCGCCTCGCCTTCGTCGACGACCCCGAAACGGTCGCAACCGCAATCAGGATCGGCCATCCCGTTTCGTGGAAACAGGCCTGGACCGTCAAGGAGGAATCCGGCGGATGGTTCGACGAATGCCTCGACTCAGAAATTTTGAAGGTTCAAAAGCTGCTCGCGCAAAGCGAGGGCATATTCTGCGAACCCGCATCCGCAACGTCGCTCGCTGGCGTGCTGATGGATCTGGAGCGGGGAAAGATAGCCGAAGGCTCCACCATCGTCTGCACTTTGACGGGGCACGGACTCAAGGATCCGGACACCGCGATCGCCCAGAGCACGCGGCCGGTCACGGTGGATGCCACCCGCAGCTCGATCGAGAGAATCATCCTCGAAAACCTGGCGAAATAAATCGGGAGGGCCTGTCGTCAACAGGCATTAGCCGATCTGGGAAACCTTGAGGCGCATGGAAAGGTCAATCGCCTTCACATCCTTGGTGAGTTCGCCTACGGAAATGCGGTCGACCCCGGTGAGCGCGATGCTTCTCACGGTATCGAGACTGACGCCTCCGGAGGCTTCGAGAACGGCTCTTCCCGCCACGAATTGAACCGCCCGCTTCAATCCGTCGAGATCGAAATTGTCGAGCAAAATCAGCTTGGCGCCCGCTTCCAATGCCTCTTCAAGCTCACTCATGCTCTCCACCTCGATCTGAGCCGGAACATCGGGCACTTTCGCAGCCGCAGCCAGCACGGCTTTCACGCCGCCGCAAGCTGCGATATGGTTTTCCTTGATGAGGATGGCATCATGCAATCCCATTCGCTGATTGCTTCCTCCCCCCACCCTCACGGCATGCTTCTGGGCGAGCCTGAGTCCGGGAAGCGTCTTTCGGGTGTCCATGACAAGCGCATGCGTCCCTGCGACCGCCTCCACGAACTTTCTCGTTTTGGTGGCAACGCCTGAGAGCAGCTGCAGGAAATTGAGGGCGCTGCGCTCGGCCGTGAGCATGGCCCGCGCATTGCCTTTCAGGGTGCAGAGCGCATCGTTCGGTGCGATCTGGCTGCCCTCGGGAAAATGCCAGACGATCTCGACGCCGGGGTCGAGCATTCTGAAACAGGACTCGAACCAGGTGGTGCCGCAAAGCACGGCAGGCTCCCGGCTGATCACGGCGGCATGCGCCACTGCATCTTCCGGAATGAGATTCGCAGTGACATCCCCGCCCCCGACATCTTCCTCGAGGGCGGCCCTCACATCCTTCCTGACCGCTTCAGACCAATCCATTTCGGGCAAAAAGCCTCATTCTACCCGATCATTCGCGTTTTTGGCCGCCTCGATATCTGCCTTGCAGAAGTATTCGGCCTCAAGCCAAAGCACGTTGATGATGCCGAATGCCATCGCGAGCCCTACGCCGAGGATCCATGAAAAATACCACATGCTGCTTCCTTTCAGTAAACGTTGTGATCGTTCACGCGTATGGTCTCGACCGTGATCTTGCCGCGCAGCACCCGGTAAACCCATGACGTGTAAGCGAGGATGATGGGAAGAAAGACGACCACCACCCAGAACATGATCTGCAGCGTCCCGTGGCTGGAAACGGAATCCCATATCGTCAGACTGCTCTGGGGATCGGAACTGGAGGGCATCACGAAGGGGAACATCGCGATTCCCGCCGTGAGAATCACGCCTGTCAGAGACACCGAACTGGCAACGAAGGCGGCCACCGCCTTGCCCTTCGATGAGAGCAGTATCGTCAGTATCGCCCCGAGAAAGCCCAGGGCCGGGGCGAGCCACAGCACGGGATAGGCGCCGTAGTTGGAAAGCCATGCGCCTGCAGATCGCTCGACCACCTTGTCGAGCGGCGTGGAGGATACATTGGCAGAGAGCATGGAAACGATCTTGTAGCCTGCTATTCCCTTGACGACACAGAGCCCCGCGAGCGCGAAGGAAACGATGAGCAGGATCGCCGCATATTTTCCAGATGCAACTGCGCGCTTTTCGATCACGCCTTCAGTCCTGATTCTGAGGTA
>JAJZQY010000004.1 GCA_021806605.1 Pseudomonadota bacterium
GCCTGCGCACGCTTTACGCCCAGTAATTCCGATTAACGCTCGCACCCTACGTATTACCGCGGCTGCTGGCACGTAGTTAGCCGGTGCTTCTTAGTCAGGTACCGTCATTAGTCACGGATATTCACCGTAACCGTTTCTTCCCTGCCGAAAGAGCTTTACAACCCGAAGGCCTTCTTCACTCACGCGGAATGGCTGGATCAGGGTTGCCCCCATTGTCCAAAATTCCCCACTGCTGCCTCCCGTAGGAGTCTGGACCGTGTCTCAGTTCCAGTGTGGCTGATCATCCTCTCAGACCAGCTACCGATCGTCGCCTTGGTGAGCCTTTACCTCACCAACTAGCTAATCGGACATAGGCCGCTCCCATAGCGCGAGGCCTTGCGGTCCCCCGCTTTCCTCCTCAGAGCATATGCGGTATTAGCACACCTTTCGGTGCGTTATCCCCCACTACGGGACACGTTCCTATGTATTACTCACCCGTTCGCCACTAGGTCATGGAGCAAGCCCCATGACCCCGTTCGACTTGCATGTGTAAAGCATTCCGCCAGCGTTCAATCTGAGCCAGGATCAAACTCTTCAGTTCAATGCCTGTTTGATAGGTCTCCCTATCGGTCTCACTCAAAATTATTAACTAGGTTAAAACTTCTTGTGAGCACTTCTTTATGTCTTAAGTTACGAGCCCGAAGGCTCGCTCCCGGACATCAAGCGCCCACACTTATCGACTGTATATTTTTAAAGAACGTCGCCGCTGCAACAAATCCGTCATGCAAACAGCAGAGAAGCGGAATCTTACAGCTTTCCGAGGTCTCTTGCAAGCCCCTCGTTTCCCAATTCAGGTTCCGCGCAATCGAGGAAAGGGCCGAATTGTATAGGGTTGCGAAAACCGTGGCAAGTGCTTCAGGGGCAACAATCGTAATCGATCGTGAGCGGCGCATGGTCGGAGAAGCGCTCCTCCCTGTACACGCTGCCCGAGAGAGCGGCGCCGGCAATGCCCGGCGTCGCAATCTGGTAATCGATCCGCCACCCTACGTTCTTCGCCCATGCCTGGCCGCGATTGCTCCACCAGGTATAGGACTCTCCCGTCGCTTCCGGATGGAGCACGCGGTAGACATCCACCCAGCCCACCTCGTCGAACACATGGCTCATCCAGGCGCGCTCTTCGGGAAGGAATCCGGAGTTTTTCAGGTTTCCCTTCCAGTTCTTGAGATCGATCTCGCGGTGCGCGATGTTCCAGTCCCCGCAAAGGACCACATCCCGCCCTCCCGCTCTCAACTCGCGCAAATGGGGCAGGAATTTGTCCAGGAAATAGTATTTCACCTGCTGGCGCTCTTCCGAACTCGAACCTGAAGGCAGGTAGAGCGAAATCACCGAAAGATTGCCGAAGTCGGCCTGAAGGTAGCGCCCTTCCGCATCGATATCGGCGATCCCCAGTCCCTCGACGACTCTGTCGGGTTTCGTTCTCGAATAGATGCCCACTCCGCTGTAGCCCTTTTTTTCCGCATAGTGGAAAGCGCCGAAATAGCCCGGAGGATTCAGCATTTCAGGCTGCATGTCGGCGGCTTGCGCCTTGAGTTCCTGCAGGCAGACGATATCCGCATCCTGGACAGCCATCCATCCGAAAAATCCTTTTCTGGCGGCGGACCGGATGCCGTTGAGGTTTAGGGTGATTATGCGTAACATAGTATTTCCATTTAGTTCCGGACGTTCAGATGCAGGATTTCAGCAGGGAATTCATCGAATTCGCGCTCGACAGGGAAGTGCTGCGCTTCGGCGAATTCAGGACCAAAGCGGGAAGGCTTTCCCCCTATTTCTTCAACGCCGGGCTTTTCAACGACGGCGAATCGCTCGGCAGGCTGGGTGAATTCTACGCCAAAGCGATACTCGCCTCAAAAATCGGATTCGACATGCTGTTCGGACCCGCCTACAAGGGCATCCCGCTTGCGGCCGCAACTTCGATAGCGCTGGCTTCCCAGGGCGCCAACCGGCCTTTCTGCTTCAACAGGAAAGAGGCGAAAGACCACGGCGAAGGCGGGAGCACCGTTGGCGCCCCGCTGAAAGGGCGCGTGCTGATCATAGACGACGTGATATCCGCCGGCACTTCCGTTCGCGAATCGGTCGAGATCATCAAAGATGCCGGTGCCGAGCCCTGCTGCGTCGCCATTGCGCTCGACAGGATGGAGCGGGGACTCACCGAAAAGTCGGCGGCGGAAGAGGTCGAATCCGCACACGGCATCCCTGTCCTCAGCATCGCATCCCTCGACGACCTGCTCGCCTATCTCGACAGAAAGGAAGGCATGGCCGAAAATCTGCGGAACGTCAGGAATTATCGCGACCAATACGGAGTCGATTCCTATGCACGGTAAGCAATCCCTCTTCTTCGTTCTGCTTTGCCTTCTTGCTTCGCCTCCGGTTATGGCCAGATCGATCAAGTGCATCGACAGCAAGGGTATCACCCATTACGGCGACACCATTCCCCCGGAATGCGCCAACAGGCCGGTGACCGAACTGGACGACAAGGGCGTTCCCGCCAAGGAAAACCCGGCGGATATGACTCCGGACGAGCGCCGGGCGATGGAACTGGAAGTGCAGCAGGAAGCTGCCCAGGCGCAGCAGGCAAAGGATGTTCATCGCCACGACAAGGCACTGCTCGGCACCTACGCGAACGAAGCGGAAATCGATGCAGCGCGGGACAGGAATGTGCAGCAGCTCAGCCTCGCTCTGTCCAATGTCGAATCCAGGCTCGCAGCTGCAAAGGAAAAGCTGGGGCAGTACAATGCTCAGGCGGACAGCTTCGCGAAAAGAAACCAGCCTGTCCCGCCGGATCTCGCGCAAAGCCTCTCCGCAGTCAAGCAGGAAACCGCCGACCTCGAAGTGGAGCGCGCCCAGAAGCAGCAGGATCTCGCCGCCATGAAGGAAAAATTCGATGCCGACAAACAGCGCTACAGGGAACTCACCCAGAAGCAGCCTGCCCAGTAGGTTATTGCTCCCGCTCCTCCTTGTGCTGGCGGCTTGTTCTTCAGACAACGGCGGGAAGGCGGAAATGCAGAAGGCGCTCGCCTATCTGAACGACGACCCGACGGCTTCCAGCACCGACGGCGTGACCTTCGGCGACCCCAATTACTGGCACACGGAATGCAAGGCTAATACCCCGCTGTGGCGGGCTGCGGTCGATGCCTGCAACAGGGGCGGAGGGCACCCCCCCGTATGCGAAATCATCAGGAACGGCTGCCCCTGAGCGGCCTGCGCCGCACCCGGCTTTCCGCCGAATAGGGCACCCCGCGCAGAACGGCGACCTGCCCGAGCAGAGGAGCGAGTACCGGGTCGAGCTTCTGGCGCAGCAGGGTGCCGCTCGCAGTCGTCCTGGAAAGAATGGGGAAAATGGACCGCCCTCCCGTCGAAGCGAGAATCAGCATCGCGACCAGCTCATCCCTGTAGCGGGGAAATTCCTGCAGGAACTTCCCGTGGGGAGAGCCCGGATCGCTGCAGAGCCTTTCCGCCTGGCCGATAGCCGATTCCGTCGAATCGCAAAAGGCGGCCCCCGCCGGCGCAAAATAGCCCGAGATGGCATCGAGCAATGCCACCGCCACGTCCCGATCCGCCAGATGGCGTGCCACGGCCTCAACCGTTGCGAGAAAAGCCTGCCCGGGAGCGGACAAGGTGCGCAGGAGCTGCGCGGCAACCGGGTTTGCCGAATCGGCGAGGCTTGCGTTCAGCTCGCCCCAGTCGGCTCTCGGCGCTTCGCGCGCAGGAATGTCGTCAGGCTGAAGCTCCAGGAATCCGACATGACAGGCCAGATCACGCTGCCCCATTCTCCACAGCCTGCTTCGCACTTCCCCTGCGGCGTGGCCGGATTTGAGCACCAGCCTCACGGTATCTAGAATGATCCCGGGCTCATTTTCGAAGGGCAGGAATTCGACCAGATAGTCGACCAGGACCTTTCCCATCCCCCCTTCGGCAACGCATCCCCTCTCCAGCATCCGCCTCGCATTCGCAGCATCCGGCATGGCCCACCAGGCGCGCCTTGCCAGCTCGTCGGTAAGCCCTGCAGAGCAGGCAACGGAAATCACCGCCTCCGGCTCCCCGAAAAGGAGCAGCTTTTCGAGTCCTTCGTCCCTCGCCTGCCCCATTCTCGTCCAGCGCCGCAAGTGGACAGGGTAACCGCCAGGCGAACCCGTGGCGAGCCCGGCAAGCAGTTCCCTGACCTGCCGCAGATACTGGTCCTGCCGGCCCGTCGGATGCAGCCGGATCGCAGCCTCTCCCCGCGGGGAGAGGCCATGCACCACCATCGCAGACTCGTCGATGCGTATCGCCTGGATTTCTCCAGCCATCAACACATTGAGCCTCAGGGCGTCCTCGGGAGCAAGCTCGCTCATGTCAGTTGAGCTGGACGCGCTCGCCCCAGGGAACCCCGCCGGATCCCTTGACCAGCCAGATCACGGGATAGGAAGGCTCTCCTTCGGGAAACTCGCCCATCGCATCGGTAAAATAAAGCAGGACATCGGGGCGGATTTCCTGCCGATCGACCCAGTCGAAAACCGGCCTGAAATCGGTCCCCCCGCCGCCCAGGAAGGATTCCGGCATCCTGAACTCGTCCCAGGGTTCGAAATACCAGGGGCCGTTCCCGGAAAGGTTCGCGTCGCAGGCAAGGAGAACGATTCTCGCCCGAAGCTGCCCCTTGATGGCGTCGATTTCCGCCAGGAATTCCTTCGCCTCTTCATCGCTCACCGAACCGCTGGTGTCGAGCGCGACGACGAGATCGGCTTGCATGCTTCTCAGCGAAGGCAGGATCATTTCCCCCTCCCGCCTCGAAGGTCGCTGGTAGCTGTAATCGTCCCGCGCAAGCTGCGCAAGATGGCGGGAAAGCAGCGCGCGCCAGGACAGGCTGGGCTGCAGCAGCTCTCCGACCAGGCGTGCAAGCCCGCCTTCCAGCTTGCCCGCCTGCTGGAGAGCCTGGGCCAGATGCTGCCGCCATGCTTCGGAAAGCCCAGCCAGCTCCCGCTGGCTGGGCGGGGACGGCTTGTTCCCGGAAGCGCTCCCCTGCCCGCTTCCCTCATCGCCATAGAGATGCTGATCCATGGTTTCCTCGCTGCTTTCCTCATCGATCAGCGGATAGATCTCCTCTGCGGTCATGCCTTCGAAAACGGTCAGGATCAGGGTGCCCGGAGGAGGCGCGAGCCCTTCGGCCGCCAGGACGGGATTGACGGCATGATCGCAGGCGATGTCCCAGCGCGACCTTGCACGGCGCCCCCTTCTCTCGAAATGGGAGAGCGCGCAGTGCAACGCTTCGTGGGCGATCACGAACTGCATCTGGTCGAGGTTCAGCCTTTCGATGTATCCGGGATTGTAGTAGAAGTTTCTCGCATCGGTTGCCGTGGTTTTGCACCAGGGGGCAGGAACCATGGGCAAACGCAGCGCCAGAGCCCCGAGGAAAGGCTTGTCGAGGATCAGCCGCACCCTGGCAGCAGCCAGCCTGTCCCCGATTGCCATCAGCTGTCGTACAACATCACGTCAGCCACGGCATTCGCCCATTGCGAGAATTGCGGCACGGCGAAAAGGCGCTGCCCGATCGCCCGGTGGATGTCCGACACCACCATGATCCCCATTTCCCGCAGCGGAAATTTCGCGGCATAGTCGAGGATATTCCCGATTCCGGCATTGTCCGCACTGCGGATGGCACGCCCCACCAGGGCGGACGCCACTGCATACTGGATATCGATATCGAGCGGAACGGGAACCTCGTTCCCGCCAAGAATGGCATCCAGATCGGGCATGCGCTCCAGATTCCTGACGAAGGCATGAAGCTCCAGCCCTGCGGCAGGCCCCACGCAGGACTGGAGCGCGGGAAGGAGAAGATCCGGAATATCTCCGAATTTCCGGATCGCTCGGCTTGCGAATTCCCAGGACCGCGGGCTGGCAAAGGCGGCCTGGCGGTTCGCCGGATCGAAATCGAAAAGAAGCTCGGGGCGGAAGCGCAGGAATCCGACCAGACGCTCGTCGATTCCGTTGGCATAGGCCCAGGCCGCCCAGTCCTCGATATTCGCCTCGATTTCAAAATGGGAGAACCGGTTGGCGAGCGGGGAGGGCATGGCGTAAGTGACGCCTCGATCCCCCTGCCGGTTCCCGGCTGCGAATATCGCCCAGCCTTCCGGAACCCTGTAATCCCCAAGCCGCCTGTCGAGGATCAGCTGATAGGCTGCAGCGGAAACGCTGGGCGGGCTGGATGTGATTTCGTCGAGAAACAGGATACCCTGCTGTCCATGGCGGATTTCATCGGGAAGCATGGCAGGAATCGCCCACTCGACGCGGCCCTCGACCCTGAACGGAATGCCGCGAAGATCCGAAGGCTCCATCTGCGACAGGCGGATGTCGATCATGGGAACGGCATGCTTCGCCGCCACCTGGGAGACGATCTGGGATTTTCCGACGCCGGGAGGTCCCCAGATCATCACCGGGGTATGGTGCCCCTCACGGGTACTCGAAAATTCCCGATCGAGTATGGTCGAAAGTTGTGCCGGGCGCATCGCACTCTCCAGCCTGAGCAAATCAGAATATGCTGATTATATCCGCCGAATCGGCTCTCCGCCAGATATCCTCAGCCGGCGAGTTTCTGCTTCAGAATCTCGGAAAGCTGGGCGGGATTCGCCTGCCCCTTGGTCGCCTTCATCGCCTGTCCGACGAAAAATGCGAACAGCTTGTCGCGGCCTGCCCGGTAATCCGCCACCTGCGAGGGATTGTTCGAGATGATCTCGTCGACGATCTTCTCCAGCGCCCCCGAATCGGAAATCTGCTTCAGCCCCTTGGCCTCGATGATGGCGTCGGCTTCTCCTTCTCCGTTCCACATCGCCTCGAAAACCTCCTTGGCGATCTTCCCTGAGATCGTGCCGTCCCCGATGCGGTTCAGGAGTCCAGCCAGCGCCCGGCTCGAAATCGGGCATCTTGCGATCTCGATCCCCGCCTTGTTGAGCCAGCCGTTGACTTCCCCCATGACCCAGTTGGCGCAAACCTTGGGGTCGGAGTAAATGCTCACGACCTCCTCGAAATAGGCGGCAAGCTCCTTCGAAGAAGTCAGCACACCGGCATCATAGGCGGACAGCCCGAAATCCGAAACATAGCGGCTGCGCTTCGCCTGCGGCAATTCGGGCAGCGTTTTTCCGACTTCCTCGATCCATGCTTCCGAAATTTCCAGGGGAAGCAGATCGGGATCGGGGAAATAACGGTAATCGTGGGCTTCTTCCTTCGATCGCATGGCGCGCGTCTCGCCCTTGTCGGAATCGAACAGCACGGTCGCCTGCTGGATTTTCCCGCCGTTCTCCAGCGTATCGATCTGCCACTGGATTTCGTATTCGATGGCCTGCTGCAGGAAACGGAACGAATTGAGGTTCTTGATTTCGCGTCGGGTGCCCAGCGGAGCGCCGGGGCGCCGCACCGAAACGTTGGCGTCGCACCTGAAGGAGCCTTCCTGCATGTTGCCGTCGCAGATGTCGAGATAGCGCACCAGGGAATGCAGTTCCTTGGCATAGGCGACAGCCTCCAGAGGGCTGCTCATGTCGGGCTCGGAGACGATCTCGAGAAGCGGCGTTCCGGCACGGTTGAGATCGATCCCGGTCATGCCGTGGAAATCCTCGTGCAGCGATTTCCCGGCATCCTCCTCCAGGTGCGCGCGGGTCAATCTGACCTTCTTCTCGGCCCCGTCGACCAGAATGGAGATCTCTCCGCCCAGCACCACGGGAAGGTCGAACTGGCTGATCTGGTAGCCCTTGGGCAGATCGGGGTAGAAGTAATTCTTTCTGGAAAAAACCGAGCGGCGCGCAACTTTCGCCCCAACCGCAAGGCCGAATTTGATCGCGCGCTCCACCGCCCCCCTGTTCAGCACAGGCAAAACCCCGGGGAGCGCAATGTCGACTGCGCAAGCCTGGGCGTTGGGCGCGGCGCCGAAGGCCGTGGAAGCCCCGGAGAATATTTTCGATTCGGTCGAGAGCTGCGCGTGCACTTCGAGGCCGATGACCACTTCCCATTGCATGTTATCCATCCTTGTTCAAATATTCGGCATCCGACTGTGCCAGTCGGTCGCTTTCTGGTATTGATGGGCGACATTCAGCATCTTCGCTTCCGAAAAGTAGTTTCCGATGATCTGCAGTCCCACCGGGCGCCCGTTATCGCCGAAACCGACAGGAATCGACATGCCCGGAAGCCCGGCCAGGTTGACCGCGATCGTGTAGATGTCGGAGAGATACATCTGCACCGGATCGTCGCCCTTTTCCCCGAGATCGAAGGCGGTGGAAGGCGAAGTCGGCCCCATAATGACGTCGCACTTTTCGAAGCTCCCGGCGAAATCCGCGGCGATCAGCCGGCGCAGCTTCTGCGCCTGCATGTAGTAGGCATCGTAATAGCCGTGGGAGAGCACATAGGTGCCGACCATGATGCGCCGCTTCACTTCCGCGCCGAAGCCTTCCGCGCGGGAATTCTCGTACATCTCGGCGAGATCCTTGTAGTTCGCCGACCGGTAGCCGTAGCGCACGCCATCGTAGCGGGAAAGATTGCTCGAAGCTTCTGCGGGAGCAAGGACATAATAGACCGGGATGGAAAGCCGGGTGTTGGGGAGGGAGACTTCGACAATGGTCGCCCCCAGCTTCTGGTATTCGGAAATGGCGGCCTGGACCGCCCTTTCGACGTCCAGACTCAATCCTTCCGCGAAATATTCCGCGGGAATGCCTATCCTGAGTCCCGCCAAAGGCCGCTCCAGGTCCTTCGCATAATCCTCCGGCTGACGTTCCAGGCTGGTCGAGTCGCGCCCGTCGAACCCCGCCATCGCATCGAGCAGGATGGCGAGATCTTCCGCCGATTTCGCCATCGGCCCGCCCTGATCCAGGCTGGAGGCGAAAGCGATCATGCCGTAGCGCGACACGAGGCCGTAGGTCGGCTTGATGCCGGAAATGCCGCAAAGGGCGGCGGGCTGCCTGATCGAGCCGCCGGTATCGGTTCCCGTCGCGGCAGGCGCCATGCGCGCCGCAACCGCGGCGGCGGAACCGCCCGAACTCCCTCCCGGAACGGCTTTGATGTCCCACGGATTCTTGACCGGGCCGAAGAAGGAAGTCTCGTTGGAAGAGCCCATGGCGAATTCGTCCATGTTCGTCTTGCCCAGATTCACCGCCCCTGCGGCATTGAAGCGCTCGATCACGTGGGCGTCGTAAGGCGAGACGAAATTGGACAGCATTTTCGAGCCGCAGGTGGTGAGCCAGTCCTTGGCGCAGAAGATGTCCTTCTGCGCAACGGGAATGCCTGTCAGCGGACCTGCGCGTCCGGATGCAATCATGGCGTCCGCGATTCTCGCCTGGGCGAGGCTCGCCTCAGGATCCACCGTGATGAAGGCGTTGAGCACGGGATTGAGCGCATCCACTCTCTTGAGGAATTCCCCGGTCAGCTCGACGCTGGATATCTTTCTGTCCGCAAGCTGCGCGGAAAGCTCTTTCAAACTTGAATTGAACATGGATCGGTCCGGATGAAAAACTTATTCGATGACTTTGGGTACGAGGTAAAGCGCGGCCTCCACCTGCGGCGCCCCCTTCTGGAAGGCTTCGTGCTGATCGGCTTCAGTCACCGTGTCGCTGCGCATCCTGAGCACGATCTCCTGGGCGTGGGACATCGGCGCTATGCCGGCAGTGTCGACTGCCTGCATCTCTTCGATCAGGCTGAAAATCCCGGACAGCTGCGCGCGCGTCGCCTCGGCCTCCGCATCGCTCACGGCTATCCTGGAAAGGCTGGCGATCCGCTTCACGTCGCTCAGGGAAATGGACATAAAAACACCTTAGTTCTTTAACAAAATCGGTTTTATAGGGTATCATAAAACCTTTATTTCTTGCACCTTTCACTCGAGTAACCCGCACTATGTTTAACTTCCTGAACGGCTTTCTTCGACCCAATGATCTTGCCATCGACCTGGGCACCGCCAACACCCTCATCTACATGTCCGGACAGGGCATCGTCCTGAACGAGCCTTCCGTGGTTGCCATCAGGCAAAACGGCGGGCCGAACGGCAAGAAGGTCATCCAGCAGGTCGGGCTCGCCGCAAAGCAGATGCTGGGCAGGACGCCCGGCAACATCACCGCCATCCGCCCCATGAAAGACGGCGTCATTGCCGACTTCACCGTCACCGAGCAGATGCTCAAGCATTTCATCAAGAAAGTCCGCCACACCGGGCCCTTCTCTTCCAGCCCGAGGATCGTGATTTGCGTCCCCTGCGGGTCGACCCAGGTCGAGCGAAGGGCCATCCGGGAATCCGCGATGGGCGCAGGCGCCAAGAAGGTGGAGCTGATCGAGGAGCCCATGGCGGCGGCGATCGGCGCGGGACTGCCGGTCGAGGAAGCCTCGGGCTCGATGGTCGTCGACATCGGCGGCGGAACCACCGAAGTCGGCGTCATTTCGCTGGGTGGACTGGTCTATTCCGGTTCCGTCAGGGTGGGCGGAGACAAGTTCGACGAGGCGATCATCAACTACATCCGCCGCAACTACGGCATGCTGATCGGGGAAACCACTGCGGAAATGATCAAGAAGGAAATCGGCTCGGCCTTCCCCGGCAACGAAGTCAGGGAAAAGGAAGTCAAGGGCAGGAACCTTTCCGAAGGCATCCCGAGAAGCTTCACCATTTCCAGCAACGAAATTCTGGAGGCGCTCACCGAACCCCTGAACAGCATCGTGAGCGCGGTCAAGTCCGCCCTGGAGCAAACCCCGCCGGAACTCGCCGCGGACATCGCGGAAAAGGGTCTGGTCCTGACCGGAGGCGGTGCGCTGCTGCGCGACATAGACAGGCTCCTGATGGAGGAAACCGCGCTCCCCGTGATCATCGCCGACGACCCGCTGACCTGCGTGGTTCGCGGCTCCGGCATCGCGCTCGAGAAAATGGACGAACTGGGCAGCATCTTCACGAATGACTGATGGAACATGAATTATTCAGCCGAGGACCCAGCCCTGCGGTCCGGCTGACCTTCTTCATCCTGCTCTCGCTGCTGCTGCTCGTCAGCGACGTCCATTACAGCTACCTCAAAACCCTGAGGGCCGGCATTGCCACGGCGATCTATCCACTCCAGCGCATTGCCATGCTGCCTGTAGAACTGCTCGGCGCGATAGGCGACTATACCCGGACGCAATCCTCGCTGATCAAGGAAAACGCCTTTCTCCAGAAGCAGAATCTGGAAGATCGGGCCGCGCTGCTGCGCTATCGGGCGATTCAGCAGGAAAACGACCATCTGAGACAGCTTTTCGGGGCGAGGGCGCGAGTCAACACGCCTTCGGTCATGGCCGAAATACTGTATGACGAACGCGATCCCTTTTCCCGCAAGATCATCGTGGACAAGGGGCTGCAGGCGCATGTCGCCGAGGGCAGCGCCGTCATCGACAATGCCGGGGTGATTGGGCAGGTCCTGCAAGCTTATCCCTTTTCGAGCGAAATCTCCCTGATCACCGACAAGGACCATCCGACTCCGGTGCAGGTGCTGCGCAACGGTCTGCGCGCCATTGTTTTCGGATTCGGATCGAGCAATCTTCTCGATCTGAAATACATGTCCCTGAATACCGACATCCGCCCCGGAGACCTGCTGGTCACCTCCGGGCTGGACGGCACCTTCCCTGCAGGACTCCCCGTGGCCACAGTCTTGGCGGTGGACAGGAATCCCGTCTATGCCTTTTCCCGAATCACCTGCAAACCGGTCGCGGGCGTCAACCGATACCGGCAAGTGCTGATCCTGGCTCCGGGCTCCCCCCCGCCGCCCATCCCCGTGGCGAACCCCGAGCCTCCTCCAGCCAGGGGAAAGAAATAGTGGAAATCGCCCCGAAAGAGGAAATCCTTCTGCCGGTCAGGCCCGGATTCATCGCGCTTTCCCTGTTTTCGGCTTTCCTGCTCGACCTCCTGCCACTTGGCAGCTTCATCGAATGGATACGCCCCGATTTCGTGGCCATGCTGCTACTTTACTGGTGCATCCACCAGCCGCTCAGGGTCGGCATAGGCACTGCCTGGGCTTTCGGAATACTGGTAGACGTGGCGGACGGAACGCTGTTCGGGGAGCATGCGCTAGCCTATTCCCTGATGGCGTTCATCGCGCTCGTGCTGCGCCGCAGGGTGAGCATGCTGAGCCTCGACCATCAGTTCACCCATGTCACCCTGATCCTCCTGATCATGCAGGCCGTCGTCGTGCTGACCGGTTTTGTCGCCAAGGACATTTTCGTGGGCTGGGCCTATTTTCTGGGCAGCCTGACTGCGGGGCTGCTCTGGCCCGGCCTCACCTATCTGCTTAAATTGCCGCAAAGGCCCAAGCCAGACCCAGACCGCATATGAAGGAAAAAATCGAGATCCGGGATCATCAGCGGGAGATGCGCGCTTTCCGCCTGAGACTCGGCCTGAGCGCGGGATTCATCCTGTTCTTCTTCTTGCTGCTGGTCTCGCGTTTTTTCTATCTCCAGGTCATCCAGCACGAGCATTTCAGAACACTGGCCGAGAACAACCGCATCTCCATCGTGCCCATCACTCCGAATCGGGGTCTGATCCTCGACAGAAACGGCATGGTGCTCGCCAGAAACTTTTCGGCCTACACGCTTGAAATCACGCCAAGCAAGGTCAAGAATCTCAACAAGACGATAGACGAATTGTCGAAATACGTCGAAATCTCCCCGAGCGACAAAAGGCGCTTCCGGCGGCTGCTCGATGACAGCCACAGCTTCGAAAGCCTGCCGATACGCACCCGATTGAAGGACGAGGAAGTGGCGCGCTTCGCGGTCAACAATTTCCGCTTTCCCGGCGTTGAAATTCACGCCCGGCTTTTCCGGCAATACCCCGACGGCGAACTGACTTCCCCCTTCCTGGGCTATATCGGGAGAATCAACGACGACGATCTCGACAAGATCGACGCTGCAGGGGACACCGCGAATTACAAGGGCACCGATTACATCGGGAAAATGGGCATCGAGCAGAGCTTCGAAAAGCAGCTGCATGGCACGACCGGCTTCGACCAGGTGGAAGTCGATTCGAGCGGGCGCGAAGTCAGGACGCTGAGCAGAACCCCTCCCATTTCGGGCGACATCGTTACGCTGACCATAGACAGCAAGCTCCAGGAGATCGCGGAAAAGGCCTTTGGCGACTTCCGGGGAGCGCTGGTTGCGATCGACCCCAACAACGGAGAAATTCTCGCATTCGTCAGCAAGCCCGGTTTCGATCCCAATCTTTTCGTCGAAGGCATCGACAGCCAGTCCTGGCAGGCGCTCAACAATTCCCCGGACAAACCGCTCCTCAACCGCGCATTGCATGCAGAATACCCCCCCGGATCGACCTTCAAGCCCTTCATGGCCCTTGCCGGACTGCAGCTTCACGCAAGGTCTCCGACCGACACCATCTCCGACCCGGGATATTTCGAACTTCCCGGCCAGTCGCACCACTACCGGGACTGGAAGCCCGGAGGTCACGGCATGGTCGACCTGCACAAGTCCATCGTCGTATCCTGCGACACCTACTATTATGGGTTGGCTAATCTGCTCGGAATCGACAAGATCCATGATTTCATCAGCCAGTTCGGTTTCGGCAAAAAAACGGGGATCGACATAGGCGGCGAGCTTTCAGGGGTCCTGCCTTCTGCCGAATGGAAAATGAAGCGCTACAAACAGAAATGGTATGCCGGGGACACGATTCCTGTCGGCATCGGCCAGGGCTACGATCTCGTCACCCCCCTGCAACTCGCTTTCGCCACCTCCATTCTTGCAAGCGACGGAAATGCCTACAAGCCCCATCTGGTCGAATCCGTCAGGAACAGCAAAACCGGGAAAATCGAAAGGACTGCCTCCGCATTCCTTTACAAACTCGGCATCGACCCGAATTATCTGGCCGACGTGAGAAGCGCAATGATCGATGTCACCAAGCCGGGAGGGACAGCCCCCAGAGTCGGGGAAGGCGCGCCCTACGAAGTCGCTGCAAAGACCGGCACCGCCCAGGTCATCGGCATCAAGCAGGGCGAGAAATACGTGGCGAGCAATATCCAGGAGCGCTACCGGGATCACGCGCTGCTCATCGCCTATGCTCCCGCGGACCATCCCAGGATCGCCCTTGCAATTCTGGTCGAGAACGGCGGGCACGGGGGAACGACGGCTGGACCGATTGCGCGCCAGCTCATGGATTATTATCTGCTCGGCAAACTGCCCCAGGAACAGGTCAATCAGGAGAAAATCGATGCACCCGCTGATTAGGCGCCTTCACCGCACCCTGTCGAACCATATCGACAGCTTCCTGCTGATCTGCACCATGATCCTGATTAGCCTGGGGCTTGCCGTGCTTTTCAGCGCCTCTGACGAAAATCTCGCCAAGGTCGGCAGCCAGGTCGTCAATATCGCCGTAGCCTGCGTCGTGATGTGGGCGATCGCCAACGTCCCCCCCCACCAGCTGATGCGCTTCGCACTGCCGCTCTATGTGGCCGGCCTCGTCCTGCTGATCGGGGTTGCGCTCTTCGGGGAAATCAGCAACGGGGCAAGGCGCTGGCTCAATCTCGGCATCACGCGAATCCAGCCTTCCGAGCTGATGAAAATCGCGGTCCCGCTGATGCTCGCGTGGTATTTCGATCGCCACGAATCGGCGCTCGGCCTCAAGAATTATGCCATCGCTGCCGCGATCCTTCTGGTACCGGTGCTGCTCATCGCACGTCAGCCGGATCTGGGGACAGCCATCCTGATCGCATCGAGCGGATTTTTCGTGCTCTTCTTCGCGGGGCTCAGCTGGAAAATCCTGGGGGGGCTGTTCGTTTCAGGTCTCGCAAGTCTGCCCATACTGTGGTCCGTCCTGCACGACTATCAGAAAAAGCGCCTCCTGACGCTGATCGATCCTTCCCAGGACCCACTCGGCGCAGGCTATCACACGATCCAGTCCATGATCGCACTGGGCTCGGGCGGCCCTGTCGGCAAAGGCTGGCTGCACGGCACGCAGGCGCACCTCGATTTCCTGCCGGAACATACGACGGACTTCATTTTCGCCGTTTTTTCGGAGGAATTCGGCCTCATCGGCAACCTTTTCCTGATTTTCCTGTATTCGCTGGTAATCGCAAGGGGACTCAGCATCGCCGCCCGGGCACCCACGCTCTTCTCCAGGCTCATGGCGGGCTCCATCACCATGACCTTCTTCACCTATTGCTTCGTCAACATGGGCATGGTGAGCGGCATCCTTCCCGTCGTCGGGGTGCCGCTCCCCCTGATCAGCTACGGTGGCACGTCGATGGTGACCATGCTGCTCGGATTCGGTATATTAATGAGCATCCATACGCACAAGAAGCTGGTGAAGACATGAAAGCGACCCATATTTTCTGCATTGCAGCCGGTGGCGCCTTCCTCGCCGGATGCGCGGGGGAGCCAGTGCAGGCGCCCGTAGTCAAGGCGCCTTCCTCGCATGCCAGCCATTATTCCAAGGGAGGGGGATACTATCTCGATGACGGTCCGGGAGACAATCCTCCTGCAGACCTCGATTCCATTCCGGATGCCGTGCCGAAGCCGGAAAAGCTGATTCCGGCCTGCAACAGGCCCTATACCACCATGGGCAAGACCTATTATCCCGAAACCACGCTCGAACCCTACAAGGCGACAGGCATCGCTTCCTGGTATGGCAGGCGCTACAACGGACAGAAGACTTCTTCCGGGGAAATATACGACATGTACGCCATGACTGCGGCCCATCCGACGCTGCCCATTCCGAGCTACGCGAAAGTGACCAATCTCGCCAACGGGAAATCCGTCATCGTCCGTGTCAACGACAGGGGCCCCTTCCGCTCCGACAGGCTGATCGACCTTTCCTACACCGCCGCATACAAGCTGGGCATCATCCGGGGCGGCAGCGCGAAAGTCGAAGTCGACAGCATCCTTCCCGACGAATGGTCCACAGCGGCGGCTTCAAATCGCCCGGCAGCCCCGCTTGCGGCTACCGGAGAATCCGGCAGCCTCTATCTGCAGATCGGCGCCTTTTCGCAAAGAGCCAACGCTCAGCACTTCCTGGAAGCTCACCGCAGCCAGCTCGAAGGGTATGCTCCCGAGATCGTGGGAGAAAGCGGGATGTACAAGATCCATGTCGGCCCTTATTCCAGCCGGGCCGATGCCGCGAACGCAGCGGGTAAAATCGCCCAAATTCTGGAGATCACCCCGGTCATCACGACGCAGTGATGTCCCTATTTTGAAGAGACGTCGGCTTTCATGCTGTCAGCGCTCCATCCGCCGCCCAGAGCGCGGATCAGGTTTACGCTCGCCTGCAACCGTCTGTTCCTGAGGCTCAATTCGTCCAACTGAGCCTGCTGCGCGGCCGTTTGCGCCGTCACCACCTCAAGGTAGCTCACGGCCCCTTCCTTGTAGCGGTTCATCGCAAGATCCAGCGTGCGCTGGGTATCCGTCACAGCAGCCCTCAGGGCAACCGATTCTCTGGACAGTTCATTCAGGAGCGAGAGATTGTCCTCGACTTCCTGAAATGCCTGCAGAACCGTCGAACGATACTCGGCTCCCGCCTGGTTGTATACGGCCTGAGCCCTGTTGACCATGGCCTGCCTGAGGCCGCCATCGAACACCGTAAGCAGCGCGGACGGGCCGATCGACCAGAAAAGGTTCGGCCCGGACAGCCATCCTGCCTGATAAACGCTTTCATATCCCGCACTGGCCCCGAGCATGATGGTCGGAAAGAATGCGGCCTTTGCTATTCCGATTTTGTCGTTGGCTTCGGCCAGGCGGCGCTCTGCCGCAGCGATGTCAGGCCGACGCTGCAGGAGTGCGGATGGCACGCCTATCGGAATTTTCGGCAGATGCATGTCGATCACTACCGGCTTGATGGAAAAGGAGCTTGCAGTTACGCCAACCAGCGTCGCAATGGCATGCTCGTAAAGTGCACGGCTTGCCGCTATGTCTGCCAGCTTCGCATTGGCGGTATCGAGCTGCGCTTTGGCGCGCGACACGTCCAGGGCGGAATCGATCCCCCCCTGGAATCTGTTCTGGGTGAGGGTCAAAGCCTTGGTATAGGCGGCCACCTGGTCCGAAAGCAATTTGGACTGGGCATCCAGGGAACGCAAGGCGAGGTAATTGTCGGCCAGTTGCGCCCTCAGGCTCAGCCTGATGGACTCCAGGTCCAGCGCTGCAGCCTGTGCCCCGGCTTCTCCGGCGGCAACCAGATTATGCACGCGTCCCCACAGGTCCACCTCGTAATTCGCGGCCAAACCCATGTTGTTGTCGCCGTAAACGTTAAGCTGCCCGCCTCCGTCGCCAACCGCTGCACGGTGGACCCGGTGCAGGGACTGGCGGTTTCTGGTATTGAGCAAGCCGGCAGTCACGGTCGGGAAGAGAAACGAGCGCGCCTCGGCGGCATACGCAGTCGCCTGATCGAAATGCGCGACCGCAGCGGCAAGGTCGGCGTTGGCGACATCCAGTTGTCCGATCAGCTTGTCGAGCAGCGCATCGTTGTAGTCTTTCCACCAGTCCCCGCGCGAAAGCCTGTCGGAAGGGCTTGCCTGTTTCCAGATGCCGGCCGCTCCCTTGTAGGCGGCGGGCACCGGGGTCACGGGTTTCTTGTAGGTCGGCGCGAGTGAGCAGCCGCCAAGCATCAGCGTGAGCAGCAGCGCTGAAGCAAGAGCGTTCCGGCTCATGACTTCGGCCTCACCGCCGCTGCCTTAGACGGCTTGATCCGGACCTGATCGCCTTGCAATATGGAATCGGAAGGGCTGTCGATGACAAGCTCAGTGCCATCGATTCCGGCCGTCACCTCCACCTCTTTGCCCAGCTCGCGGCCCAGCTTGATGCTCTTGAGAACCACTTTGTTATCGGGGCCCACAGTCGCCACCTGCAGTCCTTCCTTGCGGAACAGCAAGGTGCTTGAAGGCAGTCTGAATACGCTTTCCCTCGTGGGAAGATGGAAATGAACCTCGGCATAGGTGCCGGGCAGAATCTCGCCATTCTTGTTGTCCATCTGCAATTCAACGGTCAACGTCCTGGATGTTACGTGGATGCCTCGGGAGGTGCTGACCAATGTCGCGGAAAAAGGCGTCGTGGGATGCTCCGGAAAATAAAGCTCCGCCGTCATGCCCTCCTTGATGAGCGCAGAATAGCTCTGCGGAACCTCCACATATATGCGTAACTTGTGAATGTCGGCCACCTGAAACAGGGGCGTTCCGCTGTGGCTGCCGAGGTCGATCAATTGGCCGATATCGGTATTGCGCTCCGTCACCACGCCGTCGAAAGGCGCCACAACCTTGTTGAATGCCTGTTGGGCGAGCAGGCTCTGCAGATTGGCACGTGCAGCATTCAGGATGTCGCTCTTGGATTTGGCTTCGGCCACTTTCTCGTCCGTCGCCTGGTGGGAAACCGAATCGGATGCGAGCAGATCCTGCCACCGCTTGGCGGTAATCTTCGCTATTTCCAGGTTGGACTCGGCAGTGGCCACATTGGCCCGTGCGCGCATGATTTGCTCGTCGAGTTCAGGCGTATCGATCACGCCCAGCAGTTGCCCCTTCTTGACGATCGCGCCGATATCCGTATACCAGATTTTGAGATAACCGTTCACCCGCGCATAAATCGGCGCCGTGTAGTCCGCCATGACGTTTCCGGGCAGGATCAATTCCTGGTCAGTCGGACCGTGCTGTGGCTTCACCACTTCAACGGGCGTGATATTCCCTTCCACAACCTCCTTGCGCAATCCCTTCTCATGGGTGTACCTGCTCACTATGCCCAGCGCGGCAACGGAAATGGCAATTATCAGAAAACCCAAGCCGACGAGACGCAGCCGGCGGGAAACAGTGCTACGAAGAGGAATTATTTCATTGGACATTATGACGGCTCCGGGACCAATCTATCGGAATTTTCCTGTTCACCCAGATTCTGGCGGGAATGAACGAGGCTGAACACTACGGGCACAAAAAACAGCGTTGCGGTGGTGGCGAACATCAGTCCGCCGATCACCGCGCGGCCCAGCGGGGCGTTCTGCTCGCCGCCGTCGCCGAGACCCAGTGCCATGGGGATCATGCCGATGACCATGGCAAGCGCCGTCATCAGCACGGGACGGAACCGGACAAAGCCGGCTTCCATGGCGGCCGTAATGCCGCTGTCGCCATTATCGAGCCGTTCCCGGGCAAAGCTCACCACCAGAATACTGTTTGCGGTGGCAACACCCATGCACATGATGGACCCGATGAGCGCCGGCACCGACAATGTGGTGTGCGTTGCGAACAGCATCCACACGATCCCGGCCAAAGCGGCAGGCAAAGCCGTGATGATCACGAATGGATCCAGCCACGACTGGAAATTCACCACGATCAGCAGATAAATCAGCACGATGGCGCCGAGCAGGCCAAAAAGCAGCCCGCTGTAGGCACTATTCATGGCCTTGATCTGACCCCTCATCACGACAAAGGAGCCTTTCGGAACATCCTTGGCGGTTTCCTTCATGGCCTTCTGGATGTCCCGCGCCACGTCTCCCAGATCCCGCCCCTGCGCCGATCCGAATATATCGATGGTGGGCTGAACGTCGTAATGGGACACCACGGCTTCCCCCTGCCCCATGTAAATCTTGGCAAGCGCTCCCAGAATCTGGGGCTGGGCGCCGGAACTTGAAGTCACCGGAATATTGTGCAGGTCATTCAGGGTATCCATGCGAAACTGCGGCGCCTGCACGACCAGAGGATAGGAAACCTTGTTATCCGGATTCACCCAGAAGTTCGGCTGCGTCTGCAAGCTTCCGGAGAGGCTGACCAGCAAGCTGTTGGCGACATCCCGCTGGCTGAACCCGAGCTGGCGGGCCAATGTCCGGTCCACATCGACGTGAAGCTCGGGCTGGTTGAACGCCTGCTGGATGCGCAAGTCCACCAGTCCCGGAACCTTCTTGATGCGGCTCATGAGCTTCGAAGCATAAACGCGATTGGCATCCCGATTGAATCCGATCACCTGGACATCGATCGGTGCGGGCAGCCCAAAATTGAGAATCTGGCTCACGATGTCAGCGGGAAGAAATGCAAAAGTCACTCCGGGAAAATCCTGCTTCAGCTTGTTGCGCAGCAGTTTGACATAGTCCGCTGTGGGATGATGATCTTCGTTCAGGGATATCAGGATATCCGCATCCCCGGGACCGATCGGAGACGAGTTGCTGTAGGTCAAATTGATCCCGCTGACCGGCAGCCCGATGTTGTCCACGATATTCTTGACTTCGGCAACCGGAATCAGCTGCCTCGCTTCGCGCTCGATCTCATCGCAAAGCCTTGCCGTTTCCTCGATGCGGGTTCCGGTCTGCGCCCGAATGTGCAGCTTGATCTGCCCGGCATCCACTGCAGGAAAGAAGTTCTCGCCAAGCCAGGGCACCAGCGCAAAGGAAAGCAACACGAACCCCATGAAGCCCATGACAAACGTACGGCGGTGCGATAGCGCCAGCAGCAGCAGATCCCGGTATTTTGCCCGAACCACCATGAAGATCGCCTCGAAGCGGTGCTGGAACCTGACAAACGGGTTTCTCGACGGGGCAGGATGCTCCTCCCCCTCATGGTGCATCACATGGGGCCTGAGCAGATATTTCGCCATCGTCGGAACCAGTGTCCGGGAAAGAATGAACGAAGCGATCATCGAAAATATCACCGCCTCGGCGAGCGGAATGAACAGATACTTGGACACCCCGGTCAGAAAGAACATCGGAATGAACACGATGCAGATCGACAGCAGGGACACGAATGCCGGGACCACGATCTGGTTCGCGCCATCGAGAATGGCCTCCTCGACCATTTTGCCGTGCTCCAGATGCCAGTTTATGCTCTCGATCGTTACTGTCGCTTCGTCGACCAGAATGCCGACTGCCAGCGCAAGCCCGCCCAGCGTCATCACATTGATGGTCTGCCCGGTCACCGAAAGGGCGACGATGGCCGACATGATCGCCAGAGGAATCGATATTGTCACGATAATCGTCGACCTCCAGCTCCCCAGAAACAGCAATATCATCAGGGAGGTCAGGGCGGCAGCGATCACGCCTTCCCGGATCACCCCGGCAATCGCCCCCTTCACGAATATCGACTGGTCCCCGACCAGCCTGACGATGAGGCCAGGCGGCGCGCCAGCCTCGATTCTGGGCAGCAGCTTCTTGACATGCGAAATAATGGAAAGAGTCGAAGCTGACCCGTTCTTCTGGATGGTCGTCAGCACCGAATGGCGCCCGTTGACGCGCACCATGTTTTCCTGCGGAGAGAAACCGTCCCAGACATGCGCGACATCCCGGACATAAACCATTGCGCCGTTGACTGCCTTGATGGGAAGATTGTTCAGATCTTCGAGCACCAGCGGACTCGCATTGAGCAGCACGTTGTATTCGAACTTGTCGAGCTTCTCTACACCCGCCGGAAGGATCAGGTTCTGCTTCCCGATCGCATTGATCACATCATCAGGGGACAATCCTTTAGAACGCAGGGCCTTGTAATCCAGATCTACCTGAACCTGCCTGTTCTTGCCGCCATAAGGCGAAGGAATCGCCGCGCCCTCGACTTCGGCGAGTTGCGGACGAATGAAGTTGTTCGAGATGTCGAACAGCTGGTTATCCAGAAGCGTCTTGCTGGAAAGCGCGAGCTGCAGAATCGGCACGCTCGATGCGTTGTAGCTCAGAATCAGGGGCGGCGTAATTCCCGGCGGCAGACGCTTCAGCACCGTCTGGGACAATGCGGTCACCTGACTTACCGCCGCGTTGATGTTGACATTCGGCTGAAAGAAGATCTTGACGATGCCGACACCCAGAAGCGACTGCGACTCGATATGCTCGATATCGTTCACCGTTGTCGTCAGCTGTCTTTCGTAATAAGTGACGATGCGGCTAGACAGATCATCGGGAGCCATCCCGTTGTAGGTCCACACAGCGCTGACCACAGGCACGTTGATATCAGGGAAAACGTCCGTGCGCATGTTCACATAGACGAGCGGCCCCAGTATGGCTATCAACAGAGCAAGCACGATGAAAGTGTAAGGCCGGCTCAACGCGACCCGAACGATCCAGACCATTAGCTTATCCAGTCAAAGAAACGGAATAAATAGAATATGTTACACCGTCTGCAGGTATATTCTGAAAAATCATGGCAACAACCACAAAATCATGGGCAGCATCCGGTTGCCTGCTGCACAACGGACGTAATCATAACCGATGATCATCCGGTTTGATCGGATGTGAAAATAAATTCACATACTCTAACATACCCATTATATAAGCAGGGCCAAAGGGCATCACAAGGGCTTTTCGATAAATCGATGCAAAGTGAATGACCTGAAAAATATCGTGGCGCGCGTACCGGAGTCGGCCTCTCCCAGCTCGAACTCGAAATCGTGCAGTCTGACGACAGCCATCACGATGCCGAGTCCGAGTCCGAATCCCGGGGCACACTGGCCGTTCGCTCCGCGATAAAAGCGGTTAAGCACGGCAGCCCTCTCGCTTGCCGCGATTCCCGGACCGGTATCGATGATATCCACCCGCGCACCGCCGCTGCCTCGCGAAAGACGCACTTCGACCTTGCCGCCTACGGGGGTGAATTTGACGGCATTGTCGAGCAGGTTCACGATTGCCTCGAACAGCAATTCCCCGTCGCCCTGAATCGGAGCGAGCTTTTCCGCAGACATGGACAGGTCGATAGACTTATCCTCCGCGAGGGGCTCGAAGAAGGCGACTGCCTGCTCCAGTATGTCGGACAGATGCACCGCCTTGAAGCCCGCCTGCCTTTGCTTGTTCTCGATTTCGGAGATGCGCAGCAGCGCCCGGAAACGCAGCAGCAAAGAATCCATGTCAGAGATCACCTGCTCCAGCATGGCATTTGGCGCATCGCCCTGCTGCTGAGCTCGATAGATCAGCGCCCGCAGCCTCGTCAGCGGCGTGCGCAGGTCATGCGCAATGTTGTCGCAGACGCTTTTGACTTCCGACATCAGCCTTTCGATCTCGTCGAGGGTTTTGTTGACGATGGCAGTCAGCATGTCGAGTTCGTCGCGCCTTCCGGAAATCGGCAGTCTTTGCCTGATATCTCCCCGCATGATCAGTTCGCACACGCGCTGAATCTGCTCGATGCGCCTCAGAGGCCGGAGACTCAGAACAAGGCCGAATACCAGCCCCAATGCCACAGTCAGGGACCCCCCCCAAAAGAATGCCCCTTTCATGATGCCCCGGAATTCGGCGAGCTGCTGCACATCATGGCCCAACAGCAGGTATTCGCCCGAATCCAGCCGCATCACGGCGGCCCTGGCGACAAGCGGCGGAAGCGAGGAAGAAATCAGATTGGTTTGATAGATTCTTCCATTTCTTGGCAGATCAGGCGGAATGCCGGAGACATTTCCCGCCAGCTCACTGCCGTCGCTCGAAAAGAGTCCGTAAAAATAGATGTGGCGCTGGTCGCGTCTGATGCCTTCCGCGATTTTTCCGCGAACAAGGTCGCTTCTGGTGCCGACGAAATCGCGCATTTCCAGGATCAAGATCTGATCCACACGGCTGGTCATCTCCCTGGCGGTCTTCCAATAGACGAACCCCATCAGCATGATCACGCAAACCGTGAAGAATATGCTGTATATGAGCGTCAGCCGGAATGTCGTCGTACCGGAAAACTTAGCGATGTTCACTGAGGATGTATCCGGACCCGCGGACTGTATGGATAAGGGGCGGCAGGCCGGGGCTGTCCACCTTGCGGCGAAGGCGACCGATATGCACGTCGATGATATTCGTGCCCGGATCGAAATGATAGCCCCACACCGACTCGAACAGCATGGTGCGGGTGAGTATCTGCTCGGAATTGCGCATCATGTATTCCAGCAGACGAAATTCCATGGGCAAGAGATCGAGCTGGGTTTTGCGCCGGCTGACCGTTCTCGCCACGAGATCGAGCTCCAGATCCAGGATGCGCAGTACGGTCTGGGGAACCTGCCTTTCCTTCCTGCGCAGCAGCACCTCGACCCTTGCCGCCATCTCGTCGGAAGCGAAGGGTTTGACCAGATAATCGTCCCCCCCGGCGCGCAGCCCCTGAACCCGCTCGTCCACATCGCTGAGCGCACTGATCATCAGCACCGGGGTGTCGATATTTTCGCGCCGCATGGCAGTCACTATTGCCAGGCCGTCGACGGAGGGCAGCATCCGGTCTAGCGTGATGAGATCGTAATTTCCGCTCAGCGCCTTGGCGAGGCCGGTCATTCCGTTATCGGCCCACTCCACTTCAAAGCCGTGGCCGCTGAGTTCGGCGATGATTTCCCGCGCGGTTGTTTCGTCATCTTCGATCGTCAGAATTCTGGTCATAATCGGTCTTGTCAGTTTCATCCGGCTTGTATGACATCATCCGAAACGAAAAAATCCCCGCCAGGCGGGGATTTTTCAGCCGTGCGCTGGCAAGGACCCATCAACCCGCCTAGAAGCTGTGCTTGACGCCCAGCCCGAATGTATTCGGCCCAGCTCCCAGTCCGAAAGGGTTGGTCGCGAAATTATAGCCATTGTTTGTCCTGGTATACAGGGCGTAGATTTCCGTCTGGTCCGAAAGGGCATGGCCGTAGCCCAATGACAATTGATTGGCGGAACCCTGAACCCCCATCCCGCCGACAGCCGCGCCGCCCGCCTGAAGAACGGAAAGCCGCACATGTCCGCCGGTGCCGACATCCTGAACGAGGGAGAAATACCAGTCGTTCATTTGCAGCCCCCCTGCGTTCGGCATTCCGGCGGAATAACCCGCAAGGAAATTGTACTGCAGTTGCCCATAGCCGAATCCGAATTTCGTACCCCCGGAGAAATCATACGAAGCACCGATCTGATTGGCCGAGCGGGCCGGTCCGAAGGCAGCGCCGTTCCAATCGGATTCGCTGCCGAGAAAAGCGGAAGCCTGCCCGTAACGGTAATTCAGGGAAAAGGAGAGCCTGCTCGCACTCGCAGGCGACATGGCGTCGAGACCGGCAAAGTCTGCCGCATCGCTTTCCGAGACGTACGCAATCCTGGCATTCAGGCCATGGAGTTCCGGCGTCCAGTATTGGCTGACCTTGTCGCGCAGATGCGCAAACGGATCTTCCCCGCCCTTGAGTCCGAAATAAGCCCCGCCCACATCAGAAGCGTCCCCAGAAACCGTGATGCCGGTGCCGCCCGTGACTTTCCCGTCACCGGCAAAAGCTCCGCCCGGGATCAAAGCTGCGCCCATGAATACAATGATTGTTTTGTGCTTGTCCATCAGGATCCCACTCGCCTTCAGCAAGACTCAAGGTGCCATTGCCCCAGCATGGAGATATAGTGCCTCAGGCTCTCGCCTGAAGGCAAACGGCCCTCGCCGGCTGTCTCTTCGGCGCAACATTGCGCACCGCATCAACCAAACCCAAGACACGATGGGTTCAGTAGCCCCAGCAATCCTGAACGGTTCCTGTTGCCCCGGTGTTTCCCTTTACCCCCAAGTTATTGTAGGTAAAGGTTCCACAAATGTCACTCAACTGGTTGCCGACCGGCTGCGCCTGCAAAGTGAAGGCGCTTGCGTTGGCCTGGGCCAGACTGAGACTGTAGTAGCTGTTGCCTGTACTTGGCACCGGGGCCGGATCAGCGGGATACCCTAGCGCAGTCAGGGATGTGGCATAGGTATTGTTGGTGGTATAGTAGCTCGCTTGCCTGCTTGCCAGATCCTGCAACGCATTGATTGCCGCCGTGCGATGCGACTTGAGAACATAGTTCTGATAGCTCGGCAGCGCGACAAACGTCAGGATTGCCACGATCGCCACCGCAACCATCAATTCTATCAAGGTAAAGCCAGTGTACTTCATCGAAGTCTCCATAAAGCCGCCCTCCGAAATGCGGCAGATTTAAGCCCTTATCGCAATTCCGTCCATGTAACCCGGCGCGCGATAATCCCGCTTTGCGGATTGATTCCGGTAACAACCGCAACGCCATTCGGCGTTTGCGCAACATCGTAGGGGCTGTTGCCGACATTCACGATCGATCCGCTTCCTATGGCATTCATCTGGATTCCATTGATCGGACTGCTTCCGGACGCGGTATTGTACGTCCCGTCAGAGCCGGGAAAGAAGCCCTGTGCAAAATTCCCACCGGTCTGAATGTTGAATGCCATTGTCCATCCTGTGGTCGTGGACGGGCTGCACTGTGAATTCGATGCGGAAGGCGGAATCGTGGTATTGACGATGAATGCGCCGCTGTTGCTGATCGGATTGTAAATCACCTGCTCTCCGCTGGTGGGCAAGTCCAGATACCAGCCGTACTGATCGTTCGAGGTTGAACACGTCAGCGTGCCTATCCAGCAAATGTTGTTGCTGCTGGTAGTGCGATAGCCGAGAACCTGGCCGCTGGAAGTTGTCGCAGTCGAGGAAGTCACCGTCTGCACCTGCAGATTCGATCTTGCAAGGTTGGTCGAGGGGGGCACGCTGAGTGAAGCGTATTGTATGCTCGACGGGGGAACGCCACCGGAAGATGGCGAGGTCGACCCATTGACGGACAACCCCGTATTCCACGCGCTCATGTCCCAGTCCCATATCCCGTAAAGACTCTGAGTGCCTCCGGCATAGCTATCCGGGGTGACGGCTGTAGCCAGCGTTTTCTTGCCCGTTCCGAACGTCACCATGACGCGATCCATTCCATTGATCATGGTCGCATCGACCGACAGCTTGGTTGTAATGGGCTGAACATTGCCGGAACCGTCCTTGGCCGTGTACAGCGGCGTTGCCGTCGAGTTCCCGAATTTCGACACGCCCCAATCGGAGGGGTTGATGTTGGTGAGGTCGAAACGCCAGACGTTGCCCTGCAGGTCCCCGGCATAAAGATAATCGGTGATATGATCGCCATCCAGATCTGCGGATGAAACATAGGCGATGCCGTCCGGGCTCGACGACGAGCCTGCGCCCGTATCGAGCCAGAGAAAATTCAAGGCGCCGGTGGATGAGTTGACCAGGCCGACATATACGCCGGCATGCCCTGTCGCAGAGCCGAAGCCGTTTCCGAAAATCATTGCCCACTGCCCGTTATGCAGGCGTCGAATCAGCGGCGTGCCCCAGGTGTTTCCCAAATTGGCTCCGCACGTGCTCGAATTGGTGCAGGAGAGGGTCGACGACGTCCATTCGCCCATCACCAGGGCGGCTGCATTGGTCAGGCTGAATGTGGTCGGATCGGTTATATCCAGCGCATAAATGGCCGTCCCCCCTTGCCCCAGGCCGCCTACCAGCCAGGTGTGCCACTGGTTCCCGTAAAAAAGATCCCCAGCCCCGGGGGTGGCATCCACAAAATAGCTATGGGCGTAACCTGGATTGGCAAGTCCGGGAGCATTCGACAGCAGGAGCGTGGCCGGCAGATATCCCAGAACCTCATAACCGTCGTTGTAGGTGCTGTTGTAGGAGCCGTCCGCATTGTAGTTGCCGGTACGAAAACCGTGAAGGATGCCGTCATTGGCCCCGTCGTAGACGACATTCAGCCGCGTGGCAAATTTGGACTGGAATGCCGGGTAGGTTTGCGCCCCGGAACCATTTTCGGGAAGGGTGGCAGCGGAGCCGTTCAAGGCATCGCTCCAGGTCACGGGATAGACATTCGCAGGCGCACCGACAAATGTCGGACTGGAATCGATGATGTCGCCCAGCACCCCGATGCGCTTGCGCAGCGAGCCGGTCGTCTGCTCGTTGGAGCGATCGCCGAGCAACCAGTTCAGAATATTCTGGCCCGTGACGGTTGAGGAAATCGAACTGGCCATGCTGTCCAACGCAGACTGCATGGCACTCGGCAGGCTGGTTTCTGTCTGGAACGGAATCCCCGCGGTACCGCTCCACGTCAGGATTTGACGGCTCGTATAAGGCTCCAGGGTTATGCTGTGAAGCGGGTTGCCCTGTGCGTCCGTTCCCATCGCCGGGCAGCCGCCGCCAGTCAATACGCAGTTCGCATCCCAGTTGGCGATCGACGAAACTGTCAGGTTGCCGCCGCTGGTCACTAGGCTCTGCGAGAGCATTTGGCCCCACCAGTCATCCGAGTGGTAATAGGCGATATAAACCTGCGTACTGGTCTTGACCTGACCGGACTGGATGGCATTGACGCCGACGCTGGAGGCCGATCCGATGGATGAGGCTGTAAAGCAGGTGATTTCGTGGACATTGTCGCTTCCGCCGGTAGAGCCTCCGAAACCGAACAGGAAGCTGCTCGGCATCGGTCCGTTGTAAGCGCTGATATCCTGATTGGTCACGACAGACTGGTATGCTCCGCCATTGTAGTAATAACCGAAGCTCAAGAGCCCGGCGCTGGTGATCTTCAGACTGTAAGTGATGGGGGTCGCCTGGGTGCGCTTTGTGACAGCTTCATTGGCAATCGGCTGATTGGATGGCATGACCTTGTATGCGTTCGGAATGGCGGCATAATCCGGCAGGGTGTACGTTGTATGATGGTAAGTGTAACTTCCGCCATTCTGGCAGACGCTCTGCACATTGGAACTTGTAGCGCTCGGATTGATCGCCTGCAGCGAAGTCAAATTGACGTTCCCGTAACCACGAATGCCTATTCTTCCCGGCTGATAGCCGAAACCTGTCGCCGTGTTGTCGCTCTGATTCAAGAAGTTGCCATACTCGTCAATACCCAGGCCGAGGTAGGCGCCCATCATGCCGTTGTAGGGCGAATTCGTGTTGGAACAACTGTAGCCTAGGCTCCCCCCCCAGGATCCCAGGTTCGGTGCCTGGGTGCCGTTCAGGATATAAAATCCGATGCCGTCGGCACCATGCCCCCCGCTGTTGTCGCCGCCGTAGGTATAGGTCGTGAAGGTGACCTGCACCCCCTGATCGGAGGGAAACGGGGTGTTCAGGATGACCCCGCCGTTTTCATGATAATACGGATAACCGTTGGTGAATCTCAGCGCACCTGAACCGGTGGGGTCCGTATTGTTTGTCAGCCCCACTTGCGTTTGAGTGCCATAATAAGCCAGTCCATTGCAGGCGGGGATGCTGCCCGTTCCGTTTCCCGCAGTCAGGCATGCGCCATTCAGAGCGATCCAGGAAAGGCTGGCGGAACCGCCGGTGAAATTGTCCTTGAGGACAACCGATGCGCCCATGCTGGCCATAGGTGTCATCAACATGATCAGCAGAATTGCTGCAGCCCTGACTATTTTCATGGTTAGCTCCCGCCAAGTGAATGGGTTTGCTGGGAAACGCTGTACACGGTTTGCAGTACCGCGACAGCGTTGGTGTTTCCGCCTACCGCGGCGGCAGTAATCAGAAACAGCGTTGCCTGGCTGCTGTTCACGCCCATGTACTGGATGTAATAGACCGGGTTGGCAGCATAAGTATCGACGCCGCCGGTTGCACTGATGCAGGATGGGGTGCTCGCCGCACATGGCAGCGAAAAGTTCACCCCCGAGGTCCACGGCCAGCTTGTCGAGTTCAGGAGTGCATTGGTGCATATGGCCGGGGTGCTGTACATCCCCGAACAGCTGACCGGGCTCGTCGAACCGTTGTTCGCGAGCCATGATTCGGCATAATTGATCGCGGTCTGCGCAGATTCCACCGCCCTGCTCTTCTCGCGCAGGTTGCCCGCCATCATTTTGTCGGTAGTGAACCCGTGAAACATGCTCAAACCCAGCAGCGTCATGATGACAAGAAAAATCAGGCTGGCGACAAGTACAAATCCGTTCCTTCTCATGGCTATAATCCGTTCATGATGGCAACCGTATGCGACAGGGTGACGCTTGCCGGCTGGTTCGGCTGTTGTGCCAGCGGGTTGCTGAAATTCAAGGTCAGATTGACCGTTTTCACGGCAGACCAGTCCGTCACTGCGGATGCGGTAAGGTATTCTGTCACCGACCCGGAACCCGTCGTGTCCACGCCATAGAGCACCGTCATACCGGAGACTCCGGCAACCAGCGGGATGGACGCGGCACTGCCACTTTCTGTGCAGTACAGGTACGGATTGCTGTTGTCGGCCGGATTGGCGGCAATGCTGAACGTGTCCGTATAGAAGCTTCCCGCCAGAGCAGATCCTGTACACCCCTGATAATTGCTGGCTGCGCTGACCTGAAAGCGGACAGAAAGCGTGTCTGTGCCGGGAGAGCCCCCTGTAGTCCCGGATAGCGTCTGCCCCATGGCAAACACGCCGGACAGGGGGAACGGCGACGAGTTTATCGTCAGCGGATTGGTGTAGGGCGGCTGGGCATAGATGTAATATCCCGCGCCTTGTATGGCATTTCCCAGAAAAGTCATCGCCATCCGCTCGCTATCCTGGAGACTGGACAAGCCCTGGCTGGAAATGGAAGTCTGCCGCATGGAATAGAAAACCGTTCCCAATCCAAGCATGATGAACAGCCCTATGGTAAGGGCGACCATCAATTCGACGAGTCCGATCCCTCGCTCGCTTCTCATTGTATGTTCACCATGGTCTGGTAGCTCCGCGCCCCGGTGGTTCCGCTGGCGAAAATACCCGTCTCCGCACCGGTCGGATTGTTGAGGGCGACGTTGTTTTCGGTCCAGTTGATCTTGATGGTGCAGACAACCGAGGTGGTCAAGGCGCAAGCTATGGCCCCGTTGCCGGAAGGCAGCGCCCCGGCCAATGCCTGCCCCCAGTTCTGGAGATCGAAATAGGCCAGCTGGGAAGCTGTACAGACGACGCCATTGCAATTCCCTCCCGCTGTCAGGACGCCATTCACCGTCACCGTCGAGCCTGAAACCGTGACCGTGGCAGGCACTGTGGTCGCTCCCCAGAAAGCGGAGTTGCCCTGCATTTCTGCCACCATGCTGGAGGCGGTCAACGCAGCAATGCTTTGATAGCGGGCTCGCTCGGTGTCGTTGATGGCCAGAATTTGTATGCCGGCCATCCCCAGCACACCGATCATGCCGATGACCAACGCCACCAGCACCTCCAGCATGGAAAAACCGGCTTCTTGTCTCAAGGGCAGCCCGATCCTTTGCTTAATACGCTTGAGCCCGCCGCAAAAGCGATGCAGCGGCGCTGCGCCACGTCGTTGTTGGCATCGTGAAGCGTTACCGTACCAACCATAAAATTGTACCCGCTTTGCGATATCTGCGCGGCAGCCCCCCCGCTCAGCGTATCCCCTCTTGTGACGCCGGGCGAGACGCGCAGCATCTGCACTGCAGACGGGGTGGAAGTAAAGCCGGATCCGGTATTGTCGACGTACACCAGCCAGCCAGTCGTCCAGTTCGACGAAGCGGTCGATGTGTTGTTGCTGCAAGTCGATCCGTCCGAGGTAGAGCAGACATAGACTGGCTGCCCCCGTTTGATTGCTTCGCTGCGGGCGAATTTCATGTCTGCCAGAAACGAATTGATTTCTCCGCTCATGCGCATACTGGTTGCCATGCTCTGATAAGCTGGCACGCCCGCAGCCAGCATCAAGACAATGATGGCAACAGTGATCAGCATTTCCGTAAGCGTGAATCCGGTTTGCAGCATCATTGCAGCCCCTGCCGACCGATTTTTCCCTGCAAAACCCTGGGACATAACAGGCCGCGCAAGCCTCTTTCCACCGACATCCATTCGTTGTTCGCCCGATTTCCTGAAAAGGCCGTAGCGCATGAACGCCCGAAATGCACCGATCTTGAAAGAAGGCGCGCATCGGCTGATGCACCTGGATCCGTCCATGCGAAACGCGTTGAGAATGACTCCGCAGCGGGAGAGAAGAAACGATCCTGTCCGGATTCCGGACCATGAGATCCAACACGCCCGGCGCCGGTCAGGCGGCCGGTCAGAAAGTGGCCATAATGCTCGGATAGGCTCATATATCCTCTACGGTAACCCCGCTATCCGCTGAAACCGGACCGGAAGCTTTGCGTCCTGACATTGCTGCCAGTTTGCCCTTTACATACCTGCAACTTACTCTACACCTAAAATTTATGAAAGTCCATGATTTGGCAATCCAAAATTCAGCCGGCTCAATTGGCCGAATACTGCTTGATGATGTGCTGCTGACGTCTGCTGATGGGCAATTTTTCCGCCCTGCCGCCCAGGATCACCTTCCAGCCGCCGTCTTCCTCGGCATCCTTTTCGAAACCCAGCATGTATTTCTTTGCAACCAGGGTATTGCGATGGATTCGCACGAAATCCTCCCTGAATTCACCTTCCAGACTCAAAAGCGACTCCTCGAGCAGGTAAGATTTGTCCTTCGTGTTCAGCGCCACGTACTTGAGTTCCGCCTTCATGTAAATGATGTCAGCGACCGGCACGAGATGAATCTTCCCCCTTTCCTGGACGGAAAGATGAGTTCTCGGGGCATCCGACATCGCTTGCAACATGTCGAGCGGCAGCGGCCGCATGGCGCTCGCCCTGGACAGCGCATTGAACAGGCGGCCGAGCCTGATGGGCTTCGTCAGATAATCGACGGCATGCACCTCGAAGGCTTCAAGCGCATGGTCGCTGTATGCCGTGGTAAAGATCACCGCAGGGGGATTGGGCAGCTTCGTCAGGTACTGGGCGAGTTCGATTCCATCCATGTCGGGCATTCTGATATCGAGCAGCACGACCTCGACTTCGCTCGATTCGATGAGCTGCAGCGCCTCCAGCCCATTTGCAGCCTCCCCGACGATTTCCAGGGGCAATTTCGACGCGCAGTCCGCCAGGACATCCCTGGCTCTCTGCCTTGCAGGCTGCTCGTCATCGACGATGAGCACTTTCAATGCTTCGTCAGACACGCTGATTCGTCTCCTGAATATCGGGCAGAAGATGTGGATCTGAAAAGCATTGCCGATGATCTCGGTTTTCAGGCTCGATGCCAGGGTATGCCGCATTTTTCGGCAGGGGCTGGCTCACCACGGAAATGCCGGCCCATTCCCGCAGCAGCCCCTGCCAGGATCCGGATTTCAGCAGAATCGCCAGGATGCGCAGCATGATCCCGGAATTGCGGAAATTCGGCAGCGTGAGGTTTTGATTTATACTATTGGAATTCATCTACTTATTCTGAACAAGGCGGGAACGGTATGCAAGACCTCCAAAATGAAGGTTCGAATTCGAAAACATGGTCGGGCAGGTTCTCCGAGCCGGTTGCGGAAATGGTCCAGCGCTTTACCGCCTCGATTTCCTTCGACAAGCGGCTGGCCGAATTCGACATTCAGGGCTCTCTCGCCCATGCGAAAATGCTCCATTCTGTCGGCATATTGAGCCGCCGGAACCTCGATGCCATAGAAAACGGGCTCCAGATCATACTGCTTGAAATCCGGGACGGGAAATTCGACTGGTCGCTCGAGCTGGAGGACGTCCATCTCAATATCGAGAAGCGCCTGACTGCGCTGGTAGGCGATGCCGGGAAGCGCCTGCATACGGCAAGATCCAGAAACGACCAGGTTGCAACCGACATCCGGCTCTTCCTGCGGCATGAAATCGACGAAATCGACGAATCGATCAAGTCGCTGCAGTCGGCGATCCTCGATCTCGCGGAACAGCATGCGGACACCGTGATGCCCGGATTCACCCATCTGCAGGTCGCGCAGCCCGTCAGCTTCGGGCACCATCTGATGGCCTACTTCGAAATGCTCTCTCGCGACAGGGAGCGTTTTTCCGATTGCCGCAAACGCGTCAACCGGCTGCCCCTGGGTTCCGCCGCTCTGGCAGGGAGCAGTTACCCCATCGACCGGGAGGGCGTGGCGAAAATGCTCGGGTTCGAAGGCGTCTGCGAAAATTCGCTGGATGCGGTTTCCGACAGGGATTTCGCGATCGAATTCTGCTCGGCCAGCGCCCTCGTCATGACCCACCTTTCGCGCTTTTCCGAGGAATTGATTCTGTGGATGAACCCCGGATTCGGCTTCATCGACATTGCAGACCGCTTCTGCACCGGCTCCTCCATCATGCCGCAGAAAAAGAATCCGGACGTTCCGGAGCTGGTCCGGGGAAAAACGGGCAGGATCAACGGGCACCTGATCGCCCTGCTGACGCTGATGAAATCCCAGCCGCTTGCCTACAACAAGGACAACCAGGAAGACAAGGAGCCGCTTTTCGATGCGGCAGACACGGTCCTGACCAGCCTCAGGATCTATGCCCAGATGATTCCCGGGATCAAGGTCAACAAGGACGCCATGCGCCTTGCGGCGAGCCGGGGTTATGCCACCGCAACCGATCTTGCGGACTATCTCGTGAAGAAGGGACTGCCCTTCCGGGATGCTCACGAAGCCGTGGCGAGGGCCGTGCGCTATTGCGAGGAAAAGGGCTGCGATCTGGGCGAGCTCTCCCTTCAGGAACTGAAGCAGTTCTCGAATCTGATCGAAGAAGATGCGCGCCAGGTCCTCACCCTGGAAGGCTCCATGGGCAGCCGCGACCATATCGGCGGGACGGCGCCGAAGCAGGTGATGGCGGCTATCCTGCGCGCCAGAAAGAATCTTGCCTGATCTTTGGCGAAGCATCGCATCCGGAATTTCGGATGCGACGGGGGGACCCTTTCTTCCGCTCGGGAAAAGCGCAATCGGCGGCGGCTGCATCTCGGATGCATGGCTGCTCGAAGGAAATTCAGGGCGCTACTTCGTCAAAACCGGAAAACTGCCTTTCGAACCCGAAGCCGCTGGGCTTGAAGCGATCGGCAAAGCAGTGCGCACCCCCGGCGTGATTTGCCTAGGGTGTCATGAGGGCCGCCACTGGCTGGCTCTGGAATATGTCGAAATGAGCCGGGAAGTCATGCGGTTCGATCTTCTCGGCGCGAGTCTCGCAGCCCTTCACCGGGTCCCATCAGGACAGTTCGGTTGGGATATCGACAATCTCATCGGCTCCACGCCACAGATCAATGCGCCTTCGAAAGACTGGATCGAATTCTGGAAAGCGAGGCGACTGGGCTTCCAGTTCGATCTTGCCAGAAGAAACGGCTGCGATTTCGGGCGCAGGGCGGAAGAGCTGATGGAAAATCTGGATGCATTCTTTGTCGGCCACAAGCCTTCGCCTTCCCTGCTGCACGGCGACCTGTGGCGGGGAAACGCCGGATTCGATGCATCGGGGCGTCCCGTGCTGTACGATCCCGCAGTCTACTTCGGGGACCGCGAAGCCGATATCGCGATGACCGAACTCTTCGGCGGCTTTCCGCGGGAATTCTACTCGGCCTACATCGAGTCCTTCCCGCTAGACCCGGGGTATGGGACGAGAAAGACGCTCTATAATCTGTATCATGTGCTGAACCACCTCAACCTGTTCGGTTCAGGCTACCTGCATCAGGCAGCATCGATGATCGATGCGCTACTCGCCGAAATCAGGTGAATCAGGGACTGCCGACAGTCCCTACTTCAGCATTTCCTGCAATTCTCCCGACTGGAACAGTTCGATCATGATGTCCGAGCCGCCGACGAATTCGCCGTTGACATAAAGCTGCGGAATGGTCGGCCAGTTGGCGTACTCCTTGATTCCCTGGCGAATTTCAGGGTTGGCGAGCACGTCGACGCTGAAGAAATCCTGAACGCCGCAACGCTTCAGAAGGTTCACGGCATTCGCCGAAAAACCGCATTGCGGAAACTGGGGCGTCCCCTTCATGTAAAGCACGACATGATTGCCCGTGACCTGACTCCTGATTGTGTCCTGTATGTCCATGGAAGCTCCGTAAAATCCGACAAAAATAGTGAGATAAAGTGTACCCGCCGTTCACCCTGCGGTCAATCTTCCGCCGCTGACGCGCTCGATTCCGGAAAGATCCTGCCAGGAACCCACTTCGGCAAGCTTTTCCGAAAGAAGCTCCCGGCAAATTTCACCTTGGTCGTAGCCGTGCTCGAAAAGCAGCCATCCTCCGGGTTCGAGATGATGGGGGGCCGCTTCGATTATGTTTCTGATCGCATCCAGACCGTCCTTGCCGCTCGTCAATGCAAGCGCCGGCTCGAATTTCAGGTTCGCAAGATGCGCGTCCCCTTCCGCAATGTAAGGCGGATTGGACAGGATCAGATCGAATTTCTCCCCCTGGAGCGCAGCGAACCAGTCGCTTTCCACAAACCGGATGTTTCCCAGACCCTCCCCGTTCTGTTTCGCCACGGCAAGCGCAGACGCTGATTTGTCGACCGCGGTGACTGTCGCACGCTGCCTGTGTCTTGCCACCGAAATTCCGACGATTCCGCTTCCGGTTCCAAGGTCGAGCACCCTGAAAGCCCCCTGCTCCGGAATGCGTTCGAGGGCAAGGTCGACCAGCAGCTCCGTCTCCGGCCTCGGAACGAGAACCTCTTTCGTCACCTTGAACCCGATGCCGTAAAACTCCCTGCAACCCAGAATATAGGCGACCGGCTCGCCCGTTAACCTTCTTTCGACCATGGCTTCGAATTTCGGGAGCGCTTCCGGATCGACTGGATCCGTGGCGTGGGCAATGAGCCAGGCGCGGCCGACGCTCAAGGCAGACGCAAGGAGCGCCCTGGCCTCGACGCCCACGCTTGCGGCATCGAGATCGAGCGCCCTGGCCATCCTGTCGGCAGCCAGCTTCAGGGCTTGGGCGACGTTCAACCCAGCCTGACCTCTTCAGACATCGCCGCAAGCATGTCGGCCTGATGCTGCGCCATCAACGCGCCGGTCAGCTCGAACAAGTCGCCATCCATGATTTCGTCGATCTTGTAGAGGGTCAAGTTGATCCTGTGGTCGGTGACCCGCCCCTGCGGAAAATTGTACGTCCTGATGCGCTCGGAACGGTCTCCGCTGCCCACCAGTGATTTTCTTGCAGCGGCCTGTTGCGACTGCTGCTCGGCCACCTGCCTGTCCCTGATTCTCGCAGCCAGAACCGACATCGCCTGGGCCTTGTTCTTATGCTGGGAACGGTCGTCCTGGCATTCCACGACCACCCCCGTGGGAAGGTGCGTGATCCTGACCGCAGAATCGGTTTTGTTGATGTGCTGTCCTCCAGCGCCACTGGCCCTGAAGGTATCGATCCTGAGATCGGCCGGATTCAGCACCACATCGTCGACGGCATCGACTTCGGGAAGAATCGCAACCGTGCAGGCCGAAGTGTGGATCCTGCCCTGGGTTTCCGTCGCGGGGACGCGCTGCACGCGATGCGCCCCGGATTCGAACTTGAGCTTGGAATAGGCGCCATGCCCGACGATCTTGGCGATGATTTCCTTGTATCCGCCCGCTTCGCTGGGGCTTTGCGAAATGATTTCGACCCCCCAGCGATTTCGCTCCGCGAAACGGCTGTACATCCTGAAAAGGTCTCCCGCGAAAAGCGCGGATTCGTCTCCGCCTGTCCCTGCCCGGATTTCCAGGAAAAGGTTGCGCTCGTCGTTGGCATCCTTCGGCAGCAGCAGCTTCTGAAGCTCCGATGAAATCCTGGCGAGCCTTTCCTTCCCCTCCCGCAACTCGGCCTCGCCGAATTCCCGCATCGAAGGGTCGCCGACCATTTCCTGGGCAGTTGCGATGTCTTCCTCGCATTTTTCGTATTCGCCGTAAAGCGCAACGACGGGAGCGATTTCCGCATGCTCGCGGCTGAGCTTCCTGTAGTTGTCCAGGTTGCTGGTTGCCGATTCGCTGGAAAGCAGACGATCAAGCTCGACGAGTCGCTCGCGCAGCCGGGCGAGCTTGGCCGCGATGGTTTTGTTCATTCAGCGGAATGGAGATGGTACAGGCGATTGACGAGATCGACCAGATCGTCCCGCTCTGCCGCATTGGCGTGGTTCAGGGCATGACTGGGAACATGCAGGAACTTGTTCGTGAGGCCCACGCTGAGGGCTTCCAGGACCTGCTGCGGATCGACCCCCTTCGCCAGCATGCGCATCGCCCGGTCCAGCTCGTGCCTGCGGTGGCGCTCGCCATGATCGCGCAAGGCGCGGATCGTCGGGACGATTTCGCGGGATTCGAGCCAGTCCATGAAATTGGCGACATTCGAATCGATGATCACCTCGGCCTGGGCAACCGCGCTTTGCCTGGAATTGAGTCCTTCCCTGACCACTCCGGCCAAGTCGTCGACGGTATAAAGGAACACGTCGTCAAGTTCGGAAACTTCCGGCTCAATATCCCTCGGCACGGCAAGGTCGACCATGAAAATCGGCCTGTGCTTGCGCGCCTTGATCGCGCGCTCGACCATGCCCTTGCCGAGAATCGGCAGCTGGCTCGCGGTGGACGTGACGATGATGTCGTTTTCCGCCAGATGTTCGGGAAGCTCGTTCAGGGTGATGCCTTGGCCGTTGAAACGGGAAGCCAGCTGCTTGGCTCGCTCCAGCGTGCGGTTGGCGACCGTGATCTTCTTCGGATTGTGCGCGGAAAAATGCATCGCATTCAGCTCGATCATCTCGCCAGCGCCGATGAAGAGGACATTCTGGTCGGCAATCGAGGGGAAAATGCGCTCGGCCAGCCGCACCGCGGCAGCTGCCATCGACACCGAGCTCGACCCGATCGAGGTCTGGCTTCTGACTTCCTTGGCGACGGAAAAAGTTCTTTGGAACAGTTTGTGCAGCAAAAAGCCCAACGTGCCGGCCTGTTCGGCGGAATTCACCGCCTGCTTGAACTGCCCCAGGATCTGCGGCTCGCCGATGACCATCGAGTCCAGTCCGCTCGCGACCCTGAAGGCATGCTTGACCGCCTCCCCGCGCGGGAAAGTATAAACGTAGGGGGCAATGTACTGCGTTTTCAGATGATGATAGTCTGCAAGCCAGTCTATCGCTGGCGCAGGATCATGGGCATTGCAGTAGATTTCGGTCCTGTTGCAGGTCGATATGATCGCAGCTTCCCTGACCTTGCAGCTGTCGACGAGATCGCGCAGCGCCCCTTCCATGGAATCGGGCTGGAATGCGACCTTTTCGCGTACGTCAACGGGCGCAGTCTGATGATTGATGCCAAAAGCATGTAGCTGCATGTCAGATCAAGAGCCTATGATCGAATCCGAAGGGTGGTCATTATATCATGTACCGCAAATTATCAAGCGCATGCGCTATTCTGCTGCACTTCGCGCCGCGCATCAAGCAGCGAAGCCTGCTCCAAGCCTTCGATGCCCAATCCGGCCCGCAAGTTCAGTCAGCTCATATCCTGAGGCCCAAGCACTTCCCTGAGCTGCGATTCCAGCAGCGCCTTCCAGCCGGGAAGCAGGGGGGCGGACTCCTCCCTCAGCGGTTTTCCCCATACCGGATTCGGGAAATGGCGGTCGCCCGAAAAGCGGGGGATGACATGCCAGTGCAGATGGGGGGTCATGTTCCCGAGGCTTGCGAGATTGATCTTGTCAGGATGCAGCGCGGATCTTGCCGCCTGCTCCACCGAAAAAACGACCCTCATCAAGGCGATGCGCTCCTCTTCAGGAAGATCGCTCATCTCGGCGACATGGCGCTGCAGAATGACCCTGCAGAACCCGGGATAATCCTCATCCATGACGAGCACCACCCGGCAAAGTCCGTTCTGCCAGACGAGGTCGCCTCCCGTCTCTTCGCACAGTTCGCACATCAGAGCAGTACCCGCTCAATCCCGCCATTGTTGGCTTTTGCCACATAATCCGCCATCCAGTTTTCCCCCAGAAGGTGGCGCGCCATTTCGACGACGATATAATCCGCCTCGATGCCGGCATCCTCATTGTAGCGGGACAATCCCTGGAGGCAGGACGGACAGGAAGTGAGCAGCTTGACGGGCTGGCTCTTTCCGATCTGATCGACCTTTTTCAGGATTTCTTCCTGCTTCCTGAATCTCACCTGGGTCGAAATGTCGGGGCGAGTCACCGCGAGCGTTCCCGCCTCCCCGCAGCAGCGCTCGCTCAGGACGACATCCTGCCCGACCAGCTGCTTCGCCACGCCCAGCGGCTCGTAGGTCTTCATCGGCGTATGGCAGGGATCGTGGTACATGTAGCGCACGCCCTGCAGCCCGTCCATCCTGACCCCTTTCTCGAGCAGGTATTCGTGGATGTCGAGCAGCCTGCAGCCCGGAAAGATCTTCCCGAACTCGTATTTCTGCAGCTGATCCATGCAGGTTCCGCAGGACACGATCACCGTCTTGATGTCCAGGTAATTCAAGGTGTTGGCCAGGCGATGGAAAAGCACCCGGTTCCTGGTGACGATCTCCTGCCCCTTGTCGCCCTCCCCTGCGGAAGTCTGGGGATAGCCGCAGCACAGGTATCCCGGGGGAAGCACGGTCTGGACCCCGATTTCGAAAAGCATCGCCTGGGTGGCAAGCCCGACCTGACCGAAGAGCCGCTCCGATCCGCATCCAGGGAAATAGAACACGGCGTCCGTTTCCTCGCCCACCTTCGCCTTGTCCCGTATCACCGGAACGACGGCATCGTTTTCGATGTCGAGCAGCGCGCGCGAAGTCTTCTTGGGCAAATTGCCCGGCATCGGCTTGTTGAGGAAATGGATCACCTGAGCCTGCAGCTTCGGCCGCCCCACCGACGAAGCAGGATGCGCCATCTGACTCTGGATCAACCCCAGCTTCCTCGCAGCCGCGTGGCCCATGCGCTGCAGCTTGTAGCCCCACTCGATCATGAACTTGCGGGTCATGGCAATCGCCTCTGGATCGGTCGCGGTGAGAAAGAACATCGCCGCAGCCGTACCCAAGCTCGCCTTCTTCTTCCCCATCTTCCTGAGGAAATTGCGCATCATGATCGAAACGTCGCCGAAATCGATCTTGACCGGACAGGGATTGGCGCATTTATGGCAGACGGTGCAGTGATCCGCCACATCGCAAAATTCGTCGAAATGCCTGAACGAAATCCCTCTTCTGGTCTGCTCTTCGTAAAGGAAAGCCTCGACCAGAAGGCTGGTTCCCAGGATCTTGTTCCTCGGGCTGTAGAGCAGGTTGGCCCGCGGCACATGGGTATTGCAGACCGGCTTGCATTTTCCGCAGCGCATGCAGTCCTTGATCGAATCCGAGATCTTGCCGATCTCGCTCTGCTCGAGGATCAGGCTCTCCAGTTCGAGAAGATTGAAACTGGGCGTATAGGCATCCCCGAGATCGGCCCCGTGCATCAGCTTGCCCTTGTTGAATCGCCCATGGGGATCGACTTTCGCCTTGTAGGCAGCGAACGCATCGAGTTCCTGCGGCTCCAGGAACTCGATCTTGGTGATGCCTATGCCGTGCTCCCCGGAAATCACGCCGCCCAGCGATTTTGCGAGCGCCATGATTCTCGCGACCGCCTCGTTCGCCTGCTGCAGCATCAGGTAATCGTCCGAGTTGACCGGGATGTTGGTATGCACGTTGCCGTCTCCGGCATGCATGTGGAGCGCGACGAAAACGCGCGATTTCAGCACCTTGCCATGCACGGCGTCGCATTCCTCCAGGATCTTCTGGTAGACCCTGCCCGAGAAAATCTGGTGCAGCTTCGCGCGGATTTCGCTTTTCCACGAAACCCTGATGCCGTGCGACTGCAATGCCCTGAATACCGATTCGCCTTCTTCGGCCGGCTCATCCAGGTTTTCCAGCATGAAACGCCAGCGTTCCTTCGCCTCTCCCAGGAGCGCCCTGGCCTGCCCGACCCGGTTGCCGAGAAGCTCTTCCGAACCGATTTTCTCGTCGTCCTGCACCAGGGGAAGATCCCCCTGAAAGAAGGCGTCCAGGGCATCGAGAAGGTTCAATTTGTTCCTGATCGAGAGCTCGATATTTATCCGTTCTATGCCGTCCGAGTAGTCACCCAGGCGGGGCAGCGGAATCACCACGTCCTCGTTGATCTTGAACGCATTGGTGTGCTTTGCGATGGCAGCGGTGCGCGCACGATCCAGCCAGAATTTCTTTCTCGCCTCCGGGGTCACGGCAATCGATCCTTCCCCTCCGCGCAAATTGGCTATCTTCACCACACGGGACGCGGCGATCGCGATTTCGTCCTCGTCGTCCCCGACGATATCGGCGATCAATACCATTTTCGGCAGCACGGTTCGGGATTTCGTCGAATAGCCCACCGCCTTCAGATAGCGCGCGTCCAGATGCTCCAGCCCTGCGAGGGTCGCTTCCTCGTGCGCATCGAGATAATCCTTGATTTCGACAATCGCGGGCACCGCTTCCCTGATTTCGGAGAAGAATTCCAGGCAGACTGTCCGGGTATGCTTCGGCATTTTGTGCAGAATGAACCGGGCGGATGTGATGATGCCATCGCATCCTTCCTTCTGTATTCCGGGAAGGCCCGAAAGGAACTTGTCCGTCACGTCCTTGCCGAGACCTTCCTTCCTGAATTTCTTCCCCTCGATTTCGAGCACTTCCGGCTCGTGCAGCGGCGTTTTTCCGTCCTGGGCAAAACGGCTTATCCTGAATTTCGCGGTTTTGATATCGTGTATCTTCCCCAGATTGTGATCCAGCCTTTCGACGAGAAGCCAGTTCGCATCAGGGGTGACCATTTTCCAGGAAGCGAGGTTGTCTAGCGCGGTTCCCCACAGCACCGCTTTCTTTCCCCCCGCATTCATGGCGACGTTTCCGCCTATGCAGGAAGCGTCCGCAGAAGTCGGATCGACCGCGAAGACATAGCCGCCCTCTTCCGCGCTGTCCATCACGCGGCGGGTCACCACTCCCGCCCCGCAGTGCAGGGTGGGGACGGGAAAATCCAGTCCGGGAAGGGCGAGATGCTCGATCGGGCCGAGATTTTCCAGCTTTTCGGTGTTGAGCACGGCAGAATGCTTGGTGAGCGGAATTGCCCCGCCCGTGTAGCCTGTGCCGCCCCCCCGCGGAATCATGGTGAGTCCCAATTCGATGCAGGCGCCGACAAGCTGGGCGACCTCTTCCTCGGCATCGGGGCTGATCACCACGAAAGGATATTCGACCCGCCAGTCGGTGGCATCGGTGACATGGGAGACTCTTGCCAGGCCGTCGAACGCGATGTTGTCGCGCCGGGTGAACCTGGAAAGCAGGCGAGCTGCGCGACGCCTGAGTTTCAGGGTCTCCTCGAATTCCGATTCGAACGCGTTCACCGCCTGGTGCGCCCTGGCAAGCAGGAATTTGACCTTCTCGTTCTCCTGTCGCCGCTCCTCGATCGCGGAAAGCCTGTGCCTCAGCGCGCCGACCAGCGCCTTTCGCCTTTCGCGGTTGGAAAGCAGGTCGTCCTGGAGATAGGGGTTTCTCGAAACCACCCAGATGTCGCCGAGCACTTCGTAAAGCATGCGCGCGGAGCGCCCCGTCTTCCGCTCCGATCTCAACTCGTTCAGGACGTTCCACGCTTCCCCGCCGAGGATCCTGATGACGATTTCGCGATCGGAAAAGGAAGTATAGTTGTAGGGAATCTCCCGAAGTCTAGCGCTCATGGCCGTTCCGACACCTACTTCTTCGGCATGTAAAGATCGGTGATGCTGCCGATGGCGATTTCGGAGGCGAACATCGCGGTTTCGGAAAGCGTCGGATGGGGATGTATCGTAAGCGCGATGTCTTCCGCATCCGCCCCCATTTCGAGGGCAAGCACCATTTCGGCGATCAATTCGCCGGCATTGGTGCCGACCATGGCCGCCCCGAGGAGTTTTCCGGAGTCCTTGGCAAAAACAAGCTTGGTCATGCCCTCGCTTCGCCCCGTCGAAAGCGAGCGCCCGCTCGCTGCCCAAGGGAAGACCGCCTTGTCGTACTCGACGCCCTGCTGCTTCGCCTCCTTCTCGGTCAGCCCCATCCAGGCCACTTCAGGGTCGGTATAGGCCACCGAAGGAATGGTGAGCGCATCGAAATGCGCCTTGTGCCCGGATATCACTTCAGCCGCGATCTTGGCTTCATAAGTCGCCTTGTGCGCCAGCATGGGTTCTCCGACGATGTCGCCGATGGCGAAAATGTTCGGCACATTCGTCCTGCATTGCCCATCCACTGGAATGAAACCCCGCTCGTCGACAAAAATGCCCGCATTCTCCGCGCCTACCGCTTTGCCGTTGGGGCGCCGTCCCACGGCCATGAGGATCCTGTCGAAAAGCTGCGGCTCGGGTGCCTTTTCACCCTCGAAATGGACCCTGATGCCCTCGGCGAGCGGCTCCATCTTCGTCACCTTGGTCTTGAGCAGGATCGCTTCGTAGCGGGACTCGATGTGCTTGTGCAGGGGCTTAACGATATCCTTGTCCGCCCCCGGAATGAGGGAATCCATCAACTCGACGACCGTGATTTTCGCTCCCAGCGCACTGTACACGGCAGCCATTTCAAGCCCTATGATGCCGCCGCCCACCACCAGCATTCTTTCCGGAATCGATTCCAGCGCAAGCGCCCCGGTAGAATCGATGATTCTCGGGTCCTCGTAGGGGAATCCGGGAATTTTCGCGACGCTCGACCCTGCCGCGATAATCGCCGAATCGAAGGAAATCGTCGAAATTCCTTCGGCTGTCGCAACCTCGATCGAATTGCCCGAGACGAACTTTCCCTCTCCCCTCACCACTTTCACCTTCCGCTGCTTCGCGAGCCCGGAAAGTCCCCTGGTCAATTTCCCGACCACTTCGTTTTTCCAGCTTCGCACGGCATCGATATCGACAGCCGGCTTGCCGAAAGTCACGCCGTGGCTGCCGACTTCTTCGGCCTCGGTGATGACTTTGGCGACATGCAGCAGCGCCTTGGAAGGGATGCATCCCACGTTGAGGCAGACTCCGCCGAGCTTCTCGTGCCGCTCGATCAGAATCACGCTCTTTCCCAGGTCCGCTGCGCGGAAAGCCGCCGTATATCCGCCGGGGCCTGCCCCCAGAACCACCACGTCTGCATGCAGGCCGGAACGCTCTGCGCCAGGCGCTGAGGCTGCCGCCGCTGGCGCATCGGCAGATTCGACTTCCATGAAAAGCAGGCGGGAGCCCTCGGAAACGAGGTCCCCGACCTTGACCGATATTTCACGCACGATGCCTGCGAAGGGGGCGGGAACGTCGATCGTGGCCTTGTCCGATTCGAGCGTGACGAGGGTCGCATCCTTCTCCAGCCGGTCCCCCGATTTCACCGCCACCTCGATAATGGCGACGTCCTTGAAATTGCCGATTCCCGGCACCTTGACTTCCAGTTTTCTGCTCATTCGATTCTCCTTGTCACGTCCTCACCTGCCCGTCTCCGAGGACGATGAATTTCTGGCTGGTCAGCCCTTCCAGGCCGACCGGTCCGCGCGCATGAATCTTGTCGGTGGAAATGCCGATTTCCGCGCCGAGACCGTATTCGAACCCGTCGGCAAATCGCGTCGATGCATTCACCATGACCGAACTCGAATCGACCTCCCTGATGAAGCGGCGCGCTTTCGAATAATCCTCCGTGACGATGGCGTCGGTATGCTGGGAACCGTAACGGTTGATATGCTCCATCGCCTCGTCCAGATCCTTCACGACGCGAACGCTCAGGATGGGGGCGAGATATTCCGTCTTCCAGTCCTCTTCCGTCGCCGCGATCATTTGCGGAACGATGCGCCTGGCGGCCTCGTCACCCCTCAGCTCGACGCCCTTTTGCAGATAGATCGCGCAGAGCGGGGGCAGAATCCTGTCTGCCACGCCGGATGCGACGAGCAGCGTCTCCATCGTGTTGCAGGTGCCGTAGCGCTGCGTCTTGGCATTGTCGGCTATTCTCAGCGCCTTGTCGAAATCGGCGCTGTCGTCGATATAGACATGGCACACCCCGTGAAGATGCTTGATGACCGGGATCGTCGCCTCGCCCGAGATGCGCTCGATCAGCCCTTTTCCGCCCCTCGGGACGATCACGTCGACATGATCCTTCATCGTGATCAGTTCGCCGACGGCGGCGCGGTCAGGGGTTGCGATCACCTGAACTGCCGTCTCGGGAAGCCCTGCAGTGCGCAGTCCTTCGTGGACCAGGGCTGCGATCGCCTGGTTGCAGTGCAGCGCCTCGGAGCCGCCGCGCAGGATCGCGGCATTGCCAGACTTCAGGCAAAGTCCGGCGGCATCTGCGGTCACGTTGGGGCGAGCCTCGTAAATGATGCCGATCACACCCAGGGGAACGCGCATCCTGCCGACCTGGATGCCGGAAGGGCGGAATTTCATGTCGCTGATCTCGCCTATGGGATCGGGAAGGGAGGCGATCTGCAGCAATCCCTCGCTCATTCCGGCAATGCCTTTCCTGGAAAGGGTCAATCGATCGATGAGCGCGGGCTCCAGCCCTCTCTGTTTCGCTCCCTCCAGATCCATGGCATTGGCTTCCAGAAGGCGATCAGCCTCGCGAGAGATAGCCTCCGCGATCGCTTCCAGCGCGCGGTTCTTGGCTGCCGTATCCGCCCGCGCCATCAGCCTGGATGCCGCTCTCGCCTCCCTGCCGACGCCATCCATGTAGCTTTTGATGTCCATAGAAGAACCCCGCAAAATCGTTCATTTTATCCGTTTTTGGGCCTGGCGGCGAAATTCAGGCCGAGCTGCAGCAGTTCGTCCCAGACATTCCCCTTGCGCAAGCCCTTGATCATCTGGTCTATATGGGCGGCCTTGAGCAGCATTTGCTCCAGGAATCCTAGGCCGACCCGCTTGCTTGCTTTCAGGACAAGCGTCTGCCGCGCTCCCCATATGCGCGCGTCCCTCAGCACCTGCGCCTGCGGGAGGCCCCGCTTCATTCCGGCAGCCACCCTGAGAAGCGCCCTGATTTCATCGGCCAGATGCCAAAGCACCAGGGGCTCGGCAACCCCTTCGCCTTCCAGGGCCTCCAGTATCTTCGCGTAGCGCGCGACATCCGGGGCCAGCATGGCTTCGCCGAGCTGGAATATGTCGTAGCGCGCGACATCCAGAACAGCCTTCTTCGCATCGACAAAGGAAATTTTCCCGGGGGGATGAAGGAGGCCGAGCTTGCTGATTTCCTGGTGCGCAGCAAGCAGGTTTCCTTCCACGCAATCGGCAATGAATTGCAGCGTTTCGATATCGGCCTGCTGGTTCTGCCGGGCAAGCCTTCGGGAAATCCATTGCGGCAGCTCTCCCCTTTCGATCGAATTTGCCGAAACCGCAACGCCATATCGATCGAGCGCCTCGAACCATTTCGAAGCCATGCCCTGCCTGTCGAGCTTCCCCATGCTGACCAGGGTGAGCACGTCGGGCTGCAATGCCTCGCAATAGGACTGCAGCGCCTGACTGCCTTCCGCGCCGACCTTGCCGGAAGGAATCCTGAGGTCGACGAGCTTCTTCGAACAGAACAGGGAAAGGCTTCTCGAAGCATCAAGCAGCGCATTCCAGTCGAAGCCCTGCTCGACAGTCAGGATGTCGCGCTCGAGAAAGCCTGCTCTTCTGGCTGCCGCGCGGATCGAATCGGCCGCCTCCGCGAGCAGAAGAGGGGAGTCGCCGTGAAGCACGTAAAGGCGCTGCAGCCCCTTTTCCAGATGGGCGTCCAGCCTGCCCGAATCAATTTTCATCAGGCTTCACTGCGGCAAGGCGACGGATGATCTGGTCGACCGCGTCGCTTTGCATGTCGTTATTCAGCAGCACGGCTTCGCTCTCCTTCGCCAGAATTTCGGAAATGTCGTAGCTCAGCAACCGGGTCAGGAAGAGTTCGCTTCTCGGAATCCGCACTTCTCCCTTGTCGTCCAGCAGGCGGAAAGCCACCTTGTAGCGCAACTGGTATTCCCGGACCTGCCCGGTGGCATCCAGCGAAAGGATGATCCTGTCATTCACCGCACTCAGAACCTCCAGTCTCCAGGAGGACTTGGTCGGCTTGTCGACCACGCGCGCTTCACTGCCCGACTCGATGGAACGCTTCAGTTCAGCGGCAAGGGGTGTCCCTCCAGGCGAAATCGCAATGCTTTCGAAAGGAAACTCTTCCTGCCCGCGCAGATGGAATCCGCAGGAAGCGAGCTGGAGGGCCAGAAAAATCGGGACAAGTTTGCGCATTTTCACACCACGATGTTGACGAGGCGCCCGGGCACCACGATGATTTTCCTGACAGCCTGATCGCCTATGAATTTTTCGACATGGGCTCTCGCCGCCGCTTCGATGGATTCCCTGTCGGCCTCTTTCCCCACCTTCATGGCCCCCCTGAGCTTGCCGTTCACCTGGATGACGAGCTCGATCTCGTCCTGAACCAGCGCCGCCTGGTCGCCTTCCGGCCAGGCTTCCTGCAGGATGTCGGCGCCATCCCGGAGCTCCCGCCAGAGCACCTGGCAGACATGCGGCACGATCGGGGAGAGCATCAGCACGATTTTCTCCAGCGCTTCCTGCATCACGCCCCTGCCAGCCGGGCTTTGATCCCCGCATCGGGAAAGGGCATTCATCAGCTCCATGACTGCGGCAATGGCGGTATTGAAAGTCTGCCGCCGCCCATAGTCGTCGCCCACCTTCTCCAGCGTGGCATGCACCAGCCGGCGAATCTCCCTGAGTTCCGAGGTGAGATCCCCTGCCCTATAGGCCGGCACGACGCCCGCTTCCACATGCTCATGGACCATTTTCCACAATCTCTTGAGGAAGCGGAAGGCTCCTTCCACCCCGGCATCCGACCATTCCAGAGACTGCTCAGGAGGGGACGCGAACATCATGAAAAGCCGCGCCGTATCCGCCCCGTATTCGTCTATCAGGCCCTGGGGATCGACCGTATTGCCCTTGGATTTCGACATCTTGGCCCCGTCTTTCAGCACCATTCCCTGGGTCAGGAGCTTCGAGAAGGGCTCGTCGTTCTTCAGCAGCCCCACGTCCCGCATCAGCTTGTTGAAGAAACGCGCATAGAGCAGATGCAAAATCGCATGTTCGATCCCGCCGATATACTGGTCCACCGGAAGCCAGTAATGGGCGCGCTCGTCCACCATGCCTGACCCGCAGTCGTGGCTCGCATAGCGCGCGAAATACCACGAGGATTCCACGAAGGTATCCATGGTGTCGGTTTCGCGCATGGCCTGCCTGCCGCATTTCGGGCAGGTCGTCTCGTAAAACTCCGGCATCTTCTTGAGCGGCGATCCCGCGCCGTTAAATGCCACCTTCTCCGGCAAAACGACGGGAAGATCGGCTGCCGGAACGGAAACGTCCCCGCAATCGGTGCAGTGGACGATGGGAATGGGGCAGCCCCAGTAGCGCTGCCTCGAAATTCCCCAGTCCCTCAGGCGGTAATGGATGCGCTTGCCGCCGAAGCCGAGCGCCTGGAGCACCAGGGCGATTTTTTCGAAAGCATCCTCGGAAGTCCTTCCCGAAAAATCCTCGGAATCGAACAAAATGCCCTTTTCGGTAAAAGCGGCTTCCAGGGGGAGCTCGAGTTCCCCCTGGACCGGCTTGATCACCGGCCTGACCGGGAGACCGTATTGCTTCGCGAATTCGAAGTCCCGTTCGTCGTGGGCGGGAACTGCCATCACGGCGCCCTCGCCGTAGCCCATCAGCACGTAATTGGCGACCCATACCGGAACGGGCTTTGCCGTCAGGGGATGCTCCACATGGCGACCGGTGAACATGCCTTTCTTTTCCTGGGTGGCAATGTCGGCTTCGGCCACCCCGCCTCTCCGGCATTCCTCGATGAAAGCCGACAGCGCCGGGTTTTCCCTTGCCGCATCCAGCGCCAGGGGATGCTCTGCGGCCACCGCAAGATAAGTCACGCCCATCAGCGTGTCGGGTCTCGTGGTGAATACCTTCAGGGGTTCTCCTCCGGGCATCGGAAAATGCACTTCGACCCCGACGCTTTTGCCGATCCAGTTCCTCTGCATCGTCTTGACCTGGGCAGGCCAGTCGAGCGCATCCAGGTCCGCAAGAAGTTCCTCGGCATAGGCAGTGATCTTCATGAAATACATCGGTATTTCGCGCTTCTCGACGAGCGCCCCGGAGCGCCAGCCGCGCCCGTCGATCACCTGCTCGTTGGCGAGAACGGTCTGGTCCACGGGATCCCAGTTCACCGGCGCGGTTTTCTTGTAGATCACGCCCTTTTCGAACAGCCTGGTGAAAAGCCACTGCTCCCACCGGTAATATTCCGGCCTGCAGGTGGCGATTTCTCTCGACCAGTCGACCGCTAGCCCCAGACTCTTGAGCTGCGCCCGCATGGTATCGATGTTCTGGTAGGTCCAGTCGGCAGGCAGCACATTGCGCTGCATCGCGGCGTTTTCCGCAGGCAGGCCGAAAGCATCCCAGCCCATGGGCTGCAGCACATTGAAGCCCTTCATCCTGTGGAATCTGGAAAGCACATCGCCTATCGTGTAATTGCGCACATGCCCCATGTGGAGCTTGCCCGAAGGATAGGGAAACATGGAAAGGCAGTAGTATTTCGGCTTTTCGCTGTTCTCGACTGCGCGATAGGCGCCCGACTTTTCCCATTCCGCCTGGATTTGCGCTTCGATGCTGGATGGCTGGTATTGCGACTGCATAAGATCCTAATATCGTTTATGTTCCGAACTCCGGATTATACCTCGCAAGCAGCGCTTTAGGACGGGTGCCCTGTCTTAAATCGTCACATTCTGTTAAAGTAATGGGATTCAAAGGTTTCAATCAGTCCAGGAGATAAAATCATGTCGAAAAGACACCCTGTCATCGCCGTAACCGGCTCGTCGGGCGCAGGCACCACCACGGTCAAGCGCGCTTTCGAGAACGTCTTCCGCCGCGAGCATATCGATGCGGCCGTTATCGAAGGGGACAGCCTGCACAGCATGGACCGCAAGGCATTTCGCGCAGCGGTTGCCAATGCCGAGAAGAACGGCACCCAGGCGCCCAGCCATTTCGGCCCCGAAGCCAACCATTTCGACAAGATCGCGGAAACCTTCGAAACCTATGGAAAGAAGGGCACCTGCAAAAGGCGCTATTACATCCACAGCGACGAAGAGGCGCGCGACCACAATGCACGCCTCGGCACCAGCCTGAACCCCGGCGAATTCACGCCCTGGGAAGACATCCCTGAAGGCTCCGACCTCCTTTTCTACGAAGGGCTGCACGGCCTCGTGAAAACCGACAGCGTGGATGCTGCGCAGCATGTCGATCTCGGCGTAGGCGTCGTGCCCATCGTCAATCTCGAATGGATACAGAAGATCCACAGGGATGCCGCAGAGCGCGGCTATTCCGCGGAAGCTACCGTGGATACGATCCTGCGCCGCATGCCGGACTACATCAATCACATCACGCCGCAGTTCTCGCAGACGCACATCAACTTCCAGCGCGTACCGACCGTGGATACCTCCAACCCGTTCATCGCGCGCGACATCCCCACCCTGGACGAAAGCTTCGTGGTGGTGCGTTTCCGCGATCCGCACGGCGTGGATTTCCCGTACCTGCTCAACATGATCCACGATTCCTTCATGTCCCGCCCCAACACCCTGGTGGTGCCCGGCGGCAAGATGAGCTTCGCCCTGGAAGTGATTCTGGCGCCCATCATGCACGACATGATCCAGAACAAGAAGTAACCGGTTTCAGGGGAGCAGGAACCCGCTCCCCTTGTTCCCAGGAAATCATGGACATCCTTGCCGGGCTGAATCCGGAGCAAATCGAAGCAGTCACCCTCCCTCACCGTTCCGCCCTGATCCTTGCAGGCGCGGGAAGCGGCAAGACACGGGTCCTCACCTCCCGCATCGCCCACCTGATCCAGAAACAGGGAGTCTCCCCCCACGAAATACTCGCAGTCACCTTCACCAACAAGGCGGCGCGGGAGATGACGGCGCGCATTTCGGCGATGCTGCCGATCAACATCAGGGGCATGTGGATCGGCACCTTCCACGGCCTGTGCAACAGGATGCTGCGCGCCCATCACCGGGAAGCCGGGCTTCCCGAGACCTTCCAGATCATGGACAGCGCAGACCAGCTTGCCATGGTCAAGCGCGTCATCAGGAGCCTCAACCTGGACGACGAGAAATATCCCCCGAAGCAGCTGCAGCATTTCATCAACGGCAGCAAGGAGGAAGGGCTGAGGCCGCACGATGTATCCGTCTACGACACCTTCACGCGCACCCAGCAGGAAATCTTCTCCGCCTATGAAGCGCAATGCAACCGGGAAGGCGTGGTCGATTTCGCCGAACTCCTGCTCAGATCCTTCGAGCTCCTGAAGCGCAACGAAATTCTGCGGGAGCACTACCAGACGCGCTTCAGGCACCTGCTGATAGACGAGTTCCAGGACACGAACCGCCTCCAGTACCAGTGGCTCAAGCTTCTCGCAGGAAAGGATTCGGCGATTTTCGCGGTCGGCGACGACGACCAGTCCATCTATGCATTTCGCGGGGCGGATACCGGCAACATGCGCGAACTTGAGCGGGATTTCCATATCAGGGACATCATCAAGCTGGAGCAGAATTACCGCTCCCACGGCAACATCCTCGATGCAGCCAATGCGTTGATCCGGCACAACGCCTCCCGGCTGGGCAAGAATCTCTGGACCAGCGACGCCAGGGGCGAGAAACTGCGCTTCTATCAGGCGCCCACCGACCTTCAGGAAGCCGAATACATCGTGGAGGAAATCCAATCGCTGCATTCGGGCGGCGTGCCGCTCAACGACATCGCCTTGCTTTACCGTTCCAACGCCCAGTCGCGGGTGCTGGAACATGCGCTTTTCAATGCCTCCCTATCCTATCGCGTGTATGGCGGATTACGCTTCTTCGAACGGCAGGAGATCAAGCATGCGCTCGCCTACCTGAGGCTGGTCCACAATCCGGACGACGACGGCGCGCTCTTGCGGGTGATCAATTTCCCGGCCAGGGGAATCGGGGCCAAGACGATCGAGTCGCTCCAGGCGACTGCTGGCGGGGGAAGTCTTTGGGCCGCCGCCAGGGGAAAGGGCAGGAAAATCGACGATTTCATCCGCCTCATCGAAGCCATGCAGCGGGAATGCCATGGCGCTGCGCTCGCCGAGACGGTCGAAACCGTGATCGAGATGAGCGGCCTCAAGTCGCATTATCTGCACGAGAAGGACGGCGAAGACCGGCTGGAGAATCTGGACGAACTCGTCAATGCCGCGGCCCTCTTCGAATCCGAAGGAGACCCCCTGGTCGAATTTCTCTCCCATGCCGCACTGGAAGCCGGAGAGCGCCAGAGCGGCGAAGGATCGGATGCGGTCCAGCTCATGACTGTGCATTCCGCGAAGGGGCTGGAATTTCATGCGGTATTCGTCAGCGGACTGGAGGAAGGGCTGTTTCCCCACAGCAACAGCAGGAATGAAGCCGGGGGCATCGAGGAGGAGCGGCGCCTGATGTACGTCGCGCTCACCCGCGCAAGGAGAAGGCTTTACCTCAGCTGCGCGCAAAGCAGGATGCTGCACGGCCAGACGAATTACAACATTCCTTCGCGCTTTCTGAAGGAAATCCCGGAGGAGCTGATCCAGCCCATCGGCATCGCCGAATTCGGAGATGCGCCCGCCTCGTTTTCCGGCAAAGCATCCCCCTGGCGGATCGGGGCGAATGTCTTCCATCCCAAGTTCGGGGAAGGCGTGGTCCTCGCCTGCGAAGGAGCCGAGCAGGTTCAGGTCAACTTCAGAAGGGCGGGGATGAAGTGGCTGGCGCTGGAATATGCCAATCTGATCGCGATCTAGCAGGAAAAGCTACTTCTTCCTGGAGCGGGGATGGGCTGCGTCGTAAACCCTGGCGAGATGCTGGAAATCCAGGTGAGTGTAAACCTGGGTGGTCGAGATGCTGGCATGCCCCAGCATTTCCTGCACCGCACGCAGATCTCCGCTCGACTGCAGCACATGGGATGCGAAGGAATGCCGCAGCATGTGGGGATGAATATGCCCCGGCATGCCCTGCTTCACGCCCCACGAACTGATGCGGTACTGGATGGCGCGCTGGCTGATGGGGCGGCCGTTTCTGTTCAGGAAAAGAGCCTCTTCCCCTTCCCTTGCCAGATTCTTTCGCACTTCCAGCCATTTTTCGATTGCGGCAATCGCCATGCGCCCCACCGGAACCACCCGGGTCTTGTTTCCCTTGCCTGTCACTCGCACCGTTCCCTCGCCGAAATCGATGTCGCGGCCGGCCAGATGCTTCAGTTCGGAAAGCCGCAGTCCCGATGAATAGAACAGTTCGAACATGGCCTTGTCGCGCAGGCTCAACACGTCTTCCGCATCGTTGGCAAGGAACCTGTTCGCCTCGTCCGGAGAAAGCGCTTCGGGAAGATTCCTGGGAGACTTCGGCGGGCGGAGGCCCGTTGCCGGATTATGGGTGTGTCCGTGGTCGCGCACCAGATAATTGAAGTAGCTGCGCCATGCAGAAAGCGTCCGGGCAAGGCTTCTTCCGCTCAAGCCCCCGGCGTGCAGCCTGGCGACGAAGTGGCGCAGATGGTGGATCCTGATGTCTTCGAGAGGAGTATCCTGCGCAAGACCGAGCAGCAGGCCCACATCCCTCAGGTAATTTTCGCAAGTCAATCGGCTCAGGCGCCGCTCGTTCGACAGGTGCGACCTGTAGCCCTCAAGATGCATGTCAGAAGCGGGAAAGCGCAGCCGCCACCCACTCGCCTATGCGCTTCAGGTGCAGCGTGCCGATGTCCGGGTCGAAGCGCCGCGGGTCCTCGGAAGCCAGCACCAGCAACCCCTTCGCCCTTTCCCCGGGGAGCGGCACCAGGGCGAAGGAGCGCAGATGCTCCCCCGCTTCCCCGAACCAGGACAGCAGCCCGGGAGCGACATGGTGCCCGCAATGGGGCTGGGTCAGGCTCTCCGCAATCTCGATCTCGCTCGCGCCGACCGGCGAAAATTCCGGAAGATCGGCACCCGAATCCATTCCCCATACCCTGAGCGCGACATGGGGGACTTCGAAATCCTCGCGCAGATTGTTTTCCAGAACATAGAGCAAAGCCTCCATGGAGCGGGCTTTCAGCAGGGCAAGCGACAGCCTGTGCATTTTCTCGCCGATGTCGTCGTTTTCCTCGCCGAACCGGATCAGTTCCCGCAGCTTGGTCTCGATCAGCCGGTTCTTCTCCCGCAAGGTAATCAGCTGCCTCTCCCCGATGGGAATCGCCCTGCCGTCGTGCGGATGGGGCACGTAGATGCTCGCCAGAAGATCGGCATAGTGTTCGGCAAACTCCGGGTTTTGCTGCAAATATTGTGCGACTTCCTCTGCTGTCATCATGCCTTCCTCAGTTCGATTTCGCCTTCATAAACGCTGACGGCAGGCCCCGTCATCCAGACCGGATGGCCTTCGCCCTCCCAGCGCACGACAAGCTCCCCGCCGCGCGTACTCACCCTGACCGCATTGTCGAGCAGCCCCCGCGCAATCCCGGCGACCACCGCCGCGCAGGCGCCCGTGCCGCAGGCGAGCGTCTCGCCCGCCCCCCGCTCGTAAACCCGCAAGCGGATGGATTTCCTGTCCAAAATCTGCATGAATCCCGCGTTCACCCGCTTCGGAAAACGGGGATGGGATTCGATCGATGCGCCCTGAACCGTTACCGGAGCGGAATCGACGTCATGCACCACCTGCACCGCATGCGGGTTTCCCATGGAAAGAGCGCTGATCTCCAGCTCCTTTCCGTCCACGTCCAGCGCGTAGGTGAGCGCCTTCTTTTCGGCCAGAAAAGGAATTTCGTTCGGCTCGAATTTCGGCTCGCCCATGTTCACGGTGACCTGCCCGTCCTGCTCCAGCCTGGGGGCAATCATGCCGCCCAGCGTTTCCACCAGGATTTCGCGCTTCCCGGTGAGCTTCTTGTCGTGAACGAAGCGTACGAAGCATCTCGCCCCGTTGCCGCATTGCTCGACTTCGCCGCCGTCCGCATTGAAAATGCGGTATCTGAAATCGGCCTCCATTCCGGAAGGTTTTTCGACGACCAGAATCTGGTCGCAGCCTATTCCGAAATGCCTGTCGGCGAGAAACCTGAACTGCCGGGAATCCAATTCGATCTTCCTGGAAAAGCCATCGATCACCACGAAATCGTTGCCAAGTCCATGCATTTTCGTGAATTCGATCTTCATTTCAGGCCACCACGACCCTGGCATACTTGCGCTTTCCGATCTGCAGCACGGCAGAGCTCCCCCGCTCCAGCCTGAGCGCCTTGTCGCTGACCTTTTCTCCATCGATTTTCACGCCGCCCTGCCCTATCATCCTGAGCGCCTCCGAAGTACTCGAAGTGAGGCCCGCCTGCTTGAGCACCTGGATCAGGGGAATTTCCCCATCGACAGACTCGATCGTGAATTCGGCAATGTCTTCCGGAATCGCCCCGCCCCTGAATCTCGCCTCGAAATCCTCGAGCGCGCCCTTCGCCGCGTGCCTGTCGTGGAAGCGGGCGATGATTTCCTGCGCGAACATCACCTTGATGTCGCGGGGGTTGCGCCCCTCCCCGACCTCCCGGCGCCAGGCGGCGATGGTTTGCGCGGATTCGAACGAGAGCAGTTCCAGATAGCGCCACATCAACTCGTCGGATATGGACATCAGCTTGCCGAAAATCTCCGCGGGCGCCTCGCTGATGCCGACGTAATTGCCGAGCGACTTGGACATCTTGTTCACGCCGTCGAGACCTTCCAGAAGCGGCATGGTCAGGATGCACTGCGGGGCCTGCCCGTAATGCTTCTGCAATTCCCTGCCCATCAGCAGGTTGAATTTCTGGTCGGTGCCGCCGATTTCGAGATCGGCCTGCAAGGCGACCGAATCGTAACCCTGAACCAGCGGGTAGAGAAATTCGTGGATGGCGATAGGCTGGTTGGCTTTGTAGCGCTTGCCGAAGTCATCCCGCTCCAGCATCCTCGCCACGGTAGAAGTGGAAGCCAGCCGGATCATGCCGGCGGAGCCCAGCCCATCCATCCAGCTCGAATTGAACACCACTTCCGTGCGTTCGGGATTCAGCACCTTGAAAACCTGGTCCGCATAGGATTTCGCATTCTCCAGAATCTGCTCCCTGGAAAGCGGCGGCCTGGTCGCGTTCTTTCCGGTGGGATCGCCGATCATGCCCGTGAAATCCCCGATCAGGAAAAGGGCCTGGTGCCCCAGATCCTGCAATTGCCTCAGCTTGTTGAGGAGCACGGTATGCCCGAGATGCAGGTCGGGCGCAGTGGGGTCGAACCCCGCCTTGATCCTCAAGGAAGCCTTCGAGGCAAGCTTTTGAGCGAATTCCTCCTCGACCAGAAGTTCGTCGCATCCTCTTTTGATGATCGCCATGGCCTCGGCTGGCGTCGCCTGTATCGTTTTGTCCAAAATTCAATTCACCGAAAAAGTCATATTTCCGTTATTTTTCTGATATCATGCGCCTAATTAGGAAGAAACGGGACTCCAATGCAGCGCTTTAAAGACCTAATTCTAACGCAAAAACCGCTGATCCTTGAACGAAAAATCAAACTGCGCTGGCTGGTTGGCGCATCCAGCATTCCCCTTTTCGGCATCATCGCAGCATTCGGCATCGCCCCGAGTTCGCGTCTCGACAATGTCCCGCTTCAGACCGTGGTCGAGAACGTCAAGCTTCCCGATTTCTCCGGGCAGGAACAGAGTCTGGTTTTCTGGCGCGAGGAAAAGATTCAGCGGGGAGACACCATCGGCACATTGCTTTCCAGGCTAAAAGTGGTGGATCCCGAAGCCGCCAGTTTCCTGCGCAATCCGAAAAATTCCCATTCCCTCTACCAGCTGACTCCCGGCAGGACGGTTCAGGCGAAAACCGACCAGAACGGACTCCTGATCTCGTTGCGCTATCTGGATGCCGCAGGCGACGAGCTCACCGTAGAGCGCACTGCCCAGGGATTGCAATCGAAGGAGCAGTCGGCCTATCTCGAAACGCGCGTCCTGATGAAATCGGCCGCCATCGGCAGTTCCCTGTTCGCTGCAACCGACAGCGTCGGGTTGCCCGATTCGGTCGCGACCCAGATCGCCGACATGTTCGCCTCCGACATCGACTTCCACAAGGACCTGCGCAGGGGCGATCATTTCACCGTGGTCTACGAAATGCTCTACAGCAATGGAGAACCCGTGAAAGTGGGACGCATCCTGGCTGCGGAATTCGTCAATCAGGGCAAAAGCCACCGCGCCATCTACTTCCAGACCCCGGGCGGGAACGGAGGCTACTACACGCCAGAAGGAAAGAGTCTGAGAAAAGCCTTCCTGCGCTGCCCGCTGCCGTTTTCCAGGGTCACTTCCGGCTTCACCACGGCCAGGTTCCATCCGTTCCTGCTGAAGTGGCGGGCGCACAAGGGAGTCGACTTCGGCGCGCCCATAGGCACGCCCGTCAGGGCGACCGCGGACGGGCGGGTTGAATTCAGGGGTGTCCAGCGCGGCTACGGCAATGTGATCATCCTTCAGCATCAGGGCCGCTTCTCCACCGCCTATGGTCATCTTTCCCGTTTCGCCAAGGGGCTGCACAAGGGCGAAAAGATCAGCCAGGGCGAAATCATCGGCTATGTCGGCATGACGGGATGGGCGACCGGCCCCCATCTGCATTACGAATTCCGGGTCAACGACAAGCCGGTCGATCCCCTCAAGGTCGCATTGCCGGGCGCAAAACCGCTCGGCGCGCAATATGCCAGCGCCTTCCGCAATGAAGCCAGGCCTCTGGCGGAGAGGCTGGACCTGATGCGCAGCGTCAACCTCGCCAACCTGGATTGACCGGGAATCCGATTACAGGTTCTGCCCCGGCCGAATATCATATCGGCCTGATGTCCGGCACCAGCCTCGACGGCGCGGATGCGGTTCTGGCCGATTTTCGCGCCGACCAGCCTGAAATCCTGGGTCACGCTCATCTCCCCTATCCCCGCAGCCTGCGCGAGCAACTGCTCGAACTCCACCGGATCTCCGGCGGCGAGATCGAAAAGGCCGAACTGATTGCAATAACGCTCTCCCGGCTTTACGCGCAGTGCGTTGCGATGCTGCTGGAAAATGCCGCCGTCCCGAAGCAGGCCATCGCCGCCATCGGCTGCCACGGACAGACCGTCCGCCACAGGCCGGAATCCGGCTACTCGGTGCAGCTCGTCAATTCTCCCCTGCTTGCCGAACTCACCGGAATTACCGTGGTCTCGAATTTCAGGAACAGGGATATCGCCGCGGGAGGGCAGGGCGCCCCGCTCGTTCCAGCATTTCATGCCGCGATGCTGCGCAGCCCGAAAGTGCACCGGGCAGTCCTGAATCTGGGCGGAATCGCTAATCTCACCGACCTGCCCGCAAAAGGCCCGGTCACCGGATTCGACTGCGGCCCGGCGAACATGCTGATGGATGCCTGGATTGAATCGAATCTCGGAAAAACCTACGACGAAAGCGGAAACTGGGCTTCGTCGGGCAAGGTCATCAATGACCTGCTGGAATCCCTCATGCAGGACGGATATTTCAGGCAGGCGCCCCCGAAAAGCACCGGGCGGGACAGATTCAATCTCGAATGGCTGAAAAGCCGCCTCAGGGGAGGCGAAGACCCAGCCGACGTCCAGGCGACGCTGCTCCAATTGACTGCCCGATCGATCGCGGAAGCGATCCGGGCGCATTGCGCAGGCGTCCGGGAAATCTACCTGTGCGGCGGCGGCGCATACAATGCCCTGCTGAGAAAAACCCTGGAAGGCCTGCTGCCCGGGCTCTCATTCGCCCTGACGGACGAGCTGGGAATCGGTGCCTGCCACATGGAGGCCGCAGCCTTCGCCTGGCTGGCGAGGCAGGCGATGAAGGGGCTGCCCGGAAACCTGCCTGAGGTTACCGGGGCAAGGGGAAAAAGAATCCTCGGGGCGATCCACCCCGCGTAACTCAGACCGAGAAGGAGGAGCCGCAGCCGCAGGTGGACTGGGCGTTCGGGTTCTTGATGATGAACTGGGCGCCTTCCAGCCCTTCCTGATAGTCGATTTCCGCGCCGACCAGATACTGGAAGCTCATCGGATCGATCAGCAGCTGCACGCCGTTCTTTGACATCATCGTGTCGTCTTCGTTGACGCTTTCATCGAAAGTGAAACCATACTGGAAGCCGGAGCACCCGCCCCCCGTCACGAAAACCCTCAGTTTCAGCTCATCGTTGCCTTCTTCCTCGATCAGCTGCTTCACCTTGTTCGCCGCGCTGTCGGTGAAGATCAGTGGCGTTTCGGTCATGGCGTTCATAATATTTCTCCAAGTAATTTTGTCCCATTATGCGATTCTGTCAAAGCCCGGTCAACTGGCATGTATTCCCGAATATGACAATGCCGGAATCCAGGAGTTGCAATTTGAGGTATAATTCCACACCTATCCGCACAGACCCTCCCCATTCACAATTCTCATGAACGTATTTTACGAGGAAGACGGCGCATTCAAGGCGGGTTCCGTCCTCGCCGACAACACCACCTCGTTGCAAGTCGAGTCCACCCACGGCAAGCGCAGCAAAATCAAGGCAGCTTCCGTGCTCATCCGTTTCCAGAAACCCGATCTTTCGGGATTCATGGAAGCCGCCCAGCAGGTGGCTGACGGAATCGCCCCCGACTTCCTCTGGGAATGCTGTTCGGGCGAGGAATTCTCGTTCGATGCGTTGAGCGAGGAGTATTTCGGTCACGCGCCCTCCCCTCTGGAAAGCGCGGGAGTGCTCATCAGGCTTCACCATTCCCCCATGTATTTCTACAAGAAGGGCAAGGGGAAATACAAGGCCGCCCCGTCGGACGCGCTGAAAGCCGCTCTGGCGAGCCAGGAGAAGAAGCGCAGGCAGGCCGAATTGCAGGCGAGCCTTTCCGCGGAGCTCGAAAATCGCCGGCTTCCGGACGAATTCGTTCCGATACTGCCTAGCCTGCTGTACGACCCAGACAAAAACAGCATCGCCTACAAGGCGCTCGCTCAGGCTTGCGAGGCATCCGGACTTTCTGCCGCCCGCCTGCTCGAAGAATGCGGTGCCCTGCCTTCCAGCCACGACTATCATCTGAACCGCTTCCTTTTCGAGCATTTCCCGAAAGGCATTCCGGTTCCGGAAGCGTGCGGAATTCCCGAATTGCCGGATCTGCCCATGGGAGACGCGAAAGCTTTCAGCATAGACGATGCGGCCACCACCGAAATCGACGACGCATTTTCGGTCTCATTCCCGGAAAACGGAAACCTGCGCATCGGCATCCATATCGCCGCGCCGGCCCTCGGCATCCCGGTGGGCTCCGGCATCGATCTTCATGCGCTCAAGATGCTTTCGACCATCTACATCCCGGGGCGGAAATTCACCATGCTCCCGGAAGAAGGGATCGACGCCTTCACCCTTTCCGAAAACGCGATCTGTCCTGTCGCCTCCCTATATGTCGAGGTGGATGAGAACTTCGAGGTGGTCGCCACGCGCAACGCACTGGAACGGATAGCGATCGTCTCCAATCTCAGGCACGAGACCATGGCATCCGACAGGCGCTTCGAAAAAGAGATGGGGATCCTCCTCGACTTCGCCAGCAAGCTGGAATCCGCCAGGGGAAAGGCCGGCAATACGAATCAGGTCGACTACAATTTCCATGTCGAGAACGACCGCGTTACAATCAGCGAGAGAAAGCGCGGCTCCCCCCTCGACAAGGTCGTCTCGGAACTCATGATCTACGCCAACACGGAATGGGCGAGGCAGCTCTCCGACAAGGGATTGCCTGCGATCTACCGTTCGCAGAACAACGGCAAGGTGCGCCAGGACACCAGGCCGGCTCCGCACCAGGGGCTGGGCGTTTCCCAGTACGCCTGGACCACTTCCCCCCTGCGCCGCTACGTCGATCTCGTCAACCAGAGACAGCTGGTTGCGATGATCAACGGCACCGATCCCGCCTACGAAAAGGGAAGCGACCAGGTTCCGGTCATCATGCGCGACTTCGACCAGGCTTACGAAATCTACAACGGCTTCCAGCGCACCATGGAGCGCTACTGGTGCCTGAGGTGGCTGCTGCAGGAGAACGTTTCTTCGGCAAGCGGAACCGTCCAGCGCGAAAACTGGGTCAAGCTCGACAAGCTCCCCCTCTCCTGCAAGGTGCCCTCCCTTCCCGAGATGGCGCCGGGCAGCCAGGTCATGCTGGAGATTTCGCATGTCGACCTTCTCGAACTCGGCTTCAATGCCAGATTCACGGAGAGAATCTGAGCAATGAGCGCGCGGCTGAGAGTCGGCATCTCCACGCTGATATCGGTTCTGCTGCACGCATTCCTGCTTTTCGGCATCGGATTCGAGGTTTCCCGAATGCTCAAGCATGCCGCCCCGCCGCTCGAAATCATCCTGGTCAACAGCAAGACTGCGCACAAGCCCGTCAAGGCCGATGCCCTGGCGCAGGCTAATCTTTCCGGAGGCGGGAACGTCGCCGAGAAGAGACGCGCAAAGTCTCCCCTCCCCCCCGTGGACACGCAGGAAATGCGCTCGGATGAAGTGGAAGCGAGGCAGGAGCAGCTTTCCCAGCTGGAGCGCGAGTCGAAGCATCTGCTGGCTGCGATAAAGGACAGCGAAACCGTGCAAAGCGACAAAAGAATCGCCGACACGCACGACCTCGCCCAGAAAAGCCTCGAAATCGCCCGCATCGAAGCGCAAATCGACAACGACATGGATGCCTACCAGAAAATCCCGAAGGAAACCGATGTTTCGCCTTCCACCCGGGAATACCGCTTTGCCCGCTACGTCGAAGACTGGCGGATCAAGGTGGAGCGAATCGGCAGCCTGAATTTCCCGGAGGAAGCCAAGAGAAGGCAGATCTTCGGCAGCCTCCTGCTCAACGTCTGCATCAAGCCGGACGGCTCGCTCGACAGGGTGGAGATCGTCCGCTCTTCCGGACACGGGATTCTCGACGATGCAGCGATCCGCATCGCCAGGCTTGCCGCCCCCTATGCTCCGCTGCCGAAAGACATCCGCAAGGACACCGACATCCTCTGCATCTACCGCACCTGGATGTTCACGAGATCAAACGAAATGGTGAGCAAATGACCGACCGTTATGCCGTCATCGGAAACCCGATCGCCCACAGCAAATCCCCCCTGATTCATGCCGAATTTGCGAAACAGACGAATCAGGACATGACCTACGAGGCGATCCTCGCGCCGCTGGAGGGCTTCAGGGAAACTGTCGAAGGATTGCGAATGGCCGGTTACAAGGGGTTGAATGTCACCGTGCCTTTCAAGTTCGAGGCGTTTTTGTACGCGACTTCGAAGAGCGAGCGGGCCGAAACCGCAAAAGCGGTCAACACCCTGAGCTTCGCAGGGGGCGCGGTATTTGGAGACAATACCGACGGCATCGGGCTGGTTGCCGACATAGAGAAGAACCTCGATTTCCCCATTGCGGGGAAAAGCATTCTTCTGGTGGGGATGGGAGGAGCGGCATGGGGAGTTTTGTCCCCGCTTCTTCAGCAGAAGCCGAAGCGATTAACCCTGTCGAACAGGACCGTAGCCAAAGCGGAAGACGCCGCCCGAGTTCTTGCTTCGCTGGGCAAATACGATCCTACCGAAATTGCCGCGAAACCGTTCGACCGGCTGGCAGGACAACAGTTCGACATCGTGATCAACGCCACATCAAGCGGCCTCAAGGATGAAATGCCCCCCCTGCCTCCAGGTCTTTTTTCCGAAAATTCACTCGCCTACGACATGATGTACGGCAGGCAGACGCCTTTCATGGCATTCGCCGGGAAGGAAGGCGCTTCCAGAATTTCGGACGGGCTCGGGATGCTCGTCGAGCAGGCCGCAGAAGCGTTCTTCTTGTGGCGCGGCATCCGCCCGCAAACTGCGCCCGTGATCGAGAAGCAGAGGACATGAAGCGCTGGATCGAGCGCCTGCTTGCGCTCGCATTCCTCTCGATCCTGCTCTACCAGGCATGGCTCTTCGCCCATGTCTGGTACTGGGTGGACCACAACCCGGATTCCACCGCATTCATGGCGGCCCGCCTCGTCGAGATGAGAAAAACGAATCCTGACGCCCATATCGTCCACCAGTGGGTGCCCTACAACCGCATCTCGAACAACCTGAAGCGCGCGCTGGTCGCGGCCGAAGACGCCAAGTTCCTCGACCACGAGGGATTCGACTGGGAAGGGATACAGAAGGCCTACGAGAAGGATTTGAAGAAGGGCAGGATCGTCGCGGGAGGATCGACCATCAGTCAGCAGCTCGCCAAGAATCTCTTCCTTTCCGGAAAGCGCTCTCCCTGGCGTAAGGGGGAGGAGAGCATCATCACCGTCATGATCGAGCACACCATGAGCAAGCGGAGGATACTGGAGCTCTATCTCAACAGCATCGAGTGGGGAAACGGCATTTTCGGCGCAGAGGCCGCAGCCAAGCATTATTACGGAATCGATGCGGCGAACCTTTCAGCCTTCCAGGCTGCGCGGCTCGCCGCCATGGTGCCCAATCCCCGCTATTACGATGCGCATCGCAACGCCGGGTGGCTCTCGAAAAAAACCGGCATCCTGCTCGGGCGCATGAATTCAGCGCAAATTCCGTAACACCTCGTTCCAGGATTCCAGCGGGTCGCGCCTGAATCCGCTTTTGGCGAACTGGTGCCAGCGCCCGACCACGAAGCACATCAGGATGTTGGCCTGAACCGCTTCATCCCGTCCTCCCGGCAGTTCCCCCTGGCTCACCGCGAAGCGCAGCGACTGCTTCAGCGTCGCCTCAAGCCTGTCGTGAAGCTGGTTGATCCTGCCCTGCAGCCGCTCGTTCTCGTTGACGAGCGCATCCCCTATCAGGACGCGGGTCATGCCCGGGTTCTTCTTGGCGAAGCCGAGAAGCAGGGAAAGGACGGCCTCGGTCTGCTTCAGTCCGCTCTGGTCCTCTGCGGAAATCTTGTTGATGATGCCGAAAAGGGTCTGTTCGATGAATTCGATGAGTCCCTCGAACATTTGCGCCTTGCTGGCGAAATGCCGGTAGAGCGCGGCTTCTGAAACATCGAGCTTGGCCGCGAGGGATGCCGTGGTGATTTTCTCCCCCGGCTGCTGCAGCATTTGCGCCAGGGTTTGCAGGATTTGCAGCTTTCTTTCGCCTGTTTTTGCGGACATCTTTTCCTCTAGTGGGTTAATTGTCTTCTCGAAAGCGCCCTGATCGACGGGACAGCGATGTCGACATAGGGCGGGCGCCGGGAACAGGAAGTCACCCAGACCGTCTTCATTCCCAGTTTCTTGGCCGTCTTGAGATTCTCCAGCGCATCCTCGACCATGACGAAGCGGGCGGGATCGAGCCCCATTTTCCTGAAAATCCTGAAGAATCCGTAGGATTCCGGCTTGGGCCGGTATCGCGAATGCTCTATCGAATATACCCCGTCGAACAGATCGAGAATCCCGAGAATTTTCAGCACATCCAGCGCATAATGCAACGGCGCGTTGGAAAAGACAATCTTTCTCCCGGGAATGGCGCGCAATGCATGCCTCAATTGCGGCTCGCGCACCACCATTTTGGAAAGCTCGGGAAACCGGTGCGTATGCTCCAGAAAATGCCCGGGCCTGGTGCCATGGTGCTGCATCATGCCGGAGAGCGTCGCGCCGTATTTTTCCCAGTAGTGCCGTCTCAGCCTGTCGGCTTCGTCATGTTCGAGATCCAGATGCGTCTTCAGGTATTGCGTCATGCTCCTGTTGATGTGGGGAAAGATGTGCGGATTCGCATCGTGCAGCGTGTTGTCGAGATCGAATACCCAGATTTTCCCGGCCATCAGCTTCCCTTGATCAGGGTGCCCACGCCTTCGTCGGTCAGTATCTCCAGGAGCAGCGCATGCGCGACCCGCCCGTCGATGATGTGCGCGGTCTTGACGCCATGCTTCACCGCTTCCAGCGCGCAGTTGACCTTGGGCAGCATGCCGCCGGAAATCGTGCCGTCTTCGATCAGCTCCTCCACCCTTCCCGCATCCAGCCCGGTCAGCACGCCCCCGGACTTGTCCAGCACCCCGCTGGTGTTGGTGAGCAGAATCAGCTTTTCGGCCTTCAATGTTTCGGCGAGCTTGCCCGCGACGAGGTCCGCATTGATGTTGTAGGCTTCGCCGTTCTCCCCGATGCCGATGGGCGCGATCACCGGGATGAAGTCTCCCTTGTCGAGCAGTTCGACGAGAGCGGGGTCGATGCTCGCGACTTCCCCGACCTGGCCGATGTCGAGCCATTCGTCGCTCTTTTCCGCGCTCCTGATCATCATCTTCCTGGCCCGGATGAAGCTGCCGTCCTTGCCGGTGAGACCGACCGCGCGGCCGCCATGCTGGTTGATGAGGCTGGCGATTTCCTTGTTGACCCGCCCCCCGAGCACCATCTCGACGACGTCCATGGTTTCCCTGTCGGTGACGCGCATGCCCTGGATGAATTCGCTCTGCTTGCCCACCTTGGCGAGCAATGCATTGATGTGCGGTCCGCCGCCGTGCACCACGACGGGGTTGATGCCGACCAGCTTGAGCAGCACCACGTCGCGCGCAAAGCCTTCCTTCAGGGCTTCCTCGGTCATGGCGTTGCCGCCGTACTTGATCACGATGGTCTTGCCGTGGAAGCGCCTGATGTAGGGCAGCGCCTCAGACAGGATCTGGGCCTTTTCTTTTGCGGTGGACGGGTTCAGCGACATGGCGAGCCTTCTGATTTTGTGCGATGCGCCATTTTACACCCAAACCAAAACCCGGTTCAAAAGACGGTCGATATGCGCACGGGAACCCTGGCAATTCATCCGGCCGTCACCACGGCCCTGATCTCGACGTGAAGCGCTTTTTTTATGGCCACGAAAATAGCCGAGAGACTTTCCATGGTGGGATTCCCGGATGCGGAGAGCATCCTGTGCAAGCTTTTGCTCGGTTTATGGACATCCGCGGCCAGCGCCTCAAATCCGACTGTCGCATTGACCAGTTCGCGGAGCACAAGTTTTGCCGTGTCCGGTTCGCCGTTGAGGAAAAGCGTGAGCGCCTCATCCAGCAGCGCCTGTGCAAAAGCAGGGTCGTTCTTCGCGCGGGCGACGACTGTTTGCTTGAAATCTCTGGTTAATGCCACGATCATTGCCTCCTTTTCATCTCTTTTGCCTTGCGCAATTTGTATCTTTCCCATAGCTCGACAGCCCGGTCGATATCCTTCTGCTGCCCTTTCTTTGTGCCGCCGCCAAGCAGAACTATGATCTTTAAGCCGTCCCTGGCAAGATAAATTCTGTAGCCCGGCCCCCAATCGATTTTATATTCTCCAATCCCACGAAACCAATTGACGTTGGACAGATTGCCCTGACTCATTCTTAGCTTCGCTGTTGCGATCTTCGCTGCAGCGACAGGGTCCAGCGACAGGAACCAGTCTTCATAAGGGCTGGTTCCGTCTTCTTCGATCAATTCGCAAACCTGAAAGGTCATATTTATAGTAACCTTAACGTTACCATTAGGCAAGGACCACGCCTTAACTACCTGGCGCGTCTTTATTGAATTCCCTTTCAATTTAGAGCATTATTGGAAAAATTCCCGAACCGACGCCGGAATAGCGGTTTCTCCCGTCAATGGGGGTGTCTGCTTCAGTTGGGCGCGGCAATCAACGAAATGACCGATAATCGAATTTTCCGGTAGGAGATGAAGACAATGGAACTGACCGCAGTACTTACCCCCGCCGAGGAAGGCGGCTACATCGCATTGAACCCTGAGACCGGAACGACTACGCAGGGTGAAACCGTTGAAGAAGCGATTGCCAACCTTCAGGAGGCCACGGCGCTCTACCTGTCCGAGTTCCCAATTCACGTGTCTGGTCACCCCCTGGTAACGACCTTCAGCGTTCCAGCGCATGCCTAAACTGCCGCACGTCTCGGGGCCTGCCATAGTTCGGGCACTGGAGCGCCTCGGTTTCGAAAAGATCCGCCAGTCCGGAAGCCACGTCATCATGCGTCGCGGTTCCAAAGGTTGTGTCGTGCCGATGCATGGCGAAGTCAAGACAGGCACCCTGGCAGGCGTTCTTCGACAGGCCGCTGTATCGGCGGAAGAATTTATCTCGGCTTTGTAACCATGGCATCCAACCCATGCTTTGAAGGATCGTCCGGGGCGCCGCGCCCCCTGCGCTTCCGGGCTGTCCTTCAAGCTTTCCGTTAGGCATCAAAGGATGAACGATGACACAAAAATATGAAGAACCGGGATTGAATAAGGATGCGTTTACGTGTCCATCATGTGGTGCGTTTGCGGCAATGCAATGGGAGCCTCTACGTACCAATAGCGCATGGCAAGCTATTTCACTTGCTTATTGTCACAGGTGTAAGCGCCACTCCGTTTGGTTGGATGGTTCGAATGGCTATCCAGTCAAAATGCTCTTCCCTAAATCATTAACTGCACCACTGCCAAATGAAGACCTGCCAGAAGAGTGCCTGAACGACTACATGGAGGCGAGAGAAATCGCTAATAATTCGCCTCGTGGGGCGGCAGCATTATTGCGGTTGTGTATCCAAAAGCTGGCAATACATTTAGGTGGGGATGGAAAAAATATCAATGATGACATCGGTAAGCTCGTAAAAAATGGGATGCCTCAACGGGTTCAGCAAGCCCTAGATGTTGTACGTGTGGTTGGCAATAATGCAGTTCATCCTGGAGAAATGTCTGTTGACGATCAGCCTGAAACGGTTCACGCCTTATTCGGTTTAATCAACCTGATTACTGATAACCAAATAACCCAACCCAAACAAGTTGGTAATTTATTCGCCAGCTTACCGGAAGGGGCGAGAAACGCTGTTGAAAAACGAGATAAATACTCATAACAAAATGCTCAAGATCGTTCGCTTTCACCCACTGAAATTCCGGAGACCTTAAAAAACCATGTTCACTTGATTGCGATTCCGCAGACAAAAAAAGGATAACCTATCCTCTCATTGCTAGATTTGCGCGGAAAGCCACGCGAATTCGAACGTCAATCTTCCCAGTAATGGAAGCGCAGTTGAGCGGTCATCAATGCACCCTCCTCGATGCGCCATGCGATGCTCATGTGATGCGGCGCGACCGGAATCCGGAAAGGGCGCGCTTCAGGCCTGCGCGAAGAACCGCCCAGGCCGCGATTGCCACGTCAGTCGATGGTCAGGCGCCTCGCTTCGACAGTCGCCTTCTTGGGAAGCACTAGTTCCAGCACGCCGTCCGAATATTTCGCATGGGAATTCGACTCGTCGACTTCCTGGTCCAGCGTGAAGGCCCGGGAAGCCTTGCCGAAATAGCGCTCGGAGCGCAGCACGATTTCTCCCTTCTTCTCTTCCTTCTCCTGCCTGACTTCGGCGGAGAGGGAAACCCGGTTGCCGTCTATCGTCACATGGATGTCTTCCTTCTTCACCCCCGGAATGTCCGCCTTGACGGTGTAGCTCTTGTCGTCCTCCTTGACGTCCACCTTGATCTGGGGAGCCTGCCTCTCCATATCCGTGCCGAAAGGCTTGACCATGAAGCCCTTGAAGAAGTTGTCGAACGGATCGTCGAACGGTTCCAGTCTGAAAGGATCCCAGCGGGAAATGTTGGCCATGATGTCCTCCTGTAAAGTATGTCAGGTACTTAAAATATAGCGGCATAATCCCGGAATTCAAGTCTCCCCGGAAAGCGGGTAGAATTCCCTATTTCACACCGAAATCGTCCATGCACATCCACATTCTGGGCATCTGCGGCACCTTCATGGGGGGCATTGCAGCGCTCGCAAAATCTTCCGGGCATCGCGTAACCGGATGCGACACGGCGGTCTATCCGCCCATGAGCACGCAACTCGAAAAGCTCGGCATCGAGCTCGTCGAGGGCTACGACCCTTCCCAGATCGGCTTGAAACCCGACCTCTTCGTGATCGGCAACGTCGTCTCCAGGGGCAACCCGCTGATGGAGGCGATTCTCGACCGGAATCTTCCCTATGTTTCCGGGCCGCAATGGCTGCACGAAAACATCCTGAGGGAAAAATGGGTGCTGGCAGTTGCCGGAACGCACGGCAAGACCACGACCACCTCGATGCTTTCCTGGATACTGGAGTGCGGAAATCTGGAGCCCGGCTTTCTGATAGGCGGCGTCGCGCAGAACTTCGAGGTTTCGGCGCGGCTCACCGCATCGCCTTTTTTCGTGATCGAGGCGGACGAATACGACACGGCATTCTTCGACAAGCGCTCGAAATTCGTGCATTACCATCCGAGGACAGCCATTCTCAACAACCTGGAATACGACCACGCCGACATCTTTCCCGACCTTGCCGCCATCGAAACGCAGTTCCATCATCTGGTGCGCACCGTCCCCTCGAACGGGCTGATCGTGGCCAATGCAAAAGAGGCGAGCCTGACGCGGGTGCTGGAAAGGGGGTGCTGGACGCCCGTCGAGCGGTTCGGAAGCGAGGAAGGCTGGCATGCCGTTCAGGAAGGGGAGGAAACCGGCATTTTCTTCGGGGAAGCCCGTGAAGGTACGCTTTCCTGGGATCTTCTGGGGGAGCACAACCGCTCCAATGCGCTCGCCGCCATCGCAGCCGCAAGGCATTGCGGCGTGCCGCCGAAAGTCAGCCTGGAAGCCCTTGCGAAATTCAGGAACGTGAAGCGCCGCATGGAAAAGAAGGGCGATGCGTGCGGGGTTGCCGTCTACGACGATTTCGCCCATCACCCCACCGCCATCGAGACCACCCTCGCAGGACTCCGCGAGAAGGTCAAGCGGGAACGCATCCTGGCGGTCCTGGAGCCGCGTTCGAACACCATGAAGATGGGGGTGATGAAGGATGCCCTGGCGCGAAGCCTCACCGACGCCGATCTGGTTTTCTGCTATTCGGGCGGACTGGACTGGGACGCAAAATCCGCCCTGCTTCCCCTGGGCGAAAAAGCGCGGGTGATGGGCGACCTGGACGAGCTGGTTCGGGCGATCACCGAAGCTTCAAGGGCGGGGGATCACATCCTCGTCATGAGCAACGGCAGCTTCGGCGGCATCCACGAGAAGCTGCTTCGGTCCCTGCAGTCCAGGGGCTGAATCGTGCGCTACGGCAGCAGCGGGACGATGTCGATGCCCGATGCCTCCTGCAGTCCGAACATGATGTTCATGTTCTGCACCGCCTGACCCGCGGCGCCTTTCACCAGATTGTCGATCACCGAGAGAACGACCACGGTGCCGGAATCCTGCGGCCTGTGCACCGCGATGCGGCATACGTTGCCCCCCCGCACGCTGCGCGTCTCGGGATGGCTGCCGGACGGCATGACGTCGACGAAGCACTCGTTCGCGTAGCGGCTCTCGTAAAGCTGCTGCAGATCGGCGTCCCCGGTGAGCTGCGCGTAAAGGGTTGCATGGATGCCGCGAATCAGCGGGGTGAGGTGGGGAACGAAAGTCAGCCCGACCGGCTGCTTCGCCGCGATCGAGAGGCCCTGCCTGATTTCAGGAAGATGCCTGTGCCCGGCAACGCCGTAGGCCTTGAAATTGTCGGCGGCCTCGGAAAACAGGAAGCCGGTTTCGGCTTTTTTCCCCGCCCCGCTCACCCCCGATTTCGCATCCGCGATCAGATGGTCGGTATCGACCAATCCGGCCTCGACGAGCGGCAGGAAACCGAGCTGCACCGCCGTGGGATAGCAGCCGGGGTTGGCCACCAGATTCGCCTTCGCTATTTTTTCCCGGTTGACTTCGGGCAGGCCGTACACCGCATCCTCAAGCAGTTCGGGGCAGGCATGCTGCATGCCGTACCATTTTTCCCAGACCCCGACATCCCTGATCCTGAAATCGGCGGCAAGGTCGATCACCCTGATTCCGGCATCGAGCAGGGCTTTCGCCTCCTTCATGGCGATTCCGTTTGGGGTGGCGAAGAAAACCACGTCGCATCCCGAAAGGGCGCCGGCGGAGGGCGCGACGAATTCGATGTCCACCCGCCCCCTCAGGCTGGGAAACATTTCGCTGACCCTCGTGCCCACTTCGGAGCGGGACGTGATCGCCTGCAGCCGCACGTCGGGATGCTTCGCCAGAAGGCGCAGCAACTCGACCCCCGTGTATCCCGTTCCGCCTACGATGCCTGCCTTGATCATGTTCACCTCGCTATGGAAATATAACCTTTTTCCGCGGAAAACAAAAAAGCCGCCAAAGGCGGCTTTTTCGAGGAAGCTTAACGCTTCGAGAACTGCTTGCGTTTGCGCGCCTTGTGCAAACCCACTTTCTTGCGTTCCACCTCTCGCGCATCGCGCGTCACGAGGCCGGCCTTTTTCAGGTCCGTCTTGAGATCCGCATTGTAGTCGATCAGTGCGCGGGTGATGCCGTGCCTGACTGCGCCCGCCTGCCCCGATTCGCCTCCGCCCATCACATTGACCATGATGTCGAAGCTTTCCAGGTTGTTGGTCAGCGCCAGCGGCTGGCGAACCACCATGCGTCCGGTTTCGCGGGAGAAGAACTCGTCGACCGGCTTGCCGTTGACGACGATGTTGCCCTTGCCGGGTTTCAGGAAAACCCTGGCCACCGCGCTCTTGCGCCTTCCGGTGCCGTAATTGTAGTTTGCGCCCATGTTATGCCTTCACGATGTCCAGAGGTTGCGGCTGCTGCGCCGAATGGGGATGCTGGGGCCCGGCATAAACCTTGAGCTTCCTGAGCATCGCATAGCCCAGCGGGCCCTTGGGCAGCATGCCCTTGACGGCTTTCTGCAGCACTCTGCCGGGAAAGCGCGCATGCATCTTCGAGAAGCTCGTCGCATAAATGCCGCCGGGATAGCCGGTATGCCGGTAATAGATCTTGGCTTCCGGCTTGTTGCCCGTCACGCGCAGCTTGTCGGCGTTGATGACCACGACATAATCGCCGGTATCGACATGGGGGGTATAGATAGCCTTGTGCTTGCCGCGCAAACGATGGGCGATCTGGGAGGCAAGGCGCCCCAGAACCTTGTCCGTTGCGTCGACCACGATCCAGTCGTGGGTTACCTCGTGGGGCTTAGCTGAAAATGTTTTCATGAAGCCAATCCTAGATACTTGAATTAGGGAAAGTTGCGAATTCTATGCTAGATTCGCCGCTGATGTCAATGGAAAAAAGCGAACTGATGAGCTGGATTGCGACACACCTGATCGGCGCCTGCCTGCTCCCACCGCTGAACATGATTCTGCTGGGTGGGCTCGGGCTGCTTTTGCTGAAATCCAGACCCAGGCTCGGCAGGGGCCTCATCGCCCTGTCCTTGCTCGTTTTGTACCTTCTTTCGACGCCCTACGCATCCGACCGGGCAATGGCAATGTTCGAAGGGCCCTACATCCCCCCTTCCGGAAATGCCGGCGCAATCGTGGTTCTCGGCGGGGGAACCTATTTCCGCGCGCCCGAATACGAGGGCAGGAATACCGTCAACCGGTGGGACCTGGAGCGGCTGCGCTATGCCGCGCACCTTTACCGGAAAACGGGAAAGCCGATCCTGGTCTCGGGCGGCCACCCCCTGGGCAACCCGGATTCCGAAGCCGCGCAGATGAAAGCCGTGCTGATCGAAGATTTCCACATCCCCGTCGCCTGGACGGAAGACGAATCGAGAAACACGGAAGAAAACGCCGCGAAAAGCTTCGCGATCCTGAAGCGGCAGAACATCCGCACCGTTTACCTCGTCACCCAGGCCTGGCACATGCCGAGGGCGGCGCTCCTGTTCAGACATGCGGGCTTCGCCGTCATTCCGGCGCCTGTCGGTCTTGCAACTTCATACCAAACCGGCCTGCTTTCGTTCGTGCCTTCGAGCGGATCCCTGATGCAGAGCGAAATTCTGCTGCACGAGCTCATCGGCATCGCCTGGTTTGAGTTAAAATCCCCGATATCGAACCGGAGCCAGGAGAAACCATGAAAGCGCGCATCAAGTGGATCGAAAATGTCAGTTTCCTCGGGGAAACCGGAAGCGGCCATGCCGTGTTGATGGACGGGGCGCCCGAAGGGGGCGGGCGCAACCTGGGCCCTCGCCCGATGGAAATGCTGCTTGTCGGAACCGGCGGCTGCACCGCTTATGACGTGGTGCACATCCTGAAGAAGGGACGCCAGCCGATCTCCGATTGCGTGGTCGAAATCGACGCGGAGCGCGCTGAAGAAGACCCCAAGGTGTTCACCAAGATTCACCTCCATTTCATCGTCAAGGGGAAGGGCCTCAATCCCGTCCAGGTCGAGCGGGCGATTTCCCTTTCAGCCGAGAAATACTGCTCGGCATCGATCATGCTCGGCAAGACCGCGGACATCACCCACGATTTCGAACTCGTTGAAGACTAGGGCCTCCGATGTGCGCGCACCGGACAAGTGTTAACAGGCTCTAGGCAAGCTTAGAGACGTCGATCACAAAATCCTCTTCCGGATCGAAGGGGACCACATCGAGCAGCGGCGCATCGATCCGCCCTATTATGGCTTCCAGCACCTCATCGAAAGCCTGCATGCCGGGGTCCATCCTGTTCGCCACCCATCCTGCGAGCTCAAGCCCCCTCGATTTCACGGCATCCCTGGTCAGAAGCGCGTGGTTGATCGCCCCGAGCCTCATGCCGACGACGAGTATCACAGGCAGGCCCAGCATGCGCGCAAGATCCGAAGTGTCCTGCTCTTCGTTGAGCGGAACGAGAAAACCGCCGATTCCCTCGACGATCACGATGTCCGCCCAGATATTTTCATAGGCGCGAACGATGGTTCCGGCATCGATCGCAACCCCAGCGCGCCGCGCGGCGATATGGGGCGCCAGCGGATCGGGCAGATCGTAAGGATTGGCGAGATCGGGCGGGACCGGCAGCGAGCCTGCCGCGGCAAGCCTCGCAGCATCGTCCCCCCCGGAGCTGACCGGCTTCATTCCCGCCGATGCCAGGCCCAGCCTCGAAAAGGAGCGCAGCAGTGCGCAGCTCACCGTGGTCTTGCCGATTCCCGTGTCCGTTCCGGTGACGAAGTATCCGCGTTTCATTTGGGCTTTGCCGCAAACTGGATGACCTTGCTGCCTTCCGGAAGAGCGCTCTGCTCCGGCTTCCAGGCATGCCCGTAGACCACCTCGAAAGTCGCGGGCAGCCTGCCATCCCGCCTCATGGATTCGTAGTTTTCAACCAGCCTGCCCCACGCGGATTTCCCGAAAAGGCCGCGCGGCCTGCCCTGAAGCGCATTGTGGGCGCCGATCGCCTTGAGGTCGTGCATCACCCCCCTGACATCCTGATAAGTCAGGGTAATGCACTCCATGTCCATGACTGGAATGGCGAAACCGGAATGCAGCAATGCGTCCCCGATGTCGTGCATGTCGACGAAGCGGTTGACGTGGGCATGGGAATCGGGAAAAGCCCGGCGCAATTCCTTCAGGGTATCCGGGCCGAAAGTGCTGAACATGAACAGCCCCTGGGGCTTCATGATGCGGCTTATTTCGGAAAGGGCCGCATTCAGGTCGCTGCACCACTGCAGGGCGAGATTCGACCAGACCATGTCCACGCTGGAGGACTTGAGCGGCAGGTTTTCGATGTCGCCGCAGACCTGGGGCGCGGCTTCCGAAAAGGGCTTCTTCCACCAGGGAACTTCCGGGCGCGCCTTGAGCAGCATGGCAAGGGACAGATCCAGTTCGACGATGGCCGCATCGGGGTAGATTCTGCCGAGATCGCGCCTGCCCTTTCCGGTCCCCGATCCCGCATCGAGTATCGTCTTCGGGCTTATATTCACGTAATCGAGCCGGGAGAGCATGCGCTCCCCCACTTCTCTCTGCAGGACGGCAGCGCTATCGTAACTTTGCGCGGCCCTGTCGAAAGCGCGCCTGACCAGGCGCTTGTCGGCAACATAATCAGTATTCATCGAAAAATTCCGTCAATTTCGAAACGAAGCCCCCGGGATGCGAAATGAAAGGGGCGTGCGCGCATCCGGAAATCTTTTCCAGTTTTCCGTCTGGCATGTTCTCGGCGAGCCATTTTCCTGCCGCCAGCGGCGTCAGCCTGTCGCATTCTCCGTGCAGCACCAGCGCGGGCCGGGCAACGGACTGGGCAGTCTTCCTCAAGTCCGAATTCAGCAAAAGGTCGAGGCCTTTCTTCAAGGCTGCCATTTCGGTTCTTTCCAGGCAATCCTGCAGCTTTCTGAAAATTCCGGGGGCATCCTCTCCGCCCCGGGCCTGAAGAAACAGGAAGCGCTTCAATGTCGCCTCAGGGTCACTCTCAAGGGCATCGGCAAACTCCGCGAAAGTCCCTTCGGGAATGCCGTGCGCCCAGTCCTCCCTGGAAACGAAGCTGGGGGTGCTGGAAACGAGCGCGAGCCGCCCGATCCGCTCCGGATATCTTTGCGTCCATTGCAAGGCAAGCTGCCCGCCGAGGGACCAGCCGCACAAAGAAACCTCGGAAGGAAAGGCCTGCGCCAGAACTTCGACCCAGTCGCCGCTGCAATGCCCGCTCGATCCATGCCCGGGAAGATCGACCCGGTGCACCCTGAATTCTTGCGCAAGCCCGCGGAACACCGGATCCCAGCATTTGCCGGACATTCCCCAGCCGTGGAGCAGGACGACATCCCTGCCCTTTCCCTCGCTTTCAACATGCAGATGCATTTTTCAGCGCCGCAATCAGGCGATCCAGATCTTCGAAGGTGTGCGCGGCGGAAAGCGAGATCCGCAGCCTCGCGCTGCCTTTCGGCACCGTGGGGGGGCGGATGGCAGGAACGATCATGCCTTCCTCCTGCAATCGGGCGCTGAGCGCCATGCAGGCTTCGTTTTCGCCCACGACAAAAGGCTGGATCGGCGTATCCGACGGCAGCAGCGCCGATTTCAAATGCGATTTGAGATGATCGGCAAGCTTAAGCAGCCGCTCCCTTCTCCAGGATTCCGCCCCGATCAGCTTCAGGCTCGCAAGCAGCGCCTCCGCCAGCATGGGCGGTTGGGCGGTCGTGTAGACATAGCTCCTTGCGCGCTGCACCAGCATTTGCACCATGTCGACTCCCCCCGCGACGAAGGCCCCGGCCACGCCCGCCGCCTTGCCGAGCGTTCCCACGTAAACGATGCGGGGGGAAGAGATGCCGAAATGGGAAAGGATGCCGCCGCCGCTTTCCCCGAGCACGCCGAAGCCGTGCGCATCGTCCAGCAGCAGCGCAGCATCGTACCTTTCGCAAAGCTCGAGCATTTTCGGCACAGGCGCGATGTCGCCGTCCATGCTGAACACGGCATCCGTCACGACGAGCTTGCGCCTTTTCCCTTCCCTGGCGAGAAGGGATTCCAGCGCAGCCATGTCCAGATGCGGATAACGGCGAAGTTTCGCCCTGGAAAGCAGGGCCGCATCGTTGAGGGAAGCATGATTGAGCCTGTCGCAAAAAATCGCGTCGTTTCTTCCTGCCAGGATCGAGATCGCCCCGATGTTGGCCATGTATCCGGTGGAGAAAAGCAGCGCGGCAGGCAATCCCACGAATTCGGCCAGCGCCTGTTCGGCCGCCTCATGCGCACTGCCATGGCCGCAAAGCAGATGGGAAGCGCCGGCCCCCACGCCGAACCGCCTCGCCCCCGAGCAGGCTGCCTCGATCAAATCGGGATGATTGGCGAGCCCGAGATAGTCGTTGCTGCAATAGCTCGTGCAGGCTTTGCCGTCGACCTGAACGCGCACGCCCTGGGGTCCCTCCAGGGTACGGCGGCGGCGCAGGAGGCCGCTTTGCTCCAGTTGGTCGAGTTCAGCCCTGAAAGAATGCATGGTCACATTGCATGCATGCCGAGCTTGTCGAGCAGAGCCCTGTCCCTTTCGACTTCGGGGTTGCCTGTCGTCAGCAGTTTCTCGCCGTAGAATATCGAGTTCGCCCCGGCAAGAAAGCACAATGCCTGGGTCGATTCGCTCATCTGCTGGCGGCCTGCGGAAAGGCGAACGAAGCTTTTCGGCATGGTGATCCTGGCTGCAGCTATGGTTCTCACGAATTCGAGGTGGTCGAGCGGATCGGTTCCGTAAAGCGGCGTACCTTCGACCTGAACAAGATTGTTGATCGGCACGCTCTCCGGCTGGGGAAACTGGTTGGCGAGTTCCGCGATCAGTTCGGCGCGCGCCTCTCTGGTTTCCCCCATGCCCACGATTGCGCCGCAGCATACATTGATCCCGGCGCGCCTGACTTTCGACAGGGTATCCAGCCTGTCCCCGTAATCCCGGGTTGAAACGATCTCCTCGTAATGCCGGCGGGAAGTGTCGATGTTGTGGTTGTAGTAATCGAGGCCGGCCTCCTTGAGCTGCTCCGCCTGCCCTTCTTTCAGCATGCCGAGCGTCGCGCAGGTCTCGAGCCCCAGTTCCCTGACCGCCCTGACCATCTCGGTCACGGCATCGAGATCCTTCTGCTTCGGCCCGCGCCATGCCGCCCCCATGCAGAACCGGCTGGCGCCGTTATCCCGTGCGGCTCTTGCGGCAGCCAGGACTTCTTCCAGGGAGAGCATGGGCTGATTTTCGACGACGGTATCGTGCCGGGCGGACTGGGAGCAATAGCCGCAATCCTCGGAGCACCCTCCCGTCTTGATCGAAACCAGGGTGGAAAGCTGGATGCCGTTGGGATCGAAATGCTCCCTGTGAATGCTTTGCGCCCTGTAGATGAGGTCGCTGAAAGGAAGCCCGAAAAGACCGAGCACCTCCGATACCTCCCATTTTTTCGAATCCGTCTCCATGCGATTTTCCCAATCCGTCCTAAGATGCAGGAATCATCGACGATCGGATGCCGAATTGTCAAATCCAGCCAGGATGTTTTTGAACAACTGCTCAAAATTCAGGCAGAATCTTTTCGGGACCGACTGCCTGCTGTGCGGCGCCACTTCCGGATCGGAAAACATCTGTCCCGCCTGCCTCGCCCATCTCCCCTATCTGCGAGGAAGCCGGTGCAGGATTTGCGCAAACCCGACCGCAGGCCCCGTATGCGGAACCTGTCTGGCAAAGACGCCGCATTTTTCCCGCACCCTGGCAGTGTTCAGCTACGAATTCCCGGTCGATGCGCTGATCCAGTCCCTCAAGTACCGCGAGAATCTCGCGCTGTCCTCGACATTTGCGCAAATGCTGATGCAGGCCTCAGGCAGCTATCCCAGGCCGGATTTCATCGTGCCGGTTCCCCTTCATCCGTCGAGGCTGCGCGAGCGCGGATTCAATCAGGCCATGGAAATCGCAAGGCATATCTCGGGGAAAACCGGGATCGCCCTGATCGAATGCAGCAAAATCAGGGATACTCCTTCCCAGACTTCGCTTCCCTGGGCAGCTCGGAAAGAAAATGTCAGGGATGCGTTTTCCTGCGAGTCCGCCCTGGAGTCAGCTCATGTCGCCATCATCGACGATGTCATGACCACGGGCTCGACGCTCGACGAACTGGCGAAAACCCTGCTCAAGCAGGGCGCGAAGGAGGTGAGCGCCTGGGTGGTAGCGCGCGCCGTCAAGTCAGTCTGACGATTCCGTAACAGGCACGTTGGTTTTGGTAAAGCCGGGTATGCTGTCCCTGAGCGCCTGCAGGGGATCGGACCCTATCCTCGCCATGCCGTTGAGTTCGAGCTGAATGAAGAACATGCTCGCAGTCTCCTGGTAGGCGATGGCGAAGCGCTTGGTGACGATGCGCAGCGCCCAGCAATCGGCATCGTATTCGACCCCGGCGGTTCCTTCGAGCAATTGCCTGTTGGCCAGCGAATAATTCCATCGACCCACGCCGTGCCATCGCCCCATCAACGGCCATTGGCCGGATATGTCGACCTGATTGAGCGCAAAACCCTGGGCCGCCACCGCAGCCGGCAGGGCGGTTGTAAGCGCCGGAGCATTGGAAACCCCGTAGGCATAATAGGAAAGCGGCAGAACCGTCCGATTGAAAAGATAACCCAGGTTGAGCAGCTTGCCGATTTCGGGCGAATAGTGCGCATAGAAGCTGACAAACTGGGTCTGCCAGGCTCCCGGGGTGACCTGAACATAGCTGTCGAGGCTCAGCTCCTTGCTCACCGCTCCGCCTACGCTCGCGATCACGTCCGATGTGGAGGTCGTCACTGGAATCATTTGCGGCGATTGCAGATAGAATCGCTGCGCAAGCGTCATCCTCAGGCGCTCATCCCCGGTGTTTTCCTCGATGAAGCGGGATGTCATCGCCAACGTAAGCTGGTTCGCATCGCTGAACCTGTCGTTTCCGCTGAACTGGTTTTCGGTGAACATCTGCGCGTAAGTGAAATCCATGGGCGCGGAATCGAAGTTCGGCAGATTGTTCTGATTCCGGTAGGGCACATAGACATAATAGGCTCTCGGCTCCAGCGTCTGAACCAGGTCCTGCCGCCCCATGGGATCGCTCTTTTCGAAAAAGAGGCCGCTGTCGACGCTGACATAGGGAATGTTGACCGTCGCATTGGGAAGATTGCTGGTATTGTTCGCTCCCAGCGAATAGCTCACGCTGTGAAAGCCCAGTTTGGGGGTAAAGAAGGCGGCCGCACTGCGCACCGGATAGGTGACGGTCGGATTGATTGCCAGTCTTTTGCCGTCGACGAATATCGGATGGCTGAAATCGTCGTATTCCCCGTTGAAAACCACGTTCGCCCCGTCCACGTTATCCTTGCTTGCGCCCAGCAGCAGTTGCGGCAGGGAGGCATAGGGCGCGATGACCGGCACCAGCGGATTGGACAGGGTCTGATAATTCTGCACCCTGGAAGTGAAGCTCCATCCCTGTCCGCTGTAGGTCAGATGCCCTTCCCTGGGCAGAACGCTCTGGGAAGTCATGGTCATCAACGGGGAAAGATCGAGGTAATAGTAGCTGTCTGAAACCTGCTGCAGATTAAATTCGCCAGACCACCCATCGCCGAAATTCTGGTTGTGCAGAATGTTCGCCTCCTCACGCGTCGTTCCCGTGATGTTGTCCCTGGGCAGGATATTGAAGTGCGCAATGCCGGAATAGTTCGGCTCGAGATAGCGAAATTCGGTATTGAGCATTTCTCCCCGCTTCATCAGGACGCGAGGGGCAATCGTTGCATCGTAGTTGGGGGCGATGTTCCAGTAGTAGGGAACGGTAAGTTCCTCGCCGCCGGAAGCCGTGCTGCCGAAAACCGGCGCAAGAAAACCTGACCTTCTCCGGTTACCCGTCGGGAAATCCATCCAGGGCGCATAGAGAATGGGCTCTCCCTTGAATGAAATCGTCGCATCATGGGCTATGCCGACCTGGCTCGCCTGGTCGAGATCCAGTTCGCCGACCTTCAGGAACCAGTCGTCGTTCCCCACCGGGCAGGTGGTATAAATCGCCTTGTGCAGCCGATACTTGTCCTTGCCGGTGAATTCCAGCTTGTCCGCATGGCCGCGACCGCCATTGGCCATGCGGTATACCGGCTGATCCATGAAGCCGATATTGCTTTTGACCTGCAGCTGCAGCGTGGGGCCGTCCATGGTGCTGCCATTTTGTTCGACACGGACATGGCCATGCCCCAGAATCTCGTCGCTCGCCTGAAGGTACTTGAGCCAGTCGGCAACGATCGACTGGCCGCGCTTCCTCATCTCGGCATGACCTATCGCGATCATGTCTACATCCTGATGTCCCTGCACGCGATCTCCCCTGATGAACAACGGCACGTCCTCGCCGTTGTCCGGAGGAGGGAGCATCTCGCTGGTCAGCCCGAGCGGCAGCCCTTCATCTGCAAAGGCGGTTACGGAAAGCATGCATAAAAGGGAGAGGATGGCAGGCTTGAGGCGAAATTTATGCATCGGAATCGGATTGATTGTTTGGTGATAAAATCGCACAATTTCACCATTATGGCAATCGCATTGGAAAGACGGCAGATCATCGAATCCTGGCTGGAAGACCAGTTCCCGGACCAGCCTTTCGCGCTCGAGGCGGCATCGGAAGATGCCAGTTTCCGCCGCTATTTCCGGGCGATCTTCGCGGACCGATCGCTGATCGTGATGGATGCCCCGCCCGCCCATGAGGACTGCCGCCCCTTCGTCCGCATTGCGCAAATTTTCGGAGAAGCCGGAGTCAATCTGCCCCGGGTGATTTCGCAGGATCTCGAAAGGGGATTCCTGCTTTTGAGCGATCTGGGCAGCACGACCTATCTGGAAGTCCTCGACGAAAGCAATGCCGATGCGCTTTACGGCGATGCGGTGGACGCCCTCGTCAAGATCCAGCTTGCCAGCCGCCCCGGCGTGCTTCCCGAATACGATGAAGCCCTGCTCAGGCGCGAAATGGGGCTTTTTCCCGAATGGTATCTCGGCAGGCACCTTGGCGCCGAACCCGGAGAAAAACAGGCGACGATTCTGGAGCAGGCATTTTCCTGCCTGGTCAGAAACAACCTTTCCCAGCCCAGGGTCTATGTCCACCGAGATTACCATTCGCGCAACCTGATGCTGACCCATCCCAATCCGGGCATTCTGGACTTCCAGGACGCAGTCTACGGTCCCATTACCTACGACCTCGTTTCGCTTTTCAGGGATGCCTATATCGCCTGGGAGGAGGAACGGGTGCTGGACTGGGTCATCCGCTACTGGGAAAAGGCGAGAAAGGCCGGCCTGCCGGTCACTTCCGACTTCGCGGAATTCTACCGGGACTTCGAATGGATGGGCGCGCAGCGCCAGCTCAAGGTCGTCGGAATTTTCTCGCGCCTCCATCATCGCGACGGGAAGGCGCGTTACCTCGACGACATTCCGCTCGTGCTTTCCTATCTGAAGAAAACCTGCGCGCGCTATGCCGAACTCTCCCCCGTATTGCGGCTCGTCGACAAAATCGAAGTGAGAACCACCTTTTGAAGGCGATGATTCTTGCCGCAGGGCGCGGCGAGAGAATGCGGCCCCTGACCGATTCAACCCCGAAACCGCTTCTCGAAGTCAGGGGAAAACCCCTGATCGTCTGGCAGATCGAAGCTCTGGCAAGAGCCGGCTTTCGCGACATCGTCGTCAATCTCGCCCATCTCGGCGGACAAATCGAAGACCGGCTCGGCGACGGGAAAGCCTTCGGTGTGGGCATAGCATACTCCCGCGAGGAATCCGCCCTGGAAACGGCAGGTGGCATCGCCCATGCGATGCATCTTCTGGGAAACGTTCCCTTTCTCGCGGTGAATTCGGACATTTATTGCGACTTCGACTATTCGACATTGCTTGCGAAGATCGATCAAATGGCAAACCGGTCCGTCCTCGCCCATCTGGTTCTCGTCGACAATCCCGAACATCATCCGCAGGGCGACTTTTTCCTGGAAGACGGAAGAATCGTTCCCTGCGGGAAAGAAAAGCTGACCTTCAGCGGAATAGGCATTTACCGTCCGGATCTTTTCCACGGCATCCGGCCCGGGCAATCGGCCAGGCTCGCCCCGCTCCTGAACGATGCGATCGTCATGGGAGCAGTCTCCGGAATGCATCATCGGGGATTATGGATCGACGTCGGCACGCCAGAGCGTCTCCTCGAACTGAATTCCGGTGGTAGAATCGGGGCATGAAAGATCATTCTGTCCATCTCGAAAGAAGGCGGCGCCTGCTCGAAAAAGTCGAAGGCGTCGTCATCCTGCCCACTGCAGTCCATCCTGTGCGCAACCGGGATACGCATTACCCGTTCCGTTTCGACAGCCATTTCTATTACCTGACCGGATTCACCGAGCCCGATGCGGTGCTCGTCATGGTTGCAGGAAAATCCCCCAAGAGCATGCTGTTCTGCCTGGAAAAGGACATGGAAAGGGAAATCTGGGACGGCTACCGCTTCGGGCCCGAGGGCGCCAGAGACGCTTTCCTGTTCGACGAAGCGCACCCGATATCGGCGCTGGAGGCCATGCTGCCGCAGCTATTCGCCGACCAGCCCGCCGTATCCTACCCTCTCGGACAGGACGAGAAATGGGATGCCAGGGTGCTCTCCGCCCTGAATGCCGTGCGCGCCCAGGGAAGAAGCGGAATTTCCGCGCCAGCCGAAATCAGGGACATCCGCCCGGATATCGACGAAATGCGACTGTTCAAGGACGAATACGAGATCTCGCTCATGCGCCGGGCCGCGCATATCGCATCGGACGCGCACAAGCTTGCCATGAAGTCGGCAAGGCCCGGAATGATGGAATACGAAATCGAGGCCGAGTTCCTGCGGGAATTCCGCCGCAGGGGCGCGCAGGCTCCCTCCTATACGCCCATCGTGGCAGGCGGAGGAAATGCCTGCATATTGCACTATGTCGAAAACAATGCGGCGTTGAAGGACGGGGATCTTCTGCTCATAGATGCCGGATGCGAGCTGGACGGCTACGCCTCCGACATCACCCGCACCTTCCCGGTGAACGGGCGCTTCACGCCCGCCCAGAAGGAAATCTACGAACTGGTGCTCGAAGCGCAATACGCAGCGCTTTCGGAAGTGAAGCCGGGCGCCTCATGGAACGATCCCCATGAGGCTGCGGTGAGAACCCTCGCCCGGGGACTGGTCGATCTCGGGCTCTGCAAGGGCAGCGTGGACGCCGTGATCGAATCCGGGGATTACAGACGCTTCTACATGCACAGGACCGGGCACTGGCTCGGTCTCGACGTGCACGACGTGGGCAGCTACAAGACCGAAGGCTACTGGCGCAAACTCGCGCCGGGAATGGTCCTGACGGTGGAACCCGGCTGCTACATCCGTCCCTCGGAAGACGTCCCAGAAGCCTACTGGAACATCGGCATTCGCATCGAGGACGACGTCCACGTCACCGAAGGCGGCCATGAAATCCTGAGCCTGGATACCCCCAAGTCGGTGCGGGATATCGAAAACTGGATGGCTCGATGAGCGAATATGTCGATGTTCTCATCATAGGAGGCGGCCCCGTGGGGGCGGCTCTCGCGCTCTCCCTGAAAGACGCCGCCCTCTCCGTCATGGTGCTCGAAGCGAAAACTTCCCCTCAGAACGACCCCCGCATGCTCGCTCTCTCCTTCGGCAGCAAACTGCATCTTGAGCGCATCGGCGCCTGGAGCGGGATCGGCAATGCGACCCCCATCGACACCATCCATGTATCCCAAAAGGGCGGGTTCGGCAGGACCATCCTGACTGCCAAGGAATCCGGAGTGCCCGCTCTGGGGTACATCGCCAGCTATCACGAAATTCACGCGGCGCTGGTCTCGAAGCTGGCTCCGGAAACCTATCTCGCAGGCGCATGCGCCTCCGAAGTCGATCTTTCCGGAGACTGCGGCACGGTCGATTTCGATTACCGGGAAAAGAGAAGGCGAATCGGCGCCGGGCTGGTCGTGATGGCCGACGGCGGCAAGCTCGTCGAACATGTGAAAGGGATCGCTCAGCACCAGCGCGAATACGGACAATGGGCGATCATAGGCCAGGTCAGGACGGAAAAGCCGCACAGCAACACCGCCTACGAGCGCTTCACGCCGGACGGGCCGCTCGCGCTGCTGCCCAACGGGGACGGCTTTTCGCTCGTCTGGACGGCCGCCCCGGAATCGGCCAAAAAGATTCTCTCCCTCGAAAAGGGCGAATTCCTGGAAAGGCTGCAAAACCATTTCGGCGACAGGCTGGGGAAATTTGCCGACTGTGGCCCCATGTCCGGATTTCCCCTCGCGCTCAAATATTCGACTCCTTTCGTCGCAAAACATCTCGCCCTGATCGGCAACGCAGCGCAAACCCTTCATCCCGTTTCCGGCCAGGGACTCAACCTGGGCCTGAGGGACGTCGCGGCACTTGCCCGGGAAATCAGGGAGGCCGAAGCAATCGGCTCCGATTCCATGCTCGCGAATTACAGCAAGCGCAGGCAACTCGACAGGGCGGGCGGAATACGCTTCACCGATTCGCTGATCAAGCTGTTTTCCAACGAAATCCCCGTCCTGCGCGCAGGGCGCGGCCTGGCGCTCGCCGCGCTGGATTGCGCCCCCCCTGCCAGGAAGTGGTTTTCCCGGAAAATGATGTTCGGCATCAAAGCGGGTTCCCTTTTGTGAAAGCGCCGGGAAAAGTTTACAATGTTAGCTTTTCCGTAAAAACCCTACTGTGAAAATCGGTCCCTATCAGCTCAGGAACAATCTGATCGTCGCCCCGATGGCGGGCGTCACGGACAGGCCTTTCCGCCAGCTTTGCAAGGCGATGGGGGCGGGCATGGCGGTTTCCGAGATGGTTTCCAGCAATTCCCTGCTCTGGGGCAGCGACAAGACACGCCGCAGGGCGAATCACGACGGCGAAGTGGAGCCGATTTCCGTTCAGATCGCCGGGGCGGATCCGGACATGATGGCCGAAGCTGCGAAATACAACGTCGACAACGGCGCGCAGATCATCGACATCAACATGGGCTGCCCGGCGAAAAAGATCTGCAACGTGATGGCGGGTTCCGCCCTGTTGCAGAACGAACCTCTGGTGGCCAGGATCGTAGCGGCCGTGGTCGCTGCGGTGGACGTGCCCGTCACGTTGAAGATCCGGACGGGATGGGACAGGGAAAGCAGGAATGCGGTCAGGGTCGCCAAGATCGCCGAAGCCGCCGGCATCCAGGCCCTCGCCATTCACGGCAGGACGCGCGCCTGCGGATACGGCGGGGATGCGGAATACGATACGATCGGCGAGGTCAAATCCAGAATCGCCATTCCGGTCATCGCCAACGGCGACATCACTTCCCCCGAGAAGGCGAAATTCGTGCTCGAAAGAACCGGCGCGGATGCCCTGATGATCGGTCGGGCCGCCCAGGGAAGACCCTGGATCTTCCGCGAGATTGCGCATTATCTCGAAACCGGGGAGCACCTCCCGCAGCCCGAGGTTTCAGAAATCCATGCCGTCCTGATGGCGCATCTCGGGGACCTTTTCGGGTTCTACGGGGAGGACACCGGGGTGCGCGTGGCGAGAAAGCACATCTCCTGGTACACCAAGGGCTTGGCAGGCTCCGCCCAATTCAGGCACAGCATGAACCAGCTCCAGTCCTGCGCAGAGCAGATCGCCCATATCGACCGCTTCTTCTCCGAACTTGGCGCAAACAACCCGCGTTTGACTTACACCGAGGACGAGAAATGGGCGGCATGAAGGGGGAAGGCGAAATCGGTTCCTGCGTCCGCAAGGCGGTCGAATCCTATTTCAACGACCTTGACGGCGAAAAACCCTGCGCGCTCTACGACATGGTGATGCGCTGCATCGAAAAGCCCCTGATCGAACTCGCCCTGAGCCACACTCACGGCAACCAGACCCGCGCTGCGGAATTGCTGGGCCTGAACCGCAACACGCTCAGGAAGAAAATGCAGGATCTCGGCATTTCCTGATTTCTCAACCACACAGATTCACACCATGACTTCGATCACTCAAGCGCTGCTCAGCGTCTCCGACAAGACAGGCATCCGGGAATTCGCGTCCGCTCTCCACGAGATGGGCGTGAAAATTCTTTCCACCGGAGGGACCGCCAAGCTGCTTTCCGAATCGGGCATCCCGGTCACGGAAGTCGGGGATTACACCGGATTTCCGGAAATGCTGGACGGGCGGGTCAAGACGCTGCATCCCAAGATCCACGGCGGAATCCTGGGGCGCAGGGATATTCCGGATCACGCAGAGACGATGAAAAAGGCGGACATCCCCCCCATCGACCTCGTCGTAGTCAATCTTTACCCCTTCTCGCAAACCGTCGCCAGGGAAAACTGCTCGCTGGAAGACGCCATCGAAAACATCGACATAGGCGGGCCGACCATGGTCCGGGCTGCGGCCAAGAATTACCATCATGTCGCCATAGTGACCGACCCTGCGGATTACGGCAGGGTACTCGCCGAAATGCGGGAAAATGCGGGAGCCGTGTCGGATGCAACGCGCTTCGATCTGGCGAAGAAGGCCTTTTCTCATACTGCGAGCTATGACAGCGCAATTAGCAACTATCTGACTGCGATCGAAGCGGACGGGACGCGCAGCGAATTTCCGGTGCAGATCAATTTCAATTTCGTCAGGGTGCAAAGCATGCGCTATGGCGAGAACCCGCACCAGCAAGCCGCTTTCTATCGCGATCCGGTTGCATTGCCCGGGGGCATCGCAAGCTATGTTCAGGTGCAGGGCAAGGAACTTTCCTACAACAACATCGGCGACGCCGACGCGGCGTGGGAATGCGTCAAGACATTCGACGAGCCCGCCTGCGTGATCGTCAAGCATGCCAATCCCTGCGGCGTTGCGATTGCCGACTCCCCTCTGAATGCCTACAAACTGGCCTATGCGACGGATACCACCTCCGCATTCGGCGGCATCATCGCCTTCAATCGCGAACTCGACGCAGAGACTGCCTCGGCCATCACTGCCAACCAGTTCGTCGAAGTGATCGTTGCGCCTGGCGCTACCGAAGCCGCGCTCGACGTGACCGCCGCGAAGCAGAACGTGCGCGTTCTCACCGTCCCGCTTTCGGATGCGCACAACCGCTTTGACTTCAAGCGGGTGGGCGGCGGCCTTCTGGTGCAGAGCCCGGATGCGCTGAACGTCCAGGCAGGGGAACTGCGCGTGGTCACCAGGGCGCAGCCCAGCGCTGCGCAACTCAAGGACCTGCTCTTCGCCTGGAAAGTCGCCAAGTACGTCAAATCCAATGCCATAGTGTTCTGCAGGGACGGCCGAACCCTCGGCGTGGGCGCAGGCCAGATGAGCCGCGTCGACAGCACGAAAATCGCCTCGATCAAGGCGAGCCATGCCGGGCTCGACCTTTCCGGCTCCGTCGTCGCATCGGATGCCTTCTTCCCTTTCCGGGACGGACTCGACGTCCTCGCGCAGGCGGGCGCACGCGCGGTCATCCAGCCAGGGGGCTCGATGCGCGACGAGGAAGTGATTGCTGCGGCGGACGAGCAGAACATCGCCATGGTCTTCACCGGCTACCGTCATTTCAGGCACTGAACATGAAAATTCTCGTCATCGGAAACGGCGGGCGCGAACATGCCCTGGCATGGAAGCTCGCCCGTTCGGCAAGAGTCAGCCGGGTCTATGTCGCGCCCGGGAATGCGGGAACCGCGCTGGACGAAGGCTGCGTCAACGTGAATCTGACGGAAATCCCCGACCTGATCGATTTCGCGAAACAGGAATCGATCGCGCTCACCGTGGTCGGGCCTGAAGCGCCTCTGGCGAAAGGCATCGTCGACGACTTCAGGGCGGAAGGCCTCAAGATTTTCGGCCCGACGAAAGCGGCCGCCCAGCTCGAAAGCTCCAAGGCTTACGCCAAGGCGTTCATGATGCGGCACGGCATTCCCACCGCAAGTTATGCGGAATTCGAAGACATTGCTGCAGCGCACCGCTACGTGGACGAGAAAGGCGCTCCCATCGTGATCAAGGCAGACGGCCTCGCGGCCGGAAAGGGCGTGGTAGTGGCCATGGATCTGCCTGATGCGCATGCCGCGATCGACACGATTCTTTCCGGAGGCGGACGGGTGGTGATCGAGGAATTCCTGGAAGGGGAGGAAGCGAGCTTCATCGTCATGGCCGACGGAAAAAATGTCCTGCCCTTCGTCACCAGCCAGGACCACAAGCGGCTCCTCGACGGCGACAGGGGTCCCAACACCGGCGGCATGGGCGCTTATTCTCCCGCAGCCGTGGTCACGCCTTCGCTGCACGCGAGGGTGATGCGGGAGATCATTCAGCCTGTCATGCGGGGCATGAGTCAGGACGGCATCAGCTACACCGGCTTTCTTTACGCGGGACTCATGATCGACAGGGAAGGCAACCCGAAAACGCTCGAATTCAACTGCAGGATGGGCGACCCGGAAACCCAGCCGATCATGATGCGCCTCAAGACCGATCTCAGCCTCCTCGTCGAGCACGGGATCAACGGCACGCTCGACAAGATCGAAGCCGAATGGGACAGGCGCGCCGCGCTCGGCGTGGTGATGGCGGCCCACGACTATCCCGACAATCCGAGGAAGGGGGACGTCATTTCCGGGCTGCCGAAAAACGAGGAAGATTTCCACGTATTCCATGCCGGGACCCGGCTGGAGGACAAGCAAGTGCTCACCAATGGTGGACGGGTCCTGTGCGTCACTGCGCTCGGCGACAGTGTGAAAATGGCGCAGCGCCGTGCCTATCAGGTGGCGGAAGGGATTTCCTTCGAAGGCTGCCAGATGCGCACGGATATCGGCTACCGGGCGCTCTCTCCGAAGCAATGATCCCGGCTTCCCTGCTAGGCAGAGTCAGGCGGCATCTCCGGGCAGGCGGCGTCATCGCCTATGCCACGGAATCGTGCTACGGTCTCGGATGCGACCCGGGGAATTATGCAGCGGTCCGGCTTCTGCTCAAGATCAAGCGGCGCAGGCAGAGCCGCGGCCTGATCCTGGTCGCAGGGCGCCTGAACCAGCTGAAGCGCCATGTCGCAAGCCTCCCGAAGCGGGATGATCTGCGCAAGTTCTGGCCGGGGCCTTATACCCTGCTCCTCAACGCATCCCGCTTCGCCCCGAAGTGGATCACCGGCAAGCACGGCAAGATCGCCGTTCGCCTGACGGCGCATCCCGATGCCGCAAAGCTTTGCAACAGCCTCAACATGGCTCTGGTTTCGACGAGCGCCAACGTTTCGGGCATGAAGCCTGCAAAAACCTATCGCGACTGCATTTCCAGATTCGGCAATCGGATCCTGACGATCCCGGGAAAAATCGGCAAGAGGAAAACCCCATCCACCATCATGGATATGGAAACTGGCAAAATTTTCAGGCCGTAGCGATAATAGAGCAGTTCGCAGCCTTGAAATTTCATGAGACACAAACTTCTTCGGATAGCGCTTCTCCATTGCGGACTCGCCTTCTCTGGCCTGTGCCACGCCGATGATGCGGCTGGGCCATTGCCCTATTCTTTCGGCCAGGGCTATCGTTCTGGGGATTACTATCTGTCCGGATATGCCAACCTCCAGATGGAGGATCCGTTCGGGCAGCCGGCAAAGCTTGCCCTGGAGGACCTCAGCCTCTTCATCGGAGGCAACTCGGGGCGGTGGATCAATCCCTTCACGGAAATCGAACTAACGCGGCAAACGCTGATCAAGCAGGGCGGCAATCCTGGCCACGGCAATATTGTCGTCGAGCGCCTCTACAATGACGAGTTGTTATCCGACCAGGATACTCTGCGCATCGGCAAGGTTCTGACGCCGCTCGGCGACTGGAACACCGTTTTCGCCGCTCCGCTGGTTCCCACCGTTACCCGCCCCAACACGACGGCGCTGGGTTTCGAAACCAACGAGAGCGGAGTCACCTGGATGCACAACGTCCAGGACGGCGAAACCCCGGACCTGCAACTGTACTCGCAGCCAGACTACGAATGGTTCGAACGCCTGCCGAGAGAAACGCTGAGACACTTCCAGAATGTATACGGAGCGCATATCAACAAGCCCTTTGGGCTGATCGACAAGGCAGGCGCATCCTTCCAGCACGGTGAACTCGTCGAAACCGGAGAAGAATATACGGTGTACGGCATGAATGTCATGCGAACTTTCGGCAATCTGATGCTCGAGAGCGAAGCGCTCGCATCGCGCTTCTACGGCAGGGAACTGCCCTGGGCTCCACCGCGCCTGCATTCGAGCGAATCGGGCATATTCGGCCTCGCTGATTATTCCTTCACGCAAAAGTGGCACGGGATAGCCGAATGGGAACACTACCAGGACCATCTCGTCGCCTCGCCTTCAATGAACTGGCTGGTCGGAATCGATTACAAGCCGAAATCTTACATGGTCTGGAAGTTCGAGTATGTCCGCCAGTACGGCACGCCGACTTCCTTCTCGCCTATCCTGACGGGGTTCAATTGTTCCTTCTCGACCCTATTCTGAAGCGCGTCCCGCTCATGATCCTGACATGGACCCTGTCCGCTCACGCCCAGAGGCTCCTGATCATCGCCTCCCCGCTGGTTCCTCAAAGCAGCATTTCGACGAAGGAGCTCTCCGACATCTACATCATGAAAAAGCAGAACTGGTCGGATGGCATCAAGATCGTCCCCGTCAACCGCGAAGTGACTAGCCGCGAGCGCGAAGTTTTTTCCAAGGAAGTGTTCCATCTTTCCCCCCAGCAGATGGCCGATTACTGGAACCGCCTCCGCTTCCAGGGCAAGCTGCCGCCTTCGGTCCAGCCTTCGGATCAGGCAGTGCTGAATTTCGTCCGCACCATTCCCGGCGCGATCGGCTACGTCAGCACGCGCACCTTGCCGAAGGACGTCAAGGTGCTGATGGAGCTTCAGCCGGAGAAACCATGAAATCCCTCAGACAAGGTTCGAGCTGGCTTTTCCAGTCCATCTACATGACGCTGACGATCTTCTTCAAGAAGGAAACCCAGAATCATGCCTCGGGAATCGCGCTTTATTTCTTTCTGTCCATCATTCCCCTCGTCTACTTCCTGAACACGGTCATTGCCGGAAACCTGGAGCTCAGCAAGGCCCTGTATTTTCTGCTCAACATGCTGCACCTCAATTTCATGGACGTCGATTTTTCGGGCTCATCCGACAGGTATTACGGGATCTTCAAGGTCACGAGCTGGGTCAGCATCGCCGTGCTGCTGTGGAGCTCGAGAGGCCTGATGCGTTCAGTCCACGGCGCTTTCTCGGTGATATTCGCCTCCCCGAAGAGGAGGAATTTCGTCTCGACGAATCTGATCGCCCTGTTGATCATCCCCTTCTCTTTCCTGACACTGGCGATCTGGGTTGCCGGAGACTATCTCGGCCTCCTCTTCACGTCATCCAGCAGCCCGATCGTCTCGGGATTTCTTCACCTTGCCAGCGCGCTCACCCCGCTTTGCATGAGCTGGGCAATCTGCTTTCTTTCCTTCTACTTCATCCCGCCCGAGAGGCCCGGGCTGCGCCTTGCGATCTCCGTCAGCTTCGCATGGGCGCTTTCCCTCGCCCTGCTGCAGTTTCTCACCAACACCACTTTCAAGGTCGACGAATACATCAAGATCTACGGGTCGCTCGGGGCGATCCTCTTTTCCCTTATCTGGGCCTACATCGCCAGCCTGCTTTTCCTGCTTTGCGCGGAATTCCTGCGCGTCTCCGGGAAAATCGACGTGATCGCGATGGAAAGGATATTCCTTTACAGCGAGGAAAGGAGCCGCCTTGCGACGAAGATCGAGCATTTCCTGTTCAGGCGGTCGGAGCGCCTTTTCGAGAAGTACGGCCGAACCTGCCGCAAGGGAGACATCGTCATCCATCAGGGGGAATATCCCTCCGAAGTCTATTACCTCTATTCCGGGAAAATCGGAATCTATCGGGCCGGCCCGGAAGGACCTGCCCGGATGGGCGAAGTGCAGGAGGGCAGGCTCTTCGGCGAGATCGACTGTCTGCTCGGCGCTTCCGCCAGCGCAACGTTCCTGGCCGAGACCGAATGTTTCCTGTTCGCGCTTTCCCCTGCAATGTTCGAAGAGTTGGTAAACTCCAGCCTGAAATTGTCCGGACAGGTCATTGACTCGTTCCGCCATCACTTCGAGCAGCCCGGCGCGAAAGCATAGCAACGGGTGGTACAATCGAGACAGAATCGTCATGGAGAAAGAAATGAACATAGCAGGCGTCAAGGATTTCCTCACCGAATTGCAGGAACTGATCGTCGAACGGATCGAGCAGGTCGACGGAAAAACGTTCCGCCGCGACAGCTGGGATCGTCCCGAAGGCGGCGGTGGGATATCCTGCGTCCTCGAGGAAGGCAATGTGCTGGAGCGCGGCGGGGTCAATTTCTCGCATGTCTTCGGCAAGGGGCTTCCCCCATCCGCCACTGCCGCGAGGCCGGAGCTTGCCGGACGCTCGTTCCAGGCCATGGGCGTATCCCTGGTGTTCCACCCCAGGAATCCCTACGCTCCAACCGTACACATGAACGTGCGCTGCTTCGTCGCCGAAAAGGAAGGGCATGATCCCGTATGGTGGTTCGGCGGAGGCATGGATCTCACCCCCTATTACGGCTTCGAGGAAGACGCTGTTCATTTCCACCAGACCTGCAGGAACGCGCTCCAGCCTTTCGGGCCGGACTATCATCCGAAATTCAAGAAATGGTGCGACGAGTATTTCTACCTCAAGCACCGCAAGGAGCCTCGCGGGGTGGGCGGCATTTTCTTCGACGACCTCAATGCCCCCGATTTCGAAACCTGCTTCAACCTGACCGAAAGCGTCGGGGATCATTTTCTTTCGGCCTATGTGCCGATTCTCGAGCGCAGGCTGGACACCCCCTACGGGGAGCGCGAAAGGGATTTCCAGGCTTACCGGCGCGGCCGCTATGTCGAATTCAACCTGGTCTTCGACAGGGGAACCCTGTTCGGACTGCAGTCCGGCGGGCGAACCGAGTCGATCCTGATGTCCCTTCCCCCCATCGTGAAGTGGCGCTACGACTGGCATCCGGAAAAAGGCAGCCCGGAAGAAGCGCTCTACACCGATTTTCTGACCGGGCGCGACTGGATTTAGCCCGCTTCGAGCGCTGCGATGCGCTCTTCCAGGGGGGGATGCGTCATGAAAAGACGCCTGATTCCCCCGCCCGAACTGCCGGAAATGCCGAAGGCGGCCATTTTCTCCGGCAAAGGTGCCGGATGAAGGCTGCCCAGGCGCTTCAAGGCGTCTATCATGTTTCGCCTTCCGGACAGCCGCGCCCCGCCCGCATCCGCCCTGAATTCTCTGCGCCTCGAGAACCATAGCACGATGAGGGTGGCGAGTATCCCCAGAACCAGCTCGGATACGATCATGGTGATGAAGAATGCCGGCCCCTGGCCGCGTTCCGTCCTGAACACCGCTTTGTCCACCACCTGTCCGATCACGCGGGAGAGAAAAATCACGAAGGTGTTCACCACGCCCTGGATGAGCGCCATGGTCACCATGTCGCCGTTGGCGACATGCGTGATCTCGTGCCCCAGAACCGCCTCCGCCTCTTCTCTCGTCATGTGCTGCAGCAGCCCGGATGAAACTGCCACGAGAGAAGCGTCCCGCCGCATGCCGGTAGCGAAGGCATTCGCATCCATCGAATCGTAGATTGCCACCTCCGGCATCCCGATTCCCGCCGCATAGGCATGGCGCCTCACCGTTTCGAGCAGCCAGAATTCTTCGGCAGTCTGCGGCTGCGAAATGATCCTCGCACCCGTGGAAATTCTGGCCATGTGTTTGGACAGGGCAAGCGAAACGAAGGAGCCCCCGAATCCGATGATTGCGGCGAAAACGAGCAGCGAATTGACATTCATGCCGGATGCGCCGAGATAGGGTTCGATCCCGAGCAGGCGGATTGCGATCGACAATACCAGCAGCACGGCGAGGTTGGTGGCGAGGAACAATGCGATGCGCTTCATGGCGGATTCTCCCTGGACCGGACAGTTCCAATATAGCCCATGTGCGCCGAGCAGGCTTGCCCGCCTGGACGTGACTTGGTCAGGACTCTGAATCGCCCCGGGTTTCATGGAGGCTATGTGGTTTAAGAAGGACAGCAGGGTCAGGTCTCACAATCCAACATTTTGCTGGATTGTGAGACCTGACCCCGTTCCGTGTTAACGGTCGGCATTAAGTCCACCCCTAACGTTCAAGGTAACCAGCCTTGCGCGGCTTTTCGCGCAGGTCCGGTGGAATGAGGTTAGCCGTCGCATGGCTCGGCCGTTTTGAGCATTGGGGATGAGTATTGGAAATACTCGTCGTTGTAGAGCGCAAGGCGAAGCTTCTCGGTTAGCTCGGCAACCTGAGCGGCAAGAAGCGCCTCATCTTCATCGCTGAGCGGCCCGGACTTTGATGCTTTGTTATAGGAAAAGAGGCCGGCCCAATCGAGTTCGTTACATGCCTTCGCGGAGCGAATGGACGAGAGAAAGTATTTGCGATCTTGCTCCTTGCTTGTTAGAACGGCTTTGCGAAAAAACTTGGCGTCGGCCAAAAGTACACAGGCTCCCGCGGCGGCGAGGAACCCGACGCCAATACCCGTTTGCCCTCCCATGAGAGCCGCCAGCGCCACGGCAAGAAGAACTCCGCCCAAGACACAGCAAACGATGCCTTTCAATAGAGCAGATCCCGTTTGGCGTTGCAAGGTGATCTGTTCCGGGCTATTGCGCAACTTATCCAGTTTGTCGGCGAACTCGGACCAATAGGATGTGTGGTTCTCACTCTTTGGATAGTAGCCGTGCAAACTTTTCAAGTAGAAGACCAGCTTTTCAATTTGCATGGAACTCAGTCGCTGTAGCTCGGGGAGCGCCTCACTCACGACCGCATTCAGCTTCGGGTCTTCTTGTATGTAGCTCAAATAGGGATTGTCCATGGCGCGAGTTGTGACGGCTAACTAGAAGTAGGCACTCTAAAAGGTGCGCATAAATAAGGACATTGGGGTACCTAATCCGGAATTTTTTCCATAATCTTCTAAATTGAAAGGAAATTCAATATTCATGACGTCCTAAAATGGAAGCAAATGCGTCAGAACACCACCCTAAGCTTCTTGAATCAG
>JAJZQY010000087.1 GCA_021806605.1 Pseudomonadota bacterium
ATAGAATTGTTCGAGTTTGTCGACTCTCTCGCGGATATGTGCGTCGACCGCCTCGGATTCAGGAATGTCTCTCGTGGTGATTTGCAGCGGCCTTTGCATGATGTTCTCCCTGGTTCCATGATTCATTTCTAGGGGAATAAAGCGCCGAATTCAAGAGGCCGTTGCCATGTCGGCGCTTTTGCACTATCTTTCCTCTTCCATGGAAAACGCATGACAGGCACTCTCTATCTCATTCCCTCTCCTCTCGGGGAAGGGGAAATCACGGCCATCCTGCCGCAGAATGTGCGGGAGCGCCTTGCCGGTCTTCCGATCTTCATCGTCGAGCATCCCAAGACCGCGCGCCAGTTCCTGAAGCTTTCCGGCACGAAAGCCCCGCTGCAGGAGCTCGACCTTCGCATCCTCGACGAACATACCGAAGAAGCGGCGATTCAAGCGCTTCTCGAACCCCTGCTCGATGGCAGGGATGCCGGCCTGGTCTCCGAGGCGGGATGCCCCGCCGTGGCCGACCCCGGCGCGGATCTTGTCAGGCTCGCCCATGAAAATGGAATCAAAGTGGTGCCGCTGGTCGGCCCGTCATCCATCCTGCTGGCATTGATGGCATCCGGCCTGGGCGGGCAGCGCTTCGCATTCCACGGCTACCTGCCCGTGGAAAAAGAGGAGCTCGGAAAGAAGATCAGGCTTCTGGAAGCGGAATCCCGAGCGAGGGATGAAACCGAAATTTTCATCGAAACGCCCTACCGCAACGGCAAGCTGTTCGATGCCCTGCTGCAGCATTGCAGGGAAGGTACCCTGCTCTGCCTTGCAACCGATGTCACGCTCGCAACCGAATCCATCGCAACGAGAACGGTGGCAAGCTGGAAAAAGACAAAACCGGAAATCGGCAAGCGCCCCACGGTATTTCTGATCAAGGCCTAACTTGACGTATACTGCGGAACATGGAAACGATCATTTGGGGATTTATATTCGGCGCAATTTTGCAATACGCGCGCCTGAACCGGTTCGACACCATAGCCGGCATGGCGGTGCTGCAGGATTTCACTGTCGCCAAGACGATCGCCTTTGCCGTCGGCCTGGGCATGCTCCTGCTGCAGGCGGAGATTTACCTCGGATGGGCCGACTACCATGTCAAGCCTTTCATCTTGATGGGCATTGTGGCGGGAGGATTGCTGTTCGGCATGGGCATGGCCATTCTCGGCTACTGTCCCGGCACCGTCGCCATTTCCCTGGGCCAGGGCAATCTGGATGCTTTGGTCGGCATTGTCGGCGGCTTATGCGGGTCGCTGCTGTTTGCAATGGTTTATCCCTCCCTGAGTCTCCTTCTCGGTCCGGACCTGGGTTCGCTCTCCGTCCGCACGCTGTTGCCCGGCAATGCCCTGTTCTGGACGGTAACCGCCATGGCAGCCATTCTGTTCATGGGGCTGGCCCTGTTTTTGCAGAAATTGAAAGGGGACGGCTGGCGATGGCTGCATGCGGCCATCGGCATGGCCGCGCTCAATGCGTTGCTCGACCTGCCCTTTGCCGCCGGCCACCCCATGGGCGCATCCACTTCCTTCCCTTTTTTGGCCATGGCGCTTACCGGCCTGGGGGCGGAATCCTACTGGCACAAGATTGCCGAGCCGGGCGCATGGGAATTGCGGTTTCTGATCGGCGCTTTCCTGGCCGGACTCGCGTTCTCGCTCCTCCAGCGCAGCTTCCGCATCACCAGCGTGCCTGAATTATGGAAACGCTATTGCGGCCCCGGGCGAGGCAAGCGTTTTTTCTGGGCGTTTGTCGGGGGCTTCCTGCTCCTGTTCGGCGCGCGCATGGCGGGCGGATGCACGTCGGGGCATATCGTTTCGGGAGGAATGCAGCTTGCCGTCAGCAGCATGGTGTTCGCCGTGGCCGTTTTCGCCGCATTCATGACGACCGGCCGCTATTTCTACCGCAGCGCCTGAGGGAAGCCCCTAACGGAGCGCCATCGGCTGCAGCAGGGCGCTGCCCATGCTCACGCCGAACTTCTTGGCAAAACGCATCGCGATGTTCTCTCTGGGCGAGTAATCCACGATCTGCTCCGCACCGATGACTTCTTTCGCGACATAATCGGTCGTGCCGAAGGCATCCGCAAGCCCCAGTTCCAGGCTCTTCTGCCCGGTCCACACCAGCCCGCTGAACATGTCCGGAGTTTCCTTCAGGCGTTTGCCCCGCCCCGTTCTCACCGCCTGGATGAACTGCTGGTGGATCTCCTCCAGCATCTGCAAGGCATAGCCTTTCTGCTTGTCGCTCATCGGCGAGAAGGGATCGAGAAATCCCTTGTTTTCGCCGGCAGTCAGCAACCTGCGCTCGACGCCGAGCTTCTGCATGGTTCCGGTGAATCCGAAGCCATCCATCAGCACCCCAATCGATCCGACGAGGCTGGCCTTGTCGACATAGATCTTGTCCGCAGCCACCGCGACATAATAAGCCCCGGATGCGCACATGTCTCCCACCACGGCATAAAGCGGGATTTTCGGGTACTGTTTCCTGAGCTTCACGATCTCGTCGTTGATCTGCCCGGCCTGGACAGGGCTCCCCCCCGGGCTGTCTATCTGCAGGATTACCCCCTGGGTATCCTTGTCCTTGAAAGCATCCTCCAGGCTTGAATCGATTTCCTCTGCGCTGGCCGGGGTATCGGCTGCGATCGGCCCCTTGAGTTCGATCAGCGCAGTATGCTTGCCGGAAAATTTCGGCCCTATTTCGCTGTTTTCCCTGAATGCCAGATAAAGCAGGCCGAACAGGAAGGCGAATGTCAGCGATTTGAAAAAGATGCTCCATTGCCTTGCCCGCCGGTTTTCCTGCAGCGCGGAAAAGGCGAGCTTTTCCAGCGTTTCCCGTTCCCAGTTTTCAGACATGCGATGCTCTCCTCGATACATGACCATTCAACCATGACTTCAATTCCGCGAAATCGTTCAGACAGGCGAGCGGCTGACACGCTTCCAGCGTCTCCCTGGAGTGGGCGCCATGGCACAGGGCGAGGCTGGCAACCCCGGCATTGGCGGCCATCAGCAGATCGTGCGAGGTGTCCCCGATCATCAGGGTCTTGCCCGCCTCCACGCCGAGTTCGTCCATCAGTTCGAGCAGCATGGCAGGGTGCGGTTTGGAAAAGGATTCGTCGGCGCAGCGGCTGGCATGGAAATAATCCCGCATACCCGTGGCATCGAAGGCGGATTCGAGTCCCCGCCTGCTTTTTCCTGTGGCGACCGCAAGCAGGCAGCCTGCATGGTTCAGGGCAGCTACTGCATCTTCTGCGCCCTCGAAAAGGAAGATTCCTTCTTCGCAGGTTTTCAGGTAATGATGCCGGTAATGATCGGAGAGCCTTCGGCAGGAATCGGGATCGGCTTCGGGGAAAAGATGCGCCATGGCCTCCATCAGCCCCAGGCCGATGATATGGCGCGCAGCTTCGGGAGCGGGTGCGGGAAATCCTGCGTCGACGCTCGCCCGCCTGATCGAGCGCACGATGACGTCCGCCGAATCCATCAAGGTTCCATCCCAGTCAAAAACAATTAAATCATATTGTTGAGTCATTTATTTCATGTGCCTAATTAAGTCATGAAAGGCGTCCGGAAGGGGGGATTCGATCGTCATCGATTGTCCTTCCGGATGGACGAAAGCCATCCTCGCCGCATGCAGGTACATTCTTTTGAAGCCGGCTTTGGCGAGCGCCTTGTTGAGCGCGAAGTCCCCGTATTTCTCGTCCCCGACGATGGGAAAATCCAGATGGGCAAGATGCACCCTGATCTGATGGGTCCTGCCGGTTTTCAGGTCGGCCTCAACGAGGCTCGCGCGCTCCCCCTGCTCCACCAGGGAAAATACCGTTCTCGATGGCATGCCCTCCTCGCTCACGCTCACCCGCCGCTCTCCCGATTCGACAACATGCTTGTGGAGCGGCAATCTCACGTCCTGCTTCCGATTCTGCCATTTGCCGGAGACGACGGCAAAATAATATTTCTGCACTTTTCCTTCCCTGATCTGGCGATGCAGCTCAAGCAATGCAGAGCGCTTTTTCGCCAGAAGCAACACCCCCGAAGTGTCCCGGTCGAGGCGATGCACAAGCTCCATGAACCTGGCCTGGGGGCGGCTGGCGCGCAATTGCTCGATCACGCCGAAGCTCACGCCGCTGCCGCCGTGCACGGCCACCCCTTCAGGCTTGTCGAGGGCGATCAGGAAATCGTCCTCGTAAAGGATGGGCAGGTCAAAGGCCGGGAGGCGGCGCTCCTGCTTCTCCGAAACCCTCACCGGGGGGATGCGCAGCATGTCGCCCGCCTCCAGTCGGTAGGTTGCCTCCACCCGTTTGCTGTTCACCCTGACTTCGCCGCTCCTCAGGATGCGATAGATGTGGCTTTTGGGAACGCCCTTCAGGCATTTGAACAAATAATTGTCGATGCGCTGTCCGGCATCCTCGTCCGTCACGACCTGTCTTGTGACAGAATCTTTGCATGCCCCGCTCATTTTGCTTATACTTGACTATCTCGAAGGTTCGCGTCCTGCAACCGAAAGAGCGCTCCGATTGAAGCGATCCCGAATTTTTTAGGAACCATG
>JAJZQY010000019.1 GCA_021806605.1 Pseudomonadota bacterium
GGTTCTTCATCAAGTCGAAGAATGCGGGCAGGATGCGCACCGGGGAGAAAGTCATGTTCGGCGCCATCATCACCGGCGTCCTGGTCGCAGTCGGCTTCGCCGCCACCCAAATGGTCTTCGATTACCTCTTTTAGGAGCTGCTATGTACGATTATATCAACGGTTATCTCGAATCCCTGGGCGATGGCTGGAGCATCTATCTCTGGCTGGTGGCCGGCGGCCTGATCATCCTGGCGTGCATCTACTGGATTATCTGGGCGAAGAAGAACGATCAATTCGACGAGGACATCAAGTACGTGATCTTCCAGGAAACCGACGAAGACAAGATGTCGAAAGAGGATTACCAGAAGAGCCGTGAGGTGATCAATGAGCAGGTTGCAAGGCGCGACGAAGTTCTCGCCCAGGAGAGACTGGCCAAGCAGAAAAGAGCCGTCTAGATGCGGAGAGGGGAAAAGGGAATACTGATCGTCATGGCCGTCATGGTGGGCGGGGCCATGATCAAGAACGTGATCGGTGATCTTTCCGTCAACAAGGAAAGAGACAGGGAAATCCCGTTCTACAGCACTATGAGCCAGGCCGAAGGTGAGAAGGCGCTCAGAATGATGGACGAAAATCATTGCAAGGATTGCCATTATCTCTGGGGTACGAACGCGAGCATCATGCAAAACGTTCCCGCTCCGAGGCTCGACGGAATAGGCTCCATCCGTGACGAGAAGTGGTTCTACGCATACCTCTCGGCCAAAAATCCTCAATCGATCCTGCCTTCGAGGTTGAAGAAGGAGTTCCAGATGCCATCCTTTGCGAATCTGCCTGACGCCGACAGGAGAGAAATGGCGAATTATCTGGCCAGCCTGAAGGTCAAGAACTGGTACCTGACCGAAACCAGGAAGGACGAATTCGAGAAACTGACGGGCAAGACCTACCAGCCATGATTACTCAGCGCCACAAGAACGGGATACTCGCCCTGTTTCTGGGATTCACCATCAATTTCTTCGGAGACCGGCTGCTCGGCGTCAATATCGAACTGTTTCACGGCCTTGCGACTTTCGGCTTCCTTTGGTTCATAGATGTTTTCATCCTGCCCTTCTTTGCCGGGTTTTGCGTCGCGCTCGTTTTCGGGCTCGGCGGAAAGTGGCTTTGCTATTTTCCCCCATTCTTCGTCAGGATGCTCAGCTACTATCTTTTCGCAGACGGATACTGGTCCATCCCACCGGAGCATCACCTGATGCCCATGGGCTGGTGGGGCTTCTTCGTGATTCTGGTCATCGAGGCTTCCGCGTTCGGCGGCATTCTTGGCGAAGTCTATGTCAAGGGAACCTATGGCAGGAGGCCGAAGGATATCCTGTACAAGTCAAGGAAACAACAGGAAGCCGAAGCGCAAGATGAGAAGTGAATCGTCCCTGCCTCTCAGCGCAGAAGAGCGGGAGAAGCGCAAGAAATACCTGTTTGCGACGATCGCAACCTGCGTCGCGATCGTGTTCGTGAGCAGCGCGCTGCATGTGGTCAGGCTGGGTGCGAACCGCATCGAGGAAATGCGCAGCAAGTCCACTTTCGATCTGAAGCTCGTCAAGTCGCGCATACGCGCATCAGGCGAAGAAATATCGACCCACGAGAAGAATGAAGCTGGCCTCGACCAGAAGGGCTATACGGTTGCCGAAGCGGATGCGCTCCTGACTCCGGAGCAGTGGAAGATGCTCGATGCGATGGTCACCATCCCGGCAGGACCTTTCAAGATGGGAACGGACATGGAGCGGGCGGACCCCCAGAACGGTCCCGAGCATGTCGTCGATCTACCCGCATACAAAATGGACAAGTATCCCGTGACCAATGCCCAGTATGCGCGCTTCGTGGCGGCGACAGGGTACAGGGCCCCGCTCGACTGGAAAGGGGGCAAGATTCCGCTGGGGCTGAAGCTGCATCCCGTGACCATGGTGACCTGGGCAGATGCGACTGCCTATGCGCAATGGGCGCACAAGCGCCTTCCCACCGAAGCCGAATGGGAAAAGGCGGCAAGAGGAACCGACGGCAGGCGCTGGCCGTGGGGGAATACCATGGAGCCCTCGCGGCTCAACACCTATTACACCGTGGGCAGCACCACGCCTGTCACGAAATACCCCCAGGGCGCGAGCCCGTATGGCCTGCTGGACATGGCCGGCAATGTCAACGAATGGACTTCCTCCGATTTTCTGCCGTATCAGGGCACCAAGGCCTCCCTCGACATGTTCGATGTGGGCGGGGGGAGCCGGACGCGCAACATCCATTTCAAGGTGCTGCGCGGCGGCACATGGCGGAGCGATCCGTTCTCTACCCAGACCTTCCACAGGAATTTTTCACTGCCCAATTATGCCTCGGATTTCTACGGATTCCGGTGTGCAAGCGACGTCAAATAAAGGATCGACCCGATGCGCAGCAAATTTTTCCAGCTGTTACTGATGATGGTGCTGCTCCAGTCCAGGGCGGTGTTTGCACTGGACAGCTACCGCTACATGCACGTTTCCCTCAACACGATCTGGTACATCTTCATCGGATTGATGGTCGTGATCCTCTTTCCGTTCGTTCTGATGGCCTATCTGGCCTGGTATTATTCGAGCCGGAAGGCATCTGAAAAAACGGAGGACGGCAAGTGAAATTCCTTCTCAACCTGTTCGTGGGCTGCTTCCTGTTCCTGTCCGCGCCTGCCCTGATGCACCAGGCCCATGCCGCAGAATCCAATCTCCAGATCGTCGAATCCTTCAACCACGGCGACAAGGTGCAGAATCCGAACGATCCGGACAGCAAGCGCAAGCAGGAGATCATGTTCATCATGGGCATCCCGCTGCTCATCATGCTGATATCGACGGCCGTTCTCGGCATCGCCATGGGCGTATTCGGAAAGAAGGTTTTCGTGGCCCACATGGTGCTGGCGTCCCTCAGCCTCTGTCTCGCCGTCGTCCATGCCATCGTCGGGCTGGTCTGGTTCTTTCCCTTCTAGAGGCGCGCTTTGGAGGAGGCCAAATCACCCTGGCGGGCGTATCTTGCGCTCCTCTATACCGCGTCCGGTATAACCGGGGTCGCCTACGAAATCCTCTGGGCCAGGATGCTTTCCCTGCAGTTCGGCGCAAGCATTTTCGGCGTGGTGTTCACGGTCACTGCGTTCATGGCGGGGCTCGGGCTGGGCAGCCTGTACGGGGTGACACGAAAAGTCAGAAGGACGGTGGCCGCCTTCGCGCTGCTTGAAATCGGCGTCGCGCTCTATTCGCTGGTCCTGCCTTCGCTGCTTCGTATCGGCACCGCCGAAATCGATGCGCTTTCTTCGAGCCTTTCGCCGGCTTCCTGGTTCGGCCTGCAAGGCGTGGTTTCGGTTTTTCTGCTGCTCATTCCGGCAGCCTTGATGGGGGCCAGCTTCCCGATGGTGCTGGGCGCAGCGGAAAACTCTTCCCTCAAACTGGGAACGATATATGGCCTCAACACGGCAGGGGCGGCAGTGGGAGCGCTGCTTCCCCTGGGGCTGCTTCCTGAGCTGGGCTGGACAGGTGCGGTTAGGCTGGTGGCTGCGATCGGGCTTGTCGTCGGCGCCGGCGCGCTCGTTCTTTCCAAAGGCCTGGCGGACAGGACGCCGGATGCAGGGCGGCATCCCTTTCCCAAAACCTGGTCGCTCCTGCCCTATGCGGGAATCGGCGCATCCAGCCTGATGCTCCAGGTCGGCTGGGCGAGGCTCTACAGCCTGGTGATGCTGCGCACCGAATATGTTCTCGCGGTAATCCTCGCAGTCTATCTGGTGGGCTTGGGCCTCGGCAGCCTGCTCTCGCGGCGAAGGGAATTGTGGCTGATACTGCTGCCCTGCTGCGCCTCCGGTTTCGTGATCCTGAGCCTTTGGCTTTTCCCCCATTATTCAGCCTGGGTCGAGGCTGCAAGATTTCATTCCCTGGCCGAGGCGCTCTTCAAGGAAGGGGGGGCGATCGCCCTGATGACGCTTCCGGTGACGCTTGCGCTGGGTGCATGGCTGCCGCTGCTGAATGCCCGCCTCGATGCGGGAGGGGCGTGGCTTTACGGCGTCAATTCGATCGGGGCGGCCGTGGGGGCGCTTCTGGGCGGGCTGGTTTTCATCCCGCTATTCGGCACCATGGCGACCGTTGCCATCTCCGGGATGGGATTGCTGCTTTTCGGCTTGCTCTGGGTGAAAAAACGCATCGCCTGGATTGCCGTTCCCATCCTGCTGCTGTGCGCCTATCCGGTGATGCAATTCCCGCCGGTGAGCAGGCTGCTGCCGAAGGACCAGGCAGGAAGCACGGACCTCTACCGCTATGAAGATGCGCTTTCGATAACCCATGTGGTGGAAGATGCGGGCGGCCAGCGCCTGCTCCTGACCGATCTTCAGAGAATGGATGCCTCGACCGATCCGACTGCAGTTGCCGTCCAGAAGAATCAGGCGAGGCTGCCCCTGCTGCTCCATCCCGGGGCGCATTCCATTCTTTTCCTGGGGCTGGGAACGGGCATATCGGCTGCCGGATCGCTGCCCTATCCGGGCATGGAAAGGACGGCAGTCGAGCTGTCCGAAGGGGCGATTCGCGCTGCCGGAACCTTGTTCTCCGGATCGAATCTGAATGTCATGAAGGGCATGGAAGTGCATCGGGACGATGCCAGGCATTTCCTGATTGCAACCACCCGGCGATACGATGTCATCGTGGGCGACCTGTTCCATCCCGATCTGACGGGGGTCGGCGCACTGCTTTCGAAGCAGCAGTTCGAGCATGCCAGAAGCTGCCTGACGGAAAACGGAATATTCGTGCAGTGGCTCGCGCTCAACCAGTTCGATCCCGAGTCGCTGGATGCCGTATTGAGAAGCTTCGCGGAAGTCTATCCGAATGCCGCGCTTTTCGTGGACGGCATGCATCTTGCGCTGGTGGGGCCGAAGCGCCGGCTTGCGAACCTTGCGGAAATGGAAGCGAATCTCGCCAGGCTGAACGAGACGGAAAGAATTGCCGCCACCGGGGGAGAAGGGCTCCAGACATGGATGGGGCGCTACTGGGGGCAGATCAGGACGGATTCTGGCCCGGTGCAGGACGAATGGTCGCCCTACATCGAATTCAGCCTGCCGAGAGCGCGCTTCGACGGTAAAATAGACATGTCCCGCGTGCTCGGGACATTGCTCAGGAGACGGCCCTCCGTCAGGGAAGCCGAAAAGACCTTTGGAGTTGGCGCTGCGGACAGCCAGTCTTTCGAGCGCGCCTATATCGGCAGCGAGCTTGCGGCGAGAAGCTGGATCGCCTTCCTGCAGGGAGACGACATGACGGCACTGAAGCTGAAGCGATACGCCTATCAGGCTAACCCCAAAGATCGCTGGATCGCATCCACGCTGGCTGATAGTATGATGGAATCTCTGCCCCAGGCAGTCGAGCAAGGTATGGACAGGAAAATGGCACTGCAGAAGGTACTCGAAGTATACCCGGACGATGTCGATGCGCTTCGGGAAATGATGCGGCTCGAAAATGCCGCTGGCAACAGGGAGCAAGGACAGTTCTATCGTTCGAGGCTGCTCGCGATATCGCCACTCGACAAGGAAGTCCGGCCTTGAGCAATGCTATTTCGAAAATTCCGGTCAAGGTGATCGGGACTGCAAAACCCGGATTCAGGCTGCATTTTGCGCGCAGGGCAGTCCAGGCCGGCGTCATCGTCCTGGCGATACTGATTCCGGCGAGCGGGCTGTTTCGCATCGATCCCGTTGCCGGCGCATTCGTGGTGCTCAACCGGCAGATATGGTTCTCGGATTTCTTCTTGATGACAGGGCTCTGGATCATGATCGCCACCGCCGCGGTCATGCTCTATTCCGTCGCAGGCACGGTTTTTTGCGGCTGGGCCTGCCCGCAGAACACCATGGCGGAATGGGCGAACCACATGACCCACAAGCTGCTCGGGAAGCGCGCCAACGTGAGCCTGGAAGGGGAGGCCCCGATCGTGGCGGCTGCCAAGAAGAAGGCGCTCAACTGGGCGATTCTCGGAATTTCCTTCCTTCTCGCAGCGATGTTCTTCGGAATCATCCCGCTTTTCTATTTCTATCCCCCCCAGGTGGTCTGGTCATTCATCACCTTCAGCCATGACGAGCATCTGGCGAAATCGCTGCACTACATCTACTTCGTCTGCGTCGTGATCATCCTGCTCGACATTTCGGTGATCCGGCATTTCTGGTGCCGATTTTCCTGCATTTACAGGGTGTGGCAGCATTCCTTCAAGACGAAGCAGACGCTGCATGTGCTTTACGACGAAAGTCGCTCATCCGAATGCGCCAAGTGCAATTATTGCGTCACAGCCTGCTTCATCGACATCGATCCGAGAAAAACGGCGCTCTACGACAGCTGCATCAATTGCGGCGAGTGCATCAATGCCTGCGACAGGCTGCATGCGAAGGAGGGCGTGAAAGGACTGCTGCGATTCGAGATCGGCGAGCGGGCGGGATCCAGGGGGAAATCTTTCCGCGACAACGTCGGTTCCCTGGTTTCCAGGGTCAACTGGACCGGTCCCATCACCCTGCTGGGGCTGTCGATGTTTGTCTGGGGCCTCTACAGTTATTCCCCTTTCAATCTTTCCGTGGACAGGTATGACAGCAGCGGGCAGGATTACCAGATCGAAATTGCCAACAAGCTTTACAAGCCTGCCGAAATGAGTCTGCATGTCATGGGGCTTCCGGCAGGAAGCTACCGCCTGGATGCGGACCACTTCAGCCTGGATGCCGCCAAGCGCAGAAAGATTACGCTGCACATCGATCCCGGCCTGCCGAAAGGTCTGCATGCCGTCGTCGTCGAGGCGGATTCTTCAGCAGGCTGGAAAGGGCGCTTCAGGTTCGAACATCTATCCATGCGAGGTATGAAATGAGCGATGCAGAGAAGGCCGGAAACGAAGAGGAAGGCGGGAAGAAAGTTCTGTCGCCCGTGACTTCCGAGTGGGGCCAGACGCCGGATGACCATTTCGGCTACGCCTCGAACGAGGAGCGGCTGAGTAAGCGCGGGATGGAGGACTGGGAGCTGACCGAGTACATCCCGAAATCGCAAAGGAGCGTTCCGTACTGGTTCGTCGCAGTCATGGCTGCGGTACTGCTGGTTGCGGTCGGGCTGAGCTTTCCCTTCTGGGGAAACAGGCCGGGGGTCAATCCGCACTGGCTGGACTGGGGATTTGCCGTCGCGCTGGTCTATATTGCGGTAGGCATTGCCTTCGTCTATTTCATGGTCAACCATCAGGGGCCGCCCAACGACGACCCCGATGGGGAAAATTCGGAGAAGCGGGATGAAGAAAAGCATGATTGATTGGCGCGCCGCGTGCGCGTTCGCCTTCATGGCGGTATGCTCGCAGGAGGCGTCCGCAGCGCTGCCCGACCCCGACCCCGGGGCCGCGCTCGTCGCCGGATATTGCACGCAATGCCACGGTGCGCCGTCTCCGTCGAGCCACAGTGCGAGGGAGTGGGCGGGGGTGGTCGATCGCATGCAGAACTGGCGCGTTATCAAGGGATTCGGCGCCATTCCGGACGGGGATTTGAGGCCGTTGCTCGATTATCTGAAGCGCCATGGCAGGGCTCAGTGAAGAAGCTCTTCGTCCTGCTCGCCCTCCTTTCCGGCTGTTCCGGTCAGCCGGATGCCGTCCCCCAGAAGTGGGAGGGGTTTGATGTCAGGGTGGAAACTCAGCCCAGCCCGCCCAGGACCGGGATGAACGAGGTGATGGTCGAGGTGAGCGGAAAGCACGGCAAGGGGGTGCGCGGACTCGTCGTTTCGCTCAGGATGGGCGATACTGAACCGTGGAAGCAGACCTTCCCGGACGGCGACCTGGGCGTCTATCATGGTGCGGCCAACCTCGGCCCGGATCACGCCAGGCTTCAGGTGATGATAGAGCAGGACGGCAAGCGGGACATCCTTTATTTCCCGATCAGGATGGCTGCTTCAGGGTCATGAGGATGTTGGCGAGATAGATGCAGAACCCCATCGCCATGGTGGAAGCCGAGATGCTGATGATGATGCCGTAATAGTGGTGCACCGCCGGGATCTGCTCGGGATGGCTGAGGAACAGGAAGCCTTCCCGGATGCCGAATCCGACCTGGGAAAAATAGAAGCCGAGCACGCCCAGCGCGGTGAACCAGAAGGTGAGGTCGACGAGGCGCCACGAATAGATTTTCTTGCCGCTCAGAATGGGCAGCATGTAGTAGGTGACCCCCATGCCCAGCATCACGAGCCCCCCCACCAGATTGATATGCGCATGGGCGAGCGGATCGATCATGTGTCCCGGCCCGCCGTAGGGGCTGCCTATCGAGTCCAGCCAGGCCCTGATCGGCGGCAATACCTGAAGCGTGCCGTGGATCGTGCCTATCGCGAATGAAACTGCGGACATCAGGAAGAACTTGATGAGGTGCTTCGAATCTTGATCGTTTTGCATGGCAATGGACGGTGAAAACAAAAAACCCGGATGACCCGGGTTTTTCGTCGGAAACGATTCAGCTTATTTCTGATTGTTTTTCTGGCCTTCGATGATCCGCTCGATGCCCATTCCGCCGAGATTGAAAGACAGAACGATGCCGATCAAGAAGACTATTGTCGGAACAAAATTTTCCATTGCCACTCCTCCCCAAGATTGATGATGCTTCTTGCCATGAACTACAGGATACGAGTCTATCCAATTGCGGAAAAATACGCAAGTGTTTATTGACCGAGATAGGCGGCCTTCACCAGCGGGTTTTCGAGCAGCGACGAAGAGGCATCGGACAGGGTGATTTTCCCGCTTTCCATGACATATCCCCGCCGGCTCATGGATAGCGCCATCCGGGCATTCTGTTCGACTAGCAGCACTGTCATGCCGCCGGCAGCGATGGTCTGGATGATTTCGAAAATCTTGCCGACCATGATGGGCGCAAGCCCCATGGAAGGCTCGTCCAGGAAAAGCAGCCTGGGCCGGCTCATGAGCGCGCGCCCGAGGCTGACCATCTGCTGCTCGCCTCCGGAGAGGGTGCCTGAGGCCTGGGTTCTCCGCTCCAGAAGCCTCGGAAACAGGGAATAGATCCTTTCCAAGTCTTTCGCGATTTCGGAGTCGCTTCTGGAGTAGGCGCCCATTTTCAGATTTTCCTCGACGCTGGAGCGGCCGAACAATCCGCGCCCTTCCGGCACCAGCGCGATGCCCTGCCGGACGAGCTGGTGCGGCGGGATCGAGCGGAGGTTCCTGCCTTCGAACAGGATTTTCCCGGACTGAACGGGAGTGATGCCGCATATGGCCTTCAGGGTCGTGCTTTTACCCGCGCCGTTGCTGCCCACGAGCGCGACGATTTCTCCATTTTCGAGGCGAAGATCGATCCCCTTGACGGCCTTGATGCCGTCGTAGGAAACGTGGAGGTCGCTGATTTCGAGAAGGCTCACGATGCCCCCAGGTAGGCTTCGATGACGAGGGGGTCGCTGCAGACCTGGGAGGGTTCTCCCTCGGCGATTTTCTTCCCGAAATTGAGCACGGCGAGCCTGTCGCAGATGCCCATCACCAGCTTGACGTCGTGCTCGATCAGGAGGAGGGTGACGCCGTCGCGCCTGATGGTTTCGAGCAGGCGCTTGAGGGAGTCGGTTTCCAGGGGATTCATGCCTGCCGCAGGTTCGTCCAGCGCCAGAAGTTTCGGTTCGGTGGCGAGCGCACGGGCGATTTCCAGCCTTCTCTGGTCCCCGTAGCTCAGGTTCCTGGCAAGCATGTGGGCATGCCTGGATAGCCCTACATAATCGAGGAGATGCTTCGCCATTTCGGCAATGGACTTTTCCTCGGCGCGGGTGTTCGAATTGCCCAGAATGGCGCCCAGGACGCTTGCGCGGGTTCTGCAGTGTCTGCCCACCATGACGTTCTCGATGGCGCTCATGTTGGCAAACAGGCGGATGTTCTGGAAGGTTCTCGAAATCCCAGATTTCGCCAATTCGCTGGGCTTCTTGCCGGCCATTTCCACGCCTTCCAGCCTGAAATTGCCCGAGTCGGGTTTGTAGATTCCGGTGAGTATGTTGAAAAGCGTGGTTTTCCCTGCGCCGTTGGGCCCGATCAGGGCGTAGATTTCGCCTCTGTTTATGGTGAGAGAGACGCCGGACAGGGCGGCAAGACCGCCGAAGGTCCTGCCGATGTCGCGCACTTCGAGCAGCTTAGCGTCCTGCGTCATAGATGTCGGTGTTCTCGTGTTTTGCGGTCTCGCCGTGGGCGAGGAGCTCCCTCTTTCGGGTAGGAGAGGGCCAGAGTCCTGCCGGGCGGAGCAGCATCACCAGGATCAGCGAGAAGCCGAACAGCAGCATCCTGAGGCCGGACGGATCGACGACGATCTTGCCGAACAGGGATTGTTCGAGCGGTCCCACGTAGCGCAGCGCTTCTGGCAGGATAGCGAGCAGGAGGGCGCCGAATACGACGCCCCGGATGTGGCCCATGCCGCCCAGGACGACCATGCTCAGGATCATGATCGACTCCGTCAGGGTGAAGCTCTCCGGGCTCACGAAGCCCTCGAAGCCGGCGAACAGTCCGCCGGAGAGCCCCCCGAAGCTCGCGCCCATGGCGAAGGCCAGCAGCTTGACGTTCCGGGTGTCGATTCCCATGGCTTCCGCCGCGATTTCGTCTTCCCTGATCGCGGCCCAGGCCCGCCCGATCCTGGAATGCTGCAATCGCGTCGAAACGAATGCGGTCGCCAGGGCGAACAACAGGAAAAGGAAGTAGTAGCTGTAGACGGCATGGCCGGGCGGCTGGTTCAGGGATACCGGGCCGAGCCTGATCGGGTCGATCAGGTCTATCCCCTGGGGGCCGCCGGTGACGTTGTACGGGGTATCCAGGTTGTTCAGGAAAATCCGGATGATTTCGCCGAAGCCCAGGGTCACGATGGCGAGATAATCCCCCCTCAGGCGCAGGGTAGGCGCGCCGAGCAGCATGCCGAAAATCCCGGCTGAAAATGCCCCGATCGGCAGGATCATCCAGAACGGAAGGTGCAGGCCGAAATGCGGGGAGGCGAGCAGCGCGTAGCAATAGGCGCCCACGGCGAAGAAGGCGACATAGCCGAGATCGAGCAGCCCCGCGAAGCCGACCACGATGTTGAGGCCGAGGGCGAGCATGACGTATAGGAGGGCGAAATCGAGAATGCGCACCCAGGTCTTGCCGAGCGCCAGTCCGGTCGCAAAAGGCAGGAGCAGCAGAAGCGCAGCGTAGGCGGCAAGTTTCAGGTGCTTTTTCACGGCCGCTCCCCCACGCGCTCCCCGAGGAGTCCGGATGGACGGAATATCAGCACCAGAATCAGCACGAAGAAGGCGAAGACGTCCTGGTAGTTGCTGCCCATGACGCCGCCGGTGAGGGTGCCGAGGTAGCCCGCTCCCATGCTTTCGATGATTCCCAGCAGCAGTCCGCCCAGCATCGCCCCCTCGATGTTGCCGATGCCTCCCAGCACTGCCGCGGTGAACGCCTTCAATCCGAGGATGAAGCCCATGTCGTAATGGGCGATTCCGTAGTATGCGCTCACCATCATGCCTGCCACCGCAGCCAGTGCGGAACCGAGAACGAACGTGATCGAGATGATGGTGTTGACGTTGACGCCCATGAGGGTCGCGACTTCGGGGTTCTGGGCGGTGGCGCGCATCGCATTGCCCAGCCTGGTTTTCCGGATGAGCGAGGAAAGGCCGGCCATCATGATGGTGGATGAAGCGACGATGAGGAGCTGAATGGCGCTGATCGAAGCGCCTCCGACAGCCATGGTTCGCGTCGGCAGGATCTGCGGGAAGGAGAGATATTCCCTTCCCCAGATCATCATCGCGAGGTTTTGCAGCAGTATCGATACGCCGATCGCGGTGATTAGCGGCGCGAGCCTGGGCGCATTGCGCAGCGGGCGGTAGGCGATCCGCTCGATCAGGTAACCGACTGCCATGCATGCGGGAATCGCCGTCAGCATGCCGATGCCGAGCACGAGCGGCCCCGGCAGTCCGCTATCCGAGAGCAGGCGCGCTACCGTGAGGGTGACCATCGCGCCCACCATCACGATGTCGCCGTGGGCGAAATTGATCAGCCCCATGATGCCGTAGACCAGGGTGTAGCCGAGCGCGACGAGCGAATAGATGCTGCCTAGGACGATGCCGTTGATGAGCTGCTGGAGAAAGATATCCATGGCCGGCTAGGGAAGGGCTGTCCAGCTGCCGTTTCTGACCTGGTACAGGGTGACGGCGCCATGCAGGATGTCGCCCTTGCGGTCGAAGCTGATCGGCCCGGTCACGCCATCCATTTTGATTCTGGCCAGAACCGGAAGATACCGGGCGGGATCGATGGAGCCGGCCTGCTTCATCGCGCTGACCAGCGCCATGGTGGCGTCGAACGAATAGGGAGAATAGAGCTGGATCTTGCCGTATTTCGCGGTGAATTTTTCGACGAAGGCTTTGCCTCCCGGCATCTTGTCGAGCGGCAGCCCGGGAGCGGAGGCGTAGGCGCCTTCAGCCGCAGTGCCTGCCAGCTTGATGAATTCCGGGCTCTTCGATCCGTCGGCGCCCAGGAATGCCATTTTCATGCCCAGGTTCCTCATCTGCTTCATCATCGGCCCGGCCTGGGCATCCATCCCGCCATAGAAGACCAGGTCGGGATTCTTTCCCTTGATGGAGGTCAGGATCGCGGTGAAGTCGGTGGCATGGTCGCTGGTGAATTCGTGTGCGACGAGGGCGGCACCCCCGGCTTTCGCATCCTTTTCGAATTCGTCGGCTATGCCCTGGCCGTAGGCGGTCCTGTCGTCGATGATGGCGATGGTCCTGGCATGCAAGGTGTCCAGGGCGAATTTCGCGAGCGCTTCGCCCTGCTGCCGGTCGTTCGTGACCACCCTGAAGGTGGTTTCGAAGCCCTGTCCGGTATAGGTCGTCGCGGTCGCGGAAGGCGATATCTGGGGAATCCCCGAGTCGCTGTAGATTCTGGATGCGGGAATCGAAGTTCCTGAATTGAAATGGCCGACGATGCCGTTCACGCCCTCGTCGACCAGCTTCTGCGCCACGATGGTGGCCGTCCTGGGATCGGCCTGGTCGTCTTCGCTCAGGACCTCGACCCGCATCTTCTTGCCTCCGATCACGAGGCCGGATGCATTGATCTCGTCTGCGGCGAGGCGCACGCCGTTGTCGTTGTCCTTGCCGAGGTGGGACTGCGGGCCGGTCAGGGGGGCCACGGACCCGATCCTGACGACGAATTCGGAGTCCGGGTTCTGCTTTGCGCAGCTGGACAGCAGTATTGCAGCCATTGCGGCGAGAAGTGGTCTGAGCATGGTCATTGTCGCGTTGCAGACCGAAGATTATCAGCGAGAGGCTTCGAGCTTGTCAATGCGCGTCACTTCCTGAGGGAGAGGATGAAGCGGGCGAGCTTTCTTATGTTTTCCGCGGACACGCGGGGGGCATTCGGTGGCATCGACATCCCTCCGGTGGCCCAGATCCAGTTGCCCTTCCCGCCCATGGCGATCTTCTTTTCGAGCATCTGCTCCACTTGCTGTTCGCTCGTTTTGCCGGAGCGTATGGCCTGGTTGTAGCGAGCGGAAACGTCGTTCCATGCCGGGCCGATCACCTTGTGATCCAGCGCATGGCAGGAAAGGCACTGGCTTTTTTCGGCGAGCATGAGCCCTTCCCTGACCCGAGGGGAATCCTGGCTGAATGGACCGGGTGGGCTGCTTGCGCCGCAGCCGGAAATCAGCGCAGCGAGGATGAAAACGAAGCGGATTTTCATGATGAAGCCGGGAGCATGTTGGCAGGATCGCGGCTGCTGCAATTAAAAAGGCGGCCCAGCGGGCCGCCTCTGACAACTGCAAGCACTATAAGTGGCTTACATCTTGCCGGATTTAACAGCAGCAAAGAGTGCCTTTGCTGCGTCGTCTTCGTGCCCCTTGATGTAGTTGTTATACATTCCGGTCATGGTGCTTGCCTGGGCCTTGAACTTGGGCTCGGTCGAAGCGATCTTGCGATCTTCTACCTTGAATCCAGCCTTGAAAACCTTGGCCAGGGCTTCTTCGCTGCCGTATGCCTTGGCGACACGATTCCAAGCGGGGCCTACGACGTCGTGGTCGAGCGCATGGCAAGCCTTGCAGGGGCCGGTCGAAAAGGCATTCGCCGTTGCGGAAAAGGCCATCAACCCGGCGGCGGCTAGTACAAGCTTCAATGATTTGGACACTGTAAATCCTCCTTGCTATGAAATTGTTGGTTGGAAAAATCCTGCGCCAATGGGAATGCTTGCGTCAATTGACCAGGACACCCGAAGATTCTTACAAAATCGCCGGATTGTCAACCCTAAACGCCGCAAGGACACTTCGGGTTGACAGCCGGCCAGGAATTTCCCCTATCTTTCGATTTGCGAGACGTCTCTGACCGCGCCGCGCGATGCGCTGGTCGTCATGGCGGCATAGGCCCTGAGGGCGGGGGAGACGACCCTGTCCCGGCTGACGGGCTTCCAGGCGCTCCTGCCCTTCTGCGCCATGTTCCGCCTGCGCGATTCGAGGGCCTCATGCGGTATTTCCAGGTCGATGCGCCTGTTCGGGATGTCTATGCTGATGGCGTCACCTTCCTCGATCAGTCCTATCGCGCCGCCTTCCGCAGCTTCAGGGGAGACGTGGCCTATCGAAAGCCCCGAAGTGCCTCCGGAGAAGCGCCCGTCGGTGAGGAGCGCGCACAGCTTTCCCAGTCCCTTGGATTTGAGGTAGCTGGTGGGGTAGAGCATTTCCTGCATGCCCGGGCCGCCTTTCGGCCCTTCGTAGCGGATCACGACCACGTCTCCGGCTTCGATCCTGTCGGCAAGGATCGCCTCCACCGCCTCGTCCTGGCTTTCGAAGACGCGCGCTCTGCCCCTGAACTTGAGGATGCTCTCGTCCACCCCGGCGGTTTTGACGATGCAGCCGTCGAGGGCGATGTTGCCGTGAAGCACCGCGAGACCGCCATCCGCGCTGTAGGCGTGGCCGATGTCGCGGATGCAGCCTGAAGTTCTGTCGAGATCGAGTTCTCCATAGCGCTCGTCCTGGCTGAATGCCTTGGTGGTGGGAATGCCGCCGGGGGCCGCCCTGTAGAATTCGTGGGGTTTTTCGGTCCGCCTCACGTCCCATTTTTCCAGCGCTTCCCCGAGGCTGCCGCTGTGCACGGTGAGGGTGTCGCGATGGAGCAGTCCGCCCCTGTCGAGTTCTCCGAGAATGGCGATGACCCCGCCCGCGCGGTGCACGTCTTCCATGTGGTAGTGCTGCACGGCGGGCGCCACCTTGCACAGGTTGGGGATCTTGCGAGACATCCTGTCGATGTCCTTCATGGTGAAATTCACCTTAGCCTCTTCCGCCGCGGCGAGCAGGTGCAGCACGGTGTTGGTCGATCCACCCATGGCGATGTCGAGTGCAATCGCGTTCTCGAAGGCGTCGAAGTTCGCGATCGACCTCGGCAGCACCGAAGCATCGTCCTTTTCGTACCAGCGCCTGGCGATCTCGACGATCAGCCTGCCCGCTTCCAGGAAAAGTTCGCGCCTCTCAGCATGGGTGGCAAGCAGCGAGCCGTTTCCGGGAAGGGAGAGGCCGAGCGCTTCGGTGAGACAGTTCATCGAATTGGCGGTGAACATCCCTGAGCAGGAGCCGCAAGTCGGGCAGGCGGAGCGTTCCATCTGGGCGGTTTCCTCGTCGGTGACCCGGTCGTCCGCAGCGGCAACCATGGCATCCACCAGATCGAGGTGCAGTTCCTTGCCGCGGATGACGGCTTTGCCGGCTTCCATCGGCCCGCCGGAGACGAATACCGTGGGAATGTTGAGGCGCAGGGCAGCCATCAGCATGCCCGGGGTGATCTTGTCGCAGTTCGAGATGCACACGAGCGCATCGGCGCAGTGGGCGTTCACCATGTATTCCACCGAATCGGCGATCAGTTCGCGCGAAGGCAGGCTGTAGAGCATGCCGGAGTGGCCCATGGCGATGCCGTCGTCGATGGCGATGGTGTCGAATTCCTTGGCGACCCCGCCCGCCTTTTCGATCTCCCTGCAGACCAGCTGCCCGAGGTCCTTGAGGTGGACATGCCCGGGGACGAACTGGGTGAAGGAATTGGCTACCGCGATGATCGGCTTGTCGAAATCCCGGTCCGTCATTCCCGTGGCGCGCCAAAGGGCGCGCGCGCCTGCCATGTTCCTGCCGTGGGTGGTCGTTCTGGATCGGTATGCTGGCATTGGAGAACCCCCGAAGTCTAAAAGAGATATAATTGCCCATTTTAACCCAAATCGAGGCCACCTCAATGCTGATCCACCCCGATTTCGACCCCGTCGCGATCCACCTGGGGCCTTTGGCGATACGCTGGTACGGGATCATGTATCTGGTCGGCTTCGCGCTTTTCCTGCTTCTGGGCCGCCATCGCATCCGGGAAAGAGCCGACTGGACGGTGAAGGAGCTGGACGATCTGCTCTTTTACGGCGCATTGGGTGTGGTGCTGGGGGGGCGGCTCGGCTACGTGTTTTTCTACAAGTTTTCGGATTATCTCCATGCGCCGCTGCACATCTTCTACGTCTGGGAAGGGGGGATGTCCTTCCACGGCGGGATGCTCGGGGTAATCGCGGCAATCTGGCTGTTCTCGAAAAAGACCGGGAAAAGTTGGCTGGCCGTGACCGATTTCGTCGCGCCCCTGGTGCCGCTCGGGCTCGGCGCGGGCAGGATAGGGAACTTCATCAACGGGGAATTGTGGGGGCGGCCGACTGACGTTCCCTGGGCGATGATCTTCCCGAAGATGGACATGCAGCCGAGGCACCCTTCCGAACTCTACGAATTCGCGCTGGAAGGCGTGACGCTGTTCCTGATACTGTGGCTCTTCTCCAAGAAGCCCCGGCCCGTTGGGGCGATATCCGGGCTCTTCCTGATCGGCTACGGAACGTTCAGGTTCCTGGTGGAATTCACCCGCGAGCCGGACGATTTCCTCGGGCTTCTGGCGCTCGGGCTGTCCATGGGGCAGTGGCTTTCTTTGCCGATGATACTGGCCGGAATCGCTATGATGGTATGGAGCTACAGGCGCGCTTCCAATCCGGAAAGAATCGTTTAAAATAACCGGCATGGGGACGTAGCTCAGCTGGGAGAGCGTCGCGTTCGCAATGCGAAGGTCGGGAGTTCGATCCTCCTCGTCTCCACCATATAAGCCACTGATGAAGGTGGCTTTTTTATTTCTAAATCCTACAATATTTTACTAAAAATTACACGATTCGACAGAAATGAACATTTCAACTGTGCCAATTTTGTGCCGAAGCATGTCTGCTAATGTCGATTTCAGTGCTAGTGAGTTCTCCAGAATAGATTCTGGAATGATATTGATAAATATGAACAATTTTTGTTGACATTCGGGTTTGATGCGATGAAAATTGCTCCATGTTGGATTTTTACCAAAATCTTTTTACTCTTGGCCACAAAAAAAGGCTTAGCCGCCGCGATGTAGCCATGGCGTCGTGGCTCATTGCGGCCATTTCGTGCGCCATTCCGCCGATTTTCGTTGGGGCGTTCTCGGGATTTTTGGTTCTGGCGCTTCTGGCGGCCGTGGTCTTCACGATTGGTTTTTTCGGGCGCGATTTCCTCGTTTTTTTTGCGGCGGAGAAAATTGCAAAAATCAGAAACATGTTCCTTGATTATAGCTCCCGCCAGCGCTGCCGGACGTTTTCGGCGGAGGATACGGTTCGGCTCTCATTTGAAACTCAAACAGAATTCAAGGTGTCGCGTAATTCTGTTTTCACGCGACCCGAAAAAACAGATTTCTCCATCCTCTTGGGCGCGGTCCTTCGCGCTCTCGGCCTCGCCCCATCATTTCCCCGCTTAAACCCCTAACCTCCGCGTAATTTTCTTTTTTTGATACGCGGCGAAGGGGGCAACCGCGAATCATCGGCTGTCCTTCGCCCATTCCGAGGGACACCACGATGTCTGACCGCTACCAACTCATCTACGCTCGCCTTAGCGCGACGTATCCAGAAATTCTCACTTTAGAACAGCTAGCAGAAGTCCTGCAAATTGTTTCGGTTGAAGCGTTGCGGACCGCCTTTAATCGCGGCAATTTGCCGGTGACCCTTCGATCTGTCGGGGGACGTCAACGCGCATTCCTCACCGATGTTGTCACCTTTTTGGCGACCGGAGAACCACAACCCCAAATTCTCCCAATACGTCAAAAAATAGCCAAATCTGCGAAAAAAAGAGGACGGCCCACCAATGCCGAACGGATCGCTCGCCGTGAGGCTGAGGGGAGGGCGTGATGGAAATCGTGACACCGAGAAAAAATAACAAGCTCATCGAAGCCGGATATCAGATTTCTTCTGAGTCTGCGGGAAGTGACAATATCGCTTTTACGCATTCGGTCCTATGCCAGGTCGGGTTGCCGCGATCACGATTTGACGGCGATCGATTCATAAGGACATCCGGCGAGGCATGGATCAGCGTGCAGGCCGGAAATATAGATGAGGGGCGTGGGCCGGTCCCGCAACCTATCCCGTACGGGGCAATGCCTCGGTTAGCCATGGCTTGGCTGTCTACTTATGCGAAGCAGAAGGGTACGCGAGAAATTCCGATTGGGGACAGTGCCGCTGATTTTTTAAGGAAATTGGGCATGGACCATCAGGGAGCGCGCTATGTTACCCTCCGCCGTCAAATGCATGCACTTGCTGCATGTCGTCTACAACTGGGCTTCAAGGGGCGCACCTTCAGTGATACGCCTATCCAACAATTCGACGCATGGGTGACGAATCGGGAATCGAGTCAGCGAGCGTTATGGCCGGGGCACCTGGTGCTATCCGAGCACTACTTCTCGGAGCTCGAACATTATAGTGTCCCGCTGGATAACCGAGCATTGATGGCGCTTCGCGGCTCGTCTCTAGCCCTCGATGTCTACACGTGGCTTTCGCATAGGCTTTATCGCATCGAGGGGCGGCCAGTAACAGTGCACTGGAAAGCTTTACGAGAGCAGTTCGGTCAGGAATACAAAGGCAAAGAACCAGGCAAAGATTTTCAAAAAAAATTCCGGCATGCCTTAAGTGACGTGCTAGCAGTCTATCCGCGAGCAAAAGTGAGGCAGATCACAGGCGGTTTGCTGCTGATGCCGTCACCACCCCCAATTCCACACAAAAATGATCGATAAATCGGACCCCCTATGCATTCACCTATCAAGAATGTGAACAAGGCTGTGGGCGGCGGAAGTTATCCACGTTATTTCCGACCCCCGTATTTCGTTAAATCGGGCCACCGCACGCCTCGAAATTACGTTAAATCGGTCCACCGGGATTCGTTATTTTGGCCCCCCCCTAAACCGATAGGTTATGCCGTTAGGTTTTTCCCTCTATCTTTCCCGATAGTTGGAGGCGATGCCCTAGTGGATAAATGTTCTTTTTGCCGACCAAGGATGAATGATCATGGCGCTTGACCCACTTGATACCCTCGACCGCGAAGATCGACTCTTCAGACAGTTAAGCAGTGCCATCACCCGGATGCGAACCAGCGCATCCCCTGAATTACGTATGGTGGCCGAACTTTTGGATTTGCTATTTGATGAGTTGGTCATGTGTCGTATCGATATTTTGATCGAGCTTTCGAGAAAGGTTCATTGATCGTTTGCCAACAAGCATCTTGTCCATTTGAAAACTGAGAGGAAAAACCATGAAAAAACTCAAACAATCAGCCTGGGCAGTCGGGTCGGCCATTGCAGCGGAAATCCGGCGATTTCATGACTATTTGGACCGCGCAAATGCGGAATGGGAGGCCGACCCGGAAGGTGTATCTCGCCGATTCGATGAGGCATTCAATTTATGGATGTGGCGAGGGATAGGCACCATGACGATTTGCGTCATCGTCGAAGCCATCGTGATGGGACTATGGCCATGATTCGCTTTCTCGCCGCACTCGTGGCACTGGGGCTTCTGTGGTGCGTAGCCGCTGATGCGGCCACGTGCCAGAAAACCGGCACAACTTGCGTGGACTCGACGCCATGTAAAACGATTTCAGGATATCAGGTTTGTCTTGCAGGCGTGCCGTTACCCGCAGGAGCCATTCCAACCTCAGCAACTTGTTGGAAATACCAGGATACCTACAACTGCATCAAACCTAACGCGGTGAACTACTGTCAACCGCTCATCAATGCCGCTCCTGCATGCTGGCAAACCAGTTCCGTTTGCTCGCAGATGGATGTCACTTTCGGCACCGGCTGCATGCAGTACACGCAGTCTTATCAGTGCAATAGCTCGTCCATGCCAACTGCTCCGACGAATACCGTGCAGCTCGCCGATACCTATACGCTTGTCTCGACAGGCTATGACACGTCTACCTGCCCATCTGCGACGAGTTCGAATTGTTCAATTGCATCGTCAACTTGCACGTCCACAACGCCATCGCCGCCACTGCCGCCAGGGATCAGCCCGACTGCCGCAGCTCCCGATGGCTGCTACCAGCAGACAACCACCTATGCCTGCACTGACGGAACCACCACAAGCGATTGCGGCCAGTATTCCTCAAATCCGAATTGCTCGCCTCAGTCATCGAACTGCGTCAACACCCTGCCGAATGGATCATGCGCGGTAAACCAGCAAACCTATAACTGCATGACTTCGCCAGCGACGACGACCACGACAGCCGATTGCAGTGGAACATCATTTTGTCAGGGCGGAAACTGCTTCAACACGGGCCACCCGAACGATACCGCCTTTGCCACGGCAACAGCCCTCATGGAAGCCGGTCGGCAGGGTGGTGTCTACAACCAGAACGGGGTGATTTTCTCAGGGGAGGCCGATAGCTGCCGAATTCGCTTGTTCGGGCTCGCCAATTGTTGCAAGACGAATGGCGGGGGATCGGGTTACAGCAACAATGCGGTCCTGGGGCTGGCACTAAATGTTGGCGGTGAAGCGTTGTCAGCTGGGAGCAGGTACACATATGACTCGCTTTACAACAATTCACCGCAAATGCTCCAGAACGGTTTCAAGGCGCTGACGGGGGCTGCTGGAAATACCCTAAGCAGCTTCACGCCATCGCTTGGATTGTATGGGGTTTCAATTTCCTATACGGGTTTTGCGGTTGGGGCAGTGAGCACTACGACGACAACCACGATTGCTCCGAGTTTATTTTCGTCACTCACTAGTGCGTACAACTCAGCAACTATGAGCACCGCTTTGGGTGCTCCAGGGACGCTGGGGGCAAATTTTACAGTATCTTTCAACCCCTACGCTTTCGCCGCCGTGGTTGTGATCGCCGTCATTCAGGATTTGACGAGCTGTAACAATGACGAACAGATGCTTGGGTTGAAGCAGGGACAAAACCTCTGCACCTATGTCGGGACGTATTGCTCGCAAAGCTTGAACCTGCTTGTCGGTTCGATCTGCATCGAGAACACCAATTCCTATTGCTGCTACAACAGCCTCCTGGCCAAGATCATCGAAGAGCAGGGAAGGGCGCAGATCGGCAAGGGGTATGGCAGCGCCCAGTCGCCGGATTGCTCCGGCCTGACCACGGCGCAGTTCCAGCAAATCGATTTCTCCAAGATCGATTTGTCACAGTTCACCGCGCAAATCATGGCCTCAGTCACGGGGCCGAACCAGGCCGGAATCACCCAGAACGCGACCGGCGTGATCCAGCAAAAAATCCAGAACTACTACAACCTGGGGCACCAGTGATTTTTCGAATCATTTGAAAGGACAGCGACATGAACAAATCACCGTTAACAATGATCGTGCTTGGAATAGGGCTGCTTATGGCTAGCAGCATATCCCTTGCATCTAACCTTGATCAGTACGCCAGCGTGAAGCCATTGCTGCTTCAGGCGCTCGATAATCCGGGCGCGACGATCCAGGGCGAAATGATCGGCCCCATTGCAGGGAAATTCAGGGCAACTACCAGGTCTACCGCACCTGTGATCGCAACCGTGACCACCATCAGGCAATTCAATCAGCCTGGTTGCAGCCGACTTAATCTTCGATTTGAACAGGCAAATGTCCTCGACATAAAAGTAAAGCCGATTACTTTTGCCATGAACATCGGGATCAACTACTGCAAGAACGGCGAGCCACCGCTTGAAGGGATGGACATTGGCAAGATTGTGCCGATGCTTAAACAAGGCATGTAAATCTGAAAAGGAAAAATCATGTTCAAGAAAACGCTTACCGCAACTCTCATCGCCGGTCTTTTTGCAAGCTCTATCGCCACCGCTGACGTGCAGTCTGAAATGCAGTCTTGGTTCAACAGCATGGGCGGATACAGCAATGTTACCGGGGCTCAGGTGGTGAACGGCCAGACTTCGACCACCTACACGGGGGGCAATTTGTTCGTCCGCACGCCGAATCAAAATTATCAGATTGCCGCATTTGCCCCGCCCAGCATTACGGCAGGTTGCGGCGGCATTGATGCGTTTGCCGGGTCGTTCTCTTTCATCAATTCCTCTCAGTTGACCGCTCTTTTCCGAAACATTGGAAACAACGCCGTCAACTATGCTTTCATGCTGGCCATCAAGTCGGCATCGGGCGAAATGGCCGATCTGCTGCAATATCTTCAAGATGCGGCTGCGAAGATAAACAGCCTGAATACCACTTCATGTCATGCCGCCGAGGGCATCGTCAACGCGGTTGGCTCGGCGATCACCGACAACAAGGAACAGGCCACAGCCCAGGGAACAGCGGCTTCTACAAATCTTTTCCAGGATGCAGCCGATGCGCTGAACCAATGGAATCAATCTGAACAGGCGAAGATTCAGGCCAGGAAAGCGGCCTCTGCCGCCGATCCGAATCTGAGCGCCGAATTGAATCCGGGGAACATCGTCTATGCCGCTCTGCAAAAGTCGAACGTTCCAACCGATTTGTATCCTCTCATGATGGGACTGACGGGAGCCATAATCATTCGCCCTGCCGGGGATGCATCGAATCCGGGTCATGATGCACAATGGTCCTATGTGCCGCCGACCAATTTGTCACTCGACGATTTTATTGGCGATCCGTCCGTTCAGACAACGACATCGCTGATGGTGCTGCAATGCGATCCATCGCCTGGTTGCATGAATCCTACGGCACAAGCGAAAAATGCCGATTCGCTTTCCTATGAGGTCAGCAAGACGATCACGGCAGGGATGATCAATATTCAGAATCGGGCAGCCCAGAACTTCAGCACCAGCGACATGACGCTGTTCACGAATACGACGATTCCGCTGTACAAGCTGGCCAGGATTGCCGCGATGAACAATAATCCGGCGCTCGCGGCTGACTATTCACAGGTGATCGCCATTGATCTCGCCTACAAGTGGATGATTTCCGTTCTGCAAAACATCCAGGCCGTGCTTGCGACAAATTCCACGACAGCCCACGCAACGGATGTAATTGATGCCAACAAACTCCTGACCGCGCAAATCGATAAACAGTTGCAGCTCGCCACCATCAAGTATCAGGCCGAATACACCAGGATTGCATCGACCATCACTCTTCAGCAAAACATGAAGAAGATCAACGATGAAATGATGGGTGCATTATCGCCATCAATTCAAAGCTCCGTCATGAAATTCAGCCGATAGCAGGGGGTAATGTGATCTACACCATCTACAGCTACTGGAACATCACCGAACTCACAGGCGTCTTCAACGCCATCGCCGCTTTGGTTGGGAGCGCTGATTACGGCGGAGCAATCAGGTTTCTTGCCTTGGTTGCCATGATGGCTCTCGCCATGGCAGTGCTGTCCGGTCGGGGCAGAATGGACGAATTTTGGCAGTGGACGCTTATGGCGGCACTCTTCAACGGATTCCTGCTCGCGCCAAAGGCCACAGTGCAACTTGTCGATAAGACAGGAACGAATCCGCCTGCCGTCATTTCCAATGTCCCCATCGGGCTCGCGGCCATCGCTTCCAGTGTCAGCACAATTGGTTATTGGCTCACGTCAGCCTATGAAACGGTCTATGCCTTGCCAAGCGACTTGAACTTCGAGGCGAACGGCATGATGTTCGGCCAACGTGTTCAGAAGGAACTCGATTACCTCAAACCTGCAACCGTTGCCTGGCAGAACGATTTCAACAACTATTATTCGCAATGCCTGGTCCCGGACATCCTGAACGGCACCCTCACGCAAGATCAGATCAATTCATCGAGCAATATATGGAGCTTGCTGGGAAACACCAATCCTGGCCTCTATGTGACGCTCTCCACGGTTGGGACTGTAAATTGCCCGGCAGCGTACAACGATCTGAACACAAGGCTGACGACATCTGAAGTGCCCGCCACGCTTCAGCAGCTTGCGGTATCGGAATTATCTCAGACGACCTCGCAAGCTCTTGCAGTGAATTCCATGAGCAACACCATCGTCGATTCGGCAAGCTATTTCTATGGTATTGCAACATCAGCCAATGCCGCCGTGCAGCAGGGGATGGTGTCAAATGCCATCATCGACGCGCACTGCAACATGCTTGCGCAAACCTCGAATACAGCGCTGGCCACTGAATGCCTGACCCAATCGGAAGGCTTCCGGCAAACCAATTCCAGCTATATCGCCATGGCGAACATTGCCCAAAGCTCCATGCCGAAAGTCAGGAATGCCATTGAGCTGATCCAGTATGCGATTTTCCCGATCATCCTCATCTTCATCGTGGTTGCCGGGCACAAGGCGCTTGCCGTCCTCGCAGGATACGTGAAGAGCCTGGTGTGGATTCAGCTCTGGCCGCCGCTCTATGCCGTGGTCAACTATATGATGAACGTCCATGCGGCATATTGGGGAAATGCCACGCAGGGCAACGCGATGGCGTTGCAGTATCAGCAGTGGATTACGTCGAGCAGCGTGTCCGACCAGGCCATTGCGGGCATGCTGGTGGTGGCGATTCCGCCCATTGCCTGGGGAATCGTGAAAGGTGGGGAGATAGGGCTTCAGGCCATTGGCAGCCTGGCCAGCCCGCCCCATTCCGTCGAGAAGCTGGCCACCCAGATGGCCGAGGGAAACTTCCAGAACGGGCAGGTGAATGCCGCCCCTCATGTCACGGCTGGCGCAGGGCTTCAACAGCATGTCAACGACAATGGATCGATCACAAACATCGCTGCTAATGGGACACGCACCTATGACAAGGGCGTTGCCAGCGACAGCATGAACTTCAAGGCGGAAAGTGGTTCCGCCTATGCAGCGAAACTGGCAACGGAATCGAAGACGGCATTTTCCAGTGCCGTTTCATCCGGGCAGCAGGCCGGAACCCAGTGGGCATCGAATTGGAACGACATCAGCAGCTTCATTCAGCAGCATGGCCATGACTCCGATCTGATCAGTGGAGACAACCTGCAAAGGATGGGAACCATCAGCAACGCTAACCAGGCGATGCAAACGATGACCCATAAACTAACGACTGCCAACGGGCTCACCCAATCTCAGGCGACGACCGTTACCGCAATGGCATCGGCTGGGTTGGCCACGCCAATAATCAGCGCGGAACTGAGGGCACAAGGCATGAGTAAGACTGAAGCCGATCATGTGGCGCAGGAAGCGAGCGATTATGCAACCCAGCATAGCCTGACTCAACAGACCAGCAATGCGCTCAACGCAAT
>JAJZQY010000088.1 GCA_021806605.1 Pseudomonadota bacterium
GTGATCTTGCCGCGCAGCACCCGGTAAACCCATGACGTGTAAGCGAGGATGATGGGAAGAAAGACGACCACCACCCAGAACATGATCTGCAGCGTCCCGTGACTGGAAACGGAATCCCATATCGTCAGACTGCTCTGGGGATCGGAACTGGAGGGCATCACGAAGGGGAACATCGCGATTCCTGCCGTCAGAATCACGCCTGCCAGAGACACCGAACTGGCAACGAAGGCGGCCACTGCCTTGCCCTTCGAGGAGAGCAGTATCGTCAGCATCGCCCCGAGAAAGCCCAGGGCCGGGGCGAGCCACAGCACGGGATGGGCGCCGTAGTTGGAAAGCCATGCGCCTGCAGATCGCTCCACCACCTTGTCGAGCGGCGTGGAGGATAGATTGGCAGAGAGCATGGAAACGATCTTGTAGCCTGCTATTCCCTTGACAACCCAGAACCCCGCGAGCGCGAAGGAAACGATGAGCAGGATCGCCGCATATTTTCCAGATGCAACTGCGCGCTTTTCGATCACGCCTTCAGTCCTGATTCTGAGGTAGGTCGCCCCGTGCATGAGCAGCATGGAAAGGCTCACGACGCCTGTGAGCAGCGCGAAAGGATTGAGCAATCCGAAGAAGCTGCCCATGTAGGTGACGCGCATGTCCTGATCGAAACTGAACGGCACCCCCTGCAGCAGATTGCCGAAAGCGACCCCGAAAATCAGGCTGGGCACGAATCCCCCGGCGAAAAGCCCCCAGTCCCAGGCGGTCCGCCAGCGAGGATCCTCGACCTTGCTCCGGTAATCGAACCCCACCGGCCTGAAGAAGAGCGAGAACAGGGTCAAAATGAGGGCGATGTAGAATCCGGAGAACGCAGTGGCATAAACGAGCGGCCAGGCGGCGAAGATGGCGCCGCCCGCGGTGATGAACCAGACCTGATTGCCTTCCCAGGTCGCGCCTACCGAGTTGATGATCACGCGCCGTTCCTCGTCGTTCTTGCCCAGGAAGGGAAGCAGTGCACCCACGCCCAGATCGAAGCCGTCGGTGACGGCAAAACCGACCAAGAGGACGCCCACGAAAAGCCACCAGATGATTTTGAGTGTTGCATAATCGAATATCATGATCCCCTCCTCAAGCTTCGTGAATGCCGTAGCGGCCGTTATGCAAACTCTGGGGGCCCAGGCGGGCATATTTGAACATCAGGTAAAGTTCGGCGACGAGCAGCAGACTATAGAATCCGACGAACCCGGCAAGACTGAAATACAGGCTGGAGGGCGATAGGTTGGAAGGACTCAGCTGCGTCGGCAGAATTCCGCTGATCGTCCATGGCTGGCGTCCGTATTCCGCGACAATCCAGCCCATCTCTGCGGCAATCCAGGGCAGCGGAATGCTGTACAGGGCCAGCTTCAAAAGCGTCTTGTTTTCCGCGATGGTGCGCTTGGCGACGAAATAGAAGCTCGCAGCGAACAGGATCAGGAACCAGAAGCCGAGAAACACCATGACTCTGAAAGTCCAGAACATCGGGGCGACTCTGGGGATGGTGTCGTTTGCCGCCATCCTGATCTGTTCCGGCGTCGCATCCACCACATTGGGGGTGTATTTCTTGAGCAGCAGTCCGTAGCCCAGGTCCTCCTTGGACTTCTCGAAAAGCGCAAGCGTTTCCGGGCTCTTGTCGCCCGACCTCAATTTTTCGAGCGCCGCATAGGCGTTCATGCCGTCGCGGATCTTCACTTCGTTTTCCGCCTTCAGTTCGGCAATTCCGGTAATCTTCTCATCCACCGAGCGCGTTGCAATCAGGCCCAGAAGATAGGGAATCTGAACGCCATAATCCGTGCTCTGGGTGGTCTCATTGGGAAAACCGAACACCGTGATCGCGGCAGGCGGCTCGACCGTATGCCATTCGGCCTCGATCGCGGCGAGTTTCACGCGCTGCACTTCACCTGCCGTGTAGCCGGACTCGTCCCCCAGAACAATGACGGAAAGGCTGGATGCGAGTCCGAATCCGGCGGCCACCGCAATCGAGCGCAGGGCGAAGGCTCTGTCGCGCCCCTTCAGAAGATAGTAGGCGCTGATTCCGAGGACGAAAATGGATGCCGTCACATAGCCGGCAGAGACGGTATGCACGAATTTCACCTGAGCCACCGGATTGAACAGCAGCTGGGTGATGCTGGTCATCTCCATTCTCATGGTATGGTAGTTGAACTCCGCCCCGACAGGGTTCTGCATCCAGCCATTGGCGATCAGTATCCAGAGCGCGGAAAGGTTGGATCCCAATGCCACGAGAAAAGTCACGATCAGGTGCTTGACCTTGGACAGCCTGTCCCATCCGAAGAAGAACAGGCCAACCATGGTCGATTCGAGAAAGAACGCCATCAGGCCTTCGATAGCCAGCGGCACGCCAAAAATATCGCCCACATAGTGCGAATAATAGGCCCAGTTGGTGCCGAACTGGAATTCCATCGTGATGCCGGTAGTCACCCCGAGCGCGAAGTTGATTCCGAAGAGTTTTCCCCAGAACCGCGTCATGTCGCGATAGATTTCCTTTCCCGTCATCACATAAACCGACTCCATGATGACGAGCAGGAACGAAAGACCGAGGGTCAGGGGAACGAAGAGAAAATGATACAGGGCTGTTGCTGCAAACTGCAGCCGCGACAAGTCGACAAGCTCAGTGGACGGCACCATGATTGGATTCCTTTACAGATTGGGATTGCGAAGAGAGCATTTGGGCCGCGACCCCGCTTTCATCGAGGCGCTCGCTCACCGGGTCCGAAAACCAGGCATACCAGATGAGGGCAAGAACGAACAGCTTGACTGCAAGCGTCAGGGCGATTTCACGCCAATACCTGTCCATTCCCGCTCCTCACTCTGACAAAAAACCCGGCAGCCATTTCTTTATAGCCGGTCGCCGAACCCATTGCGAGACGGCCCGGCTATTTCAGCCTTTCGATGCCGATCTTGGAAAGAATGTATTTTTCGTAAATCGGCTCCGAAGTTCCCTTCTTCATCTTGCGGATGAAGTATTTTTCGAAGGCGATTTTCGCCAGATGCACCCATTTCCCTTTCTTGAACCAGTTCACGTTCCTGGGACCGATCTGCGGAATGGCCACGAACGCAGCGCCGGTGTCGCCCATGTCGGCAAGACAGATGGCATTCCAGGTTCCCGATTCCGTCGCGGGTTTGCCTGCCAGCTCGTCCCGGATATTGTGCGCAATGGCAGTCACCATCGTTTCGATCATGAAACCGGTTTTGGGCGCGCCTGTCGGGACGGGCGTGACTTCCACCGGCGGAATCGCGACGCAAACCCCCGCGGAAAAGATGTTCCTGTATTTCTTGCTGCGCTGGTGCTCATCGATGATCACGAATCCGCGCGGGTTGCACAGCCCCTCGACGGCCGCCACGGCATCCACCCCCTTGAAGGACGGGAGCATCATCGAAAACTTGAAGGGAAGCTCGTGCTCCTTGACCACCTCCCCTTTTTCGTTGTGTTCGGACACCAGCATCCTGCCAGGCTCGACCTTGGTCACCTTGGCATTGGTGATCCACTTGATGTGCTTGCCCCTGAGATCGGATTCGAGCATGCCCTTCGAATCCCCGACGCCAGCGAGACCCATGTGGCCGATATAGGGCTCGGAAGTCACGAAAGTCATCGGCACCTTGTCGCGAATCTTGCGTTTGCGCAAGTCGGCATCGAGGATGAAGGCGAATTCGTAAGCCGGCCCGAAGCAGCTCGCGCCGGCCATTGCGCCCACAACGATGGGGCCCGGGTCTGCCACGAATCTCTGGTAGGCCTCATAGGTCTTCTCGGCATGGTCGACCGTACAGACGGACTGGGTGTGGCCGTTGACGGGGCCGGAACCTTCGACCTCCTCGAAAGCCAGCTTGGGGCCCGTGGTGATGACGAGATAATCGTATTCGACGGTTTCCCCATTCGCGAGGTGCAGCCTGTTCCCCTCGGCGTCGAGCTTCGTGACCTGCTGCGCGATGAAATTGATCCCCTTCTTCTCAAGATAGGGTCTGATCTCGAAAGTGATGTCTTCCTTCTTTCTCCAGCCAACCGCGACCCAGGGATTGCTCGGCACAAACTGAAATTTCTCGGAAGCGTTGATGACCGTGACGCTGTGTCCCTTTCCGACTGCCTCCTTGATTTCATAGGCGGCCGGCATGCCCCCAGTTCCAGCTCCGAGAATGACGATATGCGCCATGGTGATCCTCCATCGTTGTAATTAATCCGGGATGCTACATCGCAATCATTTCAATACCATTATAGCCGAGCCGGAATGCGCTCCATGGCCGGCCATCGAGATAATTAAGAATATTATAATCGTCTAATATATAAACCGCAACAGGAGTGTTGTTTAATCCACTCCCGAGGTGAAAATCGCCCTGCGATCAGAACTCGCGATAGACCGAGGCGACGATATGCCCTGCCCCCACGTTCCGGCCGTACAGATTCGTGTAGCCCAACGCATTCGCATTGGTCGTGGTCGCGGCAAGCGATACGATGTACTTGTGAATG
>JAJZQY010000089.1 GCA_021806605.1 Pseudomonadota bacterium
AGGTGGTAAGGCGGGGGGCAACGCTATTCGAATTCGCCACCGATCCGGGTGCCGCGAACGGATATGCCCAGGCCGAATCTGCGCTGCAGATGGCGCAAAGCGAATTCGAACACGTGAACCGGCTGTATGCCCGGCAGCTGGCGACGAATGCCCAGTTGGCCCAGGCAAAGAAAGCGCTGTCGGATGCGCAAAGTGCGCTGTATGCGCAGAGGACGCTCGGCGCAGGAATGGCTCGGGAAGCGGTCAAGGCTTCATTCGATGGCGTCGTGACCGCCCTCTTTGCCTTTCCGGGAGACCGTCTCCAGGCGGGGAAAACGGTGCTCCAGATTGCAAGGCGAAGCGCCTCGACGGTTCGGATCGGGATGCAGCCGGAAGAGGCGCAGAAAATCAAGAAGGGCATGTCGGTCAGGCTTTACCCGGTTTACGATAACACGCTGAATCTGGCAGGCGTGGTGAGCGATATCCGCGGCCTGATCGATCCGCAGACCCATCTTGTCGATGTGATTGTCAGTGTCGACAGCAAGGAGGACACGGTTCTCCTTCCGGGAATGACATTGCGCGGAGAAGTCGAAATCCCTGCGGGCGAGGCATGGGTCGTCCCGAGATCAGCGGTACTGACCGATGAGCGGGGCGCCTATCTCTTCCAGGACGATGGGGGGCGCGCCAGGCGCGTCAGCGTCATTGCGACCGAGAACGGCGCGATGACCGCAATCCGGGGCAAATTCGACCCCGGCCTCCCGGTCATCGTGCTCGGCAACTACGAATTGCAGGACGGCATGAGGCTGCGGGAAGGGAATCGATGAATTTCGGTTCCTGGATGCAACTGCATCGACGCTCGTTGCTGTTCTTTCTGCTGCTGCTCGCGCTGGCAGGCGCCTTTTCCGCATTCAGGCTGCCGGTGACGCTCTTTCCCAACGTGGATTTTCCTCGCGTCGAGGTGACGCTCGATGCGGGGGATCGAACAGCAGAACAGATGGCGCTCCAGGTGACCATTCCCGTCGAGGAAGCGGTGCGGCGCGTTCCCGGCGTCACCGATGTACGTTCTACCACAAGCCGGGGATCGGCGGAAATATCCGTGCATTTTCCCTGGGGCACGGACATGGCAACCGCCACCCTGCAGGTCAATTCGGCCATTTCCCAGATATTGGCTGCTCTGCCTTCCGGAACCAGCATGCTCACCCGGCGCATGGAACCGACGGTATTTCCGATCATCGCCTACAGCCTCACGTCCGACACCGTTTCGCTGACAGCGCTTCGCGATCTCGCGCAGTACCAGTTGAAACCGCTGCTGTCCTCGGTCGCAGGGGTGGCCAGAATTCGTCCCATTGGCGGCGCGCTGGAGGAATATCGCGTCACCGTCGACCCGGACAAACTGCAGGCGTACGGCATGACGATGGACGATGTGGCAAGGCTCCTGAATTCGGCCAATGTGGTGACCGCCGTCGGGCACATCGAGGACCATTACAAGCTCTATCTGGGGGTTTCGGACAACCGTCTTGGCAATCTCGAAGACATCCGCAATACGGTCTTGCGATCCGGCGCGGATGGTCTCGTTCAGCTCAAGAACATCGCCACGGTCACCGAAGGAACCGTTCCGCAGTGGATCAGGATGAATGCTGACGGGCACGATGCGGTGCTGCTCAATGTCTATCAGCAGCCGGGTGGGAACAGCGTGCGCATCGCCCATGATATCGATGCCAGGCTGCGAAGCTACAAACTGCCCGCCGGGGTCAAGGTCGCCAAATGGTACGATCAGAGCAGGCTTGTGGTGGATTCCGCCGCAAGCGTGAGGGACGCGATCCTGATCGGGGTCGCGCTCGCGGCTGGCGTGCTCCTTTTTTTCCTGCGCAACATCAAGATTACCCTGATTGCCATCATCGTGGTTCCGGCAGTGCTTTCATCGACCATCGTGATCTTGTACGCATTGGGGATGAGCTTCAATATCATGACGTTGGGCGGGATGGCGGCTGCTGTCGGGCTGATCATCGATGACGCCATCGTGATGCTGGAGCACATCGTGAGACGATTGCGCGAGTCTCCCGATGATCATCATGGCAGGGTGATGGCGGCAGCAATCGAATTCACCAGGCCGCTTGCGGGTTCTTCGGCAGCCACGCTGGTCATATTCATTCCGCTCGCTTTCCTGGGCGGCGTGACCGGCGCCTTCTTCAAGGCGCTTTCCCTGACCATGGCTTCCAGCCTCATGCTTTCGTTTGCGATCACCTGGCTTGCGGTTCCCATTCTTGCGGATCATCTGCTCAAGGAAAAGGATGCCATGCAGAAAGAAGGGGGAAGATGGACTCGCTGGCTTCATGAAAGATATGGCGAACTGCTCCAGAAACTGCTTCGCCGCCCGATTCTGACGCTTTTCATCATCCTGCCACTGCTGGGATCGGGCTGGTTCGCCTACATGGGGACCGGAACGGGATTCATGCCCGCCATGGACGAGGGTGGATTCACCATGGACTACCGCTCGAAACCGGGCACTTCGCTGACCGAAACGGACAGGCTGCTGCGGCAGGTAGAGGCGATCATCAAGGCCAACCCGAACGTCGAGACCTATTCTCGCAGGACAGGGGCGCAATTGGGTGGAGGAATCACGGAGGCGAATCAGGGGGATTTCTTCATCAAGCTCAAACCCATGCCGAGACAGCCCATCGAAGAAGTGATGGACGACATCAGGCGCAAGATAGAAGTCCAGGTTCCAGGGCTGGATATCGAGCTTGCCCAGCTCATGGAAGACATGATCGGCGATCTGACTTCGGTCCCTCAGCCGATAGAGATCAAGATCTATTCGGACGACCAATCCGCACTGGAAGCTGCGGCGGTGAAAACGGCAGCGCTGATCGACCGCATCCGTGGCGTGGTGGATGTGAAGAACGGCATCAACCCGGCAGGAGACGCGCTGGAGATACATGTCGACCGGAAAAAGGCTGCATTCGAGGGGATGGATCCGGGCAGCGTCACCGCGATGCTCAACGGCTACATGTCGGGCATAGTGGCGACTCAGATCCAGAGCAACGTGAAAATGATCGGGGTGAGGGTCTGGATTCCCGAATCGGTGCGCAAGACCCAGCAGGATATCGGCAAGCTGATGCTGCGTGCCCCCGACGGGCATCTTTTTCCGCTGGATCGAGTCGCAGAGATCAAGACCGTGAGCGGGCAACCCGAAATCAACAGGGAAAACCTGAAGCGCATGATCGCGGTGACTGCGCGCATCAGCGGGCGGGACATGGGGTCGACCATTCGAGATGTCCGTCAAGCCATGGGAAGCGGGAACCTTCTGCCGAAAAATGCCTATTACGAGCTGGGCGGGCTATACAAGCAGCAGCAGATCGCCTTCAAGGGATTGATGCAGGTGTTCGCCGCTGCAGTTTCCCTGGTGTTTCTCCTGCTGCTTTTTCTTTATGAGCGCTTCCGGATCGCGCTTGCCATCATGGCGGCTCCGCTGATGTCGATATCTGCGATATTTGTCGGACTCTGGGCGACGGGAGTTGAACTCAACATTTCCGCCATGATGGGCATGACCATGATCGTCGGCATCGTCACCGAGGTCGCGATCTTCTATTTCTCGGAATACCAGTCGATAGAAGCCGGCATGGACAGGGAGGCGGCGCTGATCGCCGCAGGCAGGAACCGCATGCGGCCGATCGCGATGACGACGGTCGCTGCGATCCTCACCCTTCTGCCGCTGGCCTTTGCCATCGGCCAGGGCTCGGCAATGCAGCAGCCGCTCGCCATCGCCATCATTTCAGGTCTGATCGTGCAATTGCCGCTCGTGCTGCTCGTCATGCCGGTCATTTACAATACGTTGCGGAAGACGGGTTCACAGGCAACCATCGAGGATGACTAGGCACGGGCCGGGTGTCTCCATATGGAGACGATCCAACCTTCTGAATATGCTTGATAAAGTTGCATTTATCCGATCCTGCGTCCCTCGCCGGCGACACATTCAATCCCGCATCCAGGCAGTGAATTTTTAACCTAATGAAAATTAGGGTTATTTTTTCATGGCACGCTATCTGCTTAAGTGATGGTGCCTCGACAGAAAATGCTCGGGCAACTCAATCCATACGACAAAAGGAAATTATCATGAGCAAACTGTTATCGCTGCTGATTGCCGGTATTTTTGCCTCCGTATCCATCGCGGCCGTAGCCGCCGAGGACACCGCCCCGAAGGCCAAGCACGAAGTCAAACACGACGCCAAACACGACGCCAAAAAGGGAGCGAGTCACAAGCATGCCGCCAAGAAGAAGGCCAAGCACAAGGCCGAGCACGCAATGGACAAGGATTCCCAGCAAGGCATGATGATGCATTGATGACGCCGCACGGGAATGCCGGCTCATGGCATTCCCGCTGTTCGGCCATTATGCCGTCTGCCGGAATGCGCTGTCGGGCTACACTGGAGA
>JAJZQY010000090.1 GCA_021806605.1 Pseudomonadota bacterium
AGGAAGGCCCTGATTCCCTTCATCACTGCGGGCGACCCGCATCCTGCCATGACGGTCTCCCTGATGCATGCGCTGGTGGATGCGGGGGCGGACATCATCGAGCTCGGCGTGCCGTTTTCAGATCCCATGTCGGACGGGCCGGTGATCCAGCATGCTTCCGAGCGTGCATTGAAGTTCGGCACGTCCCTCAGGGACATTCTGGGAATGGTTTCGAAATTCAGAAAGACGGATGCCTCGACCCCCGTCGTGCTGATGGGCTATTTGAACCCGATCGAAGCCATGGGTTACGGCAAATTTGCCCATGAGGCGAAGCGGGCGGGGGTGGATGGGGTGCTGACCGTCGACTGCCCGCCTGAGGAAGCGGGGGAATTGCTGGAGGCTTTTTCGGGCGAGGGGATCGAGCCGATTTTCCTGCTCTCTCCCACCACCTCCAAGGAGCGCATCGGAAAGGTTGCCAAATTTGCATCGGGCTATGTCTATTACGTCTCGTTGAAGGGCGTGACTGGCGCAACCCATCTCGATTTTTCGGAAATCGAGGTGAGAGTGGCGGAAATCAGGAAGGAAATCGACCTGCCTGTCTGCGTCGGTTTCGGTATTCGCGACGAACAAACCGCAAAATCCGCATCGAGAATCGCTGACGGAGTGGTGATAGGCAGCCGGATCGTGCAGGAAATCGAAAATTCGGACAAGGAATCCGTTGTGCGGAACGTTTCGGCATTCGTGGCCGCGATGCGCAACGCGATAGACGGGAAAAGGGAACCGACATGAGCTGGTTTGAAAAACTGCTGCCGCCAAAGATCAAGCGCAAGGAAGAGAGCGATACCAGAAAGATCGTCCCGGAGGGGCTGTGGAGCAAATGCGCGAGCTGCGAGGCCGTGCTCTATTACTCGGATCTTGAAAACAACCTGAACGTCTGTCCGAAATGCAATTTCCACAACAGGCTGAGTGCAAGAACCAGGCTGGAACTTCTGCTCGACCATGAGCATCGCTACGAAATCGGAATGGAAATCAGGCCGCTGGACAGCCTCAAGTTCAAGGACGGCAAGCGCTATCCCGACAGGCTCAAGGCGGCGCAGGAGGAAACCGGCGAGGACGATGCGTTGGTCGTGATGGCCGGAAGCATCAAGACCGTGCCGCTGGTTGCCGCCGCATTCGAGTTCAAGTTCATGGGGGGGTCGATGGGCTCCGTGGTCGGGGAGCGCTTCGTCAGGGGGGTTGAAGTCGCGATCGAGCAGAAAATGCCTTTCGTCGTGTTCAGCGCGAGCGGCGGAGCGAGGATGCAGGAAGGCCTGCTTTCATTGATGCAGATGGCCAAGACCACTGCTGCGCTCACCCGCCTTGCGGGAGAGGGGCTGCCATTCATCTCCGTTCTGACCGATCCCACCATGGGCGGCGTGTCGGCGAGCTTCGCGATGATAGGGGACGTGGTGATCGCCGAGCCAGGCGCGCTCATCGGCTTCGCAGGGCCCAGAGTGATCGAGCAGACGGTGCGCGAAGTGCTGCCTGAAGGGTTCCAGCGCGCCGAATTCCTGCTCGAGCACGGTGCAATCGACATGATCGTGGACAGAAGGCAAATGCGCGACAAGCTGGTCAGCCTCGTCACGCTCATGATGAAGCAGCCTGCAGTGAATGCCTGATTCCCTTGCGTCCTGGCTCGATTACATCGAGCAGATTCATCCGAAAACCATAGAAATGGGGCTGGACCGCCTGGAGCCGGTGCGCAGGCGCATGGATCTCTATCCTGGATTTCCCATTGTCACGGTGGCCGGGACGAACGGCAAGGGCTCCACATGCGCCATGCTGGAAGCCATCCTGCGGCAATCCGGGTACAGGGTGGGGTGCTACACTTCGCCTCACCTGATGCGGTTCAACGAGCGCATCAGGATAGCCGGAGTGGAAGCGGAAGATGAAGCGATCGCCATGGCTTTTTCCAAGGTGGAGCAGGCGAGGGAGGACGCGAGCCTGACCTATTTCGAGTTTTCCACGCTGGCTGCCGTCCGCCTCTTCGCCGACGAGAAAGTCGATGTCGCGATACTTGAGGCGGGGCTCGGCGGAAGGCTGGATGCCGTCAATCTGTTCGATGCCGATTGCGCGGTGATCACCGGGATCGATTTCGACCACATGGATTATCTGGGGAATACCAGAGATGAGATCGGCTTCGAGAAGGCCGGTATTTTCAGAGAAGGAAAACCCGCGGTCTGTGCCGATTTCGATGCGCCGCATTCGATTCTGAATCATGCGCAGGGGGTCGGCGCGAAGCTTCTCAGGATAGGTGCCGATTTCGGCTTTTCCCGGAATGAAGATTCATGGGATTATCGCGGGCCGGGGATTTCGAGAAGGCATCTGCCTGTTCCGGCATTGAGGGGGGCTTTCCAGCTTTCGAACGCTTCCGCAGCGCTTGCCGCGCTGGATGCATTGAACCTCGATGTCGAGGAGAATGCGATTGCCGAAGGGCTCTCGAATCTGAAACTGCCGGGGCGCTTCCAGATCCTTACGGGAAAGCCCATGGCCGTTCTGGACGTCGCGCACAATCCCCAGGCGGCAGGAACGCTCGCGGCGAACCTTCGCGACATGCCCTGCAATGGGAAGACGATCGCCATTTTCGGCATGCTTGCCGACAAGGATATCGAGGGCGTGGTGAGCGCGATGCAGGCCGGCATCGACGAATGGCTGATCGCTGGGCTGAATGCGCCGAGAGGCGCGGAAATCGAAAGGCTTCGGCGCGCCTTTCCCGCCGGGTGTGTTGTCAGGGCTTTTGCCTCGGTCGGAGAAGCGCGGGATCATGCCTGTGCGACTGCAGCCGAAAATGATAGAATTGTCGTCTTCGGCTCGTTTTACACGGTTGCCGATTTCATGAGATCGAACACGCCCGGACAGCGGAGCTAGAGGACATGGCGAAACAGAGTGTTTCCGAAGAGGAAATCCAGCTCAGGAAGCGCGCAAGGAGAAGGCTGGTCGGTGCGATTGCGCTGGCGATCCTGGCTGCCATCTTCCTGCCCATGGTTTTCGACGACCAGGCGAAACCCGTCGGCAACGTCCAGATCCAGATTCCTGACGAAAAGACTGCATCCCCTTTCCAGCCCGAAATCCACCCAGCTTCCGCCCCGGCTCCGGTAGCGGCGCCGGTGTCGGCGCCCGTGGCCACGCTGCAGAAGCCGCAGGAACTCGCATCGCAGCAGCCCGTCCAGCCGAAACCTCCCGCAAAGCAAGCAAAAAAGCCTGAAAGCCAAGCCTATGTGGTCCAGCTCGGCGTGTTCTCGAATGCCGCGAATGTCAAGGATCTCAGGGCGAAGCTTACAGATTCGGGCATCAAAACCTCGGTGGAATCCGCTGGGGGCAAGATGCGGGTGTACGCGGGTCCCTATGCCAGCCGGGCCGCGGCGGATGCTGCCCACAGGAAGATCGCGAAATTGGGGCTGGATGGAGTCGTCAAAGCCAAATAGCTTATGACGGCGATCGACTACGCGGTATTGCTGATTCTGGCCGTTTCCGTGCTTCTTGGCGTGATGCGCGGCTTCGTGCGGGAGGTCTTGTCGCTTTTGGCATGGGTCCTCGCCTTCTGGGGAGCGGAGATGTTTTCGCCTGCGCTTTCGGGCATGCTGCCTCAGGCGATATCGGGCGCGCCGCTACGCATGCTGGTCGCCTTCGCTGCGATCTTTCTGGGCGTGCTGGTCGTGGCGGCGCTTGCAGCCAGGATTTTGTCCGGAATCGTCAAGCGCGTCGGGCTCGGCTGGGTGGACGGGCTGCTCGGCTCTGCATTCGGTCTGGCGAGAGGCGCGCTGATCGTGCTGGTGCTGGTGCTGCTGTCCGGAATGACCGCCATTCCGGAAAGTTCGCTGTGGAAGCATGCCCAGCTTCGCGGGGCGCTGGAGACGGGCGGCGTCATTGCAGGATCGTGGCTTCCCGTCAGCATTTCGAAGCATATCCGCTTCGATGGCGGGAAATCAAACTACAGGTGAGTCGAATATGTGTGGAATTTTAGGCATTGTCGCAAAATCGCCCGTCAATCAGGTGCTGTACGACGGCTTGCTGGTATTGCAGCATCGCGGACAGGATGCTGCGGGGATTGCGACCAGCGAGGGCAGCGTGTTCCACATGCACAAGGGAAGCGGTCTGGTGCGCGACGTGTTCAGGACGCGCAATATGCGCTCCTTGGTGGGCAACATGGGCATCGGCCACGTCAGGTATCCGACCGCGGGTTCTTCCGAATCTTCTGCAGAAGCGCAGCCCTTCTACGTCAATTCGCCTTTCGGCATCGTGCTCGGACACAATGGCAATCT
>JAJZQY010000091.1 GCA_021806605.1 Pseudomonadota bacterium
CCGAGTTCGATGATGTCCGCCCCCGCATCCACCAGCGCATGCATCAGGGAGACCGTCATGGCAGGATGCGGGTCGCCCGCAGTGATGAAGGGAATCAGGGCCTTCCTGCCCTTTTCCTGCAATTTCCAGAAAACAGTGCGGATGCGATTCATAGCACGATCCCCGCATGCTGGGCGACAGTATTGATGTCCTTGTCGCCCCGTCCCGAAAGATTGACGAGAAGCAGCTTGTCCTTGTCCATCGCCGGCGCGATCTTCGCAGCATGGGCAAGCGCATGGCTCGATTCCAGGGCCGGGATGATTCCCTCGTACCGGCAAAGCGCATGAAACGCTTCCAGCGCCTCGCTGTCGGTAACCGAAGCGTAATCGGCGCGTCCCGTGTCCTTGAGCCAGGCGTGCTCCGGCCCCACCCCGGGATAATCGAGTCCGGCGGAAATGGAATGCGTATCCGAGATCTGGCCGTTCTCGTCCTGCATCAGATAGGTTCGGTTGCCGTGCAGCACACCGGGCTTTCCTGCGCAAAGCGGTGCGGCATGCCTGCCGGTTTGGATGCCGTCCCCTGCCGCCTCAACTCCCGTCATGCGCACCGACTCGTCACCGATATAAGGGTAGAACAGGCCGATTGCATTCGAGCCTCCTCCCACGCAGGCGATCAGCCTGTCCGGCTGCCTGCCGAAGGATTCCATCATCTGGATTTTCGCTTCCCTGCCGATCACGGACTGAAAATCCCTGACCATCATGGGATAGGGATGAGGACCTGCGACCGTGCCGATGATGTAGAAAGTGCTTTCGACGTTGGTCACCCAATCGCGCATCGCCTCGTTCATCGCATCTTTCAGCGTTTTCGAGCCGCTCTCGACCGGAACGACGGTGGCGCCCAGAAGCTTCATCCTGAAAACGTTCGGCGCCTGGCGCCTGACGTCCTCCGCCCCCATGTAAACCACGCATTCCATGCCATAGCGCGCCGCCACCGTCGCCGTCGCCACGCCATGCTGGCCTGCGCCGGTTTCAGCGATCACCCGCTTCTTGCCCATGCGCCGGGCGAGCATCGCCTGGCCTATGGTGTTGTTGACCTTGTGCGCGCCGGTATGGTTGAGATCCTCCCTTTTCAGGAGGATCTGCGCCCCGCCCAGATGTTCCGACCAGCGCTTGGCATGGTAGATCGGGCTCGGGCGACCGACGTAATGCTTGAGTTCATGTTCGAATTCAGCCATGAAGTCGGGATCGTTCCTGTAGCGCGCGTAAACCGCGCGCAATTCCTCGATGGCTTCCATCAATGTCTCGCCGACAAAGATGCCGCCGTACGGGCCGAAATGGCCTCGGCTGTCCGGAAAATCATACATCAGCTTTTCTCACTCCTTGCATGAAAGCAGCAATCCTGGCCGCATCCTTGATTCCCTTGGAAGATTCCACCCCGCTGCTCACATCCACCGCCCATGGATCAACCCGCATGATGGCATCCGCCACATTGCCGGGATCGAGCCCCCCCGAGAGTATCAGGGGCAAAGGCAGATTGTCCGGAATCAGGTCCCAGTCGAACACCTGCCCGGTTCCGCCGCTTGTGCCTTCGACAAAGGCATCCAGCAAAATCCCTCTGGCTGACGGGTAGCAGGCTGCATATTGTACCAAATCGAGACCGGGTTTGACTCTCGCCGCCTTGATATAAGGTGCGGAAAAGCTGCTGCAGAAGGATTCTGTCTCGTCGCCATGGAACTGGAGCAGGTCGAGATGGAGGCTTGCAAGCACTTTTTCGACTTCGCCCCGATCGGGATTCACGAAAAGGCCTACCGCGCTGATAAAGGGCGGAAGCGCCTTCGCAATCTCGATCGCCCGATTCAGGTCGACATGGCGCGGGCTCCTCTCGTAGAAGACGAGTCCTATTGCATGCACGCCGGCATGAGCTGCCGCCAGCGCATCCTGAACCCGGGTGATTCCGCATATCTTGACCGGCTTCATGCTCTCCCCAGAAAATTTTGGATGCCGAGATCGACAGGCTCGGGCAAGCCCCATTTCGGATCATAGCCCACTTCGGCAAGATAAAGACCGCAGGGTGAAAACGTCGGCGCGGCCAGGGTTCTGTTTCGCGACGCGAGCAATTCGCCCATCCATTCCGGCCCGAATTTTCCCATGCCTACGAAAACCAGACTTCCCACGATGTTTCTCACCATGTGGTGCAAAAAGGCATTGGCGCTGATGTCGAAGACAAAAAGCCGACCATGTCTTTCGATGCGGATCTCGCGAAGCTCCCGAACGGGAGAATTCGCCTGACATTCCGCAGCGCGGAAGGCGCTGAAATCGTGTTCACCGAGCAGATGACCAGCCCCTTCCTGCATGTTTTCGAGATCGAGCATCTGATGGCACCAGCCGACCTTGCCGCTGGAAAGACCCGGACGAACGGGATGATTGAGCAAAAGGTAGCGGTATTTGCGATGAAGGGCGCAATGCCTTGCATGAAATGCTTCCCCGACGGCTCTCGCCCAGGTCACGGCAATGCCTTCCGGCAGAAGGCTGTTGACGCCGCGCACCCAGGCCTGGAGCGGCCTGTTCGCATCGGTATCGAAATGCGCCACCTGCGCCAGGGCATGCACGCCCTTGTCGGTTCTTCCGGCGGCTGAAACCTCGGTCTCTTTCCCGGCTATGCTTGAGACTGCAGCCTCGACCGCATCCTGGAGCGTGCAACCGAAAGGCTGGCTCTGCCAGCCATGGAAACCGCTTCCGTCGTATTCGATTCCAATCGCGATTTTCACAACGCCAATACGGCAACGAGCGCCAGGAAAGCCGCTCCATCGCGCATCCTGAAATGGTAGAGGGGAAGCTTGAGGCTGACCAGCGGATGCTCCACATCCCGAAAAGCATCGAAAATCCGCTCTCTCCAGTCGCCCTGCCTCCGCTCTTCAGCATAATGCAGGGTGAGCAGCAGTCTCACCGCGATGCGTTCGACGTCGAACCATCGCTTCAAGGGCAGCAGCAACGTATAGATCCCGCTCAGCATTTCTTCTCTGGAAGTCGATCCCTGCAGGAATGCCAGCAGGGCAATCGTCAGGACGATACGCCAGGCCTGGATTCCGCCGGAGACAACCCCCTCGAAAGTCGGTCCGCCCATTGCCGGAAAAAGGCATTCGCCGGGCGTCTCCAAAGCATATATCGCCAAGAGGGACAGAAGTATCCAGCGTATCCTGCGTAGCAGCTTGAAAAACAGCCTGTTGCCCTGGAGGAGGAGCAGAACTGCCAGAGCGAGGCTCAGGATTGCGAGCGGACGCGGCCCCGAGACAAAAGCATATCCGGCAAGCGAAATCCAGAGCAGTATCCTGGTGGCAGGGTGCAGTGCAAAGAAATCGAGCATGCCTTCAAGGCTTCGAAAGGCTGTCGAGCATGGCCTTCGCCATGGCCTTCTGATCCGAGTCGCCTTCGGTCATCACTTCTTCCAGAATTTCCCGCGCCCCTTCCTGGTCGCCCATCTCCTGGTAGACCTTGGCAAGATCGAGCTTGGTGGCAACTTCATACCAGCTCTGGTCCTTGGGAGCGGAAATCTCTCCGGGCTCTTCCCCCAGATGAAGGTCGACATCCGGCAAAGGCATTTCCGGCTGCTTAGGCTTGCTCCCGGTCTCCACCAGAGAGGGGATCTCGGAAAGATCGAACGACCCGGAAAGCGCTGCTGCTTCATCCTGAACTTCTGGTGCAGCAGCTTCACTTGGCGCTTCTTCAGCGACTTCTGCAGGCGCTTCCCCGATCATGCCAGAAAGATCGAAATCGACCATCCCCTCTTCCTTGGGCTCTGCCTCCCCTTCCGCACCTGCATCCGCAGCGGGCGCTTCTTCGGCAGTTCCGGCTGGCGCTTCCTCGATCATGCTAGACAGATCGAAATCGACCATTTCCTCTTCCTTGGGCTCAGACTTTTCTGCATCTGCAATGGGTGCTTTCTCGGCAATCTCGGCTGGCGCTTCCTCGGCCATCGAAGAAAGATCGAAATCGACCACTCCCTCTTCCTTGAGCCCAGTCTCCCCTTCATCCGCAGCATCTGCAACGAGCGCTTTTTCGGCAGTTTCGGCTGGCAGCTCCTCACCTATCCCGGAAAGGTCGAAATCGACGGGTGCTTCTTCCTTCGGTGCTTCTCCGACTTCAGGCGCTTCTTCCATGCCGAGATCGAAATCCAGGCTTTCAGGCTCGGTCAATTCGATCGCGGCAGGAGTTGCCGCCTCATGCTCCTTCACCGCTCCGC
>JAJZQY010000092.1 GCA_021806605.1 Pseudomonadota bacterium
AAAAGACAATGTGAATCCCGGCTCGATCATTCTTTCGGCTGAAATGATGCTGCGCCACATGGGGTGGAAAGAAGCTGCCGATCTGCTGATTCGCGGCATGGAGCGGGCAATCGGGGACGGCCAGGTGACTTACGACTTCGCTAGGGCGATGCCTGAAGCGAACCAAGTCTCCTGTTCCGGGTTCGGCCAGGCCATGATCTAGAGGATGTAAAGAAACAGCCCACTTTGAAGTGGGCTGTTTTAGGCAATCGATTAAGCCGTCTGGATGTTAGAGGCCTGCTTGCCTTTGGGTCCCTGTGTCACTTCGAAGCTCACTTTTTGCCCTTCTTTCAGGGTCTTGAATCCGCCCATGTTGATTGCGGAAAAGTGTGCAAACAAGTCTTCTCCCCCATCATCGGGCGTGATGAAACCAAAGCCCTTTGAATCGTTGAACCATTTCACTGTACCGGTCGACATCTGTGCTTCCTTAATAAAAAATAAAATCGGGTTTCCCCTTGTTGCAGTGCTCGGCATGACGCGCGCGCAATTTCAGGCTGCGCGATGCTCGGCACCAATCTGCTTTTTACTGAGTTTTTATGGCGAAGTCAAGCGCCTCATGTCAAAAAATTGATTTTTTTATCGAGAGGGGTGATCCTTCGCATATGGATAGACGGAAAGCAGATTTTGGCTCGCTGCATGAGCTGATAGGCAGGAAAGTGTCGTTCCCGGGCGGCAGGGGGACGGTCGTCGAAATTCTCGAAGACGGCCCATCGCTGGTGATCCAGGCCGAGGATCTCGAGATCCAGCCGGACAGCCTCGGCTATGCCAGGCGCAGGAGTCGGGAAACCCGTCTGGTCGAAGTTTTCGACCTCGCTGGGGGATACGACCCCGACTTTCTCGCCCTGGTAGTCGAAGAATAGATCGGGCTTTCGGTCAGGGGACGATCTTGTCTATCCTGATGCGAATGTCTTTCGCTCCGACCTTGACGGGCTGACTGAATCCTTCCAGATCGCCGCCTTGCGGCATTGCGTTGCCTGATTTCGAAATTCTGGCGCCGACGATCACTTCAGAAAAGTTCGACAGCTTCATCATGGGGGCCATGGCGAGGGAATCGTCCAGCGAAAATTTTAGCGGAAGCTCCTTGGCCTGGATTTTCAGGATCGCAAGCGGCATTTTGGGGCCGCTCGTTGCCTGGGCGAAGATATACAGCGTGTCTTCCGGGGAAGCCTTGGATGCGAGTTCCGGGGAGAGCGTCACTGATCCCGATACGGTGGCGCCGCCGCTCGGCATCGCGGGCTTCACCTTGGGTTCGGGGAGGGGTTTGCCGGCGGCCTTTGCTGCAGCCCTCGCGCCTTCAATCCCGTTCATCACCGCCTTGGCGTCTTCTGAATCGGGCGGCAACTGGGACAGCAGATTGCTCCACAGCGCGACAACCCGGGCGAAATTGCGCTGCTCAAACGCCATGGCGCCGCCCAGAGTGAGTGCCTTGGGATTGTTCGGGTCGATCTTGAGCGCCCTGTCGGTGAGCGCCACGGCTTTCGGGTTCAGTTGCTTCGGATCCAGCATCATTTCGCTTTCGGCGTATTCGGCCAGCACCTGGGCGTCATTGGGAAGCAGAGTGGAAGCATGCTCGAAAGCCTTCGTTGCATCCGGGAAGCGCCTGAGCACCATGTAGGACCGCCCGAGCATGACCCATCCTTCCGCGTCCGTCGGGTTCTTCTGCAGTCTTGCGGCGAGCTTGGTCACCATGGATTCGACCTTTTCCTTGGTGAACCCGCCGTTGTCTGCGGCAGGAGCGGAAGGCGCTTCCTGGGGTTCCAGGAATTTCGGGTGGCCGAGCGCGAGATAAAGCAGCACAGAGAAAAGCGGAATTGCAATTCCCAGCGCCGCGGCCAGCTTCTTTCCGGTCGGATTGGCAACGACTGCCTCGTCCTCCCCGGAGACGTCTTCGAGCAGTCGCTTCTGGATTTCCTGCTTTCCTTCCTCGTACTGGATTTCATTGACCATGCCGTTGCTTCGGTCGGCTTCCAGTTCGGCCAGTTGCTGTTGGTAAAGGGAAATGTTGAGCTTGCCGCGTTCGACTGCGTTTCCCCGGATTTCCTTGCGCAGCAGGGGCGTGAGGACGAAAAGGAGGGCGGTCAGGATGAGAATCCCGCAGATGGTCCAGAAAGCGATCATTGATTATGTTCCAGCAGAGATTGGGCGCGTTGTTCCTCATCCCGGGAAAGCGGTGTTTCCGCGATTTGATTTTGGCGCTTTTTGATGGTGAAAAACAGGACGACGAGTCCGATTCCGAGGAACAGGAAGGGACCGTACCACAACAGCAGGGTGGTCGACTTGACCGGCGGCTTGTAAAGCACGAAATCGCCGTAGCGGTGAACCAGATAGGCCACGATTTCCTTGTCGGATTCGCCTTTCTTCATCATTTCGCGAATTTCCTGCTTGAGGTCGAGCGCAAGTTCAGCCTGGGATGCGGCGAGCGATTCGTTCTGGCAGACGAGGCAGCGCAGGTTTTCCGACAGCGCGATCATGCGTTTCTCGATTGCCGGGTCGGCTGCATCGGGAACGGCTTCCTTGGCCTGGCAGGTGAAGGCGGATAACAGGATTAGAGCGAGAAGCAGCCGTTTCATTGCGACAATTCCTTGACCAGGGGGATGACTCTTTCATCGAGGCTCTTGGTCGTCACGGGCCCGATGATCTTGTCGCGGATGATGCCGGATTTATCGATCACATAGGTTTCCGGTACGCCGTAGACGCCGTAATTGATGCCGACCCGCCCATCCAGGTCGGATACGCTGAGGTCGTAGGGATTGCCCATCTGGTCCAGCCATTTCCGGGCATCTTCCGGCTTGTCCTTGTAGTCGAGGCCGACGATGGGGACGAGCCGCTTTCCCGAAAACGCCACCAGCAGCGGATGTTCGTCGCGGCAGGATTCGCACCACGAGGCATAGACGTTCAGGAGCCAGACTTTTCCGAGCATGTCGTGGCTGGAGAAGACCTTCGAAGGATCGTGCACGTCGGTAAGCTGGAATTGCGGGGCGGGCTTGCCGATCAGGGGGGAGGGGACTTCCCTGGGATTGAGCCTGAGTCCGATCCCGAGAAAGACCACCAGGACCAGGAACAGCGCGAGCGGAATGACGAATTTTGCCTTCATTTATGCACCATGACCGGTTCGAGATTCTGCGCGGACTGCGCTGCAGACTTTTTGATCGCAATGCGGTAGCGCCTGTCTGCGACTGCGAATATGCCACCGAGCGCCATGATCAGGCACCCGCTCCATATCCAGTCGACGAAGGGCTTGTAATAGATCCTGACGCTCCACGCATTGTTGTCGATAGGCTCTCCGAGCGAGACGTAGAGGTCGCGGGTGAGGCCGGGGTCGATGGAGGCGATGGTCATCATCATTCCCGAGGCATTGTACTTGCGCTTCTCGGGATGCAGCATGAGCAGCTGGCGGCCGTTCTCCATGACCGTGATGAATCCTCGCGTGGCCTGGTAGTTGGGTCCCTGAATGTCGCTGGTGCCGTCGAAACGGAAGGTGTAGGAAGCGATTTTGAGGGTGTCGCCGACGTTCATCCTGACGTCCCGCTCCGTTTCATAGCCTTTTACCATGGTTACCCCGATCACGAATACCGCGACACCGAGGTGGCCGAGCAGCATGCCGTAGTAGCTCATGGACTGCTTGGTTATCGCGCCGAGCTTGTCCTCGGAAGCTTTGATCCTGTTCCAGAAGGCAAGCAAGGTGGTGAAAATCACCCATGCCGCAAGCAGGAACCCGAGACTGATGAGCGGGGTCCACTTGCCCATGACGATCGGAAGGATGGCTGCGGAGGCGATGCTTGCGGCAAAGGCCCATTTGAGCCTGGAAGCGAGATCGGGCAGGCTGGCCTTTTTCCAGCTTGCGATCGGTCCGATGCCGATCAGGAAGAGGGTGGGCACCATCAGCGGCACGAAAATGGCGTTGAAGTAGGGCGGGCCAACGGAAATCTTGCCAAGACCCAGTGCGTCGACGAGGAGCGGGTAGAGCGTTCCAAGCAGTACGGAGAGCGACGCCACGGCGAGCAGCACGTTGTTCGAGAGCAGCATGGATTCGCGGGAAATGACGTCGAACTTGCCGCCCAGCCCGACCTTGGGGGCGCGCCATGCGTAAAGCAGGAGCGAGCTGCCGATCACCGTCACCAGGAAGATGAGAATGAACATGCCGCGCTTCGGATCGGTCG
>JAJZQY010000093.1 GCA_021806605.1 Pseudomonadota bacterium
CGGGTTCCGGCGGGGAGATTCAGCTGACGGACGGCATCGCTGCCCTGCTGGCGGAGGAGAAGATACTCGCCTATCAATTTCACGGCACGCGCTACGATTGCGGCAGCAAGCTGGGATACCTTCAGGCAACCCTGGCCTATGCGCTCAGGCACCCGGAAGTGAGCCACGAGCTGCGCAATATTGCGCCGCATGACCCGAATGCCGGAAAGCTCGGGGGGCAGTAACGGAGCGCGCCGGGCGCATCACTTCTTGAAAGACGCGGGCTTGATCTTGTGCCTTTGCAGCAGCTTGTAAAAATCCGTGCGGTTTCGTTTGGAAATTCTGGCCGCCTGCGTCACATTGCCTTCCGCAATCTTGAGCGTGCGGATCAGATATTCCCGCTCGAATCGTCTTCTCGCCTCTTCGAAGGAAATCGCGTGCGTTTCCTCATCCATCGCCTTGTGCACCAGAGCCGGAGCGATCAGCGAGCTGGTGCACAGCGCAATGCTCTGCTCGACGATATTCTGGAGTTGACGCACGTTCCCCGGCCAGGACGCGCTGATCAGGATTTCCATCGCCTCAGGCGAAAACCCGTTCACTTGCTTGTGATATTTTTCCGCAAACAAGGACAGGAAGTGCTTGGCGAGGAGCGGAATGTCTTCGCGCCGCTCTGAAAGCGAAGGAATCTCCAGCTCCACGACATTGAGGCGATAGTACATGTCTTCCCGGAACCTGCCCGAGGCCACTTCATGCTTCAGGTTCTTGTGGGTTGCGGACAGGATGCGCACATCCACGGCAACCGATCTGGCGGACCCCAGCGGAGTGACTTGCCGTTCCTGCAGGACGCGCAGCAATTTCGACTGGAGCATCAACGGCATGTCGCCGATTTCATCGAGAAAAACCGTTCCGCCTTCCGCAGCCTGGATCAGGCCCGCATGATCCCGCACCGCCCCGGTGAAAGCGCCCTTGACGTAGCCGAACAGCTCGGATTCGAGAAGCTGGTCCGGAATGGCGGCGCAATTGATGGCCACGAAAGGCTTGCGCGCACGCCCGCTCGCATTGTGGATGGCGCGCGCCAGAAGCTCCTTTCCGGTGCCGCTTTCTCCGCGGATGACCACGCTCGCATCGCTTTCGGCGACGAGTTGCGCCTTCGCCAGAAGGCTCTCCATGACTGCGCTTTGCGTCAGGATATTCGCACGCCATTCCTGGAGAGGCAGCGCATCCTGGGCGGGCATCCGTGCTGTCAGCTTCATCGCGCGTCTGACCTGGTCGAGGAGCGCGCTGCTGTCGAACGGCTTGGTCAGATAACCGAATACGCCCCGCTGCGTCGCGGCGATGGCATCGGGGATGGTGCCGTGCGCGGTCAGGATGATGACGGGCAGGGTCGGGGACATGCCGTGAATATGCTCGAACAGGGCCATCCCATCCATTTCCTTCATGCGCATGTCCGTGATGACCAATTGCGGCCTAGAGAACTCCACGAGGTTGAGCGCGGCTTCCGCAGAGTCCGCCTGCTCGACTTCGAAACCCGCGAAGGAAAGGCGCATGGAAAGAAGCTGCAGCAGGTCGGTGTCGTCGTCGACGATCAGGATCTTGCCGCCGGAGTCGTTGTTTTCGTTCATCGTGGCGAGCATCGCTTCACGCTTCCCTGACGGGGGCAACCGCGTCATTCGAAGTCCCCGGTCGTGCCGGCAGCCAATTGTTCCCTGTAAAGGTTTTCCATCTCCTTCTCGAAAAAGAATTGCTCTTCTCCGAAAGCGGGCTTGAGTTCGTCTATCCAGGTGGCCTTGTCGTCCCAGGCGGCGAAGAACGGGCGCTGAACCCAGTCCGGGTTGCGACCCTGCAGGAAGCGCATGACGATGACCTTTTCCGCTCCCGCCTGCGCCGCTCCGAGCACCTGAATCTTGCCGGGATTGGAGGACATGCTGGGGCCCCTTACCGTGCGGCAGAGGCCGCTTACATTCTGGTAAGCTTCCCTGAAGATTTCCCATGCGCGAATCACGGGCACGGAGAAGTAATGGCGCGCGCCGGTATCGCGCGCCATGAACATGTAATAGGGAATGCATCCCAGATCGACCTGGGCGTTCCACATCTTGATCCAGAGACGCGGGTCGTCGTTGATGTGGCGAAGAAGCGGCGACTGGGTGCGTATTTCCGCTCCGACAGTCCGCAATTTCGCGATCGCCCGCTCCACGATTTCCGGCTCGAGTTCTCTCGGATGATTGAAATGGGCCATGATCGCAAGCTGTTTTCCCGATTTGACGATTTTGCCAAGCAGCGTCAACAGCGGCGCCGCATCGTCGTCGCTGACGAATCGGTATGGCCAGTAACTGAGCGCCTTGGTGCCGATCCGGATTCGCTTGAGATTCGGCAATTCCGCTGTCAGCAGGGGCTCGATGTAGGCTGCGAGATTCTTCGCCGACATGATGAGCGGATCTCCGCCGGTGAAGAGCACATCGGTGACTTCGGGATGCTCCTTCAGGTAGGAGACCAGTTTTTCGATCTCGCGGCTCGCGAATTTCAGGTCGGACATGCCCACGAATTGGGGCCATCTGAAGCAGAATGTGCAGTAGGCGTGGCAAGTCTGCCCCTGGCTGGGAAAGAACAGCACGGTTTGCCGATATTTGTGCTGAACGCCATGCAGCGCCTCATCCTGAAAAAATGGCACGTTGTGGTCGATCTGTCCGGCCGGATGGGGATTGAGCTGCATTCTGATTCTGTCGGCGGCGCACTTGATCTTGGCCTTGTCTTCGCCCTTTTTCAGAAGGGCAGCCATTTCGTCGAAATGTTCCGGAAGCAGCATTTCCCTTTTGGGGAAGGTCAGCGTGAAGATGGGATCGTTGGGGAAATCAGTCCAATCGATCAATTCGTTCACCACGAAATTGTTTGCCTTGAAAGGGAGGACGCTGCCGACCACCTCGATTTCGAACTTCTGTTCTTCGGAGAGGTGCCTCATCTGGGGAATGTCGCGAAAATTGTGCAGCAGCAGGGACTGATATTTCATCTTTCCGGCAATGTTGCCGGCATTCTCGAATGCTGCCTTTTGCATCTCCATGTCTTTCTTAAATTATCAGCATGTGGAATCCGCTTGGAAAATGTTCAGGCTGGGTCAATCCGGTGCCGGTGTCGCGTCATTTCAACCCGGTCTTTCCTTTTGGCCCAGGCCAGCGATTTTCCGAGAACCATTGCCAGCGCCGCTATCAGCGATGAATACACCAGAAATTCCATCAGGCTGTCCGGTTTTTCGAATGCCCTGTGCATGGACGGCCAGATCTCTTCCACCCGCCCTTTCGCGACTTCCGAAAAAACGGCTTCGATGCCGGAAGACAATCCTTCGGCGATCCGTGCTTTCCGGATATCGGGTTGGATGTTGTCGTCGAGAATGCGCGCTACGGACGAAGCCGGAAGCGCCTCCTCCAAGCCGCTGCCCACCCTGAGATAGGACCGCCTCTCGTTGGTCGCGACCACCATGAGAACATGCTTGTCCACTTCGTTCTGGTCAGGCCACCATGCCGCAGCAACGCGCTCGCCGTACTTCCTGACGGATTCGCCGTGCAGGGAAGGAACGATCAGGATGTCTATCTGCGCCCCGGTCGCCCGCTCCACCGCGTCGAGCGCATCAATGAGCGTGGCGGTCTCGCGCACGGACAATGCACCGGCATAGTCCGCGATCCTTGATTCGGTGGGCGTGACAGTCAGTTCCCGGTAAAAAAAGTCGTTCAGGGCAAAGAATGCCAGCAAGACCAGGGCAGCAATTCCAAGCTTGAACCCCATTCCCCATCTCATCTTCATCGAATATCTCCAGTGTAGCCCGACAGCGCATTCCGGCAGACGGCATAATGGCCGAACAGCGGGAATGCCATGAGCCGGCATTCCCGTGCGGCGGCATCAATGCATCATCATGCCTTGCTGGGAATCCTTGTCCATTGCGTGCTCGGCCTTGTGCTTGGCCTTCTTCTTGGCGGCATGCTTGTGACTCGCTCCCTTTTTGGCATCGTGTTTGGCTTCGTGTTTGACTTCGTGCTTGGCCTTCGGGGTGGTGTCCTCGGCGGCTACGGCCGCGATGGATACGGAGGCAAAAATACCGGCAATCAGCAGCGATAACAGTTTGCTCATGATAATTTCCTTTTGTCGTATG
>JAJZQY010000020.1 GCA_021806605.1 Pseudomonadota bacterium
CCGGATCGAGCAGCACCGCCGAGTCATCGTGAACGACCAGGTACTGGTTGGAACGTATCCCGTCTTCCTCGCCGGGCTCGCTCTCGTTGAGCAGGATGAAGCGGTGATGCTCCGATTTGAACAGCGTGATGTTGCGCATACTTGCCACCTCTCCCCACAAAACCATTCTTTTATAATGGGTACAAAAGTACCATTTATTGCTGGCGATAGCAAAGCACTATAGCTAAAAATCATCGCGGGTTAGAATCGAAAGGTCGCGGCCTATGGCACCCTTAAGGGTTACATGAAAATAACACCGCAGGGTTATTTGAACGAAATAAGATAAGCAGATTCTGCAGTTGCGCTACAATTCCGAACTGATATAATTTCGGAAACGCCATGTCAGAAAACCACGCCATTTCGCCAGCGCTGCAGCCGACTTCAGTTCCGGAAGACAGCGAGCACTACCTTCGCTCGAAAACCGAAATCGTCTCGATTCTCAAGGATATCCAGGAAAGCCGGGTGCCTGCTGCCCTTTTCTATGGCGGAGGCCAATCCATGATGACCGCTGTCCTGAAGGTAAGCGCCGTCAAGGAGCTGATTTATCTTGACTGCAACATCAACGAAGAACTGAACGAGCAGGTCGAGGCCAGCAAAAAGCTCACCTTCGTTTCCAACCTGCGGAGCGTCAAGGTTCAGTTCAGCATCCCGCGCATCGAAATTGCCCTGTTGGACGACGAGCCAGCTTTCGTGCTCAAACTGCCCAAGGCCATCGTGCGCCTGCAAAGAAGGGAATTCTATCGGATCCCTACCCCGACCCTGGATCCCGTGATCTGCACCATTCCGCTGCCCGATGGCAGCAGCATCAAGGCCACCGTCGCCGATATCAGCGCAGGCGGCATAGGCCTCCTCGGCACGCCGGAAGAAATGTCCCTGGAACAGATGAAATCTTACGAAAATTGCCAACTCGCCCTGCCGGGCGCCGAAGCAGTTCTGGTCAATCTGCAGGTCAGGGAGATCTTCAACATTACATTGAAGAACAATGTCGAGAAAAGGCGGGCCGGAATGCAGTTTCTCAAGATGACGAACCACACGCAGTCGACCATCCAGCGCTACATCATGAAGCTGGAAATGGAAAGAAGGATCAAAGAAAAAGGGAGCAAATGGGATTGAGCGGGCAAGAGCCGCCCGAACCCCGAACCTAGGGCGTGTTAACGCTATTTTCACGTCTGCGTTGCTGCTGGAAGGCTGCGGATGCCAGGCGCAAAGCGCAGCGAATGGCCATTCCATTTGCAAGCCTTGCAACACCGCAGACGCGGGTTTCCAGCAGCAACCCTCGATACTTTTTTACAAACGGGACGGGTAGATTTGGGCGCCCTCCTTTGTCGCAAGCCGCTTGTAGTAGCTGGCAATACCGCGCGACTTGCTTCGCGGACGGCCTCCCAAATCGACGCCGTCGCAAATGCGAAAATAGCGTTAACACGCCCTAGAAGCGTTCGTTTTCCCCGAGATAACGCCATTTCCCGGTAGGAAGATCGCTCAGACTTACCCTGCCTATCCTGACCCTTTTGAGCCCGACCACCTTCAGGCCCACCAGTTCGCACATCCGCCTGATCTGCCGCTTCTTCCCTTCCTTCAGAACGAACCTCAGCTGATCCTCATTCTGCCAGGAAACTTTCGCAGGCTTCAATGCCGCACCGTCCAGGGAAAGACCCTGATTGAGAAGCGCAAGCCCCCCGGCATCCAGCTTTCCTGCCACCCTGACCAGGTATTCTTTCTCGATATCGGAATCTTCGCCGATCAGAAGCTTGGCTACCCTGCCGTCCTGGGTAAGCACGAGAAGCCCCGTCGAATCGATGTCCAGCCGTCCTGCAGGGGCAAGCCCCTTCAGTTGTTCGGGAAGAAACTTCAGCGGCGAATCATCTCCGCGAAATCTCGAAGCCGCGTTGATCAAGGATACGGCAGCCTGGTAACCCTTCTCGGGCTGAGCCGAAACATAACCTACCGGCTTGTTGAGCAGGATGGTCACGGCAGGAATCCTCCTGGCCTCCTTGGCCAGCTCGATTTTGCGCGACGGGTCGATTCTCGTCCCGAGCTCCGTGATCCGCTCGCCATCGACGAAAACCCAGCCTTTCGAAATGAAATGATCCGCTTCGCGGCGGGAACAAATTCCCCTTTCCGACATCAATTTCGAAAGCCTGATTTTCTCCATCAGTCAGGCTCGAACCAGGACAGTTTCTCTCTCAGGCTCACCACCCCGCCGACGATGATCAGGGTGGGCGGAGTGAGTTTCGCTGCCCTGGTGACTTCGGCAAGATTGCCCAGCGTGCCCGTCAGCACCTTCTGGTTTCTCGTCGTTCCCTGCTGCACCACGGCAGCCGGCGTTGAAGCAGGCAAGCCGTGCTCGACAAGTTTCGAGCAAAGAAAGTCGATGCCGGTAAGCCCCATGTAAACCACCACGGTCTGCCTGGGCCTTGCCAGCATCTCCCAGTCAAGGTCCATGCTGTTGTCCTTCAGATGGCCTGTCACGAAAACGCAGGATTGCGCGTGGTCCCTGTGGGTAAGCGGTATTCCCGCATAGCTCGAAACGCCGGATGCAGCCGTAATGCCGGGAACGACCTGAAAAGCAATGCCGCGGCTCGACAGCTTCTCGATTTCCTCGCCTCCGCGCCCAAAAATGAAAGGATCCCCCCCTTTCAGGCGTAAAACCCGCTTGCCTTCCAGGGCGAGCCTCACCAAAAGCTCGTTAATTTCCTCCTGCGGCATTGCGTGATCGCTCTTCTTCTTGCCGACATAAATCCTTGCCGCATCCCGCCGCGTCATTTCGAGAATGGGTTTGGATACCAGATTGTCGTAGAGCACAACGTCGGCCTTGTGCATGAGTCTCAGCGCCCTGAAGGTCAAAAGATCCGGGTCCCCCGGACCCGCGCCCACCAGATAGACCTCCCCTCGATGGGATTCGTTCTTTTCGATCCGCTCTTCGAGCAGGGCTTCGGCTTTCTTCTCGTTGCCGATCAACACTTCCTCGGCCACCCTGCCCTCGAAAATCTCCTCCCAGAACAGCCTTCTTTCCGAAGGCTTGGCAATTTTCGCCTTGACCTTGTCCCGGAAGCGCGCTGCGAATGCAGCGAGCCTTCCGTAACCTTCAGGGATCAGGGATTCAAATCGCGCGCGCAGGAGCCTTGCCAGAACCGGAGATGCTCCGCCCGTGGAGAAGGCGACGACGAGCGGCGAGCGATCCAGGATGGAAGGCATGACGAAGCTGCAAAGATCGGGGTTGTCGACGACATTCACCGGGATGTTGCGCTGCTTGGCAGCTTCGGATACTGCCACGTTGACTGCCCTGTCGTCGGTTGCCGCAATCGCGAGAGTCATGCCATCGAGATGGGTATCGGCGAATTTTTCCGGCAAATGCTCGATTTCCAGCTTGCGCAATTCCATGCAGAGTTCGGGAGACACCACTTTCACTTTGGCGCCCGATTGAAGCAGGACAGAAGTCTTTCTGACCGCAACCTCGCCCCCGCCCACGACGAGGCAAGTTTTGCCTTTCAGATTGAGAAAAATGGGGAAAAAATCCATCAGGCAGCCCTCTCGACGTAGGATCTGTCGCGACTTTCCCAGAATTCCGTTGCCATTTTCTCTGCTTCCGCCATTGAACCCAACTGCCTGAGCGACTTGAGCGCGATCGCCGCAGTGCCGATCACGCTCATCTTCCCGTATTCGTCATCCGTCTCGCCGTGCCATAGTTTGGCGAGGCGGGAAATATCCATTTCCTCGTCCTTCACATGGCGCGATGCGAAAAGCGCGGGCCACTCTTCCTCGCCCATTTCTCCGCCCAGAACGGTCCTCACCTTGCAGACAAGATCGGGATTTCTTTCGGCCTCGCCTCCCTCACCCTTGAAGACGACGATATCCTCCTGGAGAAGTTGCCCTGCATGCTGATGGGAATCGAGATAGCCGGGGTGAAAAATACCCTGAATGGAGAGGGAAGCCCCAGCGGGATTCAGCATCCTTGCAATCGTGTGCACCGGGGAACGCAGCCCGAATAGCGGCCTCAGATTCATGATTGCCTGAAGCCCGGGGCTCAGGATGTCGAACCCGAGAAAAGCGAAGCCCTTTCCATCGACCCGGTCCAACGCCTCCTGCATCGAGGCCGAGGCCGAAATGCCGAGCGCCTTCAGGGCATCTGCGGTTTGCACCCTGTCAGCGCCGGCCCTGCTGCCGTGCATCAGGATCGAGATGCCGTGGCTTGCCAGCAGCAGCGCGGACAGGACAAACCAGGGAAGCTGCCTGCGCTTCCCGGCGTAACTCGACCAGTCCAGATCGATTTTCGGAATTTCCGCCGGCATAGGGATCGACTTTCTCGCAGCAGCCACGAACCCGGCCAGCTCTTCTGCGGTTTCCTCCTTCACCCTGAGCAGCATGAGGAAAGCGCCGAGCTGGACAGGCTCGACTTCCCCGGCCAGTATCATGCTCATGGCATCAAAAGCTTCGCCGCGGGCGAGGGAGCGGGATCCGTGTCTGCCCTTGCCGAGCGTCCTGATGTATTGCGCGAAAGGATGTTCTTCAGTCATTTCGTTCACCCGAACTGGAATATTAGATTATCACTATACTACACCGAGGGCGCTGCAGGAATCCGCTTCACTTCACCCAGAATCTGAGCAACAGGGAAGCCAGCAGCGCGCAACAGCCCGAGAAGGCGAAAGCCGCCTGAAAACCGAACTGCTGCCACAGGCTGCCGAACAGAATGGAAGCCGGAAGCAGCATGAAGCCCGTGACCAGGTTGAACCAGCCGTATGCCGTGCCCAGCCTGTCCGACGGCGAGAAATCGGCGACATAAGCCCTTTCCGCGCCTTCCGTGGCCGCCATGAAAAGTCCGAAGAAAGCGAACAGCGGCCAGAGCAGCAGGGGAACTCCATCGAACCCCATGATCAGATAGAAGGTTCCGTAAATCCCCCAGCCGGAAACGATCAGCCTGACCCTTCCCAGCCTGTCTGAAAGCGCCGAAAGCGGGGTGGAGAAAAGCATCGCCGAGAAGGAAACCAGCGCCCAGAGGAGCGGCACCTGGTAATCGGGCAAGCCGAGATCCTTCGCTCTCAGAAGCAGAAACATGTTGGAAGAATTGCCGAGCGTGAACAGACCGAGCACAACAAGATAGCGCCTGAACGCAACCGGAAACCCGTCGAGCCTCCAGCTGAAAGCGGCATGCTGAACGGGAACGCGCTGCGGCTCCTTCAGGCAGAGAACCAGCACCACCACCATCGCTCCGGGAACTGCGGACCACAACAGGATGTGCCGGATCGGCAGGTGCAATTCCAGAAGCAGCGCGGCAAGCAGCGGGCCGAGGACCGCACCGGCATTGTCCATGCTCCGGTGAAAACCGAAGGCAAGCCCCCGCTTTTCCTTTTCCACGCTCCTTGCGAGCATCGCATCCCTGGGAGAAGTCCTGAGCCCCTTTCCCACTCTGTCGGCAAAACGCAAAACCAGCAGGAGGGGCCAGGAGGAAGCCAGTGCCATGAGCGGCCTTGCCATTGCCGCGATACCGTAGCCGCCAAGCACCCAACTCCTGCCCGACTTCATTCTGTCCGAGAGCACGCCAGAGGCAAGCTTGAACAGACTCCCCGTCGCTTCCGCAACGCCTTCTATGAGCCCCATCGCCTGGGGACCTGCCATCAGGACTGACGCGATATAAAGGGGAAGGACGGCATAGACGAGTTCGCTCGCGGAATCGTTGAAAAAACTCACCATCCCGAGCAACCATACCGCTCTGGGCAAACTGAAAATGGCATTCATCATGGGCGCTATTTTATCCTCATTTCGGATAAAATCCGGATTCAAGGAGGCGAAAATGACCCCGACCTATTGGGATGCGGCAAAAATCGAGCTTTCCAGGCATGATGCCACGCTCGCCGGAATCATCGCGCGCCACCCCGGCATCAGCCTGCAAAGGCGTGCCGATCCCTTTTCCACGCTCGCGCGGTCCATCGTCGGACAGCAGATCTCGGTCCGGGCGGCGGATGCCGTATGGGGAAAGCTGGTCGGGCAACTCCAGGCCATCACGCCCGAGCATGTCCTCGCGAACGACGCATTGAAAACTTGCGGGTTGTCCTCGAGAAAAGTCGAATACCTGCAGGATCTGGCCAGATGCTTTGCTCTCGGGAAATTCGACGGATGGGATGCGCTGGAAGACGAGGAGCTCGTCAAGAGGCTGACTGAGGTCCGCGGCATAGGCCGATGGACTGCGGAAATGTTCCTAATTTTCCAGGCATTGCGCCCCGACGTGCTGCCGCTCGACGACCTGGGACTGCAGCGCGCAATCGGACTCCATTACAAGGATGGCGCTCCTGTCGGAAGGCGCGAAATGCTGGAAATTTCGGAGCCCTGGCGACCGTGGCGCTCGGTTGCAACCTGGTATCTGTGGCGCAGCCTCGACCCTGTTCCCGTGGAATATTAGGCCAATGCGCCGTCGACGAGCTTCAACACCCTTTTCGTCCTGTTGGCGAGGTTTTCGTCGTGCGTCACGATGACGAGGCTGGTCTTCAGGTCTTCATTGAGCCCGAGCATCAGGTCGAACATCGATTCCGCCGTATGCCGGTCCAGATTTCCCGTCGGCTCGTCGGCGAGCACTGCAGCAGGGTTCGTCACAAGCGCGCGGGCCAGCGCGGCGCGGCTCCGCTCCCCTCCCGAGAGCTCGCCCGGCTTGTGCTGAAGGCGCTTCCCCAATCCTACCCTTTCCAGCATTTGCGCAGCTTTCGCTTCTGCCTCGGCTTTCCCCATCCTTCTGATGAGAAGCGGCATGGAAACGTTCTCGATCGCAGTGAATTCGGGCAGAAGATGGTGGAACTGGTAAACGAACCCCAGGGACCGGTTCCTGATCTCGCCCCGCTCGGATTCTGAAACCTTCTCGATGTTCCGCCCCATGATCCTGATTTCCCCTGAGGACGGGGAGTCGAGCCCGCCCAGAAGATGCAGGAGGGTGCTTTTTCCGGAACCGGATGCGCCGATCACCGCGACGCTTTCCCCGGGCATCACATCGAGATCGATTCCGAGCAGCACAGGCACTTCGATCTTCCCCTGCAGGTAGATCTTCTTCAGATCGCGACAGGACAGCACCTCATTCATAGCGCAACGCCTCCGCCGGATTCACTCGGGACGCCCGCCAACTGGGGTAGAGCGTTGCGAAAAAACTCAAGAAAAGCGAAAGCACCGTGATCGAAATGACGTCGGAACTCTCCAGGCTGGAAGGCACTTCCGAAATATAATAGACATCCTTCGCCAGGAAATGGGTGTGAAACACCTTCTCGATGAACGGGACGATGACGTCGATGTTGGATGCGATCACCACCCCGAAGAACACGCCGAGCACCGTTCCGATCACCCCGATCAGCGCCCCCTGAACGACGAATATTTTCATGATGCTGGCAGGGGAGGAACCGAGCGTGCGCAAAATAGCAATGTCGGATTGCTTATCCGTCACCATCATGACCAGGGTGGACACGATGTTGAAGGTGGCGACTGCCACAATCAGGAACAGGATGATGAACATGACGTTCTTCTCGATCTTCACCGCCCTGAAAAAATTGGCATGCTGGCGCGTCCAGTCGGTGACGATATCCTCATTCGGCAGCTTCCCGGAAAGCTGCTCCGATACCTGAGGAGCGAGATCGAGGTCGCGCAGCTTGAGCCTCACGCCGGTGACGGCATCTCCCATGCGGTAGAGACGCTGCGCATCATTGAGGTCAATGAGGGCCAGTCCGCTGTCGAATTCGAACATCCCGACTTCGAATATCCCCACCACGGTGAACTGCTTGAGGCGGGGCAAGATGCCTGCAGGAGTCACCTGTCCCTGGGGCGCAATCAGGATCACCTTGTCGCCCATGGAAGCGCCTATCGAACGCGCGACCTCGGAGCCGAGCACGATGCCGAATTCTCCCGGGCGAAGATTGGCAAGGCTTCCCTTCTTCATATGACTGCCGATATCCGCCACCCTGTTCTCTTCATCAGGCAATATGCCCCTGATAAACACCCCCTGCACCGACTGGTCGAGAGACAGCATGCCCTGGGCGAGTACATAAGGCGCGGATGCCACCACCTGCTGATTTTTCGATGCGACGCTTGCGACCTTCTGCCAGTTCAGGAGCAGATTGTTGTCCGCGGAAATCTCGACATGGGCGGCAACGCCCAGGATCCTCGATCGCAATTCCTTCTGGAATCCGTTCATGACCGAGAGCACGACGATCAGTGCGGCAACCCCGAGGGCGATGCCGACCATCGAAATCAACGAAATGAACGAAATGAAATGGTTCTGCCGCTTCGCGCGAGTGTAGCGCAATCCGACAAAAAGCTCGTAAGGCAGCACGGTGATCGTTTCTGAAAAAGAAGAAGTTTGACACAAGGATGATGCGCCCACAAATTTCGATTAAACTGGACGGCATGAAATGCCATCTCCTGATTCCCAACCTGTTCTGGCCAGCCCCCCGATTCAATATAGAAGCCCTGCCTAATCTCGAAACCCTGCTTGCCCGGGGTCGGCTTGCCCGAAATTCCCGGCAGGGATTCGATGAATGGCTATGCCGCGCCTTCCAGGTCGAAGCGCAGCAAGACTGGCCGGTCGCTCCATTGACCCTGAAAATGGATGCCCCGGGCTACTGGCTTCGCGCCGACCCTGTCCACCTGCAGCTCAGGCGCGATCACCTCGGCTTGCTGGGAGCGGACAGCCTTGCGATTTCCGAAAGCGAGGCCGACAGTCTGCTCGGCGCCCTCAACCGGCATTTCGCACCGGAAGACCTGCTTTTCGTCAGGGAGCGCCCTGATGTCTGGCTTCTGAGACTGCCCGGTACGCCCGACGTTTCGACATGGCCGCTTCCGGAAGTCCTCGGCAGGGATATCGATGCCTTCATGCCGGAAGGCGCGGATGCGATGCGCCTCAAGCAGATCATGAATGAAACCCAGATGCTGCTGCACGGGCATCCCGTCAACGAAACCCGGGCGCTGCCGATCAACAGCGTCTGGCTCTGGGGAGGCGGCACTTCCCCGAAGGTCCAGCCACCCCGTTTCGATTCGATTTCATCCGACAATCCGGTCGCAGGGGGGCTTGCGCGAAAATCGGGAATTCCCTTTGGGCCTGTTTCCGAGCATGCGGAGAGCTGGCTTGCTGCGCTGGCAGAAGGCGAGCATCTTGTCATTCTCGAAAGCCTGACGCTGCCGTCGAGTTACGGAGACGAAAACGAATGGGATGCCAGGCTGAGGTCGCTCGAAGCCCACTGGTTCAAGCCACTCCGCCTGGCCGTGCAGAACGGCCTGGAGCTCCGCCTTGTCGACAACGAGGCGGGACTGCATCTTGAGGCAGGCCCGCGCGACCAGTGGAAATTCTGGAAGAGGAACAGGCCGCTGCTGGATTATCTGAAATGAGAAAGATCGTCACCCGCACCTATCCTGCAGAAGCCCTTGAAGCGCTTGCCGCAAGCGGCATCGATCCGGTTCTCGCGAAGATTTATGCCGCGCGGGGCGTCATTTCCCAGGAAGAAATCGATTGCGGCCTGAACGCCCTGATTCCCTTCGCCGAGCTCAAAAATGCCGCTCAAATGGGGGAAATCCTGGCTGATGCAATCCGCGACAAGAGACGCCTCCTGATCGTTGCGGACTACGACTCGGACGGAGCAACGGCATGTGCCGTCGGCATGCTCGCGCTTTCCGAAATGGGCGCCATCGTCGATTATCTCGTTCCGAATCGCTTCGAATACGGCTACGGCCTCACACCCGAAATCGTCCGCCTGGCAAAAACCCGCAATCCCGATTTGATCATCACGGTGGACAACGGCATCGCCAGCGTGGAAGGGGTTCTGGAAGCCAAAAGACTGGGCATTCCGGTGCTCGTGACCGATCATCATCTGCCTGGAGAAGCGCTTCCGGAAGCGCTTTGCATCGTCAATCCGAACCAGCCGGACTGCCCGTTCCCAAGCAAGAATCTCGCCGGAGTGGGCGTCATGTTCTATGTCATGCTGGCGCTCCGGGCCGAACTCAGAAAACGCGGCCATGCCGTTCCGAACCTTTCAGCCCTGCTCGATCTGGTGGCGCTTGGCACGGTAGCGGACGTCGTCAGGCTGGACAGAAACAACAGGATTCTGGTTTCCCAGGGGCTCAAGCGGATCCGCGAAGGCAAGGCGAATCCCGGCATTCTGGCGCTCCTTGCCGTCGCCAAGCGCACACCCCAGAAAGCCTCCTCGTTCGATCTCGGTTTCATGCTGGGTCCCAGGCTCAATGCCGCAGGCCGCCTGGAAGACATGGCGCTGGGCATCAGCTGCCTGATCAGCCGCGACCGCTCTCATGCACTCGAAATCGCAGAGCGACTCGACGGACTCAACAGGGAAAGGAAATTCATCGAATCCCAGATGCAGGAAGAAGCGCTGCTCGCATTGAAGTCGATCCAGGATGATCCCGGATACAGCATCAGCCTTTTCGATCCCGCCTGGCATCAGGGCGTCATCGGCATACTTGCCTCGCGCATCAGGGAAAAGTTCCATCGCCCCGCTTTCGCCTTCGCAAGATCCGGCAACGGGGAAATCAAGGGTTCCGGCAGATCCATTCCGGGATTCCACCTGAGGGATGCACTCGACCTCGTCTCAAAACTTCATTCCGGGCTCATCCTGAAATTCGGCGGACATGCGCAGGCGGCGGGGCTCACCTTGAGAGAGGCTGATTTCGAGGCTTTCGACCATGCATTCGAGGAAGTCGCAAAATCCATTCTTTCGGAATCGGATCTTGAACGCATCATCGAAACGGACGGCATTCTGGATGAAAACGAAATGACGCTCGAACTCGCACGCCGGATCGAATCCCGAGTGTGGGGACAGGGCTTTCCAGAACCGGAATTCGAGGGCCTGTTTTCAGTCGAGCAGCAAAGAATCGTGGGAGAGAAGCACCTGAAGCTCAAGCTCGGCATGGCTGGAAAGCTTTTCGACGCCATGTTTTTCTTCCATGCCGAACCGCTTCCCGAAGAAATTCGCGCGATCTACAACCTGTCCGTCAACGAGTTCAACGGCTCGGCGAGCCTGCAACTCATCGTCAGGCACTGGTTCCCTGCACTTCAAAAAGGCGCCGATCCATATTGCGCAGCCTCTCCGCAATAACCTTCATCACATGCAGGGCGAAATTCGGCGTTTCCTGAACGAGGAAACGGAACCGCTTGACGTCTATCGGCAAAAGGCTGCAATCCGTGACTGCCATGACCGTTGCGGTTCTGGGAGCGGCATCGACCAGCGCCAATTCCCCGAGCAATGCGCCAGGAGCGGCGCTTTCCACAACGACGTTCCCCACCACGATATCTGCCTCGCCCTTCATCAGCACGTACATCCTGTCGCCGGGGTCTCCGACCTTGAAAACAGGCTCGCCTGCACCAATTTGCAGGAGATCGGTCTCGAAGCGAAAAAGTTCTGTCAGATCCATGGCGTGAGACTAGCACAGGGGAAAACAGGATTTCAACTTCCGTGCCCCAGTTTATTCAGATTGGCTTAAGTTTTCCGTAACATACAGTTACACCGTTTTTTTCGATTCGATGTTAAACTAATTTTCAATCGCACCCTCTAATGGATAGCATTCGCTGCTCTTGAAAGGAGAAACCATGAGAAACATCGCCGTCATTTTAGGCCTGACGTCGTTTGCTGCCGCTGCAGCCCATGCATCGGACTTCACCGACACGGCCAAGGTCGTTTCATCGCGCCCGATATATCAAAACTACACGACGCAAGAATGCCACATGGTGACCACCACCGTTCAGCCTCAACCGCAGGAGCGGCAAATGGGAGGATCGATCCTGGGCGGCGTCGCTGGTGCCCTGCTCGGCTCCCAGGTGGGGCAAGGCAGCGGCAGGGTGGCGGCAGGAGCCCTCGGCGCGATCGCCGGCGCCATCACGGGAGACCGCATCCAGAACAGTCCGGCCCAGGCGGCGCCCCAGACCCAGCAGGTTTGCCGCGACGTGCAAAGACAGGAAATCAGTGGTTACGAGGTCCATTATATCTATGCCGGGCACCAGGCTTCGACAGTGATGAACTACCCTCCCGGCAACACCATCAACATCGAAATCACTGCAGTGCAATAAGAGAGGAGGCGAACATGGATTATCAGCTGGCACAGCAGCAGGCCATGCAGCTGCAACAGCAGTCCCAGAGCATTCAGCAGGGAATACAGGCCCTTGCGCAACGCCTGCGCACCGAATCGAAGGACGAGGCGACGGCAAGAGACCTTTCCATGGACCTGCGCTCGATCGCGCTTTCGGTGCAGGGCTACCAGCAGTCGACCACGCAAATGCTGCAGCAGATGGGGCAGTATATTCAGATGCTGGAACAGCAGATGCAATCCCACCCGCAACCCATGATGCAGCCCCAGGGCTGGAATTCAGGATTCGGCAACGGCGGGTTCATGGGCAATCTGGTCAGCGGCCTGGGGCTGGGCGCCGGGATCGGGATCGCAGAAGACGTCGTCGGGGACATCTTCAATTCATTCTGAACGGGAGCAGCCGCGATTCAATCGGGAGGGCGTTATTTTCTGAGCAGCCAGAAAATCAGCGAAAGCACTGCCGAAACCAGCAGGCTGGTGGTGATCGGAAAGTAAAATCCGAAACCCTTTCTTTCAATGCTGATGTCACCTGGAAGATGACCGAGACCCAGCTTCGAAATCCAGGGCCATGCGAGGCCAGCGAGGATCAGAAGCGCACCTGAAATGATCAGCCATCTCGCCATGCCAGCATGCATGAAGCGGCTCTCCGGCCTGGGCCGGAGAGCCGTCGGGCTTACTTGGAGCTGTTTCCGGAAAACAATATCATCAGGGCAAGAACCACAAACGGGGTAAACAGAACGTAAAAACCATAGCTATTCAGTGCGTCATGCATTGTAGTCTCTCCGAAAGAATTGTGGATTTTTATTCGCACCGGGAACAAGAATGATAACCGGTGTCATTCCAGTATAACATCGTTTCAAATCCGTGTTGAAGGACTACTGATACCTGAGCGCCTCGATGGGCTTCAGGCGGGCGGCCTTCCTCGCAGGATAAAAGCCGAAAAATATCCCCACGCAAGCTGCGACCATGAACGCCTGCAGTATCGAGCCGCCGGTGATCACCACCGTAATGTCGGCGAAATGGTTGGCTGCCGCAGCGCCCCCCACGCCGAGCACGACGCCTGCCGTGCAGCCGACAATCGAAATGATGATGGCTTCCATCAGGAATTGCATCAGGATGTCGCGCTGCCGGGCACCGATCGCAACCCGGATGCCGATTTCGCGCGTCCTTTCCGTAACCGAAACCAGCATGATGTTCATGATGCCTATTCCGCCCACCAGAAGCGAAATCGAGGCAATCGCCCCGAGCAGGATCGACATCACGCGCGTCGCCTGGGCCGCCGTATTGACGAGCGCAGTCAGGTTGCGGACGGTGAAATCGCTGTCCGCTCCCTCCCGGACATGATGCCGCTGCCTCAGCAAGGCATTCATTTCCCGCTCAGCAGCAGGCATCATTTGCGCGGATACGGCCTGAGCCATGATGAAGCGGACCGTTCCCTGGAACTGGGTGCCGAAAAGTTTCCTCTGCGCGGTCGTCACGGGGATCAGGATGGTGTCGTCCTGATCCCGTCCATCCAGGCTCTGCCCCTTCGCACTCAGCAGGCCGACGACGAGATAGGGGCTTTGCTTGATCCGGATGGTCTTGTTGACGGGATCCTCGTTCCCGAAAAGATTCTGCGCAACGGTCTGCCCGATCATGGCGACGCGCGTCGCTGACCTGACGTCAGAATCGGCGAAAGGATAACCTTGCGCAATGGTCCAGTTGCGTACCGTGAGATAAGCGGGCGTCGTGCCGAAAACCTGCGTACTCCAGTTGTTCGATCCGTACACCACCTGGGCGACGCCGGGAACGACGGGCGCCACGGCTGACATTTCCGGCAATTCCGAAAGCGCCTGGGCATCGGCTACCGTGAGCGTCGGGGTCGCACCCAGCCCCATTCTCAGTCCACCGCTTGTCGATGAGCCGGAAAGAATGATGAAGAGATTGCTTCCCATCGAAGAAATCGACTGGCTGACCGAATACTGCGCCCCCTGCCCGATGGCGAGCATCAGCACCACTGCCCCCACCCCGATCACCATGCCCAGCATGGTGAGAAAAGTGCGCAGCCGGTTGGCGCCCATCGCGCGCCATGCCTCGATCAGCATCTGTACCGTCATGTGCGGGCCTCGGAAACTTCCCCGTCATAAATCAGGCTCCCGTCGAGGAATTTCACGAGCCGCTTCGCGTAGGTCGCGATATCCGGCTCGTGCGTGACGAGAACGACAGTGATGCCGTCGCTTTCATTGAGCTGCCTGAAAAGAGACATGATCTCTCCGCTCGTCCTGGTATCCAGGTTTCCAGTCGGCTCGTCCGCCAGAATCAGCTTCGGCCGGTTGACGAGCGCCCTGGCAATCGCTACCCGTTGCTGCTGACCGCCCGATATCTGATTGGGCAGGGACTTGGCATATTTGGCAAGGCCGACCTTCTCCAGCATGTCGTTCGCGCGCGCAATCCTCTCGGACTTCTGCACGTCGCCATACACCAGCGGCAGGGAGACATTGTCTTCGAGATTGGCTCTGGGCAACAGGTTGAATCCCTGGAAGACGAAACCGATCACCTCGTTTCTCAGGTGCGCCAGCTGGTCGGAGTTCAAAGTCCCGACATCCCTGCCGTTGAGAATGTATTTCCCGCGTGTTGGCACGTCGAGGCAACCCAGAATGTTCATGAAAGTGGACTTTCCCGACCCGGAAGGCCCCATGATCGCGACGAATTCGCCAGGATCGATGGTGAGGTCTATGCCCTTCAGGACAGGAACCGGCCCGGCATCTGTTTCATATTCCTTGTGCAGGCCTTCTATCCTGATGATGGGGTCCATCAGAGCATTCTCATCCTGAACGAACTCTGCGACCCCTCATCCGGAGGCGTGGCGACCCCCGTGACAACGCTGTCTCCGGGCCTGACATCTCCTTCGACTATCTCGGTCATCTTGTTGTCCGTGATCCCGGCGCTCACCTGAACGGCGGCAAGCTTCCCATTCCTGATCAGGTAAATCGTCCCCGGCCCCGCCTTCTGCTTTCCCTGAGGCTTGAAGCGGAAGGCGGCATTGGGGATGAGCAGCACGTTCTTCCTCTGCGCAATGACGATGTTGACATAGGCAGTCATCCCGGGCTTCAGAATCTGCTCAGGGTTGTCCACAGAGACGACCACATCGTAGGTCACGACATTCTGCTGCACCGTGGCATTCAGCCTGACCTGGGAAACCCTGCCTGCAAAGAAGCGGCCGGAAAAGGCATCCACCGTGAAGCGAACTTCCTGCCCTACCCGAATATGGCCGATATCCGCCTCGGCAAAACTCGAATCGATCTGCATGTTGCGCAGATCCTGCGCGATCCTGAACAGGGTCGGCGTCTGGAAGCTCGCCGCCACGGTCTGCCCGACATCGATCTGCCTGTCGATGACGACTCCTGAGACCGGAGAGCGGATGATGGAGTAGTTCAGATTGGTGCGGTCTCGGGCAAGCTGCGCACGGGCGAGCCTGACCTGTGCCTGGGAAGCCCGCTTCGCCTGGACCGCGGCATCGAGGTCCTGTTTCGCCACATAGCCCTGATTGTACAAGGCCAGCGATCTAGCCTCGTTTGCGCTGGTCAGATCCAGACTCGCCCTGGCATTGGCGAGATTCGCTTCGCTCTGGCCGACCTGCGCATTGAAAAGGGCGGGGTCGAGTTCGGCGAGAATCTGCCCTGCCTTCACATGATCGTTGAAATCCGCATAAAGCCGCTTCACGGTCCCCGAAACCTGGGTGCCCACGCTGACCAGGATGACAGGGTTCAATGTGCCGTTGGCCGAGACGGTCTGGGTCACATCCCCCTTCTCCGCCTTGACCGTCTTGTATTGCTGCGCCAGCGGCAGGGTTCGATTCTTCTGCCAGGCGTAATATCCGCCGCCTGCAGCCAGAACCAGGATCGATAGCAGGATGATTTTCTTTCGCATGTCGTTCACTCGACTTTCTTCGGAATTTCGTTCAGCCTGCCCATGGACTGCGCCAAGGTGGCCTTGTCTATCTGCCAGTTGTACGTCGCCTGCACGCGCTGCTGCCTTGCGCTTGCGAGCGAAGACTCTGCAGTCAGGAGATCGACGATGGTTCCTACCCCGGCCTTGTAGCGTCCGAGGGCCATCCGCTCGGACTCCGTTGCACTTTCCAGGAGGGCCTGGGTCGATCTCAGCGTTTCCGTCCCCGTGACCAGATTATGATAGGCGCGCCATACATCCAGGGAGACCTGCATGGCGATCTGATCGCGCTGGGCGCTGGACGCGGCCACCCTGGCTTCGGCTGCGCGTATGCTGTAGGTGGTATCGAATCCCGTGAAGATCGGGATATTGAGGGTCAGGCCGACCGAGGTGCTGCGATAGGGGTCGTAAATGCTCGAATGGGTATAGTTCTGACCGGCCGAAAGCGAGATGTTCGGCATTCCGGAAGCCTTCGCCGCATCCACGTTGGCCTTCGCCGCTTCGAGCTGCGCCTGTGCCGCCTTCAGATCCGGGCGCGAGTTTTTGGCCGCATCGATCAGGTGGCTGACATTCTGCTCGAATTTTTCGTCAGGGCTAGAAAGGGGCGGGGCGATCAGCAAAACATGATCCGCTTCCAGCCCCATTGCATTCGCGAGCACCCCTTCGGCCGTTTTTTCGTTTCCCTGGGCAGTGATCCGGTTGAGCACAGCCTGGACATAGGCCGTCTTGGCCTGCAATTGGTCGGCGCGGGTGGCCGTGCCTGTCTTGTAGCGGCTCGACGCCGCATTCAGGCTTTCCAGGCTGGATTTTTCGGACTCCAGGGCAGCATCCACCGCCGCCCTGCTTGCAAAAAGCTGGTAATAGGCCTGCACCGCAGCCAGGAAAACAGTCTGTATCATCGCATCCCGACTTGCATTGAGTGCGATCAGCGTTTGCATCGCGTTGTCGAGCGCGGCACGCCTTGCGCCGAAATCGTAGAGCATATAGCTCAACGAGAGCGTCGTTCCGGTCTGGCTAAAATCCGAACTGCCGGCTCCCTGAAGCCGGCTCAGAATCGATGAATTCTTGTTTTCGCTGGAGGATACGCTGCCGTTCAAGGTCGGCAGATAGGCGCTTTTGGCAATGCCGACCTGGGCGGCCTGCGCCCTGGCATTGGCCCATGCTTCCCTGGTCTGGGGATTGTTGCAAAGCGCATGCTCAACCACGTCGGCCAGGGCAAGCGGGGAATTTCCCGCGTCCTTGAAACTGCAGGGAGCGGCGGTCAAGCCTTCAGTCGAGAAGGGATCGCTCAAATTGAATGCGTTTGCCTCCCTGCAAAAAAAGAGCGCGCAGATTAACCAAATTCTGGCATTCATCGCTTCGTCCGACTGGTATGAGACTTATCTGATCAACATCATGCAATCAGAATATGCCAAATTCCGATAATATGTAACCACCCAGCGCTCGCGGCCATGAATTTCCGAATAATGTATAATCGGACGTTTGAAAAAGGAAAGCATGATGGAAGCAGAACAGATCAACGCCATTTCGAACCGGCTGCACGACCTGAGGGCGAGGGAATCCGAACTACGGAGGTATCTTTGACTTCACTGCCAAGGAAGAACGGCTGACGGAAGTCACGAGGCTCGCCGAAGACCCTGCAGTCTGGGAGGATCAGAAGAAGGCGCAGGAACTCGGCAAGGAAAAGAAAGCCCTTGAGGAAATCGTTCTCAACCTGAGAAAAATCGACCAGGCGTTGGCAGATGGGATGGCGCTTTTTGAAATGGCCGAGGAAGAAGGGGACGATGCCACGCTCGAAAGCATAGACCAGGACGCAAGGGAAGTCGCCAGATCAGTCGAGGCACTCGAATTCAGGCGCATGTTCGCCAATCCCATGGATCCCAACAACTGCTTCATCGACATCCAGGCGGGCTCCGGCGGAACCGAAGCGCAGGACTGGGCTTCGATGCTGGAGCGCATGTATCTGAAATATTGCGAGAAGAAGGGCTTCAAGGTCGAGGTTCTGGAAGAATCCGAAGGCGAGGTCGCCGGAATAAAAAGCGCAACGCTCAAGGTCGAAGGCGACTATGCCTATGGCTATCTCAGAACGGAAACAGGTGTGCACCGCCTGGTGAGAAAATCCCCTTTCGATTCCGGGAACAGGCGCCATACTTCCTTCGCCAGCGTGTTCGCCTATCCGGAAATAGACGATTCCATCGAAATCACGATCAACCCCGCCGACCTGAGAATAGACACTTTCAGGGCGTCCGGCGCGGGCGGACAGCATATCAACAAAACCGATTCGGCGATCCGCATCACCCATATCCCGACCAATATCGTGGTGCAATGCCAGAACGACCGGTCCCAGCACAAGAATCGGGCAGAAGCGATGAGCATGCTGAAAGCCCGCCTGTACGAAGCGGAACTCAGGAAGCAGAACGAGGAGAAGCAGGCTCTCGAAGACACCAAGAGCGACATCGGCTGGGGGCACCAGATCCGTTCCTATGTGCTGGATCAGTCGCGCATCAAGGACCTGCGCACCAATCACGAAGTCGGCAATACCCAGGCCGTCCTGGACGGGGATCTCGACGATTTCATCGCGGCAAGCCTGAAGCAGGGCGTTTGAATATGATCTCAAGGGACTTAATGACCAAATGTCTGCGCATTCCGAAGACCTGATCGGCAAGTTCGGAGCCGCTGCCGAGAAAATGCCGGCATTTCCGAAAAGCGTGCAGAAGGTCCTGGAATTGTCGAGGAACATCGACTGCCAGGCCAAGGACATCGTATCCGTCATCGAGAAGGACCCGGTGATGGCTGCCAAGATCCTGAAGGTGCTCAACTCTCCCTACTACAGCCTGCCGAACAAAATCACCTCCATCGATCGCTCCATCGTCTACCTCGGCTTCAATACCGTCAAGAATCTGGCCCTCGGAATCGCTGCCATAGGGGTTCTTCCCAGGCACAACAGGGCGGATTTCGACATCGACCAATACCTGCGCCATTCCCTATTCGTTGCCGGCATTGCCAAACTGCTGTGCGGCAGAATATCCCCGAAGACCGATTCGACAGAATGTTTCATCGCGGGCCTTCTGCACGATTTCGGGAAAGTCGTATTCGCGCAGTTCATGCCCGAGGAATTCAAGCTGGCCCTGGACCGCGCAAAAATCGAGAACATCCCGCTGCATCTTGCGGAAAGGGAAATTCTGGGCGCGGACCATTGCCTGATGGGGTCGATGCTGGCCGAGAAATGGCAGTTTCCTGTGCCGCTCGTCGAAGCCATCCGGCATCATCACGAAGATGCGGACCAGGGCTCGGACGTGCTGGCCTGCGTGATGGCGGCGAACCGCATCAGCAAGACTGCCGACTTCGGTTTCTCGGGCAGTCCCTGCGTGGAGGAACTCCCCGCTCTCGCGGCAAATCGCTGCGGCAATCTGGGGGACATCACCCCGGAGGATCTCGCCAGAATCAAGGAAAAGGCGGAAATGTTTTCGCGGATCGGAAGCTCATGAAAATCAAGTTCTGGGGCGTGCGCGGCTCGATACCTGTCCCGGGGCCGAAAACAGTCAAATACGGCGGCAATACCACCTGCATCGAAATTCGCACCGACTCGGGAGAACTCGTCATTCTCGACGGGGGGACCGGCATCTTTCAGCTGGCCCAATCGCTGCTGGGCGAAATGCCGGTTACCGCAAACGTCTTCCTCTCGCACAGCCACTGGGATCATATCCATGGACTGCCGTTTTTCGTCCCGCTTTTCGTTCCGGGAAACCGCCTGCGGCTTCACGGCGCGTATGATCTGGTTTCAGGCCGCGGCGTGGAGCAGGTGATGGACGTGCAATTGCAGTACAGCTTTTTCCCCATCAGGGAAGCGGAGCTGAAGGCGTCCATAGAATATTTCACGCTCACTCCGGGAGTACCTGTGGAAGTGGGCGATTCCACCACGGTCACGCCGATACTGCTCAATCATCCTGTGGTGAATTTCGGCTACCGCATCGACTGCAACGGAAAATCGGTATTTTTCACTGGAGACCACGAACCGCCCTACAATATCTATTCCCCCGAAGAAGCCAGTTACGAGGAATACCGGCAGATCCTCCAGGAAAGGGAGGCCGGCATTCTGGATGCAATCAGGGGCGTGGACGTGATCATCGCCGATTCGAGCTATTCCGATGAAGAGTATGCCAGAAAGAAAGGCTGGGGACACGGCACCTTCGACACATCTATCCGGCTCGCGCGGGATGCGGGTGCGAAGATTCTGTATTTCACCCATCACGAACCGACCCGCAGCGACGACGATCTGGAGCGAATCTTCGCCGACGTCCTGAAGAGGCACCCGCCCGAAGGACTGGAATACCGCCTGGCCAGGGAAGGCGATGGCATGGACTTCTAGGTAAGTCCTGATCACCGCATTTCGGAAGGCAAGCTTACCGTCTCGCCCGCGACCATGAAGGCGCCGTAGCCGCGGTGATGGAGCGTCCTGGGCTCTGTCACTGCCGGATCAACCCATGCCCTCGTCACTTCCATGACGAAGAGATCGTATTGCTTCACCCTGTCGATCACCTTGCACTCGAGACTCGCATAGCATTCCCCGATCAGCGCGGCTTCGACATCGGAAGCCTTTTCCCGGGTAAAAGCGCATGCTTCGAACTTGTCGGCATTTCTCCCGCTCGAATTGCCGCACAGGGCAACCTGCCGACCGATCTCGACCGTCGGAATGTTGATCGCGCATTCGCCGCTTTTCTCGATCAATTCGAAGCTGTAATTGCTTTCGCTGATCACGCAGGCAAGGATGGGCGGATCGAATTCGATCATGGTGTGCCAGGATTGCGCCATGATGCTCTCCCTGCCCTTCCAGCGCGTCGAGATCAGCACCACGGGCCCTGTCTCGATCAACCCGTAAACCCCTGACAAGGGAAAAGCCTGCTTTGCCATCTTCGCCCCCGAGTCGCGGAATGGATATTTCATTGTAGCCAATGTTCGCAACTGGCGGCCGCTGTGGGCGCGATGCTATAATTGCAGGCATTTTCCGGGAAAAAGCCCTTCGATTTGCGGGCATACAGACATGGCAGAACAACAGGACGAAAACCAGATCGTGGCCGAGCGCCGCGCCAAGCTCGCAGCTTTGAGGGAAAAAGGCATCGCCTTCCCCAACGACTTCGAAAGAAAACACCTCGCAGCCGATCTCCACCAGGCTTACGATTCGCTGGAAAACGAAGCGCTCAGGGAGAAATCCCTGGAAGTGTCCGTCGCCGGAAGGATGATGCTGAAGCGCGTGATGGGGAAAGCGAGCTTCGCCACCCTGCAGGACATGAGCGGGAAGATCCAGCTCTACATCGCCAACGACATCGCGGGAATCGAGGCGCACGAGGCTTTCAAGCACTACGACCTGGGCGACATCCTGGGCGCGCAGGGAAAGCTTTTCAAGACCAAGACGGGCGAGCTTTCCGTCGAAGTCTCCGAAATCCGGCTGCTCTCCAAGGCATTGCGCCCCCTGCCCGAAAAATTCCACGGCCTCACCGACCAGGAACAGAAATACCGCCTGCGCTACATCGACCTCATCACCAACGAGGAAACGCGCAAGGTTTTCGTTGCGCGCTCGAAAATCATCCAGGCGATGCGCGAATTTTTCGCTGCCCATGGCTACCTCGAAGTCGAGACGCCGATGATGCACCCGATTCCGGGAGGCGCTTCCGCAAGGCCCTTCGTCACCCACCACAACACGCTCGACATGCAGCTTTATCTGAGGATCGCACCCGAACTCTATCTGAAGCGCCTGGTGGTAGGCGGAATGGAGAAAGTCTTCGAGATCAACCGCAATTTCAGGAACGAAGGCATGTCGACCCGGCACAACCCGGAATTCACCATGATCGAATTCTACGAGGCCTACCGGGATTACAGGTACCTGATGGATTTCACCGAAGCCCTTTTCAGGGAAGTCGCGAAAAAAACCCTGGGCGGCACCCGTTTCGAATACCAGGGCAAAGCGCTCGACTTCGGTAGACCTTTCGAGAGGCTCACGCTCTCCCAGGCGATCCGGAAATACCATCCAGAATACGATGAATCCGACCTGGAAAGCCGTCCGTTCCTGATTTCGAAGCTAGAGGAACTCGGCGCGCACCACAGGAAAACGGATGGGATCGGCGGATTGCAGCTCTCCCTTTTCGAGGAAACCACCGAGCACCTGCTTTTCGACCCCACCTTCATCGTCGATTATCCTGCGGAAGCCTCCCCTCTCGCGAGAAGGAACGATAGCGACCCTTCGGTCACCGACCGGTTCGAACTGTTCATCGCCGGGCGAGAGATCGCCAACGGCTTTTCCGAGCTCAACGATCCGGAAGATCAGGCCGAACGCTTCATGGATCAGGTCAGGCAGAAGGAATCGGGGGATGCCGAAGCGATGCATTATGACGCCGATTATATCCGCGCGCTCGAACATGGCCTGCCCCCGACTGCGGGAGAAGGCATAGGCATCGACAGGCTGGTCATGCTGCTCACGGACAGCCCCTCCATCCGGGACGTAATCCTTTTTCCCCAGATGCGCCCCGCGGACTGAGCTATTCCGAGAAGCTCCTCAATTCGCGCACCATGTTCACGGTAAAATGGGGATTGAACCTGTCGAGCGTCCCCATCACCAGCCAGCCGACGACGAAAGGCTGGGCCAGGAAAAACAGGAGAATCAGCCCCATTTCGGCATAGAGCCTGAGCTTTCTGCCCGTGCTGCGCATGTGCTGCAGGCGCGAATAAAGCCTCATCCCGACCTTGCGCAGCGCAACGAGTTCGCCGACCATCAGGAAGAAAGCCAGCACCATCCCCGCCATCACGGTGAAATAGAGCTCGATATCCATCGCCCCTCC
>JAJZQY010000021.1 GCA_021806605.1 Pseudomonadota bacterium
GCCGCGACATCGAGCACCATCTGATCGAAAGCGAAGGGGGCGTTGAGATTCACGCTGAAATCGAGGAGGCCGGCAACGTTAGGCGGATAAAGGGCATTGGGAACGGGCCGATAGATGCATTCGTCAGGGCGCTCGACGAAGACATCAGGGTGCTGGATTATCATGAGCATGCCATCGGAAGCGGGGCGAACGCCAAGGCTGTCGCCTACATCGAAATGCGCGTTGCGAATGGGGATACGCTGCATGGCATCGGGATCGATTCCAATATCGTCACGGCATCCTTCAAGGCGATTCTGAGCGGACTGCATCGCGCTTCGAGGATGGTCATGATGAGGGCATCCTGAAGGCTGCGATTCGAATCGGGAAGCGTGGCGTTTCGCCGGGCGATACTCCCCCGTCAATCGTGATAAAATTGCGTTTTTTTATCGGGGAAGCCATGTTCTCAGCAAACCAAACCATCGCGGGATTCGATCCGGAATTGTGGGCGGCCATGGAGTCGGAATCGAGGCGCCAGGAAGACCACATCGAGCTCATCGCTTCCGAAAACTATACCAGCCCGCGCGTGCTGGAAGCGCAAGGGTCGGTTCTGACCAACAAATATGCCGAAGGCTATCCCGGCAAGCGCTATTACGGCGGTTGCGAATATGTGGATATCGTCGAGCAGCTCGCGATCGATCGCGCGAAATCCCTGTTCCATGCCGAATATGCGAACGTTCAGCCGCATTCCGGATCCCAGGCGAATGCCGCCGTTTACATGGCGATTCTCAAGCCCGGAGATACCGTTCTCGGCATGTCCCTCGCCCACGGTGGACATCTGACCCATGGCGCATCGGTCAACTTCAGCGGAAAGATTTATCATGCAGTGACTTATGGGCTCCGTCCCGATACCGAGGAAATAGACTACGACGAAGTGGAACGGCTGGCCCATGAGCATAAGCCGAAAATGATCGTTGCCGGAGCCTCCGCCTATTCTCTCGTCATCGACTGGAAGCGTTTCCGGCATATCGCCGACAGCGTGGGCGCATGGCTTTTCGTGGACATGGCCCATTATGCGGGACTGATCGCTGCCGGGCTCTACCCGAGTCCCGTCGGCATCGCGGATTTCGTGACCACCACCACCCACAAGACCTTGCGGGGACCCAGGGGAGGATTGATTCTGGCGAAGGCAGAGCATGAGAAGGCGATCAATTCCAGCATCTTCCCCGGCATCCAGGGCGGTCCCCTGATGCATGTGATCGCGGGAAAGGCCGTGGCGCTGAAGGAAGCGGCCACGAAGGAATTCAGAATTTACCAGGAGCTCGTGATCGACAATGCGCGCGTCATGGCCAAGGTGCTGCAGGAGCGGGGGCTCAGGATCGTTTCCGGTCGCACCGACAGCCATCTTTTCCTGGTCGACCTGCAGGCCAAGCACATCACCGGCAAGGATGCCGAAGCTGCGCTCGGGCGCGCCCATATCACGGTCAACAAGAATGCGATCCCGAACGATCCGCAGAAGCCTTTCGTGACGAGCGGAATCCGGATCGGGTCTCCCGCGATCACTACGCGCGGCTTCAGGGAAATCGAGGCAGATCATCTCGGCAACCTTATCGCCGACGTTCTCGATGCGCCGGGAGACGACGCCGTGATCGCGCGGGCCGCTTCCGCAGTCCAGGCCCTTTGCGAACGCTTTCCGGTTTACGGATAAGCCATGAAATGCCCGTTTTGCGGCGCCAATGATACGAGTGTGATGGATTCGCGCGTCGGCGAGGAAGGCAACAGCATTCGCCGCAGGCGCCGCTGCCAGGTCTGCCAGAAGCGGTTCACCACTTACGAGACCGCGGATCTGATGATGCCGCAGGTGGTCAAGCAAAACGGGAACCGTGCCGAATTCGACAGGGACAGATTGCGTACCGGATTCGCCAGGGCGCTGCACAAGCGGCCCGTGCCGACCCCTCTGGTGGACGAGGCGATAGACCGCATTGTGCAGAAAGTGCTGAGCCTTGGGGAGCGCGAAATTTCCTCGCGCCAGATCGGGGAGATGGTGATGGCGGAACTTTACAAGCTGGACAAGGTGGCCTACATCCGCTTCGCATCGGTTTACCGAAGCTTCGAGGATGTCGAGGATTTCAGGGAAGCGATCAGGGAAGTCGAGAAGCCCAAAACCCTGCGCAAGGGCGATTGATGTTCTCCGGCCAGGATCGCCTGTACATGGCGAAGGCGCTGCGTCTTGCCGAGCGAGGGCTGTACACCACGACCCCCAATCCCAGGGTTGGCTCGGTTCTCGTGAGGGACGGAAAAATCGTCGGGGAGGGCTGGCATGAAAAGGCGGGAATGCCGCATGCCGAGATCAATGCGCTGCTCGACGCGGGCGAGTCGGCGAGCGGTTCGACCCTTTATGTGACGCTCGAACCCTGCAGCCATTTCGGCAGGACCCCGCCTTGCGCGGACGCGATCGTCGATGCAGGCATTTCCCGGGTCGTGATCGGGGTGAAGGATCCCAATCCGCTCGTCTCGGGGCGCGGGATAGAGCGCCTGGAAAAGGCAGGCATCCAGGTCGAATGCGGTCTTCTGGAGGCCGAAGCCGTGGAACTCAACCCCGGATTCGTCTCCAGGATGATGCGCGGAAGACCTTGGGTCAGGCTCAAGATCGCAGCCAGCCTGGACGGAAAAACGGCGCTTCGGAACGGCGCCAGCCAGTGGATTACGGGAGAAGCGGCAAGGCATGACGGCCACAGGCTGCGGGCGCGTTCCTGCGCCCTGCTCACGGGAATCGGCACCGTTCTTGCGGACGATCCGAGATTGACTGCGAGGGCTGTCGAAACTTCCAGGCAGCCGATGATCGTCGTTCTGGACAGCGAACTCAGGCTCCCGTCCCATGCGAAATTGCTGGGCGGCAAGGTGCTCGTTGCGACAGTCAGCGAACATGCCCAGGAAATCCGAAGGCTGAACGCGCTGGGAGTCGAGGTGGCTCATCTTCCCGACGGCAAGGGACGCGTCGATATTGCGGGGCTACTGGCCGAGCTGGGAAAGCGGGGAATCAACGAACTGCTGGTGGAAGCCGGAGAAGGCGTCAATGGCGCCATGCTGGAAGCTGGGCTTGTCGACGAGATCGTTTTCTATCTTGCGCCGCATCTCATCGGAAATCGCGCGAAAGGCATGTTCGACTTTCCCGAACTCGAAAAAATGGCAGACAGGTTCGAACTGAAAATCAGGGATGTCAGAATGGTGGGGAAGGATTTGCGGATCATCGGGAGGCCGGATGTTTAGCGGCATTGTGGCGTCGGTCGGGAAAATCGTCAGGGCAGAGCCCGTGGACAAGGGATTGCGCCTTGATATCGATGCGGGAAGCCTCGATCTTTCGGATGTCCTGCTCGGGGATAGCATAGCAGTCAGCGGCGTCTGCCTCACGGTGGTGGCGATTGACGGCAACCTTTTCAAGGTCGACGTTTCGCAGGAAACTCTGGACTGCACCTGCGCTCTGGAAGCGGCAAGCGAGGTGAATCTGGAGAAGGCGCTGCGGCTGTCCGACAGGCTGGGCGGACACCTCGTCAGCGGCCATGTGGACGGCGTCGGAGAAGTGGTTTCCTTCGATCAGGCAGGCGAGTGCATGCATCTTGCCATCCGCTCCCCGAAACCCGTTTCGAAATTCATCGCGACCAAGGGGTCGGTCACGCTGAACGGCGTGAGCCTCACCGTCAATGCCGTCGAAGGCGACATCTTCCACATCAACCTGATACCGCACACCCTGTCGATGACGAATCTCAAGCATCTTGCTCCGGGAAGCCGGGTGAATCTGGAAGCCGACATGCTGGCGCGATATGTCGAGCGCATCCTGGAAGCCCGGGAAGGGCTTGTCTCTTGACCGGGGCGGAAATCCAAAGCAGAATGAAAAAATGAAAAGGCTATTTCTGTTTTCGGCATTGTTGTGCTTCCTGGGCTTGTACAGCATCGAGATTGCGCATCATCATGTCAAGGATGCCGACGAAATGGCCTGCGCGGTATGCCATGTCGCAGCGCATTCTGCCACGCATGCGCCGGTCCTGCCTTTGCGCGCTCCGGCATTTTCGCCTGTTCTGCTTTTCCTGGTTGCTCTCGCCGGGGTGTCCTGCCTGTTCGATCGCGGCGCGCTTCGCCCGCGCTCCCGTTCCCCTCCCGCATTCTCCTGACTGATTCATTTCCGCTTCCCGTAAGGGAACGGAAAGCCCGTTGCATGATTTGACGCGGGCGGTGTTGAAATTTCCGGGAGAGAAAGCAATGAAAAGGGTTTTCTTGCTGGCTGGACTGATGGTGCCGATTGCCGCCCAGGCGATCGAAGTTCAGGGCAAAGTGAAGGATGCATTGGGCAGGGCCGTTCCTGCTGCGAAGCTCGATTTGCAGAATGCGCAGGGCAAAACGATTTTCCATGCCAGAAGCTTGAAGGACGGGCATTTCGTTTTTCCCAACGTGCCTCCGGGGATTTATGCGATCCTGGCGAAAAAGCCGGGCTTCACGGTCGGGATGGCTGTCGTTACGGTGGGCGCAGGGAAGCCTGCGACGGCATCGATCACTTTGGCTGCACACCATGCGCTGGAGATGAACGTGGTCGCCGCGCGGATTCATCGTCCGCAAAATGCCGCCCAAGATGGCAGCAGCGTCTATCGACTGGATCAGGCGGCAATCAAGGCGATGCCGCAGGGCGAGAATACCCCGCTCAACGAGGTGCTGCTGCGCGCGCCAGGGGTGGTTCAGGATTCTTTCGGCCAGATCCATGTGAGGGGAGATCATGGCGATCTTCAGTACCGGATCAATGGCATCATGCTCCCGCAGGGCATCAGCGGCTTCGGGCAGAATCTGGATACGCGCTTCGCCGAAAGGCTCGATCTCCTGACCGGGGTGCTGCCTTCGGAGTACGGCTACCGGACAGCGGGCGTGGTCGATATCCATACCAAGAGCGGCGCATTCCAGAAGGGGGGCACCCTGGATTTTTACGGCGGCAGCCACAATACTTTCGAACCCTCGATTCAGTATGGCGGGTCGGAAGGCAAGTTCAATTACTACATGAGCGGCTCCTTCTTGCAGGACAATCTGGGCATCCAGTCTCCCACGCCTGGAGCCAATCCGCTTCATGACAGGACGACGCAGCTGAAAGGATTCGGGTATTTCTCCTATCTGATGAATCCGACCACGAGCGTCAACCTGATTCTGGGCAGCTCCCAAAGCCAGTTCCAGATTCCCAATACGCCGAATCTGCCCCAGAATTATGTACTTGTCGGAATGCCGGCTTATCCTTCTGCCAATATCAACGATAACCAGACAGAAACCAACCGCTACGGCATTCTTGCACTGAAGGGAACAGGAGGCCCCAGAACGGACTATCAGCTTTCGGTTTTCAGGCGCTATTCGAGCGTGGCCTATACGCCTGATCCTTACGGCGATCTGATCTACAATGGCGTTGCCTCCACTGTTCTGAGGAGCAATCTCGCAAATGGATTGCAGGGAGACGGAAGCTATCGCCTGAATGATGCGCATACCTTGCGTGCCGGGTTGTTCACCAGCGAAGAATATGCGGTATCCAACAACACTTCCGCCGTTTTCCCGGCCGATGCTTTTGGCAATCAGACTAGCGGCACTCCCTTCAATATCGTCGACAATTACACGAAAGCCGCCTGGCTGTACGGCATTTATCTGCAGGACGAATGGCATCCGGCGAAGAAGCTTACGGTCAATTACGGCGCCCGATTCGACGTGATGAATGCTTATGTGAATGCGAGCCAGCTGAGTCCGCGGCTTGGGCTCGTTTATCAGGCGACCAGAGACACTGCTTTTCACGCCGGCTATGCGCGCTATTTCACGCCTCCGGCGACGGAGCTGATCGCTCCCACCAGCATCGCCAAATTCCAGGGCACGACCAATGCCTTGCCTACCGACGTGAATACCAATGTGCTGCCCGAACGCAGCCATTATTTCGATGCCGGCGTGACGCATCAGTTCACTCCCGAGCTCAACATTGGCCTCGACAGCTATTTGCGGCTGGTTCAGGATCTTCTGGACGAAGGGCAGTTCGGGCAGTCGCTCATCTATTCGCCATTCAATTATCAGCAGGGCAAGATTTATGGACTGGAAGTGACCGGAAACTACAAGAAGGACAATTTCTCTTCCTACCTGAATTTTGCCGCATCCCGGGCGCTGGGAAAGAACATCGTATCGGGGCAGTACAATTTTTCCGCACAGGAACTTGCCTATATCTCCAACAACTGGGTACATCTGGATCACGATCAGACTTATACCGCATCGACAGGCTGGTCCTATCTTTGGCATGGCACGAGCTACAGCATGGATGCCTTGCTCGGCAGCGGATTGCGCAGAGGGTTCGCCAATACTGCCAGCATGCCGGGCTACGTTCAGGTGAATCTGGGAATGACGAGAAAGCTCTATCTGCCTCAACTCGGCAAGGTGGAGGGAAGGGTGAGCGTGATCAATCTGCTCAACCAGATTTACGAGATCCGGGACGGATCGGGAATAGGGGTCGGCGCGCCGCAGTATGGTCCGACGCGAGCATTCTATGTGGGGTTGAGCAAGGGGTTTTGATTAAATTTTGGAGGTTGAACATGCAGGGATTGAACGAAGCTTGGGAGGCAATACGTTTCGGAGGGGTGATGATCTATCCTCTCCTGGGTCTGGGCGTGATCGCGCTCTACATCATGATCGACAAGGCTTATGTTTACATGAGGTATGTGCGTATTCAAGCACCGCTGCTTGAGCTTGTCGAAACCTATGGCTTTTCGTGGGGCGATCTTGAGAAGCAGGTCAAATCCCTCGAAGAGCGCCACTATTTCGGGCGCTTTTTCAGGCCGATTCTGGAAAATCGCGCAAAACCGGCATGGTGGGTCGAATCCCGGGCAGCCGACGAGGCGCAGCAGATAGAAAAATCGATGAGCAGGGGATTGTGGGTGCTTGAAACCGTGGTGACCGCAGCGCCGCTCCTGGGACTGCTCGGCACCATCACCGGCATGATGCATGCCTTCAAGCTGATCGGCGGAGCGGGGCTGGTCGATCCGACCGGGGTTACCGCAGGGGTGGCGCAGGCGCTGATCGCCACCGCACTCGGCCTGTTCATCGCGCTCATCTGCCTGTTCGCCTTCAATTTCTTTTCGCGCCTGCAATCCCAGACGCTGGATGAAATGGAAAGGTTGGGAACTCGTCTGATCGACCATATCAGGATGGACCAGCAAGGAGATGGCAGTGAAGCTGCGTAAGAGTCGCGCAGTCAGGCGAGGACGCATCGAGATCATCCCCATGATCGACGTGATGTTCTTTCTGCTGGTCACGTTCATGCTGGCATCCCTGTCGATGCAGAACCTGCATTCCCTGCCCGTCAATCTGCCCAAGGGATCGGCAGCGCCCATGCAGCCCAAGACCCCGGTGACGCTCACCGTGACCAGGGATGGGAAAATTTTTCTGGACAAGACCCCTGTAACGCTGGATTCGATGCAGAAAGTGTTGGCATCGATGCTGAAAAAGCCGGATTCCAGCATCATCATTTCCGGGGACACGGATGCGCAGAACGGGTTGGTGGTTCAGGCCATGCTGCGGGCAAGGCAGGCGGGAGCAGAGCATTTCCTGATTGCAGTCAAGCATGCGGAGTGAATTCGAAAATCCCTGGCAGCGCCTGCCTTGGACCTTGGGCATGGCCGTTCTTGCCTGGCTGGCATTGTTCTGGCTGTTCGGGAAGTTCCTCTCTCGCCCGGAAAAGCTGCATGTCGATCAGAAGCCGATCGATGCGAAGCTGATCGAAATTCCCGCGTCTCCCCGTGCCGTGAAACCCAGCGCTGAGCCGCAACCGAAGACCGATTTTCCGAAACCCAGGGCAAAGTTGCAGGAGGCTCCGAAAAGAATCGAACGCCCCAGGCTCCAGCCGCCTCCGAAAGCTGTGGCGCAGCCCAAGGCCGAGCCACAGAAAGCGGCGCAGCCCAAGGCCGAGCCCCAGAATGGCTCGCCCGGCGGAGACGAAATGGGCGCACGCGCCATCTACAGCCCGAAGCCGGAGATTCCCGAGGAATACCGGCAGGATGCGCTGGATGTCCTGGTCGTTGCAAGGTTTCATGTCGCTGCAGACGGCACCGTGAAGGTCGAATTGATCATCGCGACCTCTATCCCGGAATTGAACCAGTCCGTGCTGAACACTTTGTCCACTTGGAAATTCTTTCCGGCGGTTAAGGACGGAAAGCCGGTTGATTCGGTTCAGGATGTGCGCTTTCGCCTTCAGGTGAAATGAAAAAAACGGCCGGAACGATCCGGCCGGAAGGAGGAGGCATTGGGTGTGGCTCAGAGAGCCGAGGAACTTTTGGAGTTCACGCTACCTATCAAAAACCATGGCTGCGATGTTGTCAATGCGCTCTCCGACAAGTGGTATGATTCGGCTGACAAACGGTGCATCTGGATAGGACTTCATGACTGAAAGCAGGGAAATAGCGACATTGGGAGGCGGGTGCTTCTGGTGCCTGGAGGCGGTTTTCTCCGAACTGGAGGGCGTCATCGAAGCTGTTTCGGGTTACAGCGGAGGGCAGGTCGAAAATCCGAGCTACGAGAAGGTATGCGGCGGGGAAACCGGGCATGCCGAAGTCGTGCAGGTGACGTTCGACCCGATGGCCGTTTCCTACACAGAAATTCTGGAAGTGTTTTTTGCCATCCACGATCCGACTACACTGAACAGGCAGGGAAACGATGTCGGGACGCAATACCGGTCGGTCATTTTCACCCACTCCGAGCAGCAGAAGGCGATCGCCGAAGCGATGATCAGGAAAATTGCCGGGAAATGGGCTGGGCCGATCGTGACGGAAGTGGCTTCTTGCGAAAAATTCTTCCCGGCAGAAGATTATCACCAGGGTTATTTCGCAAACAACAGCTCCCGGCCTTATTGCCAGTTCGTGGTTAGGCCGAAGCTGCAGGATTTTCGCGCAAAATTTCCGGGCCGACTAAAAGCCTGAGCTTCAGTGGCTTGGCGAGGAAATCCGGCCTTCGCTTGCCCGCTGCTCGACGGCAAAAACGGCTGCCTCCACGCGGGATGCAAGCTTTAGCTTGAACAGGATATGACGGACATGCTGCTTGACGGTGTCGTAGCTGATGTCGAGCGTCCTTGCAATGACCTTGTTGCTTTCTCCGCGCGCCAGATGCTGAAGGATTTCTCGCTCGCGCTCGGTAAGAAGTTCGAGAGAGTTTTTGCGCAGGTGATGATCCTGTTGTCCATGTTGCAAGAAATTCATCAGTTTCATGGTCATGGCCGGAGCGACGACGAGTTCGCCGCTGGCAATTCGCCGCACCGCGCTGACGACATCTTCGGGATCCATGTCCTTCAGAAGGTAGCCTTTCGCGCCGAGGCGCATCGCCTTAGCAAGATCGGATTCCGAATCGCTCATCGTCAGGATCGCTACCGGCGTATCGCAACCCGACTTTCTGATCTGGTCGAGCAGGGTCAAGCCATCGACAGGCTCCATGCGCAGATCCATGATCAGCAGGTCGGGCCGCTGTGCTTCCAGTATGGGGATCACTTCGGCCGCGTTGCCGGTGCCGCCCACCACTGAGATGCCGTAGCAGTGGTCGAAGAGTTCGGTGAGCCCGCGTCGGCACAGACAATGATCGTCGACCAGAACGATGCGGATGGGTTCGTTCATGGCATTACCTCCTGGGTGATCGGGAAGCTCAGCGTCACCTTGGTGCCAAGCCCTTTTGCACTTTCCACTTCGATCCTTCCACCTAGGCGCATGGCGCGTTCGCGCATGATGGTGAGGCCATAGTGCCCTTCGCTCGGGACGATGTCCGGTATGCCGGAGCCATTGTCCTCGATGGCGAACCGATAATAGCCGTCATGACAGCTCACGGCAAGGCTCGCGCGGCTCGCCCTGGAATGCATGGCGACATTGGCAAGAATTTCCCGAACGATGTGAAATGCCTGGAGTTCATATTCGATGGGAAGCATGAAATCGGCAATGCGATTGGTGTAGTCGAGGGCGATGCCGGTGCGCTCAGTGAATTCGTCGACGAGTTCGCGCAGCGCGTGCTGCAGCCCGAGCGGGTCCATCGGGCTGCGGAAATGGGTGATCAGTTCGCGCACGGCATGCTGGCCGGAAGCCAGCGCTTCATTGACGTCGTTCACATACTTTCCGGTAAGAGGCTCGTTTCCGGATTTGATTGCCTCGCTCAAAAGACTCATGCGCATTCTCGCGTAAACCAGGGTCTGGGCAAGGGAATCATGGATTTCGTTGGCCATCAGCCGCCGCTCCGTCATCAGGCCCATTCTTCTGATTTCGCGGGAGCGTATCGAGTTTTCCAGGGCGGTGCCGAGAAGCTCGCCGAAGGATCGCAGGTTTTTTTCGATTTCCGCAGGAACAGCCTGAGCCGAAGCGAAAAACAGGTTGAAGATGCCAGTCGTTCTTCCTCGGACCTCGAGCGGAACGGCGATCATGCGCTTGCAGGCTTTTCCGAAGAAGCCGCGGCCATGGCGGAGCATGCATGCCTCGACCCCGGATGAGGCATTTCCCGAACCGCCTGCCGCCATGCCGCAGGCACCGCAATTACGATTGACGGCGTCTTCGCATTCGATGACATCGGGCGGCAAGCCGAAAGAGCCGACCAGGCGCAACTCCTTCCCGTCGGGGGAATGAATGCGCACTGCGCCAGCTATTGCGCCTGTCATCTTTGCGATCGTTCCAAGAAACCCCTCGATCAGCGTCGAACACTCGTCGTTGACCGAGAGCGTGGATTCTGGAACGGATTCCTTCGCTGCTGCGCTCATTTTTCGATTATAAATCATTTGTCATGTCTTGCAACACTATAGTGGTAAGCCATTCCCTCGTGTGGGTTATGCATGCCCCCCCATTACGGTTATAGACGCGTACCCCCTGGATTGCGCTTAATTACATGCTGATATTGAGTACAATGGGATTATTAGCGTATTAACCAATTGCAGAATCATATGCCCTTGTCGACTCTTTGCCGTAATGGCGCCGGAACGGGCGCATTCGTGATGCGCTGCCTGCCGCTGACCCTGTTTTTTTTCTCGCATCCCGCATTTGCAGCCGGCGCTGGAGCTGGCGCCAGCGCCTGGTGGGTGTGGCCGCTTGCGCTCTTTGTCGTCTGCTTCTTCCTCGGGATCGTGGCGGTTCCGGCCGGAGTCGGCGGGGGGGTGCTTTTCGTGCCCATAGTGGGCAGTTTTTTTCCTTTTCACCTCGATTTCGTGCGCGGAGCGGGACTGCTCGTTGCGCTCGCGAGCTCCCTTGCGGCGGGGCCTTCCCTGTTGAAGGCGGGACTTGCCAATCTTCGTCTTGCAATGCCGCTTGCATTCGGCGCATCCGTCAGTGCCATAGGGGGGGCCATGCTGGGCCTTGCCCTGCCGGCCAATGTGGTTCAGGTCGCCCTGGGGCTTACCATTCTGGGCATCGTCGTATTGATGGCTGTCGCAAGGAAGTCCGAATATCCTCATGTGCCGGCTTCCGATCCGCTTTCTGGGATGCTCGGCATCCATGGCATATTCCGCGATGCAATTTCCGGGGAAGACGTGAGCTGGCAGGTTCACCGCACGCCGCTCGGCATGGCGCTGTTTCTGGTGATCGGATTTTTGGGCGGGCTTTTCGGCGTCGGTGCGGGATGGGCCAATGTGCCGGTTCTCAATCTCCTGATGGGGGTCCCGCTCAAGGTGGCTGCGGGCACTTCCAGCCTTATCCTGACTACTGCCAGTTCTTCGGCGACCTGGTATTACCTGGATAATGGCGCGATATTGCCTATCATCGCGGTGCCTTCTGTCGTCGGCATGATGATCGGGGCGAGGATAGGGGCGCATCTTTTGTCCGTGTTGAATGCCTCGGTGATCCGCAGGATGGTGATCGCCATGCTGTTCGTGTCCGGCGTCGGCGCATTGCTGAAAGGACTCGGGATATGGGCCTGAAGGACGCCGGGCAATACGAGGAGGAGCAGCTGCGCTATGCTGCCTGGCTGCACTGGAGCACCCTGCTGGGATTTCTGACGCTCATCGGCACCTTTGTCGCCTATGTGTTCGGCATCCTGCCGGCCAGGATTCCGCTTGAGCGCCTGCCGCAGGTCTGGAACCTGCCTGCAGACGAATACCTGAAAGTTACCGGCATGCCGAAGGGATGGGCCTGGGTCGGGATGCTCGGCAGCGGGGATCTTGCGAGCTTTCTCGGCATTGCGATCCTTTCCGGCTGTTCCATATTCTGCATCCTGGCGGTCATGTCGGTCTATGCGAGGCGGCGCGACTGGATCTATCTTGTTCTGTGCGTGCTGGAAATAGTCATTCTGGTTTCGGCTGCATCCGGTCTGCTTTCAGGGAGGCATTGACATGGACCATCCCTTCGGAAATATTCTGCTTGCCACCGAGCGCACCGAATTCGATTCCGGTGCGGAGCGCGTCGCGCTCGAAATGGCGAGGCGATGCAATCTGCCGCTCTCCGTTGTCGTGCCCGTCCTGAGCAATCCCGAGTTCGAGATGGCGGCCCACAGGCTTGCCGACCGAGCCGAGCAGGATATCGCCGCCAGGGTCGATGAGCTGCGCATGAATGCGAAAAAAATGGGAGTCTCGGTCGATATCCATGCAAGACGAGGGGATGCGCCTGCCGACGAAATCGTTCAGGAAGCATTGAATTGCAAATCAGATCTCATCGTCATCAGGCGCCGCGGCCGGCGCGGTTTTCTGGCCAAACTTCTGGTCGGGGAAATGGTGAGCAGGATCATCGATTCCGCGCCCTGTTCGGTCTTGATGGTGCCGCGCGCCTGCAACATGTGGTCGCGCGGGATACTGGCTGCCGTCGATGAATCGGAGCGTGCCGCAAGCGTTGCCAGCGTGGCAGCCGCGATTGCCGTGGAATGCGGTTTGCCGCTTCATATCCTGGGGGTTGCATCAAGCGAGGCTTCAAGGAAGGGGGCGCAGCACAATGTTTCGGTCAATGCGGGTTTGGCGCGAGCGCTGGGTGCCGAGGTTCACGAAATGGTGCGCATTGGCAGGCCCTGCGACGAGATTCTTGCAGCGCCTGCAGAGGTCGACCTGATCGTGGTGGGTCTGGGGGATGTCCGCTCCGGCGGAACAACGCAGAAAGTGGTGGGGCGAGCGGAAAAACCGGTTCTGGCAGTGCGTTTGTAAAGTGCATCCCCCATGCGGGTTATATGGGTATTACCCATTTCGGTTATAGACGATGGAATGGCAAATTCCGCCTAATAGCATTATATTGGGAACATATTTCATTCCTATGAAACATGGATTTATAAATTTTACTTACGGAGACAACTATGGATTTTCAGAAAGAACTCGACGCGCGCGGCCTCAATTGCCCGCTCCCCATCCTGAAGACCAAAAAATCGCTTGCCGACATGGATTCCGGGCAGGTGCTCAGGGTCGTCTCGACCGACTGCGGCTCCGTCAAGGACATGCAGGCCTTCGCCAAGCAGACCGGCAATGAACTGCTCGAGCAGAGCGAGCAAGGCGGCGAATACGTCTTTTTCATGAAGAAAAAGTGATGTCGGTCAGGTTAGATAAAGGGGAAATCTCATGACAAAGAAAATGGCGATCATCGCGACCAAGGGCACCCTTGACATGGCCTATCCGCCATTCATTCTGGCCTCCACTGCAGCTGCGCTGGGCTACGATGTCCAGGTGTTTTTCACTTTCTACGGGCTGCAGCTTCTGAAGAAGGATCTTTCCGATGTCAAGATCAGTCCGCTCGCCAATCCTGCGATGCCGATGCCGGTTCCGATGCCGGTTTTCGTGCAAATGCTGCCTGGGATGGAATCCATGGCGACCATGATGATGAAGGACAAGCTGAAGAAGAAGGGGGTCGCTTCCCTTGAGGAATTGCGCAGCCTGTGCCAGGAGGCGGACGTCAAATTTGTCGCCTGCCAGATGACGGTCGATCTGTTCGAGTTCGAAAAGAGCGATTTCATCGACGGGATCGAATATGGCGGCGCGGCAACCTTCATGGAGTTCGCGGGAGAGACCGATATCTGTCTGTTCGTTTGAAGTTTTTTGATGCTAATACAACTAGAGAGAGGGGCAACATGAAGAAGCGGAAAATACTGGTTTCGATGATGATTGCTGGCGGTCTGATCGCGCCGGCAGCTTATGCCACCAATGGCTATTTTTCGAACGGCTATGGCATCAAGTCCGAAGGCATGGGCGGAGTGGGTATCGCCTTCCCGCAGGATTCTCTGGCAGCCGCAACCAATCCTGCAGGGATGGTGATGGTCGGCAACAGGATCGATTTCGGCCTCGAGCTGTTCCATCCTGACAGGAGTTCGCAGATAACCGGGGCAGGCGGGGCCAATGGCTCTTTCGACGGCAATAATATAAGCAATTTCCTTATCCCGAATTTCGGCTACAACCATATGATGGCGCCGGATTATTCGCTCGGCGTATCCATCTACGGCAACGGTGGCATGAATACCGGCTACATGAACAATCCCTTTGCAGCTTACGGCGGGCAGGGTGAGGGCGGGGTCAACCTCAAGCAGCTTTTCATTGCGCCGACCTGGTCGAAAAAGGTGGATGAGCACAATTCGGTTGGCGTCTCCCTGAATATTGCCTACCAGACCTTTTCCGCGCAGGGCATTCAGGGGTTTTCAGCCGCAACAGCGCCGGGGATCGGGGCGAATTCGACCTCAAATAATGGTACCGATACCTCTACGGGATACGGACTGCATTTCGGCTGGATAGGGCAGGTGACTCCCGATGTGACATTGGGCGCGACCTACCAGACCAAGACGACGATGACCAAGTTCAGCAAATACAGCGGGTTGTTTGCCAATCAGGGCGAGTTCGACATTCCTGCCACCTATGGTGTGGGCGTCGCGGTGAAGGCCGCGCCTGTAACCACAGTCGCCTTCGACATCCAGCGCATCATGTACGGCGATGTGGCGTCGATCAGCAACCCGCTCGGCGGCGTTCCCTTCAATCTCGGAGCCCCGAACGGTGCTGGATTCGGCTGGCAGAACATGACTGTGTACAAGATCGGCGTCAGCCACGACTGGAGCTCTACGCTGACCTTGCGGGCCGGATGGGCCCACAACAAGGAGCCCTATGCGACTTCTGAAACCTTCTTCAACATCCTCGCACCCGGGGTGGTCACCGACAATGTGACCCTCGGTGCCACCTGGAAGCTTGCGGACAAGTCCGAGATATCGGTGTTTTACATGCATGCTTTCAGCAATACCGTATCCGGCGTCAACGACATTCCCGCAGCATATGGCGGAGGCAATGTCAGCAATTCCCTCTCCGAAGATTCCATCGGTATTTCCTACGGCTGGTAAGTTCGGCTGGCAAAAACCCCCGCGCCTTGAAAAAGGCGGGGGGTTTTATTTGGTGTGGTCGTGATCTAAGCGGTGCCTGGTCTTGAATTATCAGTTTTCTGATAATTCAAGACCAGGCACCAATCTATTTGATGCGGTCGAGATAGCGGGCGCGGTAGAGCCGGCGCGAATTTCCTGCAAATCCCGATCTGTCGTGCAGCACGTTGTTGCAGACGATTCCCATGCCCGGCTGCAGTCTGATTGCGTGCATGTGGGGTGAGGCGGACGAGAGAATGCCCTCGATTGCGGAGACTGCGGCAAGCGTCGCTTCGTCCGGCTTCCACTGGATCGAGCGGGTTCTTGCAGTGTAGCGCATGTGCAGATGCCCGCCTGGGTCGAAGGAGAAAACCGGCCCGGTCTCTTCAGGCCGCGCGACGCCGTCTTCTCCCATTCTTTCGGGAATCGTCATCGCATCGGACGCCGAGAGCGCACGGATGTATTCCGGATTTTCGTCCCTGAGCAGGCAGTACAGGATTTCGTGATCCATCAGCCGGTTCTCGCCGCCGGTTTCGGCATCCTGGACGCAATGCAGCAGCATCGCGCGAATTTTCCGGTCAAGCGGATTGTAATAGCCGTCGGTATGCCATTTGATCGGTTTGTTCGTGTAGGGAATGTAGCCCTTGCCGGATTCCGACACCTTGATTTCGGAAATCCCGTCCTCTCCGGAAAGCCAGTTGGCATCGAGATTTTCGAGGCCGAACTGGCGGCCCAGGCGCGCCATGTCGGTGTCGGTGTCGGGGCTCGCATAGATCGCCATGTTGGCTCGTCGGATGCGTTCTCTGAGCGCTGCCAGTTCTGAAGAGGTCAATGCGTCGGGATGCCTGACTTCGACGATGAGCTCGTCCGCCGAACGAGGCGATTCTGCGAGCTTCCTGTCGCGCCAGGCGAGATAGACATTTCGCTCCATTTCAGTCCGGGCCGATTCCCGATCCCAGTCTGTGACCGGCGGATTCGGTGTCGAGCAGCCCCTTCATCGCTCTTTGCACCGTCGAGACGGCATCCGGAGCTTCGATGGCCATGATCTGGTCGACAACCCAACTCCTGTCGCGTTCTTCGCAGAATTCCAGTATGCAGTGTCCGAGATAGCGGATGAAGGCGAAGTCGGGGCCGTCCGCACCAAAGCCGCATTCCGAATAGATGTTCGAGCGTTCGTTATAGCGGGTTATGAATTCGCTTTTGCATGCTCCCAGAGACTGTCCCAGCAGGGCACTCCTGTTTTCAGCAAAGTTTTCGGCGACCCTGAGCGCAAGTTCCGTGGTGAAGGCCACCCTGGAATCGCCGTCCATGCTTTCGAAAGCGATTCTGTCCGCGATCTGCACCAGGAAAATCAGGAACTCCCGAAGGTAATCGAAGTACTGCGGACCGGCTTCGATGTCGAAATCTGCGCGCCTCATGTTCTTCAGCGCGTTCTGGGCGATTTTCCACAGGATGAAGGCCGCCGCCCCCGCGATTTCCTGCGGGGATTTCTCCCGATCGCCTTTGAACCAGCGGCTCTTGACCCGCATCATCCCTTCCGGATGTAGAAATCGTATTCGCCGGGAGCGATTTCGACTGCTTCGAGGATGCTCATTCCGGTCGTTTTGGCCCAGCCTTCGATGTCGGAGCGGATTCCGGGGCAGTTGCTGGTGAGCTTCAGGATTTCTCCGGACTGCATGCCGTTGAGAAGTTTCTTGGCTTCGACTATGGGGCCGGGGCAAAGCACGCCGCGAATGTCGAGCAGCACGTTGGCATGATATTCGTGGCCCTTGCCCTTCTTGATGTAATAGCCTGTTCCCCCGTCCGGCAGTTTTTCGGTATGCACCACCTGGTTGTCGGTCTGTCTCGTCCAGGCGAAGAGATCGTCCTGCGTGCCGGGACAGTCTGAGATCAGCAGCAGGATCTGCCCCGCATCGAGTTCGTCCACCATTCTTTTGGCACCCAGAAGGGGGCCCGGGCAGGTCGTTCCCTTCACATTCAGCACGACATTGGCGTTGATTTTTTCCATTTCGAGTCCCTTCAATATCCGCCTTTTCCATAGGGTTGGGGCAGGCCGGCCACTTTCGCCCCCTGTTTTGCGGGCCCCATTGGAAAGAGGTCGTATAGCGCCTTGCTGTCCGCTTCGGGCCAGAATTCCTGAACCTCCTTCAGCATGTTCCTGAAATTGGGCGTGTGGCCGTGCTCGCGGAATTGGTCGCGCATATAGTCGATGATTTTCCAGTGATCCGGCGTGAGCGCGATGCCTTCTGCCGCAGCGATTGCGTCCACAGCCTCTTTGCTGTAGTCGGCTTCCAGCAGATAGCCATCGTCATCGGTTTCGACGTCAACCCCATTGATATGATATGCCATTTTTATTGTCTCCAAACGAAATGAAAAGTCTTCCGGTCAATCCAGGCCGGCTATCGTCTTGTGAGGGACGAATATGCCGCAGCCGAAACGACGGTAATTCCCCAGTCCCACCTGCTGCAGCCTTATCGAGGCGGGCGGCTTGAGATCGTGTACCGCCAGGCTGTAGCCCGAAAGGATCGTTTCCCCGTTTTTCAGGAATTGCCTTCTGCCGCAGATCCATTTGCAGGATACCTCGAGCTTTTCCAGTTGCTCCTCGACTTCCTTGAGGAAGTCCGTCTCGATCTTTTCGCTTGCCACGAACTGCGAGCGCAGCGTGGGATGGGCTTCGATTTCCTTCGGGTTCCCGGTTCCGACGTGCAGCGGATTGCCTCCGATGTCGAGGGTGTTCCCGGATAATTCAAGTGCATTCTGAACGAAACTCGCGGGAACGCGCAGTGCGAGCTTGGCGCGTCTGGGCAGCAGCATGCCTTCCCCGCTGGCCGCGCCCTTCAGCGGCAGTATCCCCGCATGCTCGAATTCTTCCAGCTCCGGGAGGATTCTCGTGACCTCGCTCCACAGGGGAAAAGCATAGCCTTCCGGAACGAATCTGCCCTCGAGATCGAAGCGGACGTCGGTCATTTCATTTGCCATCGACGGAATTTGCCCAGGTCTGCATTGCATCCGCCCATTGTTTCGCGGTCACGGGGTCAATGTCGAATATGGTGAAGCGCTTCCCTTCCCGGATGCGCAGCCGCAGCAGACTCATGCCGCCTTCGGCGTAATCGATCTGCTGCAGTTCAATCTCCTGGCCGCCAAGTGGTATCCTGAATCTTTCCAGTTCGCTGATTTGCGTCATCGTTTCCCAGGGTCAAAGTGATAAAAATAAGGAAATCTGCTATATCAATATTAAGCCATATTGAGCGTGACGCAAGGCTCAAGCGTCTATAGCCAGTAGGGGGGGGTGGAGGCATAACCCTGAAGGGTAGTTTACACAGCACCATCAGGCTTGTCTAATATATCGCAGGTGGCGGAGCGTCTAGAATACAGGCGACCAAGATCGCCGGCGGTTCGAGAGAACCTTTCCATAATTTCATGTGTAGGAGGATTCATGGCTAAGAAATTGCACGACACGCCGAATCTCGACGAACTCGAGAAAGGCCCGTGGCCCAGCTTCGTTACGGGTCTGAAGCGCCTGGCTCAGGATAATGACATGGCGGTCGATTTGCTCGGCCAGCTGGAAACTTCATACCAGACCAAGAAGGGTTACTGGAAGGGCGGCACGGTCGGGGTTTTCGGCTACGGCGGCGGCATCATTCCGCGCTTTACCGAACTCAAGGACGAGAAAGGCGAGCCGATTTACAAGGACGCTGCCGAATTCCATACCCTGCGCGTGCAGCCTCCTCCCGGAATGCACTACAACACGGACGTGCTGCGCAAGATGGCCGACATCTGGGAGCGCCATGGCTCGGGGCTGATCGCTTTCCATGGCCAGTCCGGCGACATCATGTTCCAGGGGGCGACGACCGACAATGTCCAGGGCGCTTTCGACGAGATCAACGAGCTTGGCTTCGACCTGGGCGGAGCAGGACCTGCCGTGCGCACTTCCATGTCCTGCGTGGGGGCTGCCCGTTGCGAGCAATCCTGCTACGACGAAGCCAAAGCGCATCGCATGGTGCTCAACACCTTTGTCGACGATATTCATCGTCCTTCGCTGCCCTACAAGTTCAAATTCAAGTTTTCCGGTTGTCCCAATGACTGCATGAATTCGATCCAGCGTGCCGACATGGCCGTCATCGGCACTTGGCGCGACAACATCAGGACGGATGAAGCGCTGGCGAAGAAGTGGTTTGCCAAGCACGGCATGAACGAGCTTGTCAACGACGTGGTGGCGCGTTGCCCGACCAAGGCCTTCCAGTTGAAGGAAATCAAGGATGTGAAGAAGGGGGAACATGTTTCCAGCGTCGCCGTCAGCGACACTCATGCCGTGGAAATCGATAACCACGACTGCGTGCGCTGCATGCACTGCATCAACGTCATGACTGGTGCGCTTTCTCCCGGCAAGGACAAGGGGGCGACGGTTCTCGTCGGCGGCAAGCGAACACTGAAGATCGGCGACCTGATGGGTACTGTCGTGGTTCCCTTCATGAAGCTCGAAACGGACGAGGACATGGAGCAGCTCGTCGATCTCGGTCAGCGCATCATCGATTTCTTTGCCGAGAATGCGCTGGAGCATGAGCGGACCGGCGAAATGATCGAGCGCATCGGCCTGGTGAATTTCCTGGATGCGATGGGCATCGATGTCGACCCGAACATGGTTGCGAGCCCCAGAATGAATCCCTATGTCAGGACCGACGGGTGGGACGAGGAAGTCGCGAAAATCAAAGCCAAGCAACAGGCTGCCTGAGGAGAATAGACTATGGCCCAAACGCAACTGCGCCGCCCGGTAGAGAGCGGCGTTCCCGACAACAAGCAGTTCATGCATCCGACATTGCTGAAAAATTACGGCAACTGGAAATACCATGACCGTCCCCGTCCGGGCGTGCTGCACCATGTCGCGCACGGCGGAGACGAAGTCTGGTCGGTGCGTGCAGGCACGCAGCGTCAGATGGATATTCATACCATCAGGAAGCTGTGCGACATCGCCGACAGGTTCGCTGAAGGTCATGTCCGCTTCACCATACGCTCCAACATCGAGTTCATGGTGTCTGACGAGACCAAGGTGGCCCCGCTGATCGCCGAACTGGAAGCGAACGGCTTCCCCGTCGGCGGAACGGGCAACTCCGTTTCGATGATCGCCCATACCCAGGGCTGGCTGCATTGCGATATTCCCGGAACCGACGCATCCGGCGTGGTCAAGTCCCTGATGGACGATCTGATAGACGAGTTCAGGCAGGAGGACATGCCCAATCGCGTCCATCTATCCACTTCCTGCTGCGAGATCAACTGCGGCGGACAGGCGGACATCGCCATTATCGTGCAGCATACCAAGCCTCCTAAGATCAACCATGATCTGGTTGCCAACGTTTGCGAGCGCCCTGCAGTCGTGGCGCGCTGCCCCGTGGCTGCGATCAGGCCGGCGCTTGTCAACGGCAAGCCGTCGCTTGAAGTCGACGAGGCGAAATGCGTATGCTGCGGCGCGTGCTATCCGCCCTGTCCGCCGATGCAAATCAACGATCCCGAGTATTCCAAGATCGCGATCTGGGTGGGGGGCAAGAACTCCAATGCGCGGGCGAAGCCGACCTTTATGAAGATGGTGGCATCGGGTCTTCCCAATAATCCGCCGCGCTGGACCGAGGTCGGGGAAGTCGTGAAGAAGATACTGTATACCTACAAGGCCGATGCAAGGCCCTGGGAGAGGCTTTCGGACTGGGTCGAGCGTATCGGCTGGCCGCGTTTCTTCGAGAAGACGGAGCTGCCGTTCACCAAATATCTGGTCGACGACTGGCGCGGTTCCCGTGCAAACCTCAATGCTTCGACCCATATCCGCTTCTGAAGAGGGAATATGAAATTCGGCATCGTAGTGAACGAAGGCCCCTATCAGCATCAGGCGAGCGATTCCGCCTACCTATTCTGCAAGGCGGCAATCGAAAAGGGACATGAGGTCTGGCGCGTGTTTTTCTACCATGACGGCGTGAACAATGCCACCAAGCTGACCGAACCGCCCCAGGATGACCGGAATATCGTGAATCGCTGGAGCAGGCTTGCGGAAGAGCACGGCGTGGATCTCGTCGTCTGCGTGGCCGCTGCCTTGAGGCGCGGCATACGCGACGAGAACCTCGCAAGTGGTTTCAGGATTTCCGGTCTCGGGCAGCTGGTCGAGGCGGGAATTCAGGCGGACCGCCTGGTCACTTTCGGCGATTGAGGACAAAATGAGCGAAGAAGGCATCAAGAAATTCATGTTCGTCAACCGCAAGGCGCCCTACGGCACGATCTATGCGCTCGAGGCGCTTGAGGTGGTGCTCATCACGGCGGCGTTCGATCAGGATGTTTCCCTTGCTTTCCTGGACGACGGCGTTTATCAGCTTAAAAAGGGACAGCAGACCAAGGGTATAGAAACCAAGAATTTTTCCCCGACCTATCGCGCGCTCGAAGGCTACGACATCGAGAAGCTTTATGTCGAGAAGGAGTCCCTGGAAGCCCGCGGACTCTCCGAGGAAGATCTGCTGGTCGACGTGACCGTGCTTTCCAGGGCGGAAATGGGCAATCTCATGGAAGAGCAGGATGTCCTGCTGAGTTTCTAGGAAGGGAATCATGCTGAACATCATCAACAAATCCCCGCTTTCGGGGAATTCCCTGGACTCCTGCCTTAATGTCGCAGCAGGCGGAGAGATCCTGCTGATCGAAGATGCGGTCTATGCCGCAACTACCGGAAATGCTTTCGAGAAAAAGATTCGGGAAGCCATGGGGCGCTTCAAGATTTATGCGCTTCAGCCCGATATCGAGGCGCGCGGCCTTGCCGATCGCGTCATTGAAGGCGTATCGACAGTCGGTTATGACGGATTCGTCGACCTGGTCGTCGCCAACAGAAATTGCCAATCCTGGCTTTGAACCACCATCTACAGAGGAGATAGAAATGCCCCAAATCGAAGTCAACGGCAAAACCTACGAAACCGACGAAGAAGGCTATCTCGTCAATCTCGCCGACTGGAACATGGATGTCGCCAACTACATCGCGAAAACCGAGAATCTGAACATGACCGAGCAGCACTGGGAAGTCATCGATTTTCTGCGCAAATATTACGACGAGTTCCAGATTGCGCCGGCAGTTCGCGTACTGACGAAGGCGATCGGCAAGAAGCTCGGACCCGAGAAAGGCAACAGCCAGTATCTTTACGAGCTGTTTCCCTACGGCCCAGGCAAGCAGGCTTGTAAGGTGGCTGGACTGCCCAAACCGACAGGTTGCATCTGAGCCGGTGAGCATGATTTTCGCAGCGCTGTTCTATGCCGCCTTCCTGATTCTGGCAGGCGGCCTTGTCTACAGGATAAGCGATTACCTGCGCACCCCCGCGCCGCTCAAGATTCCGACGACGCCTGCGCCGACTACCGGCGGCGGGGTGGCGCTGCGCATGACCCGGGAGGTCCTGCTTTTCGAGAGCCTCTTCAAGGGCAGCCTGTGGACCTGGGGGTTCGCCATGCTTTTCCACGGTGGGCTTGCGCTGGTGCTGATGCGCCATCTGCGTTATTTCACCCAGCCGGTCTGGTCCTGCGTGGATCGGGTCCAGCCAT
>JAJZQY010000094.1 GCA_021806605.1 Pseudomonadota bacterium
TCCCAGGCGACCTCTCTCACGATCTCGACGCCAAGCGTTGTGCGCCATCCTGCGATGTCCGGCAGGTTTTCTTCCGAAACATGCAGCAGAATTCTTTGCGGAGGGTCGTCCGCCGCTTCCCGCAAAGCGAGCACAAGACCCTGGGGGGGCTGATCGCCGCAACCATCCAGGGCCAGGCCGGACAGCGTCCCGGTACGCAAGAATCCGCCTGAGCCATTCCATGCCAGCGCCCAACTTCGGGGTTGCAGAACAGGCAGGAGCGTTTCGGGAACGACGCGCTCCGGATTGGCGCCGGCACTCCCGAGGCGTGCCAGCATCGCCCTCAACCATGCCTTGTCGACCACGGCAAGAGATGTGTATCCGTCCGAAAGAATCGGACCGATGGCGACATGATTCATCTCCGGCTCCGCAATCACATTCTCCTCGATGGCGAAGGGAACGAGTTCCGTCAGCCGCTTCCTGTTTCCCTTCGGGAGCATCGCTCGCGTCAGAAGCACTTTCGCGGCGGGGACGATCACATCGCATGCTTCTGCTTCCGGCATCCCGTCGCATCCCTCCCGAACAATTCGTCCTTCCTTGTCGAGCAGGATCCAATCGAACTCTTCTCCAGAAGTTGAAGGGAATATTCTGAGGCGGGTCATGATAGCTGCTCCCATATCGTGCGAGGCCACAAATTACTTCCACGATAGAACAGCGTCTGGATCTTTGCGCGTGCCATTCCAAAATGGGTATTTGCCGTCACCTGAAAAAACTGGCTGGATACCGAGATATCGGCCTCTGAAAAGACAAATCCGGTCCCGGGAAGGCGGGAACGAAAATCTCCCGTGCTCACAAAATATCGTACATTGCGCTTCATCACCAGGGCTCGGGCTTCGCCCAGAGAGAGTCCCGCTATCACCGCCACCAATACTTCCGGAGGGGCGGTATTGACATTGACCGGGGTGAATCCCGGCAGCACGGTCACGAATGGCGCCAGTTTTTCTATGGTCGTCCTGTCGAACCCCCTGATTCTGGCAAGATCCCAGATCCGGGTGAGCGGTTGGTTTGCGGCGCGGTAGGGCTGGGGCAGGCCGAGATAATAGTCGCTTTCCGCTCCGCCCGGGTACTGTGTTGAACTGTCTGAGTCCATCCAGTCGGCGAGGGCATTTGCCAACTCCGCTGGAAGCGCCAGAATTCCGAGCAGTCGAACGAAATTCGCCTTTTCCGCCTCGCTGGTTTGCCCGTCTTGCACCAGATTGTTGAGATTGAAAAGGCCCTGCTGATCCTGGATGAATCCGCTGATTTGGAAGTTCTCAACGGATATGGCTGGCAGGGGCTGCGCCCATGGCTCCTGCAAATAATCCACATTTCTGGTGTCGTTGTTCAATATGGACGCCGCCCAGCTTGTTCCGGCAAGCGCAATCCATTCCGCCTGGGCATGGTCGCTTTCGCTTTCGACCCCGCGCGTCCACACATTCTGCGACCATAACAGGGAAGAGGCGACCGTCGCGGCAAGCGCCACGATAAGGATGGCCATGATGATGGCGACCCCGCGCTGTTTTCTCATGGCAGGGCGAAAATCCGTTTGATCCGCTCGCCGGAGTCGAGAACCAGCGTCGCTTCCAGCGCCCTGGGCAATTCATCGCCCCCGGCCAGGGGCCAATTCGGAACCCACTGGTTGTTCCGGGACAGATATTGCAACTTGAGTTCCCTGATTCCCGTCAGCAAGGTATAGACGGCGGGCCGGGCTTGCGGCGCCTGATCCAGACTCGGCCAGACGAGTTCCTCTATCGCGCCATGGTTGAATCGATACCCGATTCGCGTCGATTCCATATCGCTTGAACCTATCCGGGTGAGATACAGATTGGCATCGTCTTCGGCAGGGATCTCCTCCTTTCCGACCCATGCGGCCTGAAGCAGGCCGAATTTGTCGGTTATCGGTCGATGTGATGCCTGATCCACATCTTCTTCGAGTCGCTCGAAGAAAAGGGAGAGACTTCGCCATTGTCTTTGCTCTGCGGCAACATGGTCACGCGCCTCGATGACCGAATTCAGGCCACGGTACGCCATGGCCGAAAGGAGCGCGAAAATGACCAGGGCCACCAGCAACTCGATCAGGGTAAAACCGCGCTGTCTCATGCGCCTTATGGCTCTGCAGGAAACATCAGGTATCCGGTCAGGTCGGCGAGAACATGCCGGCCTTCGGATTTTCTGAATACGGAAATTTCGATTCTGCGAAATAGCGGATTCGGCGTCAAGGTGATCTTTTCCCGCCACGCAAAATTCATTCCGCCCTCGGTTTCCGATCCCGCATTCGTGCCTGCCTGAGGCCAATCTCTGAATGCAACGTGTTCCGCCATCCTGTTCCGGGCGACCCATCCGGAGAGTGTGCGTTCTTTCAGATCGATGGCGCTTTCCGTTCCGATATTTGCAGCACGCACCGCAGCAATCAGGGCAATGGCCACGATGGCAAGCGCGATCAATACTTCGAAAAGGGTAAACCCGTTTTTCATTGGGTAAAATCTGCCGGCCCAGAAGTCACACGGTTCATGCTGTCGCTGGAGAGTCGAGCCGTCTCCTGCCGTTCCGCCAATATCATCTCGAAGGGCCGGTTGATGCCTGAAGGCTCGAAAACCAGGCGCGCTCCCGGCGCAATCCGGTTTTGCCCGACAGCAATGTCTTCGATGCGCATCTCGTCGGGAAGATTTCTGGGATGGTAAATACCCTCGTCCATGCGGGCCCACTCGCCGTCCTCCTGCCTTTGCCAGAAAGCATAGCCGGCGCCGTCCGTTGACCAGCCCAGTTCCCTTTGGCTGGTATGCGCTTCCTCGGCAGCCTGTTCAAGCAGCAGGGCGAGCCTTTCGCTTTCGATGCGCAACTTTCCCCTGTTGTCAGGCGCAACATCGGCAACGACCAATGCCGAGACTATCCCCATGAGCAGCAGGACGACCAGAATCTCGATCAGCGTAAAGCCGATCTGGCCTCTCGTTTGCGCAAGCCAGTCAGGGCTCCCAGGACCCGATGTCCGCGTCATTTCCTTCGCCCCCGGGAGCGCCGTCGGCGCCGAAACTGAACACATCGATCTTGCCATGCACCCCGGGGTTTAAATATTGATAGGGATTGCCCCATGGATCCCGCGGCAGGCGATCAAGATATGCATCGGCCTTCCAGTTCGGGGGAACAGGGTCTGCTGTCGGCTTGGTGACGAGCGCCTGCAATCCCTGTTCGGTGGTCGGATAGCGATGGTTATCCAGGCGGTAAAGATGGAGCGCCTGCATGATCGTGCCGATGTCCTGCCTGGCTGCGACGCGACGCGCTTCATCGGGTCGGCTCATGACTTTCGGAACGATCAGGGCGGCAAGGATGCCGAGTATGACGATAACCACCATGATTTCAATCAGGGTGAAACCTTCTTGTTCATGGCAGTTTTTATTCACGATGGGATCTCGGCGGCAAGCATTCGAAACATACAGGATTCTTCGTCTAGAATAGATCAAGATTACGATTGTTCAAGACATGATAGCTTTCTCCTTGTTTCCGCTGCAGCGGTCGGGTTTCCTGCTTCTGAACTTCTGCATGCTGCTGCTGTTATGCGCCCTGATTGCAAAATGGACCTGGGTGGCTTTTGCACCGCCCCCCCTGCTGGTCATGGCAAAGGAAGACGACGCTTCCAATAAAATGAGGGCATCGATTCTTGACGCGCATCTTTTCAGCAACAGGGCAACCCGTGAATTAAGGAACGCCCATCTCGGCATCAAGCTGGTGGGGCTCTTCGCTTCCGGTCAGGATCGCCATAGCGTCGCCATATTCCGGGCCATGGGAAAAGATAATGCGGTTCCGTTGAAGGGAGAAGTCATGCCAGGCGTGAAACTGGAAGCCATCCATGCAAATTACGTTCTGCTGAAGCATGACGGTGCGCTGGACCGACTGGATCTGGAAGAAGCAGCGCCTCACGTTCGCTTGAAATGAAAAGTATTAACAGGCCCTGGATGCCTGAGAGCCGCAACAAGAGCGTCTTTTAGGCAGCCTGCTACACTGAAAGCGATGCAACTTCATTTCAGGTTTTCAGCGAAAGTTCTTTTTAGTGATTCGACCCCAAATT
>JAJZQY010000095.1 GCA_021806605.1 Pseudomonadota bacterium
CCATCGTTTCCAGAACCTCGCCGTCCTCCTCGCCGAGCCCCAGCATGATGCCCGACTTCGTGGGGATGCCGGGATGCCTTTTCCTGAACTCGGCAAGGAGCTTCAGCGAATGCAGGTAGTCGGCCCCCGGGCGCGCCGCCTTGTAGAGCCGCGGCACGGTTTCGAGATTGTGGTTCATCACGTCGGGAAGCCCCTCGCCGAAGATCTCCAGCGCGATGTCCAGCCTGCCCCTGAAATCGGGAACCAGAACCTCAATTTTCGTCTCGGGAGAGTGCTTCCTCACTTCCGCTATGCAATCCACGAAGTGGCGCGCTCCACCGTCCCTCAGGTCGTCCCTGTCGACGCTCGTGATCACCACGTATTTCAGCTTCAAGGCGGCTATCGATTCGGCGAGATGCAGAGGCTCACGAGGATCGGGGGGGAAGGGCTTGCCGTGGGCGACGTCGCAGAAGGGGCAGCGTCTGGTGCACAGATCCCCGAGGATCATGAAAGTCGCCGTTCCCTTGCCGAAGCATTCGCCGATGTTGGGGCAGGAGGCTTCCTCGCACACCGTGTGGAGGTTCCTCTCCCTGAGCAGCTTCTTGATCTCATGGTAGTTTCCTGAACTGCCGGACTTCACCCTGATCCATTCGGGCTTTCTCGCAACCGGCTGCGGCACGATCTTGATCGGGATCCTGGCAGTCTTGGCCTCCCCCTTCTGTCTTTCCGTCATAGCGTTTCCTTCAGTATCATGACCAGCTCGTCCCCGAGCCGATCCGCCGATTCCCCGATGCCGAGGTCCTTCGTTCTCGTCACTTCCAGCCCCCTGTAGCCGCAGGGATCGATCATGGAGAAGGGGGAGAGGTCCATGTCCACATTGAGGGAAAGGCCGTGGTAGCAGCAGCCCCGCTTCACCCTGAGGCCCAGGGATGCGATTTTCGCGTTTCCCGCATAGACTCCGGGCGCATCCCGTCTCGATTCCGCCTGCACGCCGTGATTTTCCAGCAGCCGGATCACCGCCTGCTCCATTTTCGTCACGAGCGCCCTGACTCCCGTATTCCTGCGCTTCAAGTCGAGCAGGAGATAAAGGACGAGCTGTCCCGGGCCATGGTAGGTGACCTGCCCCCCCCGGTCCACTTTCAGGACCGGAATCGCAGGCTCCAGCGGAAGGTGCTCCGACCTTCCCGCGAGCCCGTAAGTATAGACCGGCGGATGCTGCAGCATCCAGATTTCGTCCGGCGTTTGCGGCCCCCTTCGGGAGGTGAAATCCTGCATCGCCTCGAAAGTCGGCAGGTATTCGGCGAGGCCGAGCCGCCTCACGAGGATTTCCATCAAAGCACCATGACGACCAGGGGATGGTCGCACAATTCCCGGTAGAGGGAATCGAGCTGCTCGCGCGAGGTCGCGTTCACGGTGCAGGTGAGGCTGATGTATTTTCCTTCGCGGCTGGCGCGCATTTCCATGCCGGACGCCTCGAAACTTGGATCGTGCGCGAGCACCACGCCCAGAACCGCGTCGGCGAAGCCCGCGTTTTCGCTCCTTCCCATGATCTTGATCGGAAAGGCGCAGGGGTATTCGATCAGGGATTCCCCGCTCATGCCCTCCTCATCACGGAATGCTTGAACGTCTGGTAGGCGGCATGCAGTTTCTCGAACACCGGCCCCGGCTTGCCGTTCCCCACCGGTTTTCCGTCGAGGGACGTGATCGGGGTGACTTCCTTGGTGGAGGAAGTGAGCAGGAGCTCGGATGCGGAGAAGAGCTCGTTCTCCGAAACCTGCCGCACTTCGCAAGGCAGTCCGATGCTTTGCGCGAGCTCGATCACCACGTCGTAGGTGATGCCCGGCAGCATCAGGTTGTCCTTGGGCGGCGCGAGCAGAATGCCGTTCTTCACCGCGAAGATGTTGCTGGCCGCGCCTTCGGTGAGAAAGCCGTCGCGCAGCAGGATCGTTTCCGCGGCGCCCGCATCGACCGCCATCTGCCTCAGAAGCACGTTGGGCAGCAGGGAGGTCGCCTTGATGTCGCAGCGCAGCCAGCGGTTGTCCGCCGTGCTGATCGTCGCGACGCCCTTCTCCAGGGTTTCCCTGGAAGGGGTGACGAGCGGATTGGACATCATGAACACGGTGGGCTCGATGCCTTTCGGGAAGGCATGATCCCTTTTAGCCACTCCCCGCGTGATCTGGAGATAAACGCTCTGATCCTCTGGTTCGTTGAGCTCGACGAGGCGCCTGATTCGTTCTTCCCATTCGCCTGCCGAATGCGGATTGTCCAGCCTGATGCCGTCCAGGCTGTGCTGCAGCCTGGAAAGATGCTCTTCCAGCCGGAAGGGATGCCTGGAATAGACGGGAATGACTTCGTAGACGCCGTCGCCGAAAATGAAGCCGCGGTCGAGCACGGGAATGCGCGCTTCCTCCATCGGCATGAAGTTTCCGTTGAGATAGATCATGATTTCCTAGTCGAAAAGTAGCTTGAAACTGTCCCAGGCCCGGCCGAAAATGTTCGCCGGAGCCACGTTTTCCAGCGAGACGAGGGGGAATTCCGCGAAACGCTTGCCGTCGAGATTGATTTTCACCACCCCGACCTTCTGTCCCGCGAGAACGGGAACGATGAGCGGCTGCTGGGCTTCTATCGTGGCCTGCAGTCCGGACTCTTCTCCCCGGGGGACGGTGACGTAAAGGTCGTCGAGAAATCCCGCCTTCAGGGTGTTCTGCTTGCCCTTCCAGACCCTGAGGGTGGTGACCGTCTGTCCTTTTGCATAAAGGCGCACCGAGTTGTAGTACTGGAGCGCGTAATTGAGAAGCTGCTGGCTCTCCATCGCCCTGCCGCTGTCCGAGCCCGCGCCCGCCAGCACCGAGATCAGCCGCCTCCTGTCCCTTTTCACCGAGGCGACGAGGCAGTAGCCGGCTGTCCCGCCATGTCCGGTTTCCAGGCCGTCGACGTAGGGGTCCATCCATAGCAGCCTGTTCCTGTTGGGCTGGCTGATGCCGTTCCAGGTGAACTGCCTGATCGAGAAGAGGGGGTAGTATTCGGGGAAGTTCCTGATGAGCGCAGCCGAAAGGGTCGCGAGGTCGCGGGCCGTGGTGTAATGATCCGGGCTCGGCATCCCGGTCGCATTGGTGAAATGCGTGTTCTTCATGCCGAGGCGCTGCGCTTCCCGGTTCATCTTTTCGACGAAGGCCTGCTCCGAGCCGGCCACGCCTTCGGCGAGCGCGATGCAGGCATCGTTGCCGGACTCGACGATCATGCCGTGGAGCAGCTGGTCGACGGTCACGGCCGTTTTAGGCGCGATGAACATCCTCGGCCCTTCGGCATGCGATGCCTTTTCCGAGACGGTGATCTTCTCATTCGGCTTGATCGCCTTCTGCTTCAGGGCGTCGAATACGATGTAGGCGCTCATCAGCCTGGTGAGCGATGCAGGCTCGATGCGCTCGTCGGCATGACGGGAAAGCAGGGTCTGACCGCTGTTGTAGTCGAGCACCAGGTAGGCACTCGCTTCGACATGCGGTGCTGGCGGGAGATCGGAGGGCCTTGCGGGGGCGGACGCGCAGAGCAGGCAGAGCGCAAGGAAAATGGCTTTTTTCATGGCCCGATTATACACCGTAAGGATCGGGGTAACCGAGCTTCGCCATGATCGCGGTTTCGAGCGATTCCATGATCGCGGCTTCCCCGTCGCTTTCGTGGTCGTATCCCTGGAGGTGCAGCGCCCCGTGCACCGTCATGTGCGCATAATGGGATTCTAGCGGCTTCTTCTGCTCAAGCGCTTCCTTCATCAGAACCGGCGCGCAGATCACGATGTCCCCTTCCGATTCTTCGTAGACGAAGGTGAGCACGTTGGTCGCATAGTCGCGGCCCCTGTAGTCCCTGTTGAGGCTTCTGCCCTCTTCCTCGTCGACGATCCTGATCGTGATTTTCGCCGGATTTTGCAGGGCGGCGCCGACCCACTTCCTGAAACGGGGGCGGGTCGGGAGGTTTTCTGCGGTCGAAGCGTACTGGACGCTCAGGCTGAAATCACTTTTCATAGGCCTGGTAGGCATTGACGATGAGCTGGACCAGCGGGTGGCGCACCACGTCCTCGGCCTG
>JAJZQY010000022.1 GCA_021806605.1 Pseudomonadota bacterium
AGCCAGTGCCAGATGCTGAATGAACCCATTTTAAACTCCTTGAATTAAATCCTGACGAGCATGGGAGGAAGCCTTTCCTTCCCGCCGATGACATGCAGATGCAGATGCATCACTTCCTGACCGCCGACTCTTCCCGTGTTGACGATGGTGCGGAATCCGTCGGCGAGCCCTTCTTCCCTGGCGAGTTTGGGGGCGAGCACCATGATCTTGCCCATGACATCCCGGTGCGTTTCCCCGACATGCGCCATGGATTCGATATGTTCCTTGGGGATCAGCATGAAATGGACAGGGGCTACCGGATGGATGTCGTGTATGGCGATGACGTCTTCGTCCTCGTAAAGTCTCCTGCCGGGAATCTCCCCCCGGATGATGCGGCAAAAAATGCAGTTTTCCATTATTTTCGCCCGGCCTTTTCCTCGTTGCCCGAAATGCCTTCTCTTCTTTCCAGTTCGGCATACACGTCTTCCGGGCGCAGCCCGTGCCAGGCGAGCATGACGAGGCTGTGGAACCAGAGGTCCGCAGTTTCCTTCACAACGTGCAGTTTATCACCGTCCTTGGATGCGAGCAGCGTCTCCCCGGCTTCCTCCGCAATCTTTTTCAGGATGGCGTCCTGCCCCTTGTCGAAAAGGGAGGCGACATAGGACGATTTCGGATCCATCCCCCTGCGGGATGCAATCGTGTCCGCGAGGCGCTCCAGTATGCTCATGCCTTGCTCCCGTAAATTTCCTCGGGGGGCTTGATCACTTCGTCCGTCACCACCCAGTGGCCGTCTTCAAGCTTCTGGAAGAAGCAGCTCTCCCGCCCGGTATGGCAGGCGATGCCGCCCTGCTGTTCGACCTGCAGAAGAATCACGTCTTCGTCGCAATCGAGACGCATCTCGACGATTTTCTGGGTATGCCCGGATTCCTCTCCCTTCTTCCAGAGCTTCTTTCTGGAGCGCGACCAGTAGACGGCTACCCCGGTTTTGGCGCTCAGCTCCAGGGATTCGCGGTTCATCCAGGCGACCATCAGCACTCGCCCGGTGCTCGAATCCTGGGCGATCGCGGGAACAAGGCCTTCGTTGGACCAGTTGATCTTGTTCAGCCAGTTGTCGTTCAAAGTCTCACCTCGATATGGCGGTTCGCCATGTACTCCTTGGCCTGCTTCACGGTGTATTCGCCGTAATGGAATATGCTCGCGGCAAGGACAGCATCGGCATGCCCTTCGAGCACGCCTTGCGCAAGATGCGCGAGGTTGCCCACTCCGCCGCTCGCGATCAGGGGAATGTCGAGCGCGTCGGACACGGCCCTGGTGAGTTCGATGTCGAAGCCGTTCTTGGTGCCGTCCCTGTCCATGCTGGTGAGCAGGATTTCCCCCGCCCCCAGTCGCTGCATCCTTACCGCCCATTCTATAGCATCCAGCCCGGTTTGCCTTCTTCCGCCGTGAGTGAACACTTCCCACTTGCCTTCGCCGGTCTTTTTTGCGTCGATCGCGACGACGATGCATTGCGATCCGAAGCGGTTGGACGCTTCGGCGACGAGGTCGGGATTGGATACCGCCGACGTGTTCATACTGACCTTGTCAGCGCCCGCGTTGAGCAGGCTCCTCACGTCCGCAACCGCCCGTACCCCGCCCCCTACCGTGAGCGGGATGAACACCTGGGAAGCCACGTCCTCGATGATCTTGAGGATCAGTCCGCGCTCGTCCGAGCTTGCAGTGATGTCGAGGAAGGTGAGCTCGTCCGCGCCCTGCTCGTCATAGCGGCGGGCAATCTCCACGGGGTCCCCGGCGTCCCTGAGGCCGACGAAGTTGACTCCCTTGACGACCCGTCCTCCGGTTACGTCGAGGCAGGGAATGATCCTTTTCGCGAGTCCCATTTCACTCCAGGAATTTCGGGGCGAGCGAGTCGGCGAGCGCCTGTGCCGCCTTGAAGTCGAGCGTTCCCTCGTAGATGGCGCGCCCCGTAATCGCCCCCATGATGCCCTCCGATGCTATGCCGCACAGCGCCCTGACGTCTTCGAGATTGGTGAGCCCGCCGCTCGCGATCACCGGTATGGTGAGTTCGCGCGCGAGGTTGACGGTTGCCTCGATATTGACCCCGGTGAGCATGCCGTCCCGGCCGATGTCGGTGTAGATGACGGCTTCCACCCCGTAATCCTGGAAGCGCCTGGCGAGATCGACGACATCGTGCCCGGTCACCTTGGACCAGCCGTTGACTGCGACCTTGCCGTCCTTGGCGTCCAGCCCGACCATGATGTGGCCGGGAAAGGCATTGCAGGCGTCGTGCAAAAATCCCGGCGTCTTGACCGCAGCGGTGCCGATGATGATGTAAGTGACCCCGTCGTCGAGGTAGCGCTCTATGGTTTCGAGGTCGCGGATTCCGCCGCCGAGCTGGACCGGAACGTCATCTCCTACCGCTTCGATCACGGAACGTATCGCCTCCTCGTTCTTGGGCTTTCCGGCAAATGCGCCGTTGAGGTCGACGAGATGAAGGCGCCTCGCGCCCTGGGCCATCCAATGCTTGGCGGTGGTTGCCGGATCGTCCGAAAAGACGGTGGCGTCTTCCATCAGTCCCTGTTTGAGGCGAACGCATTCGCCGTCTTTCAAATCGATGGCAGGAATAATCAGCATATCCCGGTGTTCTCCAATCTAAATTGCGCCATTCCATCCGGAGAAATTGCGCAGCAGGGCAAGCCCTGCGCTCTGGCTTTTCTCCGGATGGAATTGTACGGCAAAAATATTGCCCTTCGCCACGGCCGAGGCGAAGCGGAAGGGATAGCGGCTGGTCGCCGCGACGATGCCTTCGTCGTCAGGTTCGGCGTAATAGCTGTGCACGAAATAGAACCGGCTTCCCTGCGCTATGTCTTCCCAAAGGGGATGGGACAGGCAGGTTTCGACCTGGTTCCATCCGATATGCGGCACTTTCAGCTTTTCCCCGGAAGCGTCGAACATCTTGTCCTGCGGGAAGCGCTTCACCTTGCCCCTCAGAATCCCCAGTCCGGCCACGTTTCCCTCTTCGCTGAAATCGAAGAGCATCTGCAGGCCGATGCAGATGCCGAGAAAGGGTTTTTCCTTTGCCGAGCGCATGACCGCCTCCCTCAGCCCTCTGGCGTCGAGTTCCCGCATGCAGTCCGGCATGGCGCCCTGGCCCGGGAAAACGACATGGCTCGCCCGGAGAATTTCGGCTGGGTCGCTTGTCACCGCCACCTTCGATTGCGGCGAGACATGCTCTATCGCATGGGCGACAGAGCGCAGGTTGCCCATGCCGTAATCGATGATGGCGATGTCAGCCATGCTCAGAGGCTGCCTTTGGTCGACGGCATTCCGCCTTCCAGGCGCGCGTCGATGCCGCACGCCATCCTCAGCGCGCGCCCGAAAGCCTTGAAAATCGTTTCGCACTGATGATGCGCATTCTTTCCCCTGAGATTGTCGATATGCAGGGTGACAAGGGCATGGTTGACGAAACCCTGGAAGAATTCGCGAACCAGTTCGACATCGAATTCTCCCACCATGCCTCGGGTGAAGGGCGCGTCCATGACGAGCCCCGGCCTGCCGGAGAGGTCGACGACGACCCTGGAGAGGGCCTCGTCCAGCGGGACGTAGGCGTGGCCGTAGCGGGATATGCCCTTCTTGTCCCCGATCGCGCGGGAAAACGCCTGCCCCAGGGTGATGCCGATGTCTTCCACCGTGTGGTGGCCGTCGATGTGCAGATCCCCTTTCGCCTGGATATCGAGGTCGATCAGGCCGTGCCTCGCGATCTGGTCGAGCATGTGGTCGAAGAAGCCGATTCCGGTGGAAATCGAGGATTTTCCCGTGCCATCCAGGACGATCCTGACGGAAATCTCGGTTTCGAGCGTGCTTCTTTTGACTTCGGCTTCCCGCATGATGTGTGTCCTATGAGTTTTCGAAACGAAAGGCGGCGGATCTGGCATGCGCATCCAGCCCCTCGCCGATGGCGAGCGTTTGCGCCAGGTGCCCCAGGGTCGCCGCGCCTGCCTGCGATACCGATATCAGGCTGGTCCGCTTCTGGAAGTCGTAGACTCCCAGCGGGGAGGAGAAGCGCGCGGTTCTCGAGGTGGGCAGGACATGGTTCGGCCCTGCGCAGTAATCTCCGAGCGACTCCGAAGTGTAGCGCCCCATGAAGATCGCCCCGGCGTGCCGGATGCTGTCGAGCAGCGCTTCCGGGGCTTCCACGGAAAGTTCGAGATGTTCGGGGGCGATCCGGTTCGCGATCTCGCACGCTTGCGCAAGATCCTTCACCTTGATCAGCGCGCCGCGCTTGCCCAGGGAGGCCGCTATCACTGCGCGCCTGGCCATTTGCGGGAGGAGCTTTTCCATGCTTTTTTCGACGGCATCGAGGAAGTCCATATCCGGGCAGAGCAGGATGGCCTGGGCGATTTCGTCGTGCTCGGCCTGGGAGAACAGATCCATGGCGATCCAGTCCGGGTTCGTCCTGCCATCGCAGATCACCAGGATTTCGGAAGGACCTGCGATCATGTCTATGCCGACCGTCCCGAAAACCCTCCGCTTGGCTTCTGCCACATAGGCGTTACCTGGCCCCACGATCTTGTCGACCTGGGGGACCGTTTGGGTACCGTAGGCGAGCGCGCCCACAGCCTGCGCGCCGCCCACGCAGAATACCCTGTCGACACGGCAGATCGCGGCGGCAGCGAGCACCAGCTCGTTCTGCTCTCCTCCCGGGGTCGGGACGACCATGATGAGTTCGGATACCCCGGCAACCTTGGCGGGAATCGCGTTCATCAGCACCGAAGAAGGATAGGCCGCCTTTCCGCCCGGAACATAAAGGCCGACTCTGTCGAGCGGCGTGATCTTCTGCCCGAGCATGGTGCCGTCTTCCTCAACGTGGCGCCAGGAAGACTGAAGCTGTTTCTCGTGGTAGATTCTGATCCTGTGGGCAGCCTGCTCGAGCGCTTCGCGCTGGGCGCGGGGCAATCCCTGCAATGCCGCTTCGAGCCGCGATCTCGGCAGGTCGAGTTCCTGCATGGAGGCCGCATCCAGTCTGTCGAAGCGACGCGTATAGTCGAGCAGTGCGGCGTCTCCCCTGTTATGGATGTCGTCGAGTATGGATGCGACGGTTTCCTCTATTTTCGGGTCGCGCGCGCTTTCGTAGGCGAGCAGGGCTTCCAGCCCGGAATCGAAGCCGGAAGCCTGAGTGTCGAGACGGGAAATGATGGGCATGATTCGATTCTACACGAAATTCAGGCGTTGACAGCCCCGGAGAAAGCATCCAGCAGCGGCTGTATCAGGGGACGCTTGAGTTTGAGGGCCGCCTGGTTGACGACGAGGCGCGATGAGATCTGCATGATTTCCTCGACTGCGACGAGATGGTTTGCGCGCAAGGTATTGCCGCTGCTGACGAGATCCACGATCGCATCGGAAAGGCCGACCAGCGGCGCAAGCTCCATCGAGCCGTAGAGCTTGATCAGGTCGACATGAACCCCCTTTGCAGCGAAATGCTCCCTCGCGGTCTTGATGTATTTCGTGGCGATGCGCAGCCTCGCTCCGCTTCTCACGGCGTTTTCGTAGTCGAATCCTTCCGGAACCGCGACCATCATCCGGCATTTCGCGATTTTCAGGTCGATCATCTGGTAGAGCCCGGTTCCGCCGTGCTCGATCAGAACGTCGCGTCCGGCGATGCCGAGGTCGGCCGCGCCGTACTGGACATAGGTCGGCACATCGGATGCCCTTACGATGATGATCCTGACGTTCTCGCGATTGGTCGGAAGGATCAGTTTTCTCGAGGTTTCCGGGTTTTCCAGGCAGGTGATTCCGGCAGCTTCCAGAAGCGGCGCGGTTTCCTCGAAAATCCTGCCCTTGGACAGGGCTAGCGTGATCAAGCCATTCTCCTGATTTTTGCGCCCAGTTGGGCCAGCTTTTCCTCGATGCACTCGTATCCCCTGTCGATATGGTAGATGCGCTCTATCGTCGTCTCTCCCCGGGCGACGAGTCCCGCGATCACGAGACTGGCGGAAGCGCGCAGGTCGGTCGCCATGACGGTGGCGCCGCCGAGACGCTCCTTGCCCCTGACCATGGCGGCATTGCCTTCGACCTCGATGTGAGCGCCCATTCTGCACAATTCCTGGACATGCATGAAACGGTTCTCGAATATGGTTTCCGTGATCAATGCGCTGCCTTCTGCGACGCTGTTGAGCACCATGAACTGCGCCTGCATGTCGGTGGGGAAGGCGGGGTAGGGTGCTGTCCTGACGTTCACGGACTTTGGCCTGTCCCTCATTTCGAGAAAGATCGATTCCTCCCCGGTCGAGATGTGCGCCCCGGATTCAGAGAGCTTGTCGAGGACCGCATCCAGAATGTCAGAGCGCGCGCCGTGCAACTTGATTTTGCCCAGGCTTGCTGCCGCGGCGACGAGGAAGGTGCCGGACTCTATCCTGTCGGGCATGACCCTGTGGCGCGCGCCGTGGAGCTCGTCGACCCCCTCGATTTCGATGGTGTCGCTTCCCGCCCCGGAAATTTTCGCTCCCATGGATATCAGGCAGTTTGCGAGGTCGACGACTTCGGGCTCCCTCGCCGCATTTTCGATCACGGTCACTCCCCTGGCCAGGGTCGCTGCCATCATCAGGTTTTCAGTTCCCGTGACCGAAACGAGATCCATGCATATCCTCGCGCCGTGCAATTTCGAAGCGCTCGCCTGGATATAGCCGTTCGCGACCTCGATTTCGGCGCCCATCGCCTGCAATCCCTTGATGTGCAGGTCCACCGGGCGCAGCCCGATGGCGCAGCCTCCCGGCAGGGATACGCTCGCTCTTCCCGTTCTGGCAAGCAGCGGTCCCAGAACCAGGATCGATGCGCGCATCGTCTTGACGAGTTCGTAGGGGGCAACGGGATTGGGAATTTCGCGGCCCGAGAGTTCGACGCACTGGGACGCATCCAGCGTGATGCCGACGCCCATCTGGGCCAGCAGGCTGAGCATGGTCGTCACGTCCTTCAGGTGAGGGACGTTTTCCACATGGAGCGTCTCCCGGCTCAGCAGGGTCGCGCAGAGGATGGGGAGCGCCGCATTCTTCGCTCCGGAAATCCTGATTTCTCCCTGGAGCGGAATGCCGCCTTCGATGACCAGTTTTTGCATTATGAGAGCTTAGCCCATTGTTCCGGAGTATAGGTTTTCATGGAAAGCGCGTGGATTTCTTCGCGCATCCTGTCGCCGAGCGCCTTGTAGACGAGTTGGTGGCGCTGGATCGGGCTCTTTCCTTCGAAATCCCGGCTGACGATGATCGCCTCGAAATGCTGGCCGTCTCCCTCGACCTGCAATATTTCGCAGGGAAGCCCTGCCGCGATGTAGCCCTTGATTTGTTCGGGTGTGACCATGGTTTCTCTTTCAGTTGCGCAGTTTGTAGCCGGATTTTAACAGGCCGAGGGTGAACAAGGATACAGCCGCAAGGCAAATAGAGACGACGAGCAGGCTGAAGTAGGGGGAAATGTCCGAAACTCCGAAAAAGCCGTAGCGGAATCCGTCTATCAGGTAAAAGAACGGGTTCAGATGGGAGACTTCCTGCCAGAAAGGAGGGAGGGAGTGAATCGAATAGAACACCCCGGAAAGAAAGGTCAGGGGAACGATGATGAAGTTCTGGAAGCTCGCCAGCTGGTCGAATTTCTCGGCCCATATTCCTGCCACGATGCCGGTCGCGCCGAGAATGAAGCTTCCCAGGAGGGCGAAAACCAAAGCCCAGAGCGGAAATCTCAGGGGAATGTCGACGGCCCAGAGCGTGATCAGGAAAATGCCGCATCCGACCAGAACCCCTCTTATCGTCGATGCGAGCACATAGGCGAGAAAGATTTCGGGATAGGAAACCGGGGAGAGCAGCAGGAAAATGATGTTTCCGGTGATTTTCGACTGGATCAGGCTGGAGGAGCTGTTCGCGAAGGCGTTCTGCAGCAGCGCCATCATGGCAAGACCCGGGATCAGAAATGAAACATACGGAACTCCCGGGAAGGCTTCGACATGATTTCCCAGAACGTGGGAGAAAATGAGGAGGTAGAGCATCGTGCTCAGGAGCGGGGATAGAACGGTCTGGAACCCCACCTTCCAGAAACGCACCACTTCCTTGTAGAGCAGGCTGTAGAAACCCTTCATCGCGTCCTCATGATTTCCACGAAAACCGCTTCCAGGTCGGGGTGGGGGAGGACCATGTCCGTGATCCTCGCCCCCGATTCCCTGAGGATTTCCAGCATCGATTCGAGATCTGAGAATTCGTCGAGCTTCAGCAGATGATAGCCGGATTCCCTGTCGATCAAGCTCGGCAGAAGCGCATCCGGCAGCCTGTCCGGGGAAATCTGCAGCTTCACATGGCGGAGCTTGCAGCTTTTCAGGAGGTTGTCGGTCGTATCCAGCGCGACGATCTTTCCCGCTTTCAGCATGGCGATCCGGTTGCAAAGCGCTTCGGCTTCCTCAAGGTAATGGGTCGTGAGCACGATGGTATGCCCAGATGCGTTGAGCGACTTGACGAATTCCCATAGCGCCTGCCTCAGTTCGACGTCGACTCCCGCAGTCGGTTCGTCGAGGATGATGACCGGCGGCTTGTGGACGAGCGCCTGCGCCACCAGAACGCGGCGCTTCATGCCGCCCGAGAGCGCCCTCATGTTGGCGTCGGCCTTCGAGGAAAGATCCAGGCGCGCCAGTATCTCGTCTATCCAGGCGGCATTGCCGGATATGCCGAAATAGCCCGACTGGACTTCGAGCACTTCCCTGACGGTGAAGAAGGGGTCGAAAACCAGTTCCTGGGGAACGACCCCCACCGAACGCCGCGCCTTGCGGTATTCAGTGGAAACGTCGAAGCCCATGATGGCAAGCCTGCCGCTGTCCGGCCGGGAAAGCCCGGATAGCAGGTTGATGAGGGTCGTCTTGCCGGCCCCGTTCGGCCCCAGAAGGGCGAAGAATTCGCCCTGGGCGATTTCGAGATCGACGCAGTCGACAGCCTTGAGGCTGCCGAACTGCTTGCTGGCCTGGCGGATCGCTATTGCCGGATTCATTTCTGGGAATCCGCCGCCCCTTGAGGAAACAGGCCGCTCAGCCCGTAAAGCCTGGCGAGGCTTGCCAGTTCCTGCTGCACGCCGAAAAAGGAGAGGCTCTGCCTGCGTTTTTTCGCTGCCCGCATCCATGCCAGCATCATGCCGATTGCGGAGGAATCCACCGCGCTCACCTTGCCGAGGTCGACTTCGAGCGCTCCCGACTCGATTTCGGCCAGTCCTTCAGCGAGCGTCTTCCTGACGTTGTCGACCGTTACCGGACCTTCCAGCGAAAAACGGATGCCCTGGCGCCGGATCATTTGCTCGTTTCAAGCTTCTTGTTCTTGTCGACAAGCATCTTGATGAGGCCGTCGATTCCCGAATTGCTGATCTCGGTCTGGAAAGTGCTGCGGTAATTCGTGACGAGGCTCACGCCTTCGACCGAGACGTCGAAGATCATCCATCCCTGGCCGGTCTTTTCCATCCGGTAGTCGATCGAGATCGGCGCCTTGCCGCTCTGGATGATGCGGCTGTGAACCATCACCTGGTTCGAATCCGGCGCGGCGGACAGGGGGAGCACTTCTATGGGTTCGTTCTTGTAGGATTCCAGCGCGCTGGAATAGGTGTTCATCAGCAAGGTGTGGAATTCCTGGGTCAGGCTTTTTTGCTGCTCCGGGGTCGCATCGCGCCATCCCCTGCCGACTGCCAGCTTGGTCATGCGGGTGAAGTCGAAATGGGGCATGATCTTGGCATCGACCGCATCGGCCAGGGCCTTCCTGTCGGAATGCCTGGATTTTTCCTGCTTGATGATGGCGGTCACTTCCTGTGCCAGGTCCTTGATCAGCGCATCGGGCGCGATTTCCGCGTGCGCGAGAACCGGGAAGAGGAGCAGCAATGTCAGAATTCTTCTCATGATTTCCTTTCTACTGGTGGTTGCTTGATCCGGCCTTGTTGAAGATGAATTGGCCGATCAGTTTCTCGAGAACTATGGCCGACTGGGTCAGCGTGATGGTGTCTCCGGGCTTGAGCATCTGGTCGTCGGCTCCGGTGTCGAGGCCGATATACTGCTCCCCCAGAAGCCCGGAGGTCAGGATGGATGCGGTGCTGTCCTTGGAGAACTGGTACTGCTTGTCGATATTGAGCGTAACCCTGGCCTTGTACTGTTTCTGGTCGAAGGCGATTGCCGCCACCCTGCCCACCACGACTCCTGCGCTCTTGATCGGAGCCCTGGGCTTCAATCCGCCGATATTGTCGAAGTAGGCATAGACCGGATAGGTGCTGGATCCGTTCAGGCTGAAGTTCCCGACCTTGAGTGCGAGTACCAGAATTGCAGCCATGCCGGCTGCAACGAAAATGCCGACCCATAAATCCAGTGTTGTGCGTTCCATTGAATCAAACTCCCCGAAACATGAATGAGGTCAATACGAAATCCAGAATCAGAATGATCAGGGACGAAGTGACGACCGTGCGTGTGGTTGCGCCGGAAACGCCTTCGGCCGTGGGGGGCGAATCGTAGCCCTCGAAAACCGCGATCAGGGTCACTGCGATGCCGAACACGACGCTCTTGATCACGCCGTTCATGATGTCTTCCCTGAAATCGACGCCGGCCTGCATTTGCGACCAGAAGGAACCCTCGTCGACCCCGATCAGCACCACCCCGATCAGGTAGCCGCCGAAAATGCCCATCGCGTTGAATATCGCCGTGAGCAGCGGCAAGGAGATCACGCCCGACCAGAAACGCGGCGCGACCACTCTCGCGATCGGGTCGACTGCCATCATCTCCATGGCGGAGAGCTGCTCGGTCGCCTTCATGAGGCCGATTTCCGCGGTTATCGCAGAACCCGCCCGGCTTGCGAAAAGCAGGGCCGAGACGACCGGCCCCAGTTCCCTGACCAGCGCGAGGGCCACCAGCACCCCGAGCGCCGAGGACGAGCCATAGCGCTGCAGCGTTTCGTAGCCCTGCAGCGCCAGAACCATGCCGACGAAAAGTCCGGACACGATGATGATGATGAGCGAGCGCACGCCGGTGTAATAGATTTCCCGGATGACGAGATGGAAGCGCCTGAAACAGGTCCCCGAGCCGATCAGCGTCAGGAAAAAGAACTTTCCCGCATAGCCCAGGCGCCAGATGGCGTCGATGGCCGTATGCCCTAGCTTTCTCAGAAAATCAAGCATGGGGCGGCTCCAGCTGCAAGTCTTCGAAATAGGGCGGGGAGGGGTAATGAAACGGCACTGGGCCATCGATTTCGCCGTGGATGAACTGGTGAACGAATGGCGTTTCGGACGACCTGATTTCGTCGGGCGTGCCGTGCGCGACGATGACGCCTTCCGAGACGAAATAGACGTAATCGACGATCTGCAGCGATTCCTGCACGTCGTGCGTGACCACGATGGAGCTTGCGCCGAGCGCGTCGTTGAGCTTCCTGATCAGGTTGCCGATGACGCCTAGCGATATCGGGTCGAGTCCCGTGAAAGGCTCGTCGTACATGATGAGCATGGGGTCGAGCGCGATCGTCCTGGCAAGCGCCACGCGCCTTGCCATGCCGCCGGAAAGCTCGTTCGGCATCAAATCCCTTGCGCCGCGCAATCCCACCGCATCGAGCTTCATCAGCACCAGATCGCGGATGAGGGATTCCGGAAGGTCGGTATGCTCGCGCATCTGGAATGCGACATTGTCGTATACGGAGAGGTCGGTAAAGAGCGCGCCGAACTGGAAAAGCATGCCCATCTTGCGCCTGGTCTGGTAAAGATCGCTCCTGCCGAGTTCGTGGATGATTCTTCCGTCGAACTTGACATGGCCTTGGGTGGGTCTGATCTGTCCGCCTATCAATTTCAGAAGCGTGGTTTTGCCGCAGCCGCTGCCCCCCATGATCGCAACGACCTGGCCTTTCGGAATGGACATGTTGATGCCCCTGAGAATGGGACGCTTGTCGTAGGCGAAGTTGAGATCCCGGATTTCCAGAAAGTTTTCAGGCGGCACGATCGGTGTTTTTGGGGTGAATGAGGTGCGTATTTTAAACCACCTTCCACGACAAAGACAGTGCTTCGGCGGCTGCTATATTGAATTCATGGAAACATCAGGGGGAGACATGGCTGACTGCAATGCGGCGTTGATATTCGAAGGCGCCGCGAAAAGTTTCGGAAAATCGGTCGTGTTCAGAAATCTGGAGCTCCAGGTCGATCGCGGCAGTTTTGTCGGGCTCGCCGGCGTGAACGGCGCAGGAAAGACCACGCTCATCAAGTGCCTGCTCGATTTCTGCGCCCTCGACGAGGGGCGGATCACGATTTTCGGCGTTCCCCATGTCGAGAGCCGCGCCCGAGCCAGGCTCGCCTATCTGCCGGAGCGCTTCAATCCTCCGGGATTTCTCAGGGGATGGGATTTTCTGAATTTCTCCCTGAATCTGCACGGTGCCGATCCTGATTCAGCCGCAATTTTCGAAATGCTGGAAGAGCTCGGCCTGGATCGGGATGTGCTGGGGAAGCCGGTCAGGGCCTTCTCGAAAGGCATGGCGCAGAAGCTCGGTCTTGCGGCCTGCTTTCTGAGCGGAAAGGATTTTCTTGTCTTGGATGAGCCGATGAGCGGACTTGATCCCAAGGCGAGAGCGCTGGTGAAGACGAGGCTGCTGAAGCTGAAGGATGCCGGAAAAACGCTGCTGTTCACATCGCACTCCCTCTCAGAAATGTGCGAGCTGTGCGACAGGCTGGTGGTGCTGCACGAAGGAAAATTGAATTTTCCAGGGGCGCCCGATCGGCTTTTGAGCATTTCGCAGAGGCAGGGCATCGAGCGGGCATTCTTGGACTGCATCGGCGCTTGATGCGAGGGGCGTTTCTTGCATTGCAAATTTCCGGGGCGATGCTACTGTGTTTCATGAAGACTATCATGAAATTAGCAATAAATGAGAAAATCTATCGTTTCCCTGGTCTGCCTGAGCCTGACAGCCTGCGGAATGCAACCCATCAAGCCTTCTTCCCAGCACCTGCTGGCAAAACCCGGGAGGCAGGGGGTTATTCCGCAGCCGGTCAGGGCCAGCATTGCACCGCCTATTCCGAGGCCGGCTGCGAAAATCGCGGTTTACAGCGTGTCCGTCTACAACGTTCCGGTGCAGGAACTGCTTTACGCCCTGGCTCGCGATGCGGGCATCAACATCGACATCCATCCCGGCATCAACGGCGTAGTGACCATCAATGCGATCAACCAGAGTCTGCCGCAAATCCTGAGCCGCATTTCGGAACAGGTCGACATGCGCTACGAAATGGAGGGAGCGGATATTTCCGTCATGCCGGATACGCCCTATCTGCTCAACTACAAGGTCGATTATCTGAATATGTCGCGCGACACGAACGGCTCCGTTGCGATCATCACCCAGGTTGCGACGCCGGGGGCGGGGGTCGTGGCCGGGGGGACCGGCGCGGCGACAGCGGGCATCAACAATTCGACCACTTCGGTGACGAATATCGCCAAAAACCGGTTCTGGGAGACGCTGATCCAGAACATCAAGGATTTGCTGCACGAAACCGACAAGATCTTGCCGGAAGGATCTTCCGAGACCATCGTGCAGCAGGCCGGCATCCAGACCACGACGGGAACGGGCGCGCCTCCCCGCAAGTCATCGGGGAAAGGGGATCAGGGTTCCATAGCGGCTAGTCCGAGTCCTGCAACACTGCAAAATACCGGGACCACCGTCATCAAGCGCACTACATTCAGGGAGGCGTCCTCGGTGATAGCCAACCCCGAGGCCGGGATCATCAGCATTCGCGCGACTTCCCGCCAGCATAAGAAGATACAGGAATTTCTGGATCGGGTGATGCAAAGCGCGAAAAGGCAGGTTCTGATCGAAGCGACCGTGGTTGAAGTTCAGTTGAGCGATGCGTACCAGCAGGGAATCAACTGGGCCGGACTCGCCAATGGGGGAAAGGGGTGGAGCCTCGTCCAGTCTCCGACTGGCGGCATTCCTTCGGCGGTCAATCAGAGCCTGTTCGTGCTGAGCTACACGAATCCGTCTTCCAAGGTAGGCAACCTGTCCGCGACGGTGTCGCTGCTCGAATCATTCGGCAAGGTCAAGGTTCTCTCCAGCCCCCAGGTCAGCGTGCTCAACAACCAGACTGCGCTGCTCAAGGTGGTGGACAACAGGATCTACTTCACGATTCAGGCCAACACCAGCCAGAACCAGACCACCACGCTCACGACTTATACCACGACGGTCAATTCCGTTCCGGTCGGTTTCGTGATGGATGTGACCCCGGAAATCGGCAGCAACGATTCCATCATCATCGACCTGCGCCCGACCATCTCGCGAATCCTGGGCTATGTCTCCGATCCCAATCCATCGCTGCCTGCTACGGTCAAGAACCTCATTCCCGAGATCCAGACGAGAGAAATGGAATCGGTGATCAGGGTGAACAGCGGACAAATCGCGGTTCTAGGCGGCCTGATGCAGGACTCGGTAAACAATGTGGACGACACCGTTCCGGGATTGTTCCAGCTGCGCGGCATCGGCGGGATTTTTTCCCACAGGAACGACGCCACCACGAAATCGGAACTGGTCATATTCCTGCGGCCCATGGTCATCAAGGATGCCAGCCTGGATGGGGATTTCGCGAAATTCAGAGACGTCCTTCCGGATCGGAACTTTTTCGATACCGACGGGAATTGAGCAATGAACATCCTGATGGACGCGATCAAGGGAGCCGGGGGCGAAGGAGAGGCGCTGCAAATCGAGGACAAGCCCCCGCAGGATGCGCCCGTTGCAGAGATCCGGGTCGCGCAGTCCCAGCAAAAACCGGGGCGGGACTGGCGCCTGCGGGGCCTGGCTTTTGCAGCTGCCTTTCTTTTGATCGCCAGCGCCTTCTACTACCTGCGTCAGTCCTCTGAGCCGGCTCATCCTGAACAGCATCCCGCCGCGCCCAAGCCTGCCTTGCCTCCGCCGCAGGAAGTGCCGAAAAAGGCGCAGGAAAGGACGGAAGCCAGCGCAGCCAGGCCGCCCGAAAAGCCCGCACAGCAGGAGCAGCCAGCCAATACCGTTAAAATCGAGAAGAGCCAGGCAAAGGCCGTCGTCAATCCGCTTTCGGTCAGGGGATATGAGGCGATGATGGCGAGGGATCTGGCGGGGGCGCAAAAAGACTACATGGCCCTGTTGTCGAAAGATCCGCAGAACAGGGAGGCGTTGCTCGGGCTTGCCGCAGTCGCGCTCAAGAGGGGGCGCATTGCCCTTGCAGAGCGCTATTACGGCAGGGTGCTCGAAATAGACCCTGAGGATCCCGCCGCCACGGCGAGTCTCGCCGACATCAGGAATCCCGATGGCGCGGAGAGCAGACTGAAGAGCCTCCTCAGGGATTCGCCGGATTCCGGGGCGCTCCATTTCAGCCTGGGAAACCGGTATGCGAACCAGTCGCTCTGGGCCGATGCGCAGCAGGCCTACTTCAGCGCTTTCGAGAGCGAACCTGGAAACCCCGATTACGCCTTCAATCTGGCCGTCAGCCTGGATCACCTGGATCGTGTCGAGCCGGCGCTCGAGTATTACAGGCTGGCCCTCAAGCTTTCGGGCAAGGGGTTTCCTGGATTCGACCCGGCTGCGGCAGTTGCCAGGATACGCGAACTGGAAAGCGGCCATGCCGGGCGAGCGCAATAAACTGCTCGGGCAGCTTCTGATCGAGAAGGGCGTGGTCGGCGAGGATCAGCTCAGGATCGCGCTGCTCGAACAGGGCAAGAGCCGGACGAGGCTCGGGGAACTGATGGTGGGGCTCGGGTTTCTGACGGAAGGGACGATCCGCGATGTGCTCTCGGAGAGCATGGGGCAGGAAACCGTGGATCTTTCCAGGGTGGTGGTCGATGCTGCGGCGATCAGGCTGATTCCGCAGGAAATCGCGCGCCGTCATCAGGTTCTGCCTCTGTCCTTCGATAAGAACCGCCGTATTCTGACGCTTGCGATAGCCAATCCAGAAAACATCATCGCCCTAGATCAGGTCATGGCGCTGCTGGGAGACGACTGCAGTTTGCATCCGCTGCTTGCCGGAGAATCCGAGATCATGCATGCGATCGACCAGTATTACGGATTCGAGCTTTCCATAGAAGGCATACTCCAGGAAATAGAGCCTGGCGAGATAGAGAATCCCGGGCTGCAGATCGGCGTGACCGAATTCAGCCAGCCCGTGGTGCGGCTGATCGATGCGCTCCTGTCCGATGCGGTGCAGCGCGGCGCATCCGACATCCATTTCGAGCCGGAGCGCAGCTTCCTTCGCATACGCTGCAGGATAGACGGCGTGCTGCGCCAGTTGAGAAGTTTGCACAAGTCGTACTGGTCTCCCATGGCGGTGAGGCTGAAGGTGATGAGCGGGATGAATATCGCGGAGAACCGCGCGCCCCAGGACGGGCGATTTTCCCTGCGACTCTCCGGAAGGCAGATCGATTTCAGAGTCTCCGCAGAGCCAACCACCCATGGCGAGAACATCGTTTTGCGCATTCTGGACAGACAGAAGGGGATCGTTCTTCTCGAAGACATCGGGCTGGAGAATGAGGAGATCGAGATTCTCAAGCTGATGATTTCAAAACCGGAAGGGCTCATTCTGGTCACCGGGCCCACGGGAAGCGGGAAAACCACGACGCTCTATTCCATTTTGAGCCGCATCAATACCGAGACGGTCAACATCATGACCCTGGAAGATCCCGTGGAATATCCGATGCCGATGATCAGGCAGGCATCCGTCAACGAAATGGCCAAGCTGGATTTCGCCAGCGGCATCCGCTCGATGCTGCGCCAGGACCCGGACATCATCCTGGTCGGCGAGATTCGCGACCAGCCCACGGCAGTCATGGCGTTCAGGGCGGCGATGACGGGGCATCAGGTTTACTCGACGCTGCATACCAATTCCGCGATAGGCGCGGTTCCCAGGCTGTATGACCTCGGCATTCATCCGGAGATCATGGCCGGGAACATCACCGGCATGGTCGCCCAGAGGCTGGCGAGACGGCTTTGCCGATCCTGCAGAAAGCCATTTGAAGCCGGTCCGGAAGAGGAGGCGCTTCTCGGCGAAAAGGCCATCGTCTACAGGGCGCAAGGGTGCGAATCCTGCGACTTCCAGGGTTATTCCGGAAGGTTCGCGATCATGGAGCTCGTCAGGCTGGACGAGGACTTCGATGATCTGATCGTGCGCCGCGGTACCTTGCGCGAGATGAGAAATCTGGCACGGGAAAAGGGATTCAGGACGCTTGCGCAGAATGCAGTCGGATCGGTGCTTTCCGGGATGACTTCTCTTGACGAGATTTCGAGAGTGATCGACATGACGGGAAGATCGACATGACGCTTTTTTCATACAGGGCGATAGACCGTTTCGGCATGGTGAGAAGCGGCGTGCTCGACGCATCGAGCGAATCGGATCTCGACGAGCGGCTGAAGCGCATCGGCCTCGATCTCGTTTCCGGAAGGCCGGCATCCATCAGGAAGCCCTTTTTCGGCAACAAGGTGAGCCGGCGCGAACTGATCACGTTCTTCTTCAACCTGGAACTCCTGGCAAGGGCAGGCGTCCCCCTCCTGGAATCCCTTTCGGATCTGAGGGATACCATGGATGTGCCGCATTTTCGCGAGGTCATTGCGGAAATGATCGAGAACATAGAGGGGGGGATGCACTTCTCGCAGGCGATGGCGCTCAATCCCGCAGTGTTCGACAGCGTGACGGTCAGCCTGGTGAAGGCCGGGGAAGAAAGCGCGAGGCTTCCTGCGATTTTCAAGCATCTTACCGATTCGCTCAAATGGCAGGACGAGATGCGCGCGCAAACCAGGCAGATACTGCTTTACCCTGCATTTGTCGGCACTGTGGTCATTGCCATCACCTTTTTTCTGATGATCTATCTCGTGCCGCAGTTGAGCGCTTTCTTCAGAAATCTCGGACAGACCCTCCCTCCCCAAACCAGGGCGCTCATCGCCATATCGGATTTCTTCGTGCATTACCGCTATGGGCTGCTCTCGATCCCGGTCGGCATTTTCGCTGCGGTGAGGTCATTCACCCTGCTCAGCAGGGAGGCCAGGCTCAGGGTGGATGAGCTTAAGATCAGAACCTGGATTATCGGCCCGATCCTGCTCAAAATCATCCTGGCGCGGTTTTCCAATACTTTCGCGATCATGTACGAGTCAGGCGTCAGCATACTCGACTGCCTCTCCATTTCCACCGGCATAGCCGGAAACCTGGTGATTTCCGAGAAGCTCAAGAATGCCAAAAAGGAGATCGAGGCGGGCAAGACGCTGCTCCAGAGCTTCCAGGAAGCCGGCATGTTTCCGGCACTCGTGCTCAGGATGATCAAGGTTGGCGAAGCGACGGGGCAGCTCGACGAGGCTTTCTTCAACGTGAGCTATTTCTACGAGCGCGATACGCGTGAAGCCATCCGCAGGGTTCAGGTGATGATCGAGCCGTTCCTGACGGTGGTTCTGGGATCCCTGCTCGGATGGATCATGCTCTCGGCGATCACTCCGATCTACGACATGCTGGGCAGGATCAGGTGAAAGGACTGCTTTTCATCGGAGACAGGCTTTGCCTTGCGGCGAAAATGGAAAGAGGCTCCCTGGATTATCAGCGCGCCCTTCCCAACAGCGAAGAGGGAAGACAGGAATTCGAACGTTATCTCGGTGCTATGAAAAATGCAACGTTCTGCATTCTGGCCGATTTCGTCGAGGAGGATTACCGCATCGAGCGGGTTCCTCACCTCGGATGGCGCGACAGGAAGGCTTTTTACGAGAAAAAGCTGAATCAGTATTATCGGCATACGCCTTTTCGCAATGCGCTCGTTCAGGGCAGGGAAGGAAAGAGCGACCGGGTCCTGTTTTCGGCGCTGACGAATCCGAACTTGATTCTTCCCTGGATCGATTCGATGGCGAAGCGGCAGATCGCCCTCTCGGGCATTGCCTCGGTCGCGATGCTGAGCGAAAAGCTGGTCGGGAATAGCCATGCATCCCATGTTCTGCTGCTCAGTTTCCAGAACGGAACGGGATTGAGGCAGAGCTTCTTTCTGAACGGAAGCCTCAATTTTTCGCGCCTCACCCTCGTTCGTCCCGAGGACGATCCTGCCGCCATCCTGCAAGTCGAGTCCGAACGGCTGTACAAGTATCTGCATGCGCTCAACCTCCTGCCCGAGAAAGGCGCGCTTCAGGTCCTGATTCTTTGCGGCACCGGGCAAAGAAAGGCATTCGGCGCGATGCTCGAAGACACTTCTTCCGTGCGCCACGTCTTTTTCGATTTGAAAGAAGCGGCAAAGCGCATCGGATTCACGGGAGAACTCGCGGGATCGGATGCCTTGCCGCTTTTTCTGCATTTGCTCGGTCGTGGCGCCAACCAGTACGGCAGCGACGAGCATACCCATATTCACGATTTGAGGCAGTGGCAGTATGCCGCATACGCCCTGTCGGCATCCCTGGCCATCGGCGGATTGTCCCTAGCCGGGATCGATGTTTCGAGGGCGGTCAGTCTTCATGGCCATGCAGTCATGCTGAATGCGCGCACGGAAGCTGCCATGGCTCGCTACCGGGAGCTGGTGCCGCCCGATTCGGGGCCGGATTCGCCGCAGAAAATGAGAGCGGCCGTTTTGCTCGCGGAAAAAATCGAAGCGGCCTTCCCCGCGCCACGAAAATTGCTCGCTGAAGTGAGTCAAGCGCTGGATGCGTTTCCTGGCATCCGAATCGACCAGCTTTCATGGCAGGTTGCGAAGAATCCCGAATCGGTGAGGACGGTCTCTGGGGAAATCGGGTTCGATCGGGCATTGCTCGAGCGCGGAAGCAATTATTTGGTCATTTTCATGGAAGGGGAAATTTTCCCATTCGAAGGCAATTACAGGCAGGCCAACGAAACGGTCGACCGATTCTGCAGGGATCTGGAGAAAGGCGGGATGAGTGTCGCGAAGGTCAGCCTTCCCCTGGATTTGAACCCCGATGCCGGCCTTGTCAGGCGGCCCGGACAGCCCAGGGAGCGGGCGGTTTTTTCCATCAGGGCGGTATGGAAGGTGGGATCGTGATATTCACCAGAGAGGATGTGCCCCGGCTGGCAAGGACCATTGCCGTTTTCTTCGGTGTGCTTGTTCTGGCGACGGGAGCGCCGGTCATCGGCCAGAGCCTGCTGAAGAAAATGGGCAGGGAAGATGCTGCAGCCGAGAAGGCATTGTCCCTGGCAAACGACGGAATCAGGCAGGCGAAGCGGGAGCAGGAGAACCTGAACTCGTATCGGGCATCTTACGGAAGGCTTGTCAAAATGGGATTCATCGGCAGTTTCAGGAGGATCGATCTCATCGAGCATCTGGAAAAGACGGAATCTTCCCTGTTCGACATGCAATATTCGATTTCTCCCAGGCAGCAATTCCCGGTGTCAGACTTCTTCGCATTGAGCGTGGATCGCGTCGTTTTCCAACTGAGCCTGCTTCACGAGGGAAGGCTGCTGGATTTCATCGATTCGCTGGAGGCTGGATCGAACGGCATTCCCCTGGTTGCAGGATGCAACGTCGAAAGGATCAGGGAAGCAGCGGGAATGGGTTACGAGCCCCATCTGAAGGCCGGGTGCACCGTGATCTGGGCGACCCTGGAGGGATTGAAATGAAGGCGCTGGTCCTGGCCTGCATGCTGCTGCCTGTCATTTCCAGAGCCGAGTCGCTGGGCAGACTTTTTTTCACCCCTCAGGAGCGCGCCATGCTGGACCGGCAGCATCGTCAGACGGGAACAATCGCCTTGAAGGGCGTGGCTCCGCAAGAAAGCGCGACTGGGTCGGTGGAAGTGGAGGGGGGAGGGAAAACGGTCTGGATAAACGGCGTTCCGCGCCATATTGCGCCGGTAAGGAAGAAATGAGACAGGATGGCGCTGCGGCCCTGCTGCTCATGTTGATCGTCGTGATGATGGGCGCGGCTTATTTTCTGACGGTTTCAGTGAGCATTGCCAGGCAAAGCATTGAAAATGACAAAAGCACCGCTCAGGCGCTCGCACAGGCAAAGGATGCGCTGATCGGGTTTGCCATAACCTACGGCGACACGCATCCAGGAAATGTGGAAGGCTATCTTCCCTGTCCCGACCTGTCGGGTACGGCCATAGGCGGCGAAGGCGGCGCGGAAGGCAATTGCGGGGCCGAGAATGTCAGCATGCTCGGAAGGCTGCCCTGGAAGACGCTGGGCTTGCCTCCATTGAAGGATGGACATGGGGAGTGTCTGTGGTATGCCGTGTCCGGAACCTATAAATACAATCCCAAAACCGATCTCATGAACTGGGACAATAACGGATTATTCCAGGTTGTGGCATCCGATGGGGTCAGATTGCTTTCGGGATCGGCTCCGGACAATCAGGCAGTGGCTGTCATTTTTGCGCCAGGGGCGGCCATGGGAAGCCAGAGCCATGCTTCGGTATCGGGCACTTCATCCTGTGGGGGAAATTACATTGCATCCAATTACCTGGACAGCGATCCGGTTCACGGTATCAACAACGCGGCTGTCTCTCCGATTGCAAATGCGGTGAGCCGGTTTGTCGCCGGCCCCGTCGAGAATATCTCGGGCAAAGAGATCGTGAACGATCGCGTGATTTTCATCACCAGAAGCGATCTGTTCAATGCCGTGAAGAAGCGCAACGACTTCGCGGCGTTCGTAAACGGGCTGCTCACAGAAGCCATATCGAATCTGTCCGCCCTTCCTGCGCCGGCAGCCATCAATTTTTCCACTACGCCAGTGACTGAAACATCCGGCGGCACTCTCGTCGGGAGCATCGCTATCGGGAGAGTTCCCGGGGTAGCTGTTGCCGGAAATTATGCTTTGGAAAATTGGCAGGACAATTTGCTTTATGCGAGATGCACTTCCGGTTTTGCTTGCCTTACCGTCAACGCTGCGCCATGCAGAGGGGGGGTGATTTTTGCGGGAGACAGGACGGCTTCCCAAAGCAGAGACACCAATGCGCAGAGAAATGACTGGGCCAATTACCTGGAGGGTGCCACATACAGGGCGTTCGCTGCGGGAGACGTGATTTTCTCGGGAGCTCAATCGTACTCGGCGACCTCAACTTCAACGGACTTGTTGGCCTGCATACCATGACTGATAGGGGAGATCTGAACCGGCAGTCTGGCTTCACGCTCATCGAAATCGCGGTGGTGCTGGCGGTCGTTGCCTTGCTGCTTGGGGGCTTTCTGGTGCCCATGACTGCCCAGATCGAGCTGC
>JAJZQY010000096.1 GCA_021806605.1 Pseudomonadota bacterium
TGGCGCACGAATCCGGGGTTCAGGGCGAGGTTGCCGAGAAGCTGGTATCGATTGCGGAGCGCTCCAGGAATCTGAAGGGTCACGGTCTGGACGAAGGGGTCTCGACGCGCATGCTGGTGTATGCGGGGAGCCTGATCGCCAAGGGGGTGGAGCCCAAGAACGCCTGCCGGGTCGCGCTGGTCAGGCCGATCACCGACGATCCCGACATGCGGGATGCCCTGGACGCCGCTGTGACCACCTATTTCTGAGCGGAGAGCGGGCGTGGACGTCCATAGTCTCAATCGCATCGCGCAGTTTCTGATCAAACGGTTCAGCCTGGATAAAAAAGCGCCGGGCGTTCTGCGCAAGGAACGAAAGGGAACCTCGTTCACCGACGTGCAGCGCCGCGTCAATCTGTATCTGCGGGCCTTGTGGGCTCGGGAATTCACTACCGCCACCAGCGGGCGCGATTATCAGAACCGCGAAGGCTTCATGCCTTTCGTCGTGAATGGCGTCATCTGCTTGCCGGATGCCTACGAGGACTTCGGAGAGGTTCCCGGCAGCCTGGTTTATCGTGCGGCGGCAGCTCATGTCGCTGCCCACATCGTCTTTTCAAAGGGGGCCTTTTCTCAGGAATCGCTCGACAACTGGCAGATTGCAGTGATTTCCCTCATCGAGGATGCCCGCGTCGAAGCATTGGCAATTCGCGAATTTCCCGGCCTGAAGCGGATCTGGGCGAAACTGCATGCGGCAATTCCCGTGCAGTCTGCAAGCGCAGGCGATTATCTCAACCGGCTCTCGCGTGCCCTGCTCGACGAGGGCTATCCGGACGAGGATCCCTGGGTGATGCAGGGGCGGGCGCTTTTCAGTGCGGTGGAAGATTTGGAGAGCAATCTGGTTTCCCGTGAGATCGGCCTGACTCTTGCGCATGCTTTCAGGGAAAAGCATATTACCTTCAGGCTTCACGAGGACCAGCCGAACATTCCCTACCGCGACGACAATCGCCATCTCTGGGCGTCCAGGAAGTTCGATTTCGGCAAGGCGATCAATTTGGGGCGAGATACCCGCAAGAAGATGCTCAAGTACGCCAGTATGTTCGGAATGACCAATGCCGTGGCCGACGGAGCGGAAGGAGAAGCCGCAAAGAAATCCTCGGTTCTGGCAGCCATATTCAATTTCAAGCTGGATTTCGGCAACATCAGCGAACAGGAAAGCCGGGAATCGATCTCGGCGCCATTCCATTATGCAGAATGGGACTACCGGGCGCAGATCGAGCGCCCGTCATGGGTTCTGGTTCTGGAAAAACGGGTCAGGGAGGGCGACTTGATGATCATCGAAGATATCATCGCCCGAAACAGGCATCTCATTTCCCGCATGAAAATCCTGCTCGATGCCATCCAGCCGGAGGGCGTGCAGCGCATCAGGAAGCTCGAGGAGGGCGACGAAATCGACATCAATGCCGCCATCCGCGCCCAGATCGACATCAAGCTGGGCATCCCGCCCGACACCCGGATCATGATGAGCTCGGTCAGGAAGACCCGCGACATTTCGGTGATGGTGCTTCTGGACCTTTCCAAATCGACGAACGGAAGGGTCCAGGGGCAGGAGCATACCGTGCTGCAGCTCACCCGGGAGGCCTGCGTTCTGCTGGCGGACGCCATCGCGAAAGTCGGCGATCCTTTCGCCATCCATGGGTTCTGCTCGGACAGCAGGCACCATGTCGAGTATTTCCGGATCAAGGATTTCGACCAGCCCTACAACGATCTCTCCAGGGCAAGGCTGGCCGGAATGACCGGGCAGCTTTCCACCCGCATGGGGGCGGCGATACGCCATGCGACCCATTACCTGGACAGGCAGAAATCCAGCAAGAAACTCATGATGGTGATCACCGACGGGGAGCCAGCCGATATCGACGTGCGCGATTCGCAATACCTGCGCCATGACGCGAAAAAAGCGGTGGAGGAGGCCAGGCGCAGCGGCATCCATACCTATTGCATGAGCCTTGACGCGAGCGCCGACCAGTATGTGTCGCGCATTTTCGGCATGAGGAATTACATGGTCGTCGACCATGTGAGCCGCCTGCCTGAAAAATTGCCGCTGCTCTATGCGGGCTTGACCCGTTGAGAGGAAATGGTGCCGGGAGGGGGAATCGAACCCCCATGATGTCACCATCGCGGGATTTTGAGTCCCGTGCGTCTACCAATTCCGCCATCCCGGCTGGGGAAACGGGGAATTATCCTGTAAAGCGCTTTTTTCTGCAACAAGGTAAAATGCGCGCATGAAGCTTGAGCAATTCGATTTTCATCTCCCTCCGGAACTCATCGCACAGACTCCTGCCGCCAGCAGAGGGGCGAGCAGGCTTCTGGTGATGGACGGCAAAGGCCATCTTTCCGATCATGTTTTCGGGGAGCTTCCCGCCTTCCTCGAGCCCGGCGATCTGATGGTTTTCAACGACACGAAAGTGATCAGAGCAAGGCTCTTCGGAACCAAGGAAACCGGCGGGAAAGTGGAGATCATGGTCGAGCGCATCCTGGACGAACACCGCGTCCTGGCCGCGATCCGCGCGAGCAAGCCTCCGAAACCCGGATCGATCCTGCATTTTGAAGGGGATGCTGCAGAAGTGATCGAAAGGAGCGGGGAATTCTACGTTTTGCGATTTTCGGACAGTGTGGACGCCGTTCTCGACCGATGCGGCAGGCTCCCCCTTCCTCCCTACATAACGCATGCCGCCACGCCATTCGACGAGGAGCGTTACCAGACCGTCTATGCGAAACATCCGGGTGCGGTCGCCGCCCCCACTGCGGGCCTGCATTTCGACCCGGAAATGCTGGAGAAGATAGCCGACATGGGCGTCGACATCGCGCATGTCACGCTGCATGTCGGCGCAGGAACCTTCCAGCCGGTCAGGGTCGATAACATCCTTGAGCACAGGATGCACAGCGAAGTTTTTCATGTGCCGCAGGAAGTCATGGACAGGGCGGAACGCGCCAAAGCGGCGGGAAGAAAAGTGATCTCCGTCGGGACGACCGCACTCCGGGCGCTCGAGTCGGCCGCGCTTTACGGAACAACTCAAGGCGAAACCTCGATCTTCATCACTCCGGGCTACCAGTTCAGGGTGGTTGATCGGCTGCTCACCAATTTTCATCTCCCCAAATCCACCCTTCTGATGCTGGTTTCGGCCTTTTCCGGAATGGAGGTCATCCGCCATGCCTACCATCATGCGATAAGGGAAAATTACCGCTTCTTCAGCTATGGAGATGCGATGCTCATCGAAAGGCTGCAACCATGAAGTTCGAACTTCTCAAGACCCAGGGACTGGCGAGGCGAGGAACCCTCACGCTTGCCCACGGGGCCGTCGAGACGCCGGCATTCATGCCGGTTGGAACCTATGGCACGGTGAAGGCCATGAGTCCCAAGGAACTTGTCGAAATCGGAGCGCATATCGTCCTGGGCAACACTTTCCATCTCTGGCTGCGTCCTGGTCTCTCTGCTATAGAAGCGCACGGCGGACTGCATCGCTTCATGGGATGGGACAGGCCGATTCTCACCGATTCCGGAGGGTTCCAGGTGTTCAGTCTGGGAGACCTCAGAAAGATCAGCGAGGAAGGGGTGAAATTCCAGTCTCCGGTCAACGGAGACGTCTGCTTTCTCACCCCGGAAGAATCGATGCGCATCCAGAGAATCCTCAACTCCGACATCGTGATGATCTTCGACGAATGCACGCCCTATCCGGCGGAATATGATGCCGCACGCGATTCGATGCGGCTCTCCCTGCGGTGGGCTTTCCGCAGCAGGGCGGCGCACGAAGGCAATTCGAACGCGCTGTTCGGCATCATCCAGGGCGGAATGCATGAAGCGCTGCGGGACGAGTCGCTGAAAGGGCTGATGGAGATCGGTTTCGACGGCTATGCGATAGGCGGGCTTTCGGTTGGCGAACCCAAGAGCGACATGAAAAG
>JAJZQY010000023.1:0-10064 GCA_021806605.1 Pseudomonadota bacterium
TCCGGGAGAGATGACAACTGGGCAGCGTCTACCCTGCCGCTCATGACCGCATCGAGCTGCCGGCGCGCAAGCCTCAGGTAAAGGCGATTGTTCTCATCGTTCGATGTGATCTTGTGCGAACTTGCGAAGCCAAGGTATTGCCGCGCGTAGCTGTTGGCTTCATGGAGCAATGCGCCGTTCCATCCGGACAGGTCGTTCGAGCAGAAGAACCGCTTTTTCGTTTCGAGGTGCATGTAGGGCATCTCCATGACTTCGCCGAGCCCTGAAAACTCCTTCCCGAGTTCCGGATTCAATTTCAGGGTCTGCCCGTCGCTGAAGAACATGTTGCCGAATGGAGCCATGCTCAACCCGGTAAGAGTGCGCAACGAAGGCTGGAAGCAGAGTTTTTCGCCGAAGCTGTCGGCAATCGGTTCGAGGTACTTTATGTTTTTCTTGTGGGAGAGCAATCCTTCCATTATCGGCGCTTCTGCCGAGCGGATGTCCTCGCAGGGATTTCGGCTTGCGCTCGCCCCCAGCCAGGACTGGCGCACCCAGTTCAGCCACCAGAGAAGGCGGGGGCTGTCGTCCTGCACGGAATAGCCCGGTGCATTGCTCCGGTCCATGCTTTCCAGAAGCTTTGGTCCCGAGACGAGTTCGTTGTCCAATGCTGAGCGAAGGCTGTCGGACATCTCCCGGATCTGCTTGGCATAGCTCATGCGCCAATAGAGCGGCAGTATAAGGTGCTTGTCGTAACTGAAATTGGCGAGCGCCATGGAAAACATTCCCTTCTCGCGGCTGACTTCCTTGGGCATGGGGCGATCGAAAGCATAAGCGAACATTTTTCCGAATTCTTCCAGCTGATTCGACTTCTCTTCCTGCCCGACCGATCTGGAGATGGTGGCGAATCTTTTGACATTCAGTTCAAGATCGTTCACCTTCCCGAGATAATCCAGGAACCGGCGCCTGAGCGGCGTGAGGGGATCGATGCCCGGAACAGGCGGCACATCGATCGCAACCAGCGCTTCGGCCTTTTTCCTGATGCGACAGGCGATTGCCGGCATGACCACATCCCTGAAGCCCGATTCTGATATTTGCTGGGCGATATGCCCCCTTTCTCGATCGTCGAACCAGGAAGCGGGAATGGCAGGATAGAAGGAGCGGGAATCGAGCAATGCGATCCGGCGAAGCAGCGCCAGGATGCTGTCGGCATCCTGGCAACCGCCCGCTACGGGCTGGATCTGGGCAGGGCTCATCGAATCGAGAATACTGTCGAGCGAGTCCACTTGCCGCGACGCCTGTTTTGTTGAAAACGCAAGGCCGAACAGCAATGTGACTCCGCAAACCAGGGCTGCGTACTGGATGCGGCGGATCATGCGGTTGCGCGACCAGATGCTCTGGCGGATGGGCTGCGCAAGATGCTGTTCGGCGAAGACGCGATCCCTGAACAAGTCGTGCACGAAGGCGACGTCGGGGCGATGCCCGTCCTCCACCTCACCTGATGCGACCGGGCTGCCCGTGAAATAGATTCCGCGGCAGAAGAACGCCTGACTCAAGCGTGTTGGCTGGAAAACCATTTCGAACCAGCGCGAAAGCGGATCGGAGAGCCGGTTGAAGCTCACCGGGAACATGAACACCTGGTCCACTTCTTCGATGTCGTCGTTGGAGGCAGCAGATGCGTAAAGAAGCTGCCGCAGCCGATCCTGCAAGGTGGCGAATGCGGTCGGCACCCATTTGTCAGTGGACTGGCTTTGCATGGCGAGCGGCGCCGACCAGCCGAAAATCTGTTCGCGTAGCGACGCTTTTTGCGCATTCCAGAATGCCGTGAATCCGGTGATGGCATCGCAATGTGTGATCACCAGATAAATGGGAAAGGCGAATTCGAATCGCTCCTGGATGGATTCCAGCTGGATCAGCGTTTCCTTGGCCCGGTAGGCAAGCGCATCCGAATCGTCGCTCATCAATGTGCGTGCGTTGAGCACGACGACGAGCTTGTCGATGGGCCTTTCCGGACGCAGCATATCGATGGCGTCGAGCGCATCCTTCCACGCCCGCTCTCCGTGTGTACCCATCCCGCCGTCCGGATCGATCAGTTCGCCGCTGCCGAACGCATGCCATTTCGCCCCGTGAATGTCGATTGCTTCCTTGCCGGGCGGGCAGGGGTCCTTCAATTGCGCCGAACAGGAGCGCGCAAGACTCGATTTTCCTGCGCCCTTTTCGCCGACGAGCAGCACCCAGGGGGTCGCATAGCGCGCCTCGCGGGAGGTCAGCAGATACTGCACCGATTCCAGCAAACGCGCGAACGGCCCTTTGTGCAGGAGGCCTACGAATCGCTTGGACATGCCGGGAAGCCGCATCCCCTGGACCTTGCCGCTGCGGGAGATGAGCCAAAGCGAGGCAATGCCCACGACTGCGGTCATGGCAACAAGTATCCAGAACAAGAATTCCTGTGACATCGGCTTCATTTTCGCATCAGATTCTCAGTGCCTGTTCAGGAAAGGCTGCATCACCATGAGCCAAACCGTGCTCGACAACAGCAGGTAAGCGAGAAACCCGGCGCCCGCAGCTTTGAGCCACGGCTTCAATGGAGCGAGCCGCTTCTCCTCCCCGCCTTCCACCGTGAACTGGTAGGACTGCGGAAAAGCGCGCTCATCAATTCTCGCGATGTTCGCAGGTATCACCCGCTCGAAGAGACGCCGGCGCAAATATTCCAGGGGTTCGGCACCTGCAGCGCCACGGTAGCGGCCATGGAATCCCAGACGCAAGGCGAGCAGAAAGATCGCGGCCAGCTCGGAAAGCTGCGGCGAATGGGATTCGTGCAGTACCATATCTTCTGCCAGTTCGAAAAAGCGCTGCCCGGCAACCCGGCTGCGAAACAGCCTGAATTCGAGGAGCTCGTCGAGCCATGCTTCCTGTCCAGGCCAGTTTTCCTCGAGGATGAAGATTTCGTCGATCAGGGCTGCAGCGGCATATATGGCGAGGCGCTGATGCGCCTGCTGAACCTTGGTTCCGTCGTTGCTGATTTTTTTCAGCTTTGCATCGACCAGGGCAGAGATGCGCGCGCCGATGCGCTTTGCCAGCTCGTTGCCGCTTGCGGATTCGCTGTCGATTCCCAGATGGGAAGCGAGCCTCCCTTCCCGTATGGCGAGCCGCACCCCGGCCACGACTTCATATATGCCGATGAAATCCTCCAGCAGAAACCCGTCGTTGATGACTTCATTCATCTTGCTTCACCATCGGATCGTCTTCCTCGCCTTCTGTTGCGATCTCGCCCTCCTGGGCCAGGGAAGGCTGATTTCCTTTCCAGCGGTAGAGCAGGATGCCGGCCGGCATTTTACTGTCGGCTATCCCCATGATGAGCAGCGACCTTCCAGGGCGGAAGACATCGACCTGCTGTCCGTCCACCTCGATGTTCTGATTTTTGACCAGGAAAAGGATGGCGGTATCCTTCAGCCCCAGCATCTTGCGCTCGGCATGCGTCAGGCTGCGCACCTGCGCTCCCGACAGGCGGCGCTGCCTCAACACAGTCATGAGGTCGTCGCTTGCGATCCGGGTCTTGTCGAGCCATTGCTTCATGTCCTTGAATTCCTGTCCCGCCCGAGGCTTCAGTTCGATGATGAGTTCATCCTTGGGCGAATCGACGGCAAGCCGGCGGGCGAAGGCGTTTTCGCCCATGTTGCCGAAAGGCAGTTTTTCCATCATCGTGTCGATGCCGTCCAGCTTGCGATCCACGTAAGCCATGGCTTCGCGGAACTGTTCTCCGCATTCCTGGTGTCTGTAGGGGAAAAGCAGCGGCGGAATCGGATTGGACGAAAGGGCGGCTGCCTTCCCCACCATTGCCGAAAGCGCAACGTAGGCGTCGCACGGATGCGCGTCCGAAGATCCGGTAACGACGTCGTATTGCGGCAGGACGTCTGCCAAGCATCTCGCCTGCTCGAGATAGCGCTGCCCCATCGAAGATTCGTCGTCTTCGTCGCAATTTTGCGCGAGTTCACGAAGCTTGCTCCATATCTTTTGGGACAAGGCTTGCAATTGGCGACATAACCCGGTTTCACCCCAAAATCCGGATGCGCCGAGCCGCAGCATCGGCGGCTGGTATGTGCCCAACTGGATATGCCCGTCGACATTTCTGAACACTTCCATGAGCGGAAAAGCTGAATGGCGTGAAAGCTGCTTATCTTCGGTGATCAGCACCAGATTGATCCTCGATCTCGTCACGGCAACGGGGTTGCCGCCGGTCACCTCGTCAGCGACCATGCCCCCGGCGCATGAAAGATTGCGCGGCAGATAACCGTCCTGAATCGCCGACTCCCCGCCCCGATGCGGCACCCCGAGCCAGATGCGCAATGGACGCCCGTCCTGGGGCAGGGCCGTCTTGAGATCGAGCGTCAATTGGCGCTCTTCGTTATCAAGCGGATAATTCACCGGCAAGCCGTCGGGCAGGACCGCGCTCACCTGGACGATCTTCAATACCCCATTGGTCCATGCACGGCTGTCGACGGCGAGCGACAGCAATCCCCAGTAATCGGGCTCGAGGCTCGCCATGCGGCCGCGCGCGATTTCATGCCAATACACGTCGCTTTGCTGCAGATGCTGCGGAGCGAGTAGCATGCCTTCCGACCACAGTACCGCATCGGGCAGATCGGCGAGGGGAGATGAATTTTCAGTGGACATCTGCGATTCTCCGGTACATGGTTCAGTGCTGCTCTTCGACGGCGAACGATCCCGCCCCGAGGCGGATCAATGGGCATTTGAGAGTCGTCATGTCGGCAACGCCCTGTCCCCCAGGGCTCCTGTAATCCGCGTATGCCAGCACAACGAGCGCTTTCCCGAAATTTTCCGGCAAGCCGGCCGGACTCACCACGCTCAAGGGAGGCAGCTCGAAGGAGGCCACATCCAGTTTCTTCGGATAGGCCGAAAGCAATGCCGCCTTCTGCTTGAACCATTCAGGACCGCTTTTCGGCAGCGCCGCCTGCACGCTCTTGTCGTATATGAAAACCAGGTCGAGACGAGTCGGATGATTGCCGTTGGCGCCGGCATCCGCCGTGATGCGCACTTCGTCGATCCGTGTCTTGGGCGGCCCCATAAATGGAATCATCCCGGACAGGCTGCTGCATGCACCGAGAAGAAACAGAAGCGAACTGATCCAAATGCGTCCCATGTCCATTTCCTCAACTGATGAGCAGGACGCAGAACTGCGCCGGCGTGATGGAAATTCCCACCGCATTGGGCAAGATGCCGTTCTGTCCGGTCATGCTGGTCAACCGCGTGGCCGGGATGCCCCCGAAGAAAACCTTGACGCTGCAGGTGATCGGGCGGTCGGGCCCGATTATGAGCTGCGAGATCAATCCCATGGCGACCCCTGCCTCATCGCCGTTGGAAATCGTTCCCATGGTGAGCAGGTTTTCGCCGAGACCGCCGCCGCAGATCACCTTGAACTGCGAAGGAATATGGGTGCAGGAAATGGCGATGTTCAACAGCGGCATGGGCACAGGCGCCGGCATCGGAATTTTGCAGACATCGGGAAACGAAAAATTCATGACCCCGAGATTGACGTTGGCGAACATTTATTCTTCCCTCAGCCCATGGTGATTCGTTCTGCGTCCGCCCGCAGATCGCTTTCGGCACTCAGCAGAACCTGTGCACCGTGCATTTTCAGAATCTCGGAAGCTTCCTGCGTGCAGATGCGGGATCGGCTGAAATGCTGATCGAAGCTCTCTACCAGAGCCTCAGCGACATGAACGAACTGGTTCAATGCGCTTTGGCTCAGCGTCCCGGCGCAGGCAAATTCGAGCTCGTGCAGCGACTGGATGGCGATTTTCTGCCTGGCGATGAAGGTCAGATTTTCCTGCTCGATGCGCAATTCCCTGGCGTCCGGAACGCAAATCACTGCCGCCTTATCCTCTTCCCGCGCCAGGATGTGAAGGATATGGCAGTCCTCTCCCCCGGCTGCGGCAAGCACCAGGTCGCCTACCGCCGGCCTGACCACGCAGGAAATCGCCGGTCTTGCTATCCTGCCGCTCGTGAGCAGGTAGCGGTCCGGAGCTATGCATGCGGTGACACGGGATTCGATCATCTGTCTGCATGACTCAGACTTGACGGGGGTTTCGATCGGAAGGGTTTTCATAAGTAAGCTCCTACAGTAAACCTGCTTTGCGCTCGGCTTCGAGCAAAGTGCTGTCGGTTCCGAAAGCGCGCCTGCGGCTTGAGCCTGAAAAAGAGACCCGCTCGAAACTGGCCGCATGCATCCTTCCCCAGGAGAAATCGGCATCGGAAAAATCCACGTCTTCGAACTTCGCATGCGACAAATCCGCATAGCGAAGGTCGGCTTTGCGATAGGAGACCTGCCGCTGCACGCTTTTATTGAGGGCTGCGCGAACGAGCCTGGCATTTTCCAGGTTGCAATCTTCCAGATTGGCGCCCTGCAGCACAGCGCCTTCCAGATCTATCCCGGCAGCGTTCGTCCCATGCCAGAGCGATTCGAGAAAAAGACAGTCTTTGGCGCTTGCTTCGGCAAGCACTGCATTGCCGAACGAGGCCTTCAGGCAGCAGGAGCCGCTCAGGTCGGCGCGTGACAGGTCGGCGCCGTCGAAATTCGCTTCCTGCATGTTGCAGCGATGAAAGCGCAATTCCCGCAGATCCGCCCCTGAAAAATTCGCCTTGGGCATGGTGGTCGTTTCAGCGCTCAAACCGGCAATCATGGCATGCCTGAGGTCGGCCTCCACGACGGCGCAGCCTTGCATCTTGACGCCGCGCAAGTCGGTGCCGCCGAAGGCGGCGCGGACCAGGGCCGAGCGCGTGAAGCTGGCCCCGGCAAGAAACGCACCGGCAAGCGCGCAATCGGTCCACGCTCCCTGCGCCAGCATCATATTCCGCCAATCGCTCCCGGAAAGATCGCACTTGGCGAGAACCATCCGCCTGATGCGCGCCGCGCCGACGATGGCATCCTTCAGGTCGCAATGCACCATGTTCGCGCCGTCAAGCCGGGATTCCCGCAAATCGGCGCGAGAAAGATTGCATTCCGAGAAGATCGCTCTCGACAGATCGCATCCGTTCATGCGGCTGCCGCTCAGATCGCAACGCAGGAAGACAACGCCCTCGAGCTTGGCCTTGCGGAAATCGAAACCGGAAAAGTTCAGATCGGTGATCGGGCGACCCGTGGCTGCCTTGCGGACGATCGATTGCAAATCGCTCATCTTGCCTTCTCCTTGCCCACTTTTTCCGGAAGATGGCGTGCGCCTGAAAGATGCACGCCCCTGAAACTGGCTTCGCTCAAATCGGCCTGCATGAAGCCCGCCTCGGAAAGATCGGACGCTGAAAAATCGGTCATCCTGCACTGGGTCTGGAAGAATTCGCCTTTTTCGGCACTGCAGTTCGTCATCCGTGCGCCGCTCAGTATCGAACGGTTGAAACGCGCATCGCGCAGATTCGCCCGCTGCATGCTCGCCTCCCCGAAGTCGCATTCCTCGAAGACACCGCCCTCCATGTTGGCAGAATCCAGTTTCCCCTTTCTCCAACTCGAGGCGCGGGTTTTCGCACCGCCAAGATCGGCGCCGCTCAGGTCGGCGCCGATGAAATAGCAGTTTTCGAGCACCGCCTCCTTCAGCTTGATCATGCCTGCCTGCGCTTTGGCGAGAACCGCGCCTTTCAGCTTCGCCTCATCGAATCTTGCCCGTGAAAGGTCTGCTCTCAGCAGGATGGGTTGATCCAGATTCGCACCGCGCCAGAGGGAATCCGCGGCGCGCAATTCTAGAAGCAGCGGTTTTTCGAACATGGTTCCGTCGAGTTTCGCGCCGGAAAAATCGGCACGGTGGCTGATGAAGGATACGAATGCCGCGCCGCTCAAATCCGCTTTTTCCAGGCAGGCGCAAAACGCCAGCATGTTCTTGCCGCGCGCACGCCGAAACGAAGCGCCTCTCGCCTCGACGCCGTTCAATCCCGTTTCGTAAAGAAGCGTGTCCGAAAGATCGGCCCCCGAAAGATTCGCCCCGGTGAGCACGGCGCCGGAAAGATCTGCGCCGGAAAGATTGGCGCCGGAAAGATCGGCGCGTTCGAGCAAAACGCCGCGCAAATCGGCGTTCGAAAGGTCGATTCCGTGCAGGTCTGCGCCGGCCAGATCGCGCCCCGCCAGGAATTCTCCTGCAGCAGCGAGGCGGCGGACTTCCGCACCGAGCGCTTCCGAAACTTCCTTCCCGAGCGGGGAGGGAACCGGTTTCAGCGCTACGCGCCTGCCTTCCCGGTTCAGCTTCGCCAGAGAAGATGCCATTCCGTTGACCGCGGCATGCGCATCGGAGCCCGCATCGACGGCATCCTTCAGCGTTTCAGTCAGGTCGGAAAACGGCTGGCTGCGGGCGCGCTCAAGCGCTGCCTCCATGTCTTCGTCAGCCGCTTGAACAGCCTCGTCCTGCGCGAGCGTTTCCCGCATTTCCTTCACCTGCGCGTCCAGTTCGGCAAGGCGCATCGCTCCTTCTTTTTTCACCTCGTCGATCTTGGCGTCGATCTTGGCGAACAATCCGGAAAGATCGGCATCCCCTCTTGCAACGGCTGCCTTGGGGAGCACGCCGAAAGGGGGAAGCGAAGCCTTTGGCGGCTTAAAATCGCCTGGAAGCTCCCCTTGCTCCGCAATTTCTAAGACGGCAGCATCGACAAGCGCTTGACTGCGCGCCAGATATTCCGCTTCAGCCGCCTGCTGCTCTGCAGCACGGCGCATTCTCTCCCCCTCATCGGGAACGGGTTTCAATGGCGCCTCATTCAAGAGATGCGCGATGGCTTCCTTGCCTGTTCCCAGCCGTAGCGCCAGCGCTTGGCGATAATGTTCGACTTGGCGAGGTTGGTCGGTGTTGTTTTCATAGGCGAGCAACAATGCCTCGACATCGGCTGCGTCGCTCCTTTCGACGCTGGTTTCTCCGCGGTAGAGGGCCACGCCGATTTCAGCATCCGGAAAGAACCAGACGGTATCGAAAACCATGGCCACTTCCTCGGCCTTCTCGGCGCTCGATCCCTGGCGGGAAATGAAGGCGCGCATCCGGATATCGGGAAGGATGCCTTCGATCACGCTTTTATCCGGATGCATTCCCTCCAGCCTGTAGGACTCCCCGCCCGAAAAAAAACCTGGCAGCTGCTGATCCTCGGGTGCCGCATTAAAAACGCTCCAATCGATGTCCCTGGGCAGACCAGGCGACTCTTCATCGAGCCAGCGCTGATCGTACGTCCCGGCTTTCTGCTGGCGTGGCGCCCAGCGCACGTCGAGCGGCCCGAAACCTGCGGGTCTGGATTTCCGATGATGATCCGATGCATTGCGATCGGGGTATTCGACATTGGGCATTGCGCCGCGGTTTCCCTTCATGGGATAGCCGAACAGCCTGCCGGTATATCCCTTTCCAAGCGGATTTTCCTCGTGTTCAGGGCCGCCGTAGGCGCGGCTGTAGTCGATCGGCATGGCTGTAAACGGCTCGGCTTCGGTAATGCCGTGAAGCGGCATCGCCGCGTAGAACCATTCCCTGTCGCCGCGCACCACGATCTGCTTGTCCACAACGCCAAGCTGCAGCCGCACCGCCATTTCACGCGTGGGATGCGGCGAATGGGCGCTGGCTGCGGCGAGCACTTCGCCATGCGGTTTCGGCATCACCATGTCGAGCACCTGTTCTGCCGGCATGCGCTTCAGGATTTCCGGCCACGCCACCTGCTCGGAAAGAAAGCATGGCGCCCCGCCGCCCAGCGGAAAAAAGCCGATGGCGACGATCACCAGCCTGTCCTGCCGTGCAAATCGGTAGGGCTTGTGCAGGAGACCGAGATTCATGGGTTTGATGGCTTTCATTTTCCGCTCACAAATGCAGTTCCAGGCCGTCGTCGATCTTGATCTCGATGCCAGGCACGTGAATCTTGATCTCCGCTTCGTCCATGTGCAGCACCAAGGTGCCCTCGATGTCGATATCGATAACCGGTCCCTTGACCGAAATCGTGTTGGTCGATCCCACGATATTGATGTCGACGGTCGAACCGGTGATGTTGGTGTTGATGTTCGAAGCCGAGATGTTGGTGTTGATGTTCGAAGCGGAGAGACTGGTGCTGATGCTCGATCCGGTGAG
>JAJZQY010000023.1:10164-21527 GCA_021806605.1 Pseudomonadota bacterium
CCGGTGAGATTGGTCGCGACGCTCGAGCCTGTGGTCAACGTGCTGACGCTGGTGGTGACGGTGCTCTTGCTGTAGCTCTCGCCCACAGTCGATTCGCTGTAGCTGTAGCCCACATCCGACCAGCTTTTCGTCTCGTCCGCTTCCTGGGTATTGTAGGTATTGCCGTAGGATGCGCTGCGGCTCAACAATCCCGACCTGCCGTTCTCGGAAGTGGAATAGCCGTAGCTCCCCCCCCTGCTGTAGCTGCTGTCCTTGTATTGCCCGCTTTGATAGGCGCCCTCGACGATACCGCGCGCCTCGTCCAGCACGTCCGGCGTTGCCGCGCCGCATCGGATACTTTTGCTGTCACCCCATGAAGTGGAATAGCTGTTGCCGACGCTGGAATGAGCCGTCCAGCCGGAGGGCGTCACGGTCATGCTGCCGTCCGAAGAAATCAGCGAAATTTCGGGAAGCTCGGATTCATCGTTGGCACGGGAAACCACGACCATCGAGCCGACCTCAGGGGCGCTCGAAGTGTGCACGGGAAGCCTCGCCCAGAATCTGGTGCCGGTCGCCAGTTCGACCGTGACCCCTTTAGCCCGCGCCATTTTCGGATCGGCCTGAAGATCGATCTCGACGTCCGTCTGCGGATCGAAAACGCTCCGCGGATAATAGCGCCAGTCCTTGGGTTCTCCCGGAACGACCTTGGCGAGAACGGAGCCCTGCTGGGTATCCTGAAGGGAAAATGGCAATACCGGTGCCTTGGGCAGCGCCTGGAATTCGTTCTGATAGCTGCCGTCCAGGCTCGCCTGGTGCTTGACCATGGTCAGCACGTACTGGTGCCCCTCGAGGCTCGGTCGGACGGTCAGGCCGTCGCCCGCATCGCTGCCGCTGACGCTGAACAATTTCCCCGTGCTGAAACGGGGGCAGCGGCTGCTCCCGCTCAACTGGCTGCGGCTCGCGTCAAGCGCATTTTCTGCTATCTTCGTGAGGTAATTCGCTTCCTGGTGACTCAATCCGTACTGGAACACCTTGTACTGGTTGAAAGGCAGGTCGCCCCCGCTGCCATCAGGGGGATAAGGCTGGTAGCCCGCCACTCCGTCCACGTCCCACACGGCCTGCTGGCGGACGTAAGTTCCCGACACATGGCTGCTGGTCAGCGTTTCCTGGTAGGAATACTGGAGCAGCACGTCCTCCTGCTCCATCCCGAGCTCGTCAGCGCTGCTCCAGGTATAGCGCAATGGCCGGTGGTCACTATAGACATGGCCGTAGGCAGTTTCCCCGCCGGCGATGACCATGGTATGCCCGTCTCCGTGGTGCTCGAAGAAATAGAAAAGATGCGCCTTGCCAAGCAGGCGGCGCACCAGTTCGAGATCGCTCTCGCCAGCCTGAAGCCAGTCCTGAATACGTGTGACCGAAATGTCCGAACCGCAATCGACGTCGTCGCGAAAAACATGTTCGACGCCATAGCGGTTCAACGCTTCGCTCACCACCTCCCTGATGTTCTTTCCGTTGAAATGGCGATAGCCGTTGGATAGCCCCAGCTTCCACAGCGCTGGGCGCATGGTGATCCGGTAAACACCGGGCTGCTCCATGGCAAAGCTTGCCACGATGCCGTTGAAGAGCGCCATGTCGGACTCTGCCTCGCCCTTTATCGCCCGGCTGAAGGCAAGATCGCTCTCGTTGTCGTTGTCGGAATCCGGTCCAGGCAAGCTGATGCCCACCGTGATCGCTCTGCCGAGAACGACCGAAAAATCGATCCGCGAGCCTGAAACGTTGTCGGTATTGCCGTGCAATTCGAGGTTGTATTCGAACGGCTCGCTCATGCTTTCCTGGCCCTGGAAGCTGACGAGGCGAAAGGTCTCGTTCCCGAGTACCCGTTCTCCCGGCATGAAAACGGCGACATGCAGTCCTAGCGCTGCAATCTCCTTTGAGGAAACATACGTCTGTCCGATGGGTCCGTTCATGCCATTTCCGCCTTGCCGAATGCCGGGATCAGAAACTCGGCCACCCGCACGGTATCGCCTCGTTGCAGCGTGATCGGCAAGTTTGCCGGCATTATGCCGCTCAGAATCCAGGCGGTTTCTCCCAGGAGCAGTCCCCTGCGGTTAATGCCTGCCCCCTCGGAAGCCGGATTCGTGGTCAGCACGGATTTGCCCACTGTTTCCGCGCGCACTTCCAGGTGCACTTCGCAATCGTTCCATCGGTTGAGCAACATGCCGACGAGCTCGACGAAACCCTGATGCAGCGTGTCAGGCTTGCTCCCTTCCCCAGGAGGAAGCAGTCTGCAAAGCAGATCGTAGTCCATGGGGCCCACGGTCAGACGCACCCTCGCCTGCTGATCCCATACTCGGCAACCGAGCACGGCCCCGCGCCCTAGCGCGTTGTTCCGTCTACCCAGCGCAATGCGGTCATCTTCCTCGACCGTACGCCAGGCGCCGACGAATGGGGTCAGGCGCACCGGCACGCCGAGATACCGGCTCAATGTCCTCGTCAATGCGACGGCATTGCGACGGCAGTCCGTGATGAATCCAGCGATGCCCAGAAGCGATCGGAGCGGCAGCGCTTCGCTTTTTTCGAAGTCGCTCAAGCCGCAAAGAGATGCCAAACGCCTCCCCAGAAGCGACTCCTCCGGGAGCAGATTGTTAAGACCGGGCGTGCAGCTTTCCTTCAGGCGGTAGCGGACGAGATTCAGGCGATGGTTGAAGATATCGATGAAATCGAGACTGGCCTTGTTCCCTGTTCTGACCTGGTCTCTCAGCCATTCGGCATAGGCAGGCGGCAAGGGGCCCAGTCCGCCGGCTACGCAGAAATTGGGCGTGCTGATCGTATAGCGCGGCTTGTCTTCGCCGTCCTGCCCTTCCTCGGAAACTGCGCTGATTTCCCGACCGGGAAAGGCATGCGACATTTCAGCGCGAAAACGCACCCTTTTTTCGAGCGGCCAGGAAGCGCCTTGACCGCGGGCGAGCAGCAGACGGACCGCCTGGAAGAAATTGCTGCGCTGCAGAAAGCCGGTTGAAAAATTCATCACAATATGGGCTGAGCGCCGTACAAGGGTTGCCATTGCTTAAGAATGCCTTTGCTGTCCTGAGTTTCCAGACTGGTCTCCACGATGCTGTTGATGTTGGCGTAAAGCGTCAGGAAATGATGCAGAACCGAGCAGAACAAGACGGCACTCGCGTGTTCAAAACAGCTCCTATCCATGTTGAAACGAATGTGCATGCCTGAAACGAAGCCGCGCCAACAGTCGTTTCCCAAACGCCGCGTGACCTGACGGCAACTCAAGCTGCGAATCCCGTCAATGTATTTCAGCCCGATTGCCGCCGACGGCCCGACATGCTGGCGCAGCAGCGATTTGAAGGCTGCAAGCGCCGATTCTCCATCGACCAGAGAAAGATGGTTGAGGCTAAGTTGCCCCGCCAGCGCCCATGGACGAGCCCCGATCAGTTCAGGGGTATGGTGGGAACTAGGTTTGGCCGCAACGCGCACTTCGCTCACCGGCCCCGGACCCTCGAGCTGTAGCAGATCGCCCACGCGCAACTGTTCCGGAAGGCGCCGATTTGTGCACAGCGCGCGTCCGCCCACCACTTCGTCCTGCGGCAGGATGGGGCTTGCGCCGGTATCGAGGAATGAAAGGTAAGTCTCTGTGCCGGCGACATCGCCGGTTCGGCTTTCCTCTCTGCGGCTCGCATAAAAATACTCCTGATTGGCGAGCGCGGTCCCGGCGGACAATGCGAACCAAGGGGCGAGCGATCTTGCCGGGCGCCCCGATCCACTCGCCACGAGTTCCTCGATGGAATGAATTTCCATGTATCTGTGCTTGCCGTGATCCGCTGAAATCCTGTATTCGTAGCGGCTTTGATCGAGCGATACAGGCTCGATTCGCGCAGGAAAAAAATTGACGAGCGGAACGCAGTTGAGGCGCAGCACTTCCGGCTCAAGCTTCGTCGCCTTGCCAACCGTGTTGAACAGGAAAAGCAGCTGGCAGCTGCGTCCCATTCCCTTGAAATCAAGCCCGTCGACTTCGAAAAACAGGAATTTTGCCGGAAAGGCGAAATATTCCTGCAACAGGCGATATCCCGGATGGCTGTTTTCGCTGTCGGGCAATGCGGCCGTTTCGTCCTCGTAGCCGAGCCAACGCAGCTTTTCCTCACCGAGCTCGACGATGCGGTTTTCGCCGCAAAGCGCCATGCCGATCAGGTTGAGGGAAAGCAGATCGTACAGATACCACGAAAGGCGATGCGTTTCGTCGATGTAGAAGCGGAGTTTTTTTGCACCCAATGCTTCCAGGTCCATGCCGCCGGAAGCTTCCAGCGTGATACTGAGCACGGAATAGACGTTGGGGCGCTCGTCGGGAAGCGGACTGTCCTTCACGCTCTGAAGCCTCGCGTCCGTCACATTGATCGGCCAGAGCGGGGTTTCCTGCGTGGTGCGCATACGGCAATAAATCGAGTTCCCTAGTTCGTCCGCAGCCTTGGCGCGGAACTGCCTGCCGCGTTCGAGGCTCACGCCTTTGGCGAAATTGGCGCCATCGGGCTTGACCTGGATTTCTGCAACGGTCATGCAGGGAACAGGCGATTCCAAATGGGGCTGGAGATAGGCCATGAGCGCGTTCGGCATCGCCGCAAGATCTTCCTCCATTTCGTAATGCAGCCTGCCGGTAAGCCATGCGAAGGATTGCATCAGCAACTCGACATGCGGATCCTCGGCACTCCCCTTGTGCAGGGAAAGCGAGCGAGCGATCTTCGGGTAGGATCGCCCGAAAATGACCGCATCGTCGCGCAACGCGAGGAGTTCGCGGTAATAATAGTCTTTCAGCGTTGCGTCTGGAGAAAACAAGGGTCATTCCCCCGGAAGTGTAAAAAGGAATGGGCGCGGCCCGGTTTCGCTCTGCAGGAACGCTTCGATCACGATTCTGGGCGGGGCATGGTTTCCTGCGTTTTCCACGCGCACCTTCGGTTTCTCAAGGCGCGGTTCGTGACTGCGTATCACCGCAAGCAGCCGCTCGGCATAACGCTTCATATCCCTTCCATCGCCGATATCCACTGCACTCGGCAACCCCATGCCCAACTGCTCCCCCATGCCGCTTGGCAATTCCCACTCATGCACCGCCACGAGACGTGAAATCTGCAAACCGATCGCGGCTTCGAGCGGCAGAACATTTTCTCCGCCTGACTCGAGCCGCTCCAGCAGATACCTCATAGAAACTCCTTCGCCGAGCTTGCGTCTTATTTCGCGCTGATTTGACCGATGGGTCGGTTGTGCATCAGACTCCATCCTGCGGACACATTGCCGCCTGCCTTTGCTGTATCCACTTCCTGCTGGGTGTACGTCCACACGATCTCGGTGAAATTCAGCTTGAATTGCTCAGTCGGCATGTCGTCGGGATGCGACTGGAACTGGATTTCGCTGATGATGGCGTCCCGCAATTCCATGGTGATGATGTTGCCGGTCTTGTCGTTGGCATTGCGTGCGATATAGAGTTTCGTCGTTTTGTCTGCCGAACCTAGCGGTTCAGCCCGCAGGCAGAAGTCGTAAAGCTTGACCGAGGTCTTGTCGACGTACTTCACGCAGGTGAATTCGGTGACGATCGGACGACCAGAAGTCCGCGCCCGATTGCTCACGTCCGTGGTGACCTGCTGCTTCATCCCGTGATGTACAGAAACGAGCTCGAGGCACATGCCGAACTTGAGTATTTCCTGGCGCCATTCGTCGTCGATCAGAGTGCTGCTCTCACCGCCGAATATATCCGGATTTCCCGGTTGCAAAAGAATCAGATCCATTTTTGTCCTCTAGAATGTATTGGGGGAAATCACTTCGGCAACTTGGCCACAAGCCTGATTGACGTGGTCAGTTCCTCGAGCTGGAAATGGGGCTGGAGGAAAACCACCGCGCGGTAGACCCCAGGTTCACCCGGAACATCCATAACCTGTACCATCCCTGCACGTAGCGGATACGAGGCCTTGACTTCCTGCGGCGCATTGTCGTCAAGGAGGATGTATTGCGTCATCCATGCATTCAGGTAAGCCTCGACATTGCCACGCGTCATGAAACTGCCGATCTTTTCGCGCATGATGACCTTGATGTAATGGGCGAAGCGCGAAGCTGCCAGCATATAGGGCAGCATGGCGGAAACGCGCGCATTGGCATTGGCTTCAGGCGTGATGTATTTCTTGGGCAAATTAGCGGTCTGGCCTCCGAAGAAAGCAGCTTTTCCTGCCCCTTTGCAATGGCAAAGGCTGATGAAGCCAAGATCGTTCAGCTCCTTCTCGCGGCGGTCGGTGATCGTGACCTCGGTGGGGCAGAAAAGCTCCTTGCTGCCCGCACTGGTTTCATAGGCATAAAGCGGCAGGTCGGCAACCAGTCCACCGCCTTCCACGCCGCGAATGGCTGCCGTCCACTGATAAATGGAAAATGCATTGCAGATGCGCTCGGCCAGTGCGAATGCGGCATTGCCCCAGAGGAAATTGGCGCGATCGGGCAGCGCGTCCGGGCTCGAGCGGAGGCCTTCCTGGAAATTCATTCCGCTCGAGGACAATCCGCCCTCGCCGTAGGGAAGCCTCATCAACATGTGGGGCAAAACAAGGCTCACATAGCGTGAATCCTCCTTACCGCGGAATTCGTTCCATCCGACCATATCCGCGCCTTCGAAGATCTTGGCGAGATCGCGCGGCTTGCCGAGCTTGTCAAAATCGGGGAGCCCGAACATCAATGGATCGGCTGCGGCAATGAACGGTGCATGGGCTGCCGATGCAATCTCGGACATTTTGTTCAGACAGCCGATCGACGCAGGATCCGGGCCGAATTCGTAAGCCCCGAGAAGCAGGCTGTAGGGAAAGCCACCGTAGGTGCCGTATTCGGCTTCGTAAATCATCTTGAAAATGGAACTCTGATCGAATTCCACGGCCTTGTTCATGTCGTCGAACAATTCATCGCGAGTGGTATTCATCACCCTGAGCTTCAGCATGGTGCCCGTTTCCGCATGGCTCACCAGGAAATGAAGTCCGCGCCATGTCGCTTCCAGCTTCTGGAAATTCTTCGCATGCATGATGAGGGTAAGCTGGTCGCTCAGAATCTTGTCGATCTGGACCACGCTCTGGTCGATGAGCACCATCGCAGAGCTCGTGTCGACAGGCGTTCCGTTGATCTTGATCCCTTCGAATTTTCCGTCGGTCAGGCGCTTCTTGACCTGCTCCTCGAACGCATCCAGAAGCTTTTGATCCGCGTCAGGCTTCTCATCCGAAGAGAGGAATTTGTTGAGCGCAAGATTCAGTGCATCGTCGCACTCGGCTTTGGCCTGTAGATCGCGGATGCTGCCGCGCGCTTCGTAAAGCGACTTCAGCGCATCGACCTTCTTCACGATGGCTGAAGGATCGAAATCGTCCAGCATCTGGAATTCGAGTACGCCGGACAGCTTCGGCGTAGCCGCATCAGGCATCAGGTTGTCGATGTCCGAAAGCTTGACTTGCGGCCTGGAAGTCTTCAACACGTCATCGAAATTATCGCGGTCAATGGTAACCATTGTCCGCTCCTTGAAATTGGGCTTGTCGGTTGTCGGAAGGTCGCCAGCCAGGTCAGCGAAAATACCCACGATAAAAGGAATCTCCTTTTTCTCGATGGCGCCACCCGTCTCAACGTCATAAGTGATTCTTACCCTCGGCGGCCTGACCCGCACCAGTTTGTCTTGAATACTTCCTAACATCGTCTGTTTTCTCCATCAGTATGGAAATCAACGCCACTCCGACAATGCAGTCAGGGGCCTCTACACCGCTTACCGTCAAACATGCCCGGAGTGGTGCACGTTCATCGCTATCAATTTCCGTGCCATGCCGCAGCATCATGAAAAAATACTTTTATTTTCATAAAGTTGGATTAATTCATCGCGATTCACGCCGGAGGCCAGAAGGAATCAGCGCTTTGAACGAATCGCCTGCCAATCCCATGTTAAACATTTATATAATCAATAGGTTGAATATTACTTCCGGTTTTTAGCCAAGCTCTCCGGCAGTATTTCGGCCTAGGGAAAAATCGTCCCAACTGGGTACTTCCATTCCCACCATGGATAAAGACAGGGCATTTCAAGAAATTCTGAAAAAAGGGCGATGATGGACGAATCATCCGAATGTGACTCAGGAATCATGGTCAGCGTTAATGCCCCCTATGGCGGCAAGCGCAGGATCTTTTCAGATGCAGCTAGGGCGTGTTCATGGTAACCAGATATAGGTACAGGCCAGATGCAAGAACGCGCTGAATCGGGAGGCCAACTTGTCGTACCGGGTGGCGATGCGACGGAGCTGCTGAGCCAGTTGAAGAAACATTCGACCAGGTGTCGGGCTTTGTAGTGGTGCCAATCGACCTCCCGTTTGTGGCTGCGGTTGGAACGTGGCAGGATATTCGCCTGCGCCCCCTTGGCTGACATCGACTACCTGCCCGGCGGAGTGAACACACCCTAGTGATGGGTGTAATTGCTGGTTTCGCGAGATTTACGCCAGAGCTGTCGCCCCCCGAGCATGATGCGCTCGACCCTGTGCTCTTGCTCGAGTTGCTCGAGGGCAAGCCGGGTACTGAAAAGGTTCGCCCCAAGTGCACTGAAATCGATCCACCATAGGCATATGCCCTCCAGCGTATCAGCGCTGCCCGGGTATCGCTCCAGATGGAGCAGTATCGCTTCGGCGATCAAAGAGGTTCTTCTGTCGTTCATCGTCAATCGAATATAGGTCAACAGATGTAATGCAACTGTCGTGCCTATTCCGATAAACAGCTAACAACATGAACCTTATAGTGAAATTATATTTTATACAGATCATGGATGAGGTAATTTATTACCTAGGCCCGGGGTGATGCGGCTCAACCGCCTATTTCCGAAAGCGAAAGGATGCCGCGCACCCCATGCTTGCGCGCAAGTTTCCCAAAAGCGCTACGGTCAGTATCTGCAATTCTGGCAGCGGCGGAAAGATTGCCGCCTGCTCGCGCCAGAACCTCGCGCAAATATCGTTGTTCGAATTCAGAAATCGCTTTCTGCTTAGCCTCGCGGAAACTGAGTTCGGAGAGATTAGAATCTGAAGATTCCTGACCAATCCAGTCCATGCGCGCACCTGCTTCAGCAAAATGCATCTGACTTTCTTCGCTCATGAGGAATTCGCGGTGTACCAGATTTTCAAGTTCCCGCACATTGCCCGGCCAGCTATATTTCCTGATGAATTTTTCACCAACAAGGGAAATGCTCTTGTTGGGGAGGCCATACTGGCGACCGAACCGATCGACAAAAACACGCGCCAATTCCACCGCGTCCATTCCCCTTTCCCGCAGGGGAATCATCTGCAAGCTGAGAACGTTCAGCCGGAAAAGCAGATCCTGGCGAAACTGCCTGGTGCGCACAAGCGCCTGCAAATCACCATTGCAGGCTACGATAATGCGCAGGTCGACTTGGCGCAATTTTCCACCGCCGATCCTGCGATACGTCCTGTCCTGCAGGAATCGAAGCAACGCAGCCTGGGCCTTGGGACTCAAAGTATCCACTTCATCCAGAAACAGGGTACCGCCGTCAGCTTCCCCGACCAATCCATCCGAAGCCATGCGTGCATCTGTAAAGGCACCGCGCTCATGGCCGAAAAGTTCGCTTTCGAGCAGGCTTTCCGCCAAGGCTGCACAATTTACCGGCGCGAAAGGATAAGCGCTTCGCTTGCTCAAGTAATGCACGGCCCTTGCAGCCAATTCCTTGCCCGTCCCGCTCTCGCCGGTGATCATGACTGTCGCATCGACTCGTGATAATTTATTGATTTGTTCCTTTACCTTTGCGAAGGCATGGGAGGAACCGATAAGATTGAAATGGGTCCACTCGTTCATAGAAGCTTCTTTCCGATTGGGTGACGTTGTATGCGGAGATATCCTTACCATACGTAATCAAGAAGAATAAACAATCTCTAGTATCATGATTTACATTCGCAACTGCTCCATCCCTTCTGTACCGACAGGCCAAGTTCATAGATCGAAGAGTCAAGTAGGTTGGACAGCGATTTCTTGCTCACTTTGAGACAAAAAAAAGCTATTCCACAGTTAAATTACCCCCTGGCAAACCGAGGACTTACCTCACTAAATTACATATTGGCAAAACTCAAAACACTTCACGTGCGCAATTGATGAAATAGCAACTCTATTTCAGCAATCGATAAGTGCTTTAATTGCGCCACAGACAGAAACAGGCAACTAACGCGATCTAGACAAAAGCAAGGCACCAGCGTAACCGCTTGTGCGACAGGCATACTGGATGGCATTTACCTCACAGGCGCTTAGTCACGCCTGACTTATGATTTCCCTTATTAGAGCCGCATGCCATTTGAAGAGCTGGATGATCGATTAACCATCATGAATTTTTATTTTCTACCAAATCAATCTACGCGCATTTTCAGGTGACAACCTCCTCTGGCGTTAAGCTTATTTATATTTATTGAGGCCGCCAACTATCTGAAAGTACAGGTAATCGACAGCAAAAAATATCGGATAATGTAATGTTTTTCTTGCCTGATCTCATAACCCGAATTTTTCACCAAATACAAACTGAAGGAAAATGGGCTGCTTGAAGGTTGTTGATCAAGCAGACTTGGTCATGGAGGATCAGGAAATCGAGGGTTTTGCCGAAAATGGACAGACATTCCCCTACCCCGTTGTTTGTCATCGTGCCGAGAGCAGCACTCAGTTCCGTTTACGGCGTCAGGACGTGCGCAGCAGTCAGGAAGACTTGGCGAAACGGATGATATGACGCCAGCATGATTTTCACGCACCGTGTGTTCCAGAGGATGCTCGAGTCTCAAGCAACTCGCAGTGATTCCCCGAAAAGAGCGCGATGGGTCTCAACCCCGATGTCGATATCCAACGCGATCGCATTTTCGACGCCGATCCGGATCGGCGGGCCGAATCGGGTTACAGCGATGCCGGCGCGCTTCAGCAAGCGCTCAATCGCGGTGGTGGTCACCGTGACATAGCGATCGATGCCCATAATGTCGCCGAAACTCACGATTTCGCGCATCGCGTCGAGCGCAAGATCGGTGAAGCCAAAGCTTTTCTGCCCGGTCGTTTCGATGGCGAAGCGACTCAACTCCCAAACCCGCTCGTTCTCAGGTACCGGATGCCCATGCAGCAGTTCCGGAAACGTGTCTTTCAGCATGTAGGGTCCCTGCGTCGGAAGCAACCGCCAGCAACCCCGCAAGATATTTCCAGGTTCTCGGATCACCATGTAATGGGGTTCGAGCGCATCGTAACCGACAGACTGCTTAGGGAAGCCCTGAACAAGTCCTGCTTCCTGTAAAATTGCAGTTGAGCCAACGACCGATTCGAGGTGCCATGAAACAGATGAGTTTTGCTGCAAGTGAGTACGTGAAGAAACC
>JAJZQY010000097.1 GCA_021806605.1 Pseudomonadota bacterium
ATCCCGGTAGCCGTTGTGGACGCCGCCGAAGAGCATGTCATCGTCGGGGCTTGCGAGGCCACGCGCGCGGGATTGATCCAGCCCATCATGATAGGCAACCGCCGCGAAATCGAAGCAGCGCTCCATGCCCAGGGGCTAAGCAGGGACGCTTATCCCATCCATGATGCGGTGTCGGAGACCGATGCCGCCGAGATCGGCATCGGCAAGGTGCTTGCAGGAGAAGCCGCTGCGCTGATGAAGGGGTGGATACACACGGACGTTCTGATGCATCCCGTCCTCGCGCATCTGAAGACCGCCAGACGCGTCAGCCACATCTTCGTGGTCGAACTTGCGAGCTACCCCAAGTTGCTTTTCGTCACGGATGCCGCGATCAACATTTCCCCGGACCTCGTGACCAAGGCCGAAATCGTCCAGAACGCAGTCGATCTGGCGAGACTTTTCGGCATCGACAGGCCGAAGGTCGCCGCGCTTTCCGCTGTCGAGGAGATCAAGCCTGCGATCGCCTCGACCATCGATGCAGCCTGCCTCTCCAAGATGGCAGAACGCGGCCAGATCAAGCACGCGCTGGTCGACGGGCCGCTCGCATTCGACAACGCGATCTCGAAGGAAGCGGCGATGACCAAGAAGATCGCGAGCGAAGTCGCAGGTGACGTGGACATCCTGCTTGTTCCGGATCTCACCTCGGGCAATATTCTCGCCAAGGATCTCGAATACCTGGCAGGCGCCACAATGGGCGGCGTTGTGGTCGGCGCGAAGGTGCCGATCATGCTGCCTTCGCGATCGGACCCGCCGGAAGCGCGCCTCGTTTCAGCCGCGATCTCCTGCCTCGTCCACCATTTCTGGGCCGAATGAGCCCTGCAAAGAACGACACGGGCATGACGAGGAGCTTATGATATCCCCTAATCTCGAACCGGCATAACGAAAGGACAGCATGAACGACAACGCCTACACCCCTCCTAAAGTTTGGGCCTGGAAGCCTGGAAACGGCGGTCGATTTGCATCGATCAACCGCCCGACTGCCGGAGCGAGGCACGACAAGGCGCTCCCCATCGGCAAGCAGGCCCTGCAGCTCTATTCGCTCGCCACACCGAATGGCGTGAAGGCGACGGTGATGCTCGAAGAACTGCTCGAACTCGGGCATCAGGGGGCTGAGTACGATGCATGGCCCATCCGCATCGACGAAGGGGACCAGTTCGGAAGCGGGTTTGTCGAGATCAACCCCAATTCCAAGATACCGGCGCTCCTGGACCGGAGCGGCCCGAGGCCGATCCGCGTGTTCGAATCCGGCGCGATCCTGCTCCATCTCGCCGAAAAATTCGGCGCTTTCATTCCCGCAGATCCATCCGGTCGGGCAGAGTGCCTGTCATGGCTGTTCTGGCAGATGGGAAGCGCGCCGTTTCTGGGAGGCGGATTCGGGCATTTCTATGCCTATGCGCCGGACAAGATCGAATACGCAATCGACCGCTATGCGATGGAATCGAAACGTCAGCTGGACGTGCTGGACAGGCGGCTGGCGGAGAACCGTCATGTTTGCGGTTGCGACTACACGATTGCCGACATTGCGATATGGCCCTGGTATGGGCAGCTCGTGCTCGGGGAACTCTACGGCGCGGCGGAATTCCTCCAGGTCCATGAATACCGGAACGTGGTCAGATGGGCTGAAGAAATCGCAGCGCGCCCAGCGGTGAAGCGGGGCCGCCTCGTCAACCGAACCTGGGGACCGGACCAGCTTGCCGAGCGTCACTCTGCTGCAGACTTCACTTGATGTTGCCGGGAATTTCCGCAAACCGGAAGCAGAACATTTCGATGAACCCAATCCCGAGCATTGCCCTGTGCAGCTGAATCCGCGACAGGCAAGATCGGGGATGCCGGCATGTATAACAAATCCCGTCCAAAACGGCCGGTCGAATCATAAGCGATCAAATGGCAGGTATCTGAATCGAGCTGCCTTGCGATTTATTGGAATTTGATCATCCCAGCGTCATATTTCTTGCATAAAATTCTTATACTCGGTACAAGGAGATACGGAAGTTTAATTTCTGCGAGACATGCCTGATAGGTAACAAAAAACCCAATAACCTGAACAGGCGCTTGGCAAATTGAATACCGTCAAATATCTGGAAAGCCTCCGTCAATCCATTGCAGGCAAAGAGCCATAGGAGTAGTTCATGAAGCAGGCCAAGCAGGATTACCTGGAAAAAGCCCGAGCTCTGAGCGAGGAGATGCGGGAGCGCCTATTAAGCAGGATGAAGGGAAAACTGCCCAAAAGGCTCGACAAGGAAAAGATATCCATTGAAGAAGCGCTCGCGCTGCAGATGGAGCTGGAAGACGAGCAGCTCGAGGAGTGGAGACGGAGCGTACGTGCCATACGAGAGCAGTCCAGCGAGAAATAGGTTCTCGCCCGAACAAATACAAAAATTATAATGATGCCGGGGGGCAAATGAAACTTTCCGAGACAGGTGGCCCCGACCATGCGCAATCATTCAGTCACTTCAACAGCTCAATCTCTGCTCAGAGCAGTTTCTCCCGTCAAGGAGACCATGAACTCCAACAAGATCCTGGAAATGTTTCACCAGGACAAGTCATTGTTCGCAATTCCCGTCGTAAATGAAAAGAACAGACCGACCGGGATCGTGATCAGGCAGGAGTTCGTCGAGCATTTCAGCAAGTTGTACATGAAAGAGCTTAAAGGCAAGAAACCCATCTCCGAAATGATGGACTGCAGCCCGATAATCGTGGACAAGGGAACGGCCATCGAGGACGTGGCGCGCATCATTCTCGATGCCGGAATTCACCACATGGTGAGTGGCTTAATCATTACCGATGACAAGAAGTACATGGGGATGGCCAACGGCTACGATCTGCTCAATGAAATCACGAGGCGGAAGCAGAAGCATCTCTTCGACCTGGCCCATTACGATCAGTTGACCGGACTTCCCAACCGCACGTTTTTCATTGAGCGACTGAAACAGGCGATTGCCATGTTCATCCGTTCTCCGCAAAAAATCTCGCTGCTGTTTGTTGACCTGGATGGTTTCAAGCCTGTCAATGATACTTATGGTCACGGTGTAGGTGACAAGCTTCTGAAGGAAGTGGCCTCTCGATTGGATGCCTGCATACGGGAAGGGGACACGGTAGCGCGCCTGGGCGGGGACGAATTCGTGGTCATGCTGCTCGAATCCGATCTTGCTCATGCGACAGGAGTGGCTGAGCGGGTGCTTGAAACTGTGAGAAGGCCGTACGAACTCGGAAAGAAAACGATTACGGACGTGTCTGCCAGCATCGGCATCGCTGAATATCCGCTGCATGCCGACAGCCTGGAAGCCTTCTTGGCAGCAGCCGACAAAGCCATGTATGTCGCGAAGCGGGACGGCAAGGACAAGTATGCGGTGTTCGAACCGGCCTGATCAAAAACATGGACTGAATTGGCATGCCGTCCGGGACGACAGCGTTATTCCCACTCGATGGTCGCGGGGGGCTTGCCCGAAATGTCGTAAACCACGCGGTTGATGCCGCGCACTTCGTTAATGATGCGGTTGGAAATCCGCCCAAGCAGCGAATGCGGCAACTCGGCCCAGTGCGCCGTCATGAAATCCTGCGTCTGGACGGCGCGCAATGCGACGACATAATCGTAGGTCCTGCCGTCCCCCATCACGCCCACCGAGCGCACCGGGAGGAAAACGGCGAACGCCTGCGAAACCTTCTCGTACCAGCCGGATGCGTGCAATTCCTCGATGAAGATCGCATCGGCCTGGCGCAACAAGTCCGCGTATTCGGCCTTCACTTCCCCGAGGATGCGCACGCCAAGCCCCGGACCCGGGAAGGG
>JAJZQY010000098.1 GCA_021806605.1 Pseudomonadota bacterium
TATGATGCCGGAATCAGGTTCTTGCGGCTTCCTCGGCCAAAGAAGCAGAACGATGGCGACAATGTCGGAGAGGATGCCGGGAATGATCAGCAAGATCCCGGCAATCAGCCTGGTTGCCGGGAATTCGCCAGAAAATGGCGAAGCGGGGGCGAATGCCCGGTTCAGCAGCACATGGAGTTCGCTTTTGATCAATTGCCAGCCGGCAAATGCGCTTGCCGCCAGCAGCAACATCACGGGCAAACCGCCGATATGGTCGGCCAGCTTGATCAGAAAATAAATTTCCAGAAAGGAAAAACCGAGTAAAATGAACAACAGATTTTTCAAGATGGTTTCCCATGGAAGCAATGCTCGTCATCACCAACCTGCCGGACAGGGGGCAGGCTGCCTCCCTGGCAAGGAAGCTCGTTGAATCCCGGCTGGCGGCCTGCGTGAACATCATGGCCGGGTGCGAGTCGGTTTACGTCTGGGAAGGCAAAACCGAATCGACCGCCGAGGTGCCGCTGCTGATCAAGACGCTGGCGCAGCATTACGACAAGGTTGAAGCCGCAATCCGGGAGAGCCACCCCTATGAACTTCCGGAAATCGTTGCGGTCTCTCTTTCCAGCGGTTTGCCGGAATACCTGCGGTGGATCGAATTCCAGACACTCTGACAGAGCCATAGTATGTTCCTTCATCGCATTATTCTAACCCTTTTTCTGTGTTTGGCCAGCGTATCTTACGCGGATTCGCCATCCCTGTTTTCCACGCTCAAGTCGGATCTTTTCGGCAAGCCGGCCAAATTCCTGAAACCCGATGAAGCCTTCAAGGTCGACGCCGCAGCCCGCGACGGCAATTCGGTCGCAGTCGATTTTTCCCCGGCCGAAGGCTATTACCTGTATCGCGCCAGATTGAAATTCGATTTGCAGGGTGCGCCCGGCCTCAAAATCGCACGCGTCGATTTGCCCACGGGGGAGATGAAGGACGATCTCAATCTCGGGCGTACCGAAGTCTATCATCACCCCTTTCGGGCGATCGTCGCCATCGACAGGGAAAAGGGGGCGTCCGGCAAGCTCACCCTCGTCGCCACCTATCAGGGCTGCAGCGAGAAAGGATTGTGCTACGAGCCGATTACGGCGAAATATGACCTGCAGCTGCCCGCGGCGGGGGCGGCGGCTGGGGTGGACGATTCATCGAAGATCGAATCCCTCTTCAAGGGAGAGAACTACTGGCTGATCCTGCTCAGCTTTACCGGATTCGGTCTGCTGCTTGCGCTCACACCATGCACTTTCCCCATGATTCCCATCCTCTCCGGCATCATCGTGGGACACGGCGGGAAAATGACGAGATCGAAGGGTTTTCTTCTCTCGCTCGCCTATGTGCTGGGGCTGGCCATTGTCTATGCTGTCGCGGGAGTGGCGGCCGGCTTTTCGGGCGTTCTGGTTTCGGATGCATTGCAGAATCCCTGGGTTCTGGGTTCCTTTGCCTTCCTTTTCGTGCTGCTTGCGCTTTCCATGTTCGGATTCTACGAGCTGCAATTGCCGGCCTTTCTCCAGAGCAGGCTGTCGGATGCGAGCAACAGACTGCAGGGCGGACATCTTTCCGGGGTGTTTCTGATGGGGGCGCTCTCCGCCCTGATTGTGGGGCCATGCTGCGCAGCTCCCCTGGCAGGCGCATTGCTTTACATAGGCAAGACCCATGATATTTTTCTGGGCGGGTCGGCGCTCTTCGCAATGGGAATCGGGATGGGGCTTCCCCTTCTGGCGATAGGCGTTTCCGCCGGTTCCCTTCTGCCCAAGGCCGGGCCATGGATGCAGTCGGTCAAGAATTTCTTCGGCGTCGTGCTGCTGGGGCTTGCGATCTGGATCGTGTCCCCCCTCGTCCCTGCTGTTGCGAACATGCTGCTTTGGGCGGCATTGCTCATCGTTTCCGCAATCTATCTGCATGCAATAGACCCGCTTCCCCGTGAGGCATCCGGCTTCAAGAAGCTGGGGAAGGGGCTGGGCGTGATTGCGCTGCTCATCGGGATTGCGCTCCTTGCGGGTGCGTTGAGCGGCGGGCGGGACATCCTTCAGCCGCTTGCTGGATTGAGGACGGCGGGCGCTGCGCCGGAGTCCTTGCGTTTCGACAGGATCGGGAGTCTTGCCGAACTCCAGGATCGCCTCGCGCAAAGCCGCGGACGCCCCGTCATGCTCGATTTTTATGCCGACTGGTGCATATCCTGCAAGGAAATGGAACGCACCGCATTCGCTGATCCCAGAGTGAAGGCCAAGCTTGCGGGAACGGTTCTGCTGCAGGCGGACGTGACGGAAAATTCCCCCGAAGATGCCGAGTTGCTCAGGAAATTCAAGCTGTTCGGTCCTCCGGGCATCATCTTCTTCGACAGGAACGGGAACGATACGCTGCATCTGGTCGGGGGGCAGGACAGCGACGCCTTCCTCGCTGCCCTGAATGCGGGATTGTCATGAAGCGGTTCGGCATTTTCGCCCTCTTCGCCATCGTTCTGCTGCTCGGCTACGCGTATTATCCCAAGTCCCCTGGCACGGAGGAGAAAAGCCGGATGGAAGCCGTCCTGAAGGCGAGCCTGCCCGATCTCGACGGGAAGACCCAGTCGATTTCCCAATGGCAGGGCAAGGTGCTCGTTGTCAATTTCTGGGCGTCGTGGTGCCCCCCCTGTCGCGCCGAGATGCCGGGATTCGTCGATCTCCAGAAGAAATACGCGGGCAGGGGGCTGGTTTTCGTGGGGATAGCCCTCGACAGTCCGGACAAGGCAGGCGCATTTGCGCAGTCTATCGGCGTGAACTATCCTGTACTGGTCGATCAGGATTCGTCCGTGCTGAACCTCTCGGGGCTCCCCTATACCGTGGTATTCGACAGAAAAGGCGGATTGGCCGCAACGCACGCCGGCGCATGGCCAGAAGCGGAACTTGGCGAGATCATCAGCAAACTGCTCTGAACTTGACGATAAAATCCTGCTGAAAACTGGACAAATGCACCCCATTTGCGGCAAACTTGCGCGGTGAAAAATATACTCGTATTGCATGGACCCAACCTCAATCTGTTGGGAACCCGTGAACCTGGCATTTACGGCAGCGATACTCTGGACGGCATCAATACCCGTCTGGCGTCGATTGCCGAAAATTCAGGATCAAGGCTGGCGTGCTTTCAGAGCAACGCCGAATCCGGCCTGATCGACCGCATTCAGGCTGCGGGGCAGGACGGCACCGATTTCATCATCATCAATCCGGCAGCCTACACGCACACCAGCGTGGCGATGCGCGATGCGCTGGCTGCCGTGGCGCTGCCCTTCATAGAGGTGCATCTTTCCAATATCTTCGCCCGCGAGCCATTTCGCGCCGAATCCTATTTCTCCGATCTTGCGGTGGGCGTGATCAGCGGCTTGGGCGCCAAGGGATACGAGCTTGCGCTGCAATATGCGCTTCAACATTCTTCCAGGGATTGAATTATGGACTTGAGAAAACTGAAAAAACTGATCGATCTTGTCGAGCAGTCCGGCATCTCCGAACTTGAAATTACGGAAGGGGAGGAGACTGTGCGCATCAGCCGGGCGTCTTCCCAGCCTGTCTATGCGCAGCATCCCCAGATGCATCATGTTCCGGTGAGCGCGCCTGCTGCAATGCCGGCCTCCGCAGCATCGGCCGCGGAGGAGCCTTCTGGGCATGTCCTCAAATCCCCGATGGTGGGCACCTTCTACCGCTCCCCGTCCCCAGGGGCCAACGCTTTCGTCGAAGTCGGGAGCAGCGTGGAAGCGGGCCAGACGCTTTGCATCATCGAAGCGATGAAGCTGCTGAACGAGATCGAATCTGACAAGACC
>JAJZQY010000024.1 GCA_021806605.1 Pseudomonadota bacterium
CGCGGAGTGCGTTGCTGGGAAAACGGAGCGAAGCGTAGTTTCGAGGTACGGCCAAATCGAGATGATCGCGAGTAGCGCGACGCAGATCGTAGCTGGGTCTACGACATCAAGGAGCACGACAAAGAGAGCGCTCGATTTGCACGCAACCCAATTGGGACAGGGCTTTGCGGGCGAGCCTCATTGTTGCCCGGCTCGCGAATGGAATGACCATTCGACTTCGCCGTGCGCCTCGAATCTCATCCCGCAAAGCCGTGTCGCACCCGTGAGGAATAAATCAGTGGTTCCTTAAGTGTTCTCCAGCTTTGCAAGCAGCGATTCGACCGCGGATTTCAGGGGGGAGTCATCCAGCGAGTCCGCCAATTCCCGGAAGCTGGCCCTGCCCTTCTCTCCCATGACCGGCTTGGGCCGCTTCAAGGGCCTGGCTGCAGGCATGACCCTCGTCGAAATCCTGATCGAATCAATATCCAGTCCGCGGGAGCGGAGTTTCGCAAGGAGGCTCTGGGAAAGCTGCCTGAGCTTCAGGGCGATGCTGCCGTTGTCGGCGTAGAGGTTGAGCCTGCCCTCGCTCAGCCTGCCGATGCTGCAATATTTGCCGAGGTTCCCGGGGAGCGATGCGCGGACGATCTTCTCGATGGCCATGGACTTCTCGGCTTCGACCATCAATGCCTCGTGTCCGGAGCGGTCCAGGTAGAAATCGAGTTTGTTTGCAAATATCATGACGCTGTTGTGGTAGAATCGGAAACCCTATTGTAAACCTACCCTAGCAACTCATCCATGATTTCCAGTCTGCTTAAAAACATCTTCGGAAGCCGCAACGACAGGCTGATCAAGCAATACATGCAGAAGGTGCGGGAAATCAACGCCCTGGAGCCGCAGATCGCCGCGCTTTCGGACGCCGAGCTGCAGGGGAAAACCGCCATCTTCAGGGAGCGCTTCAGCAAGGGCGAATCGCTCGATGCGTTGCTTCCGGAGGCTTTCGCCGTGGTCAGGGAAGCGGGAAAAAGGGTGCTCGGCATGCGCCATTTCGACGTCCAGCTGATCGGCGGCATGGTGCTGCATCAGGGCAAGATTGCGGAGATGAGGACAGGGGAGGGCAAGACACTGGTCGCGACATTGCCGTCTTATCTCAATGCGCTCTCGGGTCGCGGCGTGCATGTGGTGACGGTCAACGACTACCTGGCCGAGCGCGATGCCGGCTGGATGGGCAGGATACATGAATATCTCGGGCTTTCCGTAGGCGTGATTCTTTCCCAGATGGATCATGACGACAAGCAGGCAGCCTATGCCGCCGACATCACTTACGGCACGAACAACGAATTCGGCTTCGATTACCTGCGCGACAACATGGTATCGAGCCCCGCCGAGAAGGTGCAGCGTCCCCTCAATTATGCCATCGTCGACGAGGTGGACTCGATCCTGATCGACGAGGCGAGAACGCCTTTGATCATTTCCGGTCAGGCCGAAGACAACATCGATCTCTATTACAGGATCAACGATCTCGCACCGAAGCTCAGGCGCCAGGAGACCGAGGAAGGTCCCGGGGATTATTCGGTCGACGAGAAGGCGCACCAGGTGCTGCTCTCCGAAGAGGGGCACGAGCATGCGGAGAAGCTGCTTGCCCAGGCAGGATTGCTCCCGCCCGGCACCAGCCTTTACGATTCGGCGAACATCGCCCTGATCCATCATCTTTATGCGGCATTGCGCGCCCATTCGCTTTACTTCAAGGACCAGCATTACGTGGTGCAGGAAGACGAAGTCGTGATCGTCGACGAATTCACCGGGCGCCTGATGTCCGGACGGCGCTGGTCCGACGGGCTGCACCAGGCGGTGGAGGCCAAGGAAGGGGTCGCCATCCAGAAGGAGAACCAGACTCTCGCCTCGATCACCTTCCAGAATTATTTCAGGATGTACGGAAAGCTCTCCGGCATGACCGGAACCGCCGACACCGAAGCATTCGAATTCCAGCAGATCTACGGGCTTGAGACCGTGATCATTCCCACGCACAGACCGATGCAGCGGAAGGACATGCTCGACCAGGTCTACAGAACGGCAAAGGAAAGATATCAGGCCGTCATCAACGACATCAGGAGCTGCTACGAGCGCGGTCAGCCCGTTCTCGTCGGCACGACTTCGATCGAAAATTCGGAGCTGCTTTCCGCCCTGCTCAATAAGGAGAAGCTTCCCCATCAGGTCCTGAACGCGAAACACCACGAACGCGAGGCGGAAATCGTGGCCCAGGCAGGAAGGGCGAAGATGGTGACGATTGCCACCAATATGGCAGGCCGCGGTACCGACATCGTTCTGGGCGGAAGCATAGAGGCCGACATCGATGCGGTCAGGGATGACGAAAAGCTCGACGATGCCGCCAGGGAGAAAAAAATAGCCGAAATCAGGGAGGAGTGGCTCAAGCGGCATCGCGACGTGCTGGCGAAGGGTGGGCTGCACATCATCGGAACCGAGCGCCACGAATCGAGACGCGTCGACAACCAGTTGCGTGGCCGCGCAGGACGCCAGGGCGATCCGGGCTCCTCGCGCTTCTACCTCTCTCTGGAAGATCCGCTCCTGAGAATATTCGCATCCGACAGGGTCTCGGCCATCATGCAGAAGCTCAACATGCCGGAAGGGGAGGCGATCGAGCATCCCTGGGTGACGCGGGCGATAGAGAATGCGCAAAGAAAGGTCGAGGCGAGAAACTTCGACATGAGAAAGCAGCTTCTCGAATACGACGACGTTTCAAACGATCAGCGCAAGGTGATTTACCAGCAGCGAAACGAATTGCTGGAAGCCACCGACATTTCCGAAACGGTCATGGCGATGAGAAACGACGTGCTGGATTCACTGGTGAGCCAGTACATCGTGCCGCAAAGCATGGAAGAGGAATGGGATGTGCCCGGACTCGAGAAGGCGCTTTCGGCGGAATACCAGATGCAGTTGCCATTGTCGAAATGGCTCAAGGACGAGCCGGAATTGCACGAGGATGCCCTGAGGGAAAGAATCGCATCCCGAGCCGGGGCAATCTACCAGGACAAGGTCAAGCTCGCCGGGGAAGAGCTGATGCGTCATTACGAGCGCGTCATGATGCTCCAGAGCCTCGACAATCACTGGCGCGAGCATCTTGCCGCGCTCGATCATCTGCGTCAGGGCATTCATTTGCGCGGCTATGCCCAGAAGAACCCCAAGCAGGAATACAAGCGCGAGGCTTTCGAGCTTTTTTCCGAAATGCTCGAATCCATCAAGATGGACGTGACGCAGAATCTGCTGACCGTGCAGATCAGGAGCGAAGCGGATATCGAGGCGGTGGAGGCGCCGACGGCGCTCGAGAACGTGCGCTACCAGCATGCGGATTATGACGAGGCGTTGGCTTCGGGCGAAACGTCCGGAGAGCATCAGCCTTTCGTCAGGCTGGGCGAGAAGGTCGGGCGCAACGACCCCTGCCCGTGCGGCTCCGGCAAGAAATACAAGCAGTGTCACGGCAAGCTGGCGTAAGCGTCGTTTTCTTCCGGCACGGCGAGAGCGAAGCGAACGTCGAAGCGCGCATCAACGACGATCCGGAGCGCATCGTCAACCTCACCGAACTGGGCAGGCGTCAGGCTGCGATGGTTGCGAAGGATTCATACGACCATGCCTACGCTTCCGAATTTCCAAGGGCGCAGCAGACCGCGAAAATCATCCTCTCGGAAAGCGCATTACCCCTTCATGTCGATGCGCGCATCAACGAGCGGAAATCCGGCATGGACAACAGGCCGGTGCGCGAATTCAACGAAAGGATGAGGGCCGACCCGGCCGGCTTCAGGCCGGAGGGAGGGGAGTCCTTTCGGGAGGAAATGACAAGGCTGAAAAGCTTCCTCGACGATATGGCGGCCCTTCATCCGGGCAAAAAAATCCTCGCCGTGAGTCACGAGAACCCGATACTCGCCGCGCTCGCCCTTTGCGGCATGGATCCGCGGGAAGCCGCGCTGGGGTCGATAGCCAATTGCCAGAAAGTGGAAATCACCTGGCCGAAATCTTGAGCCAGAGCACGATGGAAGCGAGCAACAGAGTGACTGCATTGGCCGCGATGACGGGGAAACTTCCTATGATTATGCCGTATCCCAGCCACAGCGCGACTCCCAGAGTGAACAGCGCATACATCGGCAGCGAAATCCCGGAAAGGTCGCGCGTTTTCCAGGACTGCCATGCCTGGGGAATGAAGGCCAGGGTGGTGAGGGTCGCTGCAGGATAGCCGATCAGATTGCCGAGTTCCATGGCGTTCAATCGGGGGCGAACGTTTTCCAATCCTCGCGGCGCCGTCCCAGAGGGCTCCTGCGTTCACCGTTTCGGCCGGATTCGATGAAATAGATATGGCCGGCCTCGTCGCCTTCAGAAAAAATCACGGACCCTTTCGGATAGCTTCGAGAATTGCCAAGCTGCCTGATTTTGGCAAAATCTTCGCCGGTCAGCGTATGCGCAAGGCCGTTCTGAGACGACATGATTCGACTCCCCGTTCGTTATTGTGATTGTCAGTGGTCATTCAGGATCGGATACGCAGTCATGATAATCCAATCGAAACGAGTTTGGGGAGCGCTCGGCAGTTTTTCGTTAGGCTGACCGGAGGGATCAGCGCATGCCGCTGTTGCTGGACAGGCGCCTGACCATGTTCGTGATCGGCTTGCGTCCTGCCATGCTTTCGGCGAGCAATTCCTGTGCCTCGTCTATCCTGCCGCGATCCACTAGGTAATTGTAATAGGCGGAAATGTCCTGCCAGCAGACCGGATATTGAACGGCCCCCGTTTCCGAGTCGAAGATCGTCACGCCCGAGCCTTCCTTGTCGGGTATGACGTGATAACGAATGTCCATGTTTGCCTCGCTAAGGTGAGGTTACTCTCGTGCATGAGCAAGTTCCGAACCCGAAGTTGCAGTCCAGTAAATTCAATGTGTTGCTCTGAATGCGTGGCAATGATATGCACGAATCCGGGGCATCTTCGGTGCATTTCGGTGCGTGGGGACGCGAAGGATCGTTTTGCGGGAGTGCCTTCAAGTCAGTTTGATTGTCTGTAGCCGTCTTTTTCCTCCTATGCAGGGAAACGCATGGGATAACCGCCGGTTGGTCGGGAAGGCGCAATTTGGTTTAAAATCTGGTTTTATCCCGAACAAGCGGACATACCATGCCGGTCAAGCTCAGAATCCCCGAACCAGAAGCACTCTTACCCGTATCAGGCGTGAAGCTCGGCACTGCCCGCGCCGGCATCAAGAAACCGGGCAGGCGCGACCTGCTCGTCGTCGATCTGGCAAAAGGATCGAGGGTTTCCGGGGTGTTCACTAAAAACCGCTTCTGTGCTGCGCCGGTTCTGCTGTGCCGGGAGCATCTTAAAGCCGGAAAGGGAATTCGCGCCCTTGTGGTCAATACCGGGAACGCCAATGCAGGGACGGGCGAAGAAGGGCTGAAGCGGGCGAGGCAGACCTGCGGCGAACTCGCGAGCCTGCTGGGCTGCGAAGAGAAGCAGATATTGCCGTTTTCCACAGGCGTGATACTGGAGCCATTGCCCGTGGACAAGATCGTCGCAGGACTGCCATCCTGCATCTCGAACCTGGGCGAGGCCAACTGGTTCGATGCGGCTGAAGCTATCATGACCACCGACATCCAGCCCAAAGCGCTTTCGAAGCAAATCGAGATCGACGGCAGGAAGGTCAACGTCACGGGCATCGCGAAGGGCTCGGGGATGATCCATCCCAACATGGCGACCATGCTGGGCTTCGTCGCCTTCGACGCAAAGGTTTCCCAAAAGCAGCTCGACGAACTCGTATTGGATGCAGCGAACGCCTCCTTCAACAGGATCACGGTGGACGGGGACACCTCCACCAATGATTCCTTCATTCTGATCTCGTCCGGAGATTCGCCTGAAATTTCGGGAGAGGCTTTCGGGAAACTGAAAGCTGCGGTGATCGAGGTGTCGGTCTTTCTCGCCCAGGCGATCGTGCGGGACGGGGAAGGGGCGACCAAATTCATGTCCATTACGGTGGAAAAGGGAAAGGATGAATCCGAATGCGCGAAGGTCGCTTATTCGATCGCCCATTCGCCGCTCGTGAAAACCGCCTTTTTCGCTTCTGACCCCAATCTGGGACGGATACTCGCCGCAATCGGCTATGCGGGAGTCGATCTGGACGTGAACGGCATCGAAGTTTATCTCGACGACGTGCTGGTCGCCGAGAAGGGCGGGCGGGCCGTTTCCTACCGGGAAGAGGATGGGGCAAGGGTCATGAAGCAGGAAGAAATCACGGTCAGGGTGGTGCTGAACCGGGGGTTGGCTGCGACCACCGTGTGGACCTGCGATTTCTCCTACGATTACGTGAAAATCAACGCGGACTACCGTTCGTGAAGAATATCGATGCGGTTTTAGCAAGGGCCGAGAGGCTGCTAGAGCGGTTCGAGCGGCTTCTCCCCGCGGAGATCGAAACCGACTGGGAAGGGATCGCCTACCGGTGGGTCGCGGAAAAGGGGCTCGTCAGGGTGAATCACCCCCATGCCATCCGACTGGAAAACCTGAAGGGCATAGAGATGCAGAAGCGCCTTGTCGAGGGCAACACCCTGCAGTTCGTGAAAGGCCATCCTGCGAACAACGTGCTTCTCACGGGCGCAAGGGGAACCGGCAAGTCTTCCCTGGTGAAGGCCCTGCTCAACCGGTATTCCAGCGAGGGGCTGCGCCTCATCGAGGTCGAAAAGAAGGATCTCGTCGACCTTGCCGACATCGTCGAGAAGATAGCGGAAAGGCCGGAGAAATTCATCCTTTTCTGCGACGACCTTTCCTTCGACCAGGAGGAGGGCGGCTACAAGGAATTGAAGGTGGTGCTGGACGGGTCGGTTTCTACCGCACCCGACAACGTTCTCGTTTATGCGACTTCCAACCGGCGCCATCTGATGCCTGAATTCATGGGCGAGAATCTCGAAACGAAATATCTGGGCGATGAAATCCATCCCGGAGAAACGGTGGAAGAAAAGATTTCGCTTTCGGAGCGTTTCGGCCTGTGGGTTTCCTTCCATCCCTTCGATCAGGAGGAATACCTGAAAATCGTCGGGCACTGGCTCGACCACTTCCAGGTCAAGGCGCGGCGCGGGGCGAGAAAGGCGGCCCTGCAATGGGCGCTCAACCGGGGTTCGAGAAGCGGGCGGATCGCCTGGCAGTTTGCGCGGGACTGGGCGGGAAGGGAAGCCTCGAAAGGCTGATCATTTCCAGGCTGCGCTCAGGAGGGCGACGCCGTGTGCGCCGTGCTGCTGGGCGATGCCGAGGTCCTCCTTGCGGAGTCCCCCCAGCGCATAGACGGGAATGGGGCAGCCCTTGACCGTTTCCGAGAATCTCTCCCAACCCATGCCTTCCATCCCAGGATGGCTCGGGGTGGCGAGCACATGCCCCATGACTGCGAAATCGAGGCCCAGAGACACCGCCTTGTCCAGTTCCCTTGCGTTGTGGACGGAAGCGCCGCACCAGTCGAAGTCGGGCTTCACGGAAAGATGCATGAGCTGGTTCGAGGAAAGATGGATTCCGTGCGCCCTGATCTGATGGGCGAGCTCGACGTCCGAATTGATCGTCACTTTCGCATGCCTTGCCAGGGCCATGACTTCCAGCGCGAAGCGCTTCAGGGCATCGCGGTCCATTTCCTTTTCCCGGACCTGAATGAATTCCACTCCGCTTTCCAGCGCGGCTTTCAACTTTTCGAGCTGCAGCGCGATCCCGAGCCTGGCGGCATTCGTGACCGCGTAAACCGGCGCAAGCCGCAAAGATCGCAGGATCGGCTCGTTTGCCGGGAGCAGCGGAAACACCCTGATTTCGTTCGGGTCCTGCCAGGAAAGCTCCTGATTCTCCAATCCTTCAGGCTCTCCGTCCCAGCCCGTCACCTTGAAGAAATTGAGCTTCACCGTCGCATGGGAATAATGGAAGACCCTTGAAATCCAGGGGTGGAGATTGCGGGGGGTGATGCCGATTTCCTCCTTCAGCTCGCGCTTCAATGCCTCCGTGGCCGATTCCCCCGCCTCGATCTTGCCTCCGGGAAACTCCCAGTATCCGGGGTAGGGTTTCCCCTCGGGTCTTTTGCCGAGCAGGATATCGCCGTTCTCGGAAAAGATGATGCCGGCGGCGACTTCAACCATGGTCTTCTTCCTTCTGCTGCTCGGGGATGCGGTATTGTTCCGTGGCCCATTGCCCCAGGTCGATCAGCTTGCAGCGCTCGGAACAGAAGGGGCGGTAGGGGTTGTTCGGGTTCCACTCCGACTCGTTTCCGCATTGTGGGCAGGCGACGATCATGATTACAGGTTGTAGAAGCTCAGCTTGAATTCTACGTCGTTTTCGCAGACTTTCGGCCTTTGCTGGATTTCCGCGGTGACGAAGCGGATATTGAGCGCATACTTGTTCGCGCTGATTTCAGGAACATAGGGCAGTCCCCTGTCCAGGCTCACGGAGAGCATCTGCGCCGTCCTGCCCGCCAGAATCTGCTGGAAGCAGCCGTTTTGCGCGACATAACGCAATGTCCTGCCGCTCTGCCTCAGGATCCTGAGCACGATGCCGATGCTGGCTTCTATCGGGGACAGCGGGTCGAGCCAGAATTTCATGTCGCGCTTTCTCTTGTCGGGGTCCTGGTTGAGCCAGTAATGGTAGGAAGGCAGGTCGAACTCGCAGGCACCTCCCGGAATTCCAGTCCGCTGCTTGATGTTCATCAGCCATTCGTTGTCCTTGAGGTGCTGGCCGATTTTTCCCGGCATGGCGAACAGTCCGGAGCTCGCCCTTTCGATTTCTTCAAGCACTTCCTCCAGGGCGTCTTCGGATACCGCGGGATTGCTCTTGAGCGTCGAAAGCGCCTGCTTCTGCCTTTCCAGTTCCTGCATCAGGTCGGTCTTGAGGTCTGCCCGGCTGGATACATCGATGATCTCGAACAGGGTGGACAGTGCGGCATGGTGGGCCATGGCGTCGTCCTGGGCCAGGAAGAAATTCACCCGGTCGCACAGATCCTCAAGCCGCAGGAGAGTGCGGGTCCGCTCGTTGATGGGATATTCATAACTGATCACAGGAGGCGAGCCGGCGACATGGAAATATTCGACAATTCTGAAGGATTAGGATGGATTTTTCAAATATTCCGTCAGATATTTTCCGTGCAGCGCGGCGACAGCCATTTCGAGCGCCTCGGGGCCGTCTTCGTTGGCCACGATGTCGTCCGCCCCAGCCAGCCGCACCGGTCTTGCCGCCTGGTTCTTCATGATGGAAAGCACCTCGTCGCGAGTCAGCCTGCTCCTGGTCATGGTTCTGGCAATTTGCAGGGATTCGCTGCAGTCGACGACGAGAATCCTGTCGGCCAGATCGCGATAATGCCCGGTTTCGAAAAGGAGCGGGACGACGATCACGTAATAGGGAGATTTGACTGAAGCAATCCTCCTTTTTGCCTCTTCGCGGATCAGGGGGTGGAGTATGGCTTCGAGCCTCTGCTTCGAGGATTCGTCGGAAAACACGAGCTTGCGCATTTTTTCCCGATTCAGGCTGCCATCTTCGATGTAGTCTTTGCCGAAGGCTTCGAGAAGTCTGCCGATGGCGGGGCCGTTTCTTGCGGTGAGTTCGCGGGAAATTTCGTCGGTGTCGATGATGTCGATGCCGAATTTTCCGAAAATCGAGGAGACGGTGCTTTTCCCTGACCCGATGCCGCCGGTCAGGGCAATGCCGAATGGCCTAGCCAAGGTAGAGCCTTGCGATTTCGCGTCCCCAGAACAGGGCGATCAATCCTCCCCCGGCGAGATAGGGGCCGAAGGGAATCGGCGTGCTGCGCCCCAGTTTTGCGAACACGATCATGGCGATTCCGGATATCGCGCCGACCACCGAGGACAGGAGGATGACGAGCGGAAGCTGGGCCGCTCCGAGCCATGCCCCGATTGCGGCAAGCAGCTTGAAGTCGCCGTAGCCCATGCCCTCCTTCCTGGTGGCGATCTTGAAAAGCCAGTAGATGCTCCACAGCGAAAGATAACCGAAAGCCGCGCCCAGCACTGCGGATGCGAGGCTGGTGAATCCTCCCTCCAGATTGAAGAGGAGTCCCGCCCAGAGCAGGGGGAGCGTGATCGAATCGGGGAGAAGCTGGGTGTCGATGTCGATGAAGGCGAGCGCTATCATCGACCAGATGACGAGAAGCGCGCCGAGGGCTGCCATGCCGAAACCGAAATGCCAGGCGGCGAAGCCGCTCATCATCCCCGTTGCAGCTTCGAGGAGGACGGTGCGCGGCGGAATCCTGCTCCCGCAATGCCTGCACTTGCCTCTCAGGAAGAGATAGCTCAATACCGGGATGTTTTCCAGCGTGCCGATGGCATGGCCGCAGGAATCGCATCTCGATCGCGGGAAGATCAGGTTGAATGCGGGCTTCTTTTCGGGCGTCTTGCCCTCCAGTTCGGCGCACTGATCCTTCCAGTCGCTTTCCATCATTCTCGGCAGACGGCAGATCACGACATTGAGGAAGCTTCCCACCATCAATCCGACGAGGGTGGCGACTGCGGAGAAAAGCGGGAGGGAGGATTCCAGGGCCCGGGCCAGCGAATCCATCTACACCACCTGCCCCATCTTGAATATGGGCAGATACATGGCGATCACCAGGCCCCCGATCAGTGTGCCGAGCACTACCATGATGATCGGCTCCATCAGGCTGGAGAGGGCGTCGACGGCATCGTCGACCTCGGCCTCGTAGAAATCGGCGACTTTCGAGAGCATGCTGTCCAGCGCGCCGGATTCTTCGCCGATGGCGACCATCTGCAGCACCATGTTCGGGAAGACGCCGCTGTTTTGCATCGCGTTGGTGAGGCTCGTGCCGCTGCTGACCTCGATCTGGATTTTTTTGGTGGCTTCGGCGTAAACATGGTTCCCCGAGGCGCCTGCCACGGAATCGAGCGATTCGACCAGCGGCACGCCCGCTGCGAACATCGTCGACAGGGTGCGGGTCCAGCGCGCTATCGAGGATTTCCGGATGAGCTCGCCGAAGACCGGAACCTTCAGCAGCATCCTGTCCATGGCTTGCTGCATCTTGAGGGAACGCTTCCAGGCATAGAAAAAGGAATAGATTCCTGCGCCCAGGCCGCCGAATATCGCCCACCAGTATGCGACGAAGAAATCGGATATTTTCATGACGATGAGCGTCGGGGCGGGAAGATCCGCTCCGAAGCTCGAAAAAAGCTTCTTGAAGGCCGGGATCACGAAGATCATGATGATCGCCGTGATGGCGAAGGCGACGACGATGATGGCAGTCGGGTAGAACATGGCCGACTTGATCTTGCTCTTGATCGCGAGAATTTTTTCCTTGTAGGTGGCGAGCCGGTCCAGCAGGCTTTCCAGTATGCCTGCCTGCTCGCCCGCGCCGACCAGATTGCAGAAGAGGCCGTCGAAATAAAGAGGATACTTGCGGAAAGCCTGGCTCAGGCTGCTTCCGGTCTCGACGTCCGCCTTGATGCTCATCAGGAGCCGGGTCACCGCAGGATTGTTGTGTCCCTTGCCGACGATGTCGAAGGATTGCAGCAGGGGGACGCCGGCCTTCATCATGGTGGCGAGCTGCCGGGTGAACAGCGCGATGTCCTTTTCCGTGATTCTCCTCTGCCTTGCCAGGCGCTGCTTCTGGATCTTCGAGACGATGATGCCCTGGCGGCGCAATGTGGCTTGGGCCATGGCTTCGCCCTTTGCGCGAATTTCCCCCTTCATCTGCTTGCCGGCCTTGTCCCGGCCTTCCCAGAGAAAGGAAAATTCCCTGTCCTCTTTCTTGACTGTCGCCATATCCCCTCTTGCGGCTTACCTGTTGGTGATGGCCTCGATTTCTTCGAGCGAAGTCAGCCCCTGCCTGACTTTCAGCAGTCCGGACTGGCGCAGATCGGGTATGCCCTCGCGCTTCGCCTGGTCCGCAATTTCGCTCGATGAGCCCTGATTCAGGATGATACTCGACATTTCCTCGGAAATGGGCATGACCTGGTAAATGCCCACCCTGCCCTTGTAGCCGCGCCCCTGGCAAAGATCGCAGCCGACCGGGCCATAGGGCTGCCACGAGCCGTCCAGCGCTTCGGGGGAAAAGCCGGCATCGAGCAGGGCTTCCCTGGGGATGTCCTTTTTCTGCTTGCATCTGCAAAGGCGGCGGGCCAGCCTTTGCGCGGTGATCAGTATCACCGAGCTCGCTATGTTGAAGGGCGCCATGCCCATGTTCTGCAGGCGGATCAATGTCGACGGGGCGTCGTTGGTATGCAGGGTGGACAAAACCAGATGGCCGGTCTGGGCAGCCTTGACCGCGATATCCGCGGTTTCGAGATCCCTGATTTCGCCGACCATCAGCACGTCGGGATCCTGGCGCAGAAAAGCCTTCAGGGCAACGGCAAAATTCAGCCCCGCCTTTTCGTTGATGTTGACCTGGTTCACTCCGGGCAGGTTGATTTCCGCAGGATCTTCGGCAGTCGAGATATTGATGCCGGGTTCGTTCAATATGTTGAGGCAGGTGTACAGGGAAACGGTTTTGCCGCTTCCGGTGGGGCCCGTGACGAGAATCATGCCGTAAGGCCGCTTGATGGCGTCCAGCAATAGCGCCTTTTGCTCCGGCTCGTAGCCCAACGCATCGATGCCGAGCTTGGCGCTCGATGGATCGAGTATGCGCATGACGATCTTTTCGCCGAACAATGTCGGCAGCGTGCTGATCCGGAAATCGATGGCGTGCGATTCGGAGAGCGCGAGCTTCAGCCTGCCGTCCTGGGGAACCCTTCTTTCCGAAATGTCGAGCCTGGAGATCACTTTCAGGCGGCTCGCCAGCTTTTCCTTGACGAAGAGCGGGGGCTGGGCCATCTCGTAGAGCATGCCGTCGATGCGGTAGCGTATCCTGTAGAACTTCTCGTAAGGTTCGAAGTGGATGTCGGAGGCGCCGGCGTTGATGGCATCGAGCAGGGTTTTCTGGATGAACTTGACGATCGGCGCATCCTCGATCTCGGCGCTCGAAGTGTCGGGCTGCAGCGATTTCGCGATTTCGTCGATGAACTCGAGGTTGAGGTCGATTTCCTCCTCGGCAAGCTTGTTGAAGGTTTCCGGGGAGGCTTCGGACGCCTTCTTGATGAAGGCCCCGAGCTTGTCGTCCTCGACGATCACGGGTTCTATCGCCAGCCCTGTCTTGAACTTGATTTCGTCCAGCCCCTGGAGGTTTTCCGGGTTGGATGTCGCGACGAAAAGCCTGTTGCCTCTCTTGTATAGCCCGGCCACCCGATGCTTTTGCATCAATTTGGCATCGATGAGCGAGGCGGGGAGGGTTTCGCGGGAAAGGCTGTCGAGGTCGAGCAGCGGGAAGCCGAAGGTCTGGGAAGAGAACATCGCGATTTCCCTGGCATCGATCCGTTTGCTCTTGAGCAGTTCGGCAACGAAGCTGCTCCCTGCGGATGCGGCGAGTTCGAAGGCCCTGGCATCGCTTTCGGAAAGCCTGTTCTGCTGTACCAGCGCCCTGGCAAGACTGCTATTCAACGGGGTTGCCACTTGCTCTCGATCCCTTCCTGTAATGTACGGTCATTTCCCCAATTTGGGGAAGATACGCGCCATTTTGACAAATCGGCCCTGGGTTTGCACGATTTCCATGGGGTAGTCGGCAATTTTCAGGCTTGTTCCGGATTCGGGAATGTCCTCGAAATATTCCAGAATCAGGCCGTTCAGGGTTTTCGGCCCGTCCAGCGGCAGCGACAGTCCGAGCTTGCGGTTGAGTTCGCGCAGCAGGCTGCTTCCCTCGACGAGAAAACTGCCGTCCTCGAATTTCTGGTACATCCCGGTCTGCATCGGAGAATGCGCATTGAATTCGCCCAGGATTTCCTCGATGATGTCCTCGAGCGCAACGAGCCCCTTGAGTTCGCCGTATTCGTCCACGACGATGCCTATCCTGCGCCGGTTTTCCTTGAAATGCTGAAGCTGCGAGAACAGCGGGGTGCCTTCCGGAACGAAATAGGGCTCCCGCAAAATTCGGGACAGGCTCTCCGCGTTGATTTCCTCCAGATTGGCAAGAGCCTTGCGCACGTCGAGTATGCCGACGACATTGTCGAGGCTTTCCCTGAAGATGAGAAGCCTTGCATGGTAGGCGGTGGAGAGCTGTTCGCGCATCGTCTCGGGGGAGGAGGCGATGTCGATCGCTTCGATCTGGTTTCTGGGGATCATGACGTCGTCGACGGTGATCGCCTCGAGATCGAACAGGTTGAGCAGGATGCTCTGGTGTCCCTTGGGAATGAAATGGCTCTCCTCCAGAACGAGCACCCTCAATTCTTCCATGCTGAGCTGATGCGTCGCGCCTGGGGCCAATGTCTTGATTCTCAATATCCAGAGCAGGGATCTGACGAACAGGTTGACGAACCAGATGACGGGCTTCGCGATCGCAAGGAGCGGGGAAAGCGCGAAGCTGGCCGGAAGGGCGATCTTGTCCGGGTAGGATGCCCCGATGATTTTCGGCGTGATTTCGCTGAATACGAGCAGCAGGAAAGTCAGCGCCAGTGCGCCCAGCGTGATCGCCCACTCGCTGCTGCCGAGCAGCTTGATGGTGATGATGGTGACGAGGGATGCCGCCGCCGCATTGACCAGGCTGCTGCCCAGAAGCACCACGCTCAACAGCCTGTCCACCTGCTGCAGGAGCTGGGTGGTCAGCTTTGCGCCGCGATGGCCCGTTTGCGCAAGGTGCTTCAACCGGTAACGGTTGATGGCCATCATGCTGGTTTCGGAGATCGAGAAGAATGCGGAAAGAACGATGAAAACGGCCAGACAGAGGAAAAGCGTCGTCAGCGAGATGTCTTCCATTACCGCTTGAGAATCACTTCCAGAACGAATTTGCTGCCGATGTAGGCGAGCAGCAGCAGGATGAATCCGGTCATCGTCGATCGCACTGCGATTCTGCCGCGCCAGCCGTAAAAGTGGCGCCCGCCGAGGAGCACCGCAAAAATCGCCCAGGAAACGAAGGCGAATACCGTCTTGTGGTTGAGTTCCAGAGGCTTGCCGAAAAGCTCTTCGGAATAGAATGCTCCCGAAAAGAGCGTCAGCGTGAGCAGTACGAAGCCTGCGCCTATGATCCGGAAAAGCAGGGTCTCCATGGTGAGCAGAGGCGGCATGTTCTTGAGCAGCGTCGGCATTCCGCTATGCAGCCTCTTTTCGATGAAGTCCATCAGCAGCGCCTGCAGCGCTGCGATCGAGAACAGGCTGTAGGCGAGCAGCCCGATCATGAGATGGATTTTGAAGGCGAACATGTTGGCATTCGCCAGGAAATGCGGCGAAGGGAAGATGCCTGGAAGCAGCACGCAGATCGCCGCCATGGCGGCAATCGGGGTCTGAAGGGCTCTCAGGTTGTGGAAGAAGCTGCCGATCCAGTGGATGCCGACGATGAGCCAGACGATGGCGGAAATCGAATTTCCAAGGCCGAAATTGAGCCCTTCGCTGGTTTCGATGAAAAGATTGCTGTAGAGGGCATAGCCGTGGAGCAGAAAGGCCGGCACTATCGCATAACGGGTCCAGTTCTTCTCGTATTCGCGCACGCAAAACTGTAGCACCGCGATGAGAGCGTAAAGCAGTGCGGGGACCAGGTAAATTAAAAAGCTTGGCATTTTATTGTAGACTAGCGAAACAGCTTTAAAGTGTACACCATCTCATGCCGTATGGCATTACTCGGGAATCAATGACATGCTAGACAATCTGACGGCGCGGCTCTCCGGCGTGATCAAGACGCTGCGGGGGCAGGCGAGGCTTTCGGAAGCCAATATCCAGGATGCGCTGCGCGAAGTCAGGATGGCGCTGCTGGAAGCCGACGTCGCCCTGCCGGTGGTCAGGGAGCTGATCGATGAAATCAGGAAAAAGGCGGTAGGGCAGGAAGTGCTGGGAAGCCTGACGCCCGGGCAGGCTTTCATCGGCGTGGTGCATCAGGAGCTGACGCGTCTGATGGGCGAGCGCAACGCAGCCCTCGACCTCGCCGCAGTGCCCCCCGCCGTGATCCTGATGGCGGGGCTCCAGGGGGCGGGCAAGACCACGACGACAGGCAAGCTGGCGAAATGGATACGGGAGAACCTGAAGAAGAAGGTGCTCCTGGCAAGCTGCGACGTCTATCGCCCCGCGGCGATCGAGCAGCTGAAAACCATCGCGAATCAGCTGGATGCGGACTTCTTCGAATCGGATTCGCAGAAGCCGCTCGACATCGCCATGGGCGCCCTGGATTACGGGCGCCGGCATTATTTCGACGTCCTGATCGTCGATACCGCGGGAAGGCTTGCCGTGGACGATGCCATGATGAGGGAGATCGAAGCGCTTCATGCCGGGCTGAACCCGGTCGAGACGCTCTTCGTGGTGGATGCGATGCAGGGTCAGGATGCGGTGAATACGGCGCGCGCCTTTTCCGAAGCGCTCCCGCTCACCGGGGTGATTCTCACCAAGCTCGACGGCGATGCGCGGGGCGGCGCCGCGCTCTCGGTGCGGCAGGTTACCGGCAAGCCGATCAAGTTCATCGGCGTCGGGGAGAAGCTTGCCGGACTCGAGGTGTTCCATCCGGAGCGCATGGCTTCCCGGATACTCGGCATGGGGGACGTGCTTTCCCTGATCGAGGAAGCGAGCCGGGGAGTCGATCAGGAAGAGGCGAGGAGGCTTGCGCAGAAGGTGAAATCCGGAAAGGGTTTCGATCTCGAAGATTTCAAGGCACAGATGCAGCAGATGAAAAAGATGGGCGGAATGAATGCGCTCATGGACAAGCTGCCGGCCCAGCTCACCCAGGCCGCGCAGGGCGTTCAAATGGACGACAAGGTGATCTCCAGGATCGAGGGCATCATCAATTCCATGACCCGCGGGGAGCGGGCGAAGCCCGAGATCATCAAAGCTTCCAGGAAGCGCAGGATCGCGGCGGGGGCGGGCGTCTCAGTGCAGGAAGTCAACCGGCTGCTCGCCCAGTTCGAGCAGACCCAGAAAATGATGAAGATGGTTTCCAAGGGCGGCATGGCGAAAATGCTGCGGGGAATGAAAGGCATGCTGCCGGGTCTGCGCTGATTTTTCAGGAACCGCTTGCGGAGCAGGCCTTTTCTATCGTAGAATTTCGCTCTTTTAGTTTTTTCCGGATAGGTTAGCGATGGTTATCGTAAGACTCGCTCGGGGCGGCGCCAGGAAGCGCCCCTTTTTCAATCTGGTGGTTGCCGATTCGCGCAGCACGCGTGACGGTCGCTTCATCGAACGCGTCGGGTTCTACAATCCGGTCGCAGCCGAGGGGCAGGAAGGGCTGCGCATCCAGATGGACAGAATCAAGTATTGGCAGGATCACGGCGCCCAGTTGAGCGACGCGGTTTCCAAGCTGGTCAAGCGTTTCGGTGCCGCAGCCTGAAGAAATGGTCGTGATGGGGCAGGTGGTTGCCCCCTATGGCATCAAGGGGTGGATCAAGGTCCGCTCTTTTACGGAAGCGCTGGACGGCCTGCTCGATTTTCCGGTCTGGTGGCTGGGAGCCGGGGGTGACTGGCGCGAGAGCCGCGTGATCGAGGCTTCCGTGCATGGCAAGACGATCGTGGCGAGCATCGAGGCGAGTCCGGATCGCAATGCCGCGGAGCGATTGACGGGGCTGCAGATCGCAGTGCCGAGGAGCAGCCTGCCGGATGCGGAAGAAGGCGAATATTACTGGCTCGATCTGATCGGACTCAGGGTGATCAATCTCGAAGGAGTCGCACTGGGTGTGGTCGACGACATCATCGAGACGGGCGCGAACGACGTTCTGCAAGTGAAGGGAGAGAAGGTGCACCTGATTCCCTTCGTTTCGCAGTTCGTTCATGAGGTGGACAGGAAAAACGGATTGATTCGCGCCGACTGGGGCGCGGATTACTGAGGTGCGGATAGAAGTCGTCACGCTCTTTCCGGAAATGGTCGATGCCTTTTCCCGCTTCGGCGTGACCGGCAGGGCGAGGGAGAACGGGATATACCGGCTGGGGCTCTGGAATCCCAGGGACTATGCCGGGAACAGTCACCGCACCGTGGACGACAGGCCGTACGGCGGCGGTCCCGGGATGGTGATGATGGCAGGCCCGCTGGAAGACGCGCTGGACGCGGCCCAGGAGGATTGCCCGGGCAGGGTGATTCATCTTTCCCCGCAGGGCGGGAAGCTCGATCACGAGAAGGTGATGGGCCTCGCGGGCGAGAAGAAGCTGGTGTTGCTGGCGGGGCGCTACGAGGGCGTGGACGAGCGGCTGATTCGCCGCAGGGTCGACGAGGAAATCTCGATAGGCGATTACGTGCTTTCGGGCGGAGAGCTGGCTGCCTTGGTGCTGATCGATGCGGTGGTGAGGCAGTTGCCGGGAGTGCTCGGCGATGCCGACTCCGCAGCAGAGGATTCCTTCGTGGAGGGATTGCTGGACTGCCCGCACTATACCCGCCCGGAAGTTTATAGGGGGGAGCGGGTGCCGGAAGTTCTGCTTTCGGGGGACCATGCGAAGATCAGGCGCTGGCGGCTCAAGGAGTCGCTTGGCAGGACCTGGGTAAGGCGCCCGGATCTTCTGGAAGGCCGGGAGATGAGCGCTGAGGAATTGAAGCTGCTTGAGGAATTCAGGCAGGAGTCGAAACGGAAAGATGTTTAAGGAGCAGGAAATGAATCTGATCGGACAGCTGGAACAGGAAGAAATCGCCCGTCTGGGCAAGGTTATCCCGGAATTCGCACCCGGGGACACCGTGATCGTCAACGTGAATGTGGTCGAAGGCGAAAGAAAGCGCGTTCAGGCTTACGAAGGAGTCGTCGTCGCCAAGCGCAACCGCGGCCTGAATTCCGCCTTCACCGTGCGCAAAATTTCTTCCGGCGAGGGCGTGGAGCGTACCTTCCAGACCTATTCTCCGCTGATCGCGAGCATCGAGGTGAAGCGCAGGGGCGATGTGCGTCGCGCCAAGCTCTACTACCTACGCGACCGCTCCGGAAAATCGGCCAGGATCAAGGAAAAGCTTCCCGCCAAGAAGGCGGGCTGATCGGGAAGATCGGAAAGAAGGGCTGCGATGCAGCCCTTTTTCTTTTTCGGGGGGCCATAGGCTCCTGCATGCAGGTGAAAGGTTCTGTCTGCGTTACATTGGCGGGCTTTATGGTTGAGCGGATTACGAACACTCCCAAACACACTGAGTGGTCACGAACTGTCCTAGATCGGTTGGTGGGGTGGGGCTTTCCTCCAGAGGTACAGCAACGAATCGGGGCTCTTGGTATCGTGTGGGGAGTCTTTGAAACCAATCTCGAAAGCGCCTTGTGGGCTTTTCGCGATGAAGACGTTGCAGGTGTCCGCCCCTCAACTGACAATTCAACAGTCAGCGAATGGATTAAAGAATTTGGAGAAGGTTCCTATAAGTTCGACAATGACGTTCAAGATATCTTGCAGCTTGCCTCGCTCACAGCCAACGACCTCATGGAGTACCGCCATGCCCTGGTTCACGGATGGCTCATTCCCTTTCCATCAGGTCCAACTTTTATTCGTAATCCCCGTTGGAATGGCGAACTGAGGAAACGAGACAGCAACGATGCTCATGTCGATGAAAACCTTCTCGATATGGCAATTGATGCTGTGTGGGTCTTGTGTAACATCGTCTTCTCCGCGCGAACGGCGTGTAAGAATTCTTCAGCAGCACAACAATTGCTTGTCATGAAAACCGATCTGGCTCGTGCTCGCAGTTAGGCGTTAGAGTTGCGTCACCTCACTGCGTTTATGAATCATGAAAAATGCTAGGGTGCCAGAGTAGCTTGCATAGTGCTTGGTCTTGAAATATCGGAAAAGCGATAATTCAAGACCAGGCACCGTAACCCCCCGTAACCCCCAAAAATTTGCGCATGGGCAGCTTGCTATTCAAATAAAAATGGTATATTTTTTATACCATGATTGCTTTTGAGTATGACGAGGCGAAGAGTCAGTCCAATCTTCAGAAGCATGGCATCGACTTCGACGATGCTCTTGCATTATGGAGCGACCCAAGGCTTTTGGAAATTCCCGCAAAAACGGATGATGAGCCGAGATACCTCGTGATCGGGCTGATTCGCGAAAAATATTGGTCAGCCGTCATTACCTACAGGGGCGCTAATATTCGAATCATATCTGTTCGTCGCTCACGCACTGAGGAGGTGGCACTGTATGAAGGCTAAAAAATTTGAACAACAGTTTGACGAAGGGGTTGATATGACTGCTTCGCTGGATTTGTCCAAGGCAAAAAGAGTATTGCAAGAGCAAAAGCGCGTTAATGTCGATTTTCCGACCTGGATGATCGATTCGCTGGACCGTGAAGCCGGAAAACTAGGCGTAACCCGGCAGTCCATTATCAAAGTGTGGCTTGCCGAGCGTCTCGAAATGCTGGGGTCGTCCAGGCGGGATGCGTCAAAGCGCGCCCAGTAGCTTCGCATTGGCTGGAACCTAGATATCGAATCTCCGGTACTGGATCGCTTCGGCCGCGTGCTCGCCCGAAATCTGCCCGCTTTGCGAAAGGTCGGCGATGCTTCGCGCCATCCTGAGCACCCTGTGGTAGGCCCTCGCCGAAAGGTTCAAAGCATTGACGGCCTGCCTGATCATGGCCTCCCCTCTCCCGTCAGGCCGGCAGTATTTTTCGGTTTCCTTCGCGCCCAGCTCGGCATTCGCTTTTCCCTGGCGCGCGAGCTGCAAGGCTCTCGCGGCTTCTATCCTCGTCCTCACGCTGCGGCTGGATTCTCCTGCATTGAGTTGCTTCAGGTCCTCGAAAGGAACGGATGGCATTTCGATGCGCATGTCTATCCTGTCGACAAAGGGGCCTGAAAGCTTCGCCCTGTAGCGCAGAACCTGGTCCGGGGTGCAGTGGCATCTTCCGCTCTTGTGGCCGAGATAGCCGCAGGGACAGGGATTCATCGCTGCGAGAAGCTGGAATCTGGCCGGAAAATCGATGCGCTCCAGGGCGCGCGCGATAGTGATCTTGCCGTTCTCCATGGGCTCCCGCAACGCTTCCAGAACGGCCCTTTCGAATTCGTACTGGGAAACTCCAATATTGCTGGAATTTTCCAATATTACCTTCATCTGCCAATCGCAAAAAAAGTGGACGCCATGTATGTAAACGGGGTTTTCTTGATTTCCTCCACGCCGACAGGGCCGCCACC
>JAJZQY010000025.1 GCA_021806605.1 Pseudomonadota bacterium
GCGCCGCCTGCTGCATGTTGTGGGTCACGATGACGATCGTGTAGTCTTCCTTCAGTTCGGTGATGAGTTCCTCGATCCTGGCGGTCGAAATGGGATCGAGCGCGGAAGCGGGTTCGTCGAGCAGCAAGACCTCGGGTTTGACGGCGATGCCGCGCGCGATGCAAAGACGCTGCTGCTGTCCACCCGAAAGGCTGTTCCCGCTCTGCTTGAGCTTGTCTTTCACTTCATCCCAAAGGGCTGCCTTCTTGAGTGCCCATTCCACGCGGTCGTCCATGTCTCCACGCCCCAGCTTTTCATGGAGTTTGACGCCGAATGCGATGTTGTCGTAGATCGACATCGGAAAAGGGGTCGGCTTCTGGAAGACCATGCCGATTTTCGCCCTGAGACTGTTGAGATCGCGCTTGCCGTCCAGGATGTTTTCCTCGTCGATCATGATCTCACCGACAGCCTTCTGGTTCGGATACAGGGCATACATGCAGTTCATGGTTCTGAGCAGCGTCGACTTTCCACATCCGGAAGGTCCGATGAAGGCCGTGACCTTCTTCTCAGGCATGGTGAGATTGATAGAACGCAGCGCATGGTACTTGCCGTAATAAAAGTTGAGGTTGCGGACCTCGATTTTGGGCTTGAGCGTTTTCAGGGCTTCCATAGTCGTATCTTAATGTAAGGTTGTTTTGCTTCGGAAGACGAGCCGAGTCAGAATGTTGAGCCCGAGCACCCCAAAGGTGATCAGAAGCGCACCTGCCCATGCGAGTTTGTGCCAGTCGTCGTAAGGGCTCATCGCGAACTGGAAAATCACCACGGGAAGATTGGCCATGGGCGCATTCATGTTGGCGTTCCAGAAGGAATTGTTGAGCGCGGTAAAGAGCAGCGGCGCGGTCTCACCGCTGATGCGGGAAAGCGCTAGCAGAATTCCGGTGACGATGCCAGCTTTCGAGGCGCGCAAGGTCACCAGAACGATGACCTTCCACTGAGGCGCGCCAAGCGCGGCCGCGGCCTCCCTCAAACCGTTCGGAACCAGCTTGAGCATGTTTTCGGTAGTGCGCACCACGACCGGGATCACGATCAATGCGAGTGCGAATGCGCCGGCCCAGCCTGAAAAGTGATGGGTCGATGCGACATAGACTTCGTAGACGAAAAGGCCGATCACGATCGATGGCGCTGAAAGCAGGATGTCGTTGATGAAGCGCGTGGCCGGGGCAAGCCAGCCTTTCTGGCCGTATTCGGCGAGATAGGTGCCTGCGAGCACCCCGATCGGCGTGCCGATTACAACGCCTGCCAGAGTCATGGCGATGCTCCCGGCCAGGGCATTCAAAAGTCCGCCGCTGCTTCCCGGGGCCGGAGTCATTTTCGTGAAAACATCGAGAGAGATGCTGGTGAGACCCCTGTCGATCAGCGTCCAGAGAATCCAGCCGAGCCAGAACAGGCCGAACGCCATGGCCACCATGGAAAGCGTCAGGTTGAGCCCATTGATGAGGCGGCGCTTGCGATACAGATTCATGTTTTTTCGCCTTCACGTTTGCCCAGTTGGAACAGGAGCAGTTTCGACAGGGCCAGCACGATGAACGTGATCACGAACATGATCAGCCCGAGTTCGATCAGGGCGGAAGTATACACGTCTCCGAAAGCTTCGTTGAATTCGTTGGCGAGGGTGGAGGCGATGCTGCTTCCTGGATCGAGCAGGGAGAAGCTGAAATTCTGGGCATTGCCGATGACGAAAGTCACTGCCATCGTTTCGCCCAGTGCGCGTCCGAGACCGAGCATGATGCCGCCCACGACGCCGATTTTGGTGTAGGGAAGGACCACGTTCCATACCACTTCCCAGGTCGTGCAGCCGACGGCATAGGCTGATTCTTTCAGAGTCGGGGGGACGATCTCGAAAACGTCGCGCATGACCGAGGCGATGAAAGGAATGATCATGATGCCGAGGATGATGCCCGCCGTGAGCATGCCGATGCCCATGGGCGCACCCTGGAAGAGCATGCCGATCCCCGGAATCGGGCCGAGGTGATCGATCAGCCAGGGCTGGAAATGGTCTGCAAGGTGAGGCGCGAAAACGAAAAGCCCCCACATGCCGTAAATGATGCTGGGTATGCCGGCCAGCAGTTCGATGGCAATGCCCAGCGGGCGCTTGAGCCATTTCGGAGACAGTTCGGTGAGGTAGAGTGCGATGCCGAAGCTGACGGGAATGCCGATCAGGAGCGCAATGAGAGACGTGACCAATGTACCGTAGACCTGGATAACGGAACCGAATTTCACTTCGACCGGATCCCAGTCCGTGCTTGTGAAAAACTTCCAGCCGAATGTCTTGATCGATGGCATGGCGCCGATGAATAGCTCGATGATGATGCCCGCGAGCAGGGCAAGGACGGCGAAAGCGAAGAATCTTGTGGTCAGTTTGAAGGCCAGGTCAAGAAATGCCTGAAACTTTTCCCTGGATTCTGTGGTTTTTAGTTTGGTCATTAAGCATTAAGCATTCTGAATTAATAAGGGGCCAAAGAAGGCCCCTTATTATAGATCAAATTATGTTGCAGATTTTAGTTCCAGACGGAATTCCCGGCAGTATCCTTGATCTTGTCATGCCAGGACTGCTTGATCAGCTTCACGACGGACGGCGGCATGGGCACGTATACCAGTTGCTCGGCAATTTTTGCGCCATTGTCGAAAGCCCAGGAATAAAACTTCAGCACTTCCTTGGCATTGGCTGGCTTGTCCTGCATGGTATGCATCAGGATGAAGGTTGCGCCCGTGATCGGCCAGGACTTCTTGCCTTCCTCGTTGGTCAGGATTTCGTAGAATCCGGATGCGTGCTCCCAATCAGCGCCTGCTGCGGCAGCCTGGAAGGTTTCCATGGTCGGCATCAGATAGGTGCCGTCGCGGCTCTCCAGTTGGGTGTAGACCATATTGTTCTGCAGCGCATAGGCGTATTCGACATAGCCGATGGAACCCTTGATGCGCTGGACGTAGGAAGCGACGCCTTCGTTACCCTTGCCGCCGACCCCCGAGGGAAAATCCACCGAAGTGCCCATGCCGACCTTGCTCTTCCATTCCGGGCTGACCTTGGAGAGATAATTGGTGAAGATGAAGGTCGTGCCAGAACCGTCCGAGCGGTGAACCACGGTGATTTTCGTGTCGGGCAGCTTGACGCCCGGGTTCAGTGCCTTGATTGCGGGATCATTCCAGTTCTTGATCTTGCCGAGGTAGATGTCGGCAATCAGCGCGCCGTTCAGCTTGATTTCGCCCTTCTTGACGCCAGGGAGGTTGACTGCCAGCACTTCGGCACCCATCACTGCCGGGAACTGCATCAGTCCTGCCTTCTTCAGCTCGTCAGGGGTAAGGGGCATGTCCGATGCGCCGAAATCGACGGTCTTGGCGTTGATCTGCTTGATGCCGCCTCCGGATCCGATCGATTGGTAGTTGAGGCCGATTCCCGTCTTCATCTTGTAGGTTTCAGCCCATTTTGCATTGACGGGATAAATGAAAGTGGAGCCGGCGCCGGTGATGTCGGTTGAGAAAGCGCTGGTGGCGACAGTCATGCCATAAGCCATTGCAGAGGCAAGGATCAGATTTCTGGTTTTTAAAACGGACATTTATGCTCCTTCAGCGTACATGATGATGTTGAAATGGGCCGAGGTCGCCGCGGCTTCCCCTTTGGTTTTGACAGGGGAATCATAGACGATGGATGTTTCAGGATTGTTACACTGACGAAATCCGGTTAGAAGCCCTTAATCGATGCGCTGGCTAACATCAACCGGATATGGAATTGACCACCCTGGCTTTCAAGGGTAACATTGGACCGTTTTTTGCTCGGGGATTATCGATGCGTCAAAAATTGGTCGCGGGCAACTGGAAGATGAACGGTAGCCTTGCCGAGAACGAGGTGCTGCTCGATGGGGTTGTCGCGGGGACTCGTGAATTCCCCGGTGTGATTTGCTGCGCGCCTTATCCCTACCTTTTTCAGATGCAAGAAAAGCTTCAGGGCACGCATGTGGCGTGGGGAGCGCAGAATCTCTCGCAGTACGAGAGGGGGGCTTATACCGGGGAGGTTTCGGCTGCCATGCTGAAAGATTTCGGCTGCAGCTATGTTATCATCGGACACTCGGAGCGGCGCGCCATTTTTGGCGAGACGAGCATGACTGTCGCAGAGAAGTTCAAGGCTGCGCAGGATGCTGGGCTTGTACCTATACTTTGCGTAGGGGAGACGCTCTCCGAGCGTGAGGCGGGTGCGACTTTTGCCGTGGTTGGCGAACAGCTCGATGCCGTGGCGGGATTTGTGGGGGTGTCTGCGCTGGAAGATGCCGTTTTGGCGTACGAGCCTGTTTGGGCGATAGGCACGGGTAAAACTGCAACGCCGCAGCAGGCGCAGGATGTGCACCGACATTTGCGTGAGCGCGTCGCACTGATGAATTCGGAAGTGGCCGGAAAGGTGCGCATTCTGTACGGGGGAAGCGTGAAGTCTTCCAATGCTGCAGAGCTCTTTGCGATGCCTGACATCGATGGTGGGCTGATCGGAGGGGCGTCTCTCGTGGCGTCTGATTTTTGTGATATTTGCCGCGCAGCGGCTTGAAGCGATATGGATACACTTATTCTTGTTTTTCATGCCTTGGCTGCCATTGGCGTCATCACCTTTGTGCTTTTGCAGCATGGCAAGGGCGCCGACATGGGGGCGGCTTTCGGCAGCGGTTCGGCCGGCAGCCTTTTCGGATCGAGTGGTTCGGCGAGTTTCTTGAGCCGGACGACGGCCGTGCTGGCCGCGGTTTTTTTTGCGACAAGCCTGGCATTGACATATGTTTCAAGCCACAAGGCCGCATCCAAGGGTGTAATGGCGAGCGTCGTTGCCAAGCCCGCCCAGGCGCCGAAATCTGGCGAAATTCCGAAATAATATTTGCCGGAAGAGGCGGGTTAAATTAGAATTGAGGGGTTGTATGTCTCTCAAATGCCGATGTGGTGAAATTGGTAGACACGCCGTCTTGAGGGGGCGGTAGCGCAAGCTGTGCCAGTTCGAGTCTGGCCATCGGCACCAAATTAAGAATATAAGCATCTTTTGATGAGAATGATAACCGGTAAACGATAAGCCGGTCCCGGGCTTGGTCCGAGGTAATGTTTGGAGAGGCATTATGCTGGAAGGCTATTTTCCTGTTCTGCTATTCATTTTTGTCGGAATCGCCATGGGAGTTGCGCCCATGCTTGCAGGGGCGATTCTGGCTCCGCACCGTCCCGACAGCGAAAAACTATCTTCTTATGAGTGCGGCTTCGAAGCGTTCGAGGATGCCAGGATGAAGTTCGACGTCCGCTATTATCTCGTCGCAATTCTCTTCATCCTTTTCGATCTAGAGATTGCTTTTCTGTTCCCCTGGGCCATTGTGCTGAAGGAGATCGGCATTTTCGGTTTCGTTGCGATGCTGATATTTCTTGGCATACTGACTGTTGGCTTTGCTTACGAATGGATGAAGGGGGCGCTGGAATGGGAATAGAAGGCGTCCTGGAAAAGGGGTTTGCGACTACGCAGATCGACCATGTCGTCAATTGGGCTCGCACCGGATCCCTCTGGCCGATGACCTTCGGTCTCGCCTGTTGCGCTGTGGAAATGATGCATGCGGGTGCATCGCGATACGATCTCGACCGCTTCGGCGTGGTATTCAGAGCAAGCCCGAGGCAGGCTGATGTGATGATCGTGGCGGGCACCCTGTGCAACAAGATGGCGCCTGCGCTCAGAAAGGTTTACGATCAGATGGCGGAGCCGCGCTGGGTCATTTCCATGGGTTCCTGCGCCAATGGCGGCGGTTATTACCATTATTCCTATTCGGTCGTGAGAGGTTGCGACCGCATCGTTCCCGTCGACATCTATGTGCCGGGATGTCCGCCTACGGCTGAGGCACTGCTCTACGGCATCATTCAGCTGCAGAACAAGATCAAGCGCACCAACACCATCGCCAGGCAATCATGATCGACAAGACGCAACTTGAGTCCCTGCTCGGCGATTCCTTGCTGGGCTTTACGGATAGATTGGGCGAGGCCACGATAGAAGTTGCTTCCAGTGGCATGATCGATTCCCTGACGCTTCTCAAAAATTCTGGTTTCGAGCAGCTCATCGATCTTTGCGGTGTGGATTATTCGACCTACGGCGATGGCAGGTGGGAGGGGATGCGCTTCGCCGTCGTCTATCATCTGCTTTCGGTCGGGAACAACGAAAGGCTGAGGGTGAGAATATTCGCTCGGGACGACGATTTTCCGGTTCTGGATTCCTGCATAGGCGTGTGGGCGTCGGCCAACTGGTACGAGCGGGAAGCATTCGACCTTTTCGGCATCGTATTCTCAGGCCATCCCGACCTGAGAAGGATACTGACCGATTACGGGTTCATCGGAAACCCGTTCCGCAAGGATTTTCCGCTCTCCGGCAACGTCGAGATGCGTTACGACGAGCATCTCGGGCGGGTCGTATACCAGCCGGTCAGCATCCCGCCAAGAGAAATCACGCCGCGCATCGTGCGCGAAGAGAACTACGGCAAGGCTTGAGACATGGCTGAAATCAGGAATTACACGCTCAATTTCGGACCGCAGCATCCTGCCGCTCACGGCGTGCTGCGTCTCGTGCTCGAACTCGACGGCGAGGTCATCGAGCGGGCTGATCCGCATATCGGCCTGCTGCACAGGGCGACCGAGAAACTCGCAGAGAACAAAACCTTTCTCCAGTCCGTTCCCTACATGGACCGTCTCGATTATGTCTCGATGATGTGCAACGAACATGCCTATGTGATGGCGATCGAGAAGCTGCTGCAGATCGAGGTGCCGTTGCGCGCGCAGTATATCCGCGTGATGTTCGACGAGATCACGAGGCTTCTGAATCACCTGCTCTGGCTTGGGGCGCACGCGCTCGACATCGGCGCGATGACGGTATTTCTCTATGCTTTCCGCGAGCGCGAGGATCTGCTGGACTGCTACGAGGCGGCTTCGGGTGCCAGGATGCATGCCGCTTATTATCGCCCGGGAGGGGTCTATCGCGATCTCCCTGAATTCATGCCGCAGTATCAGGCGTCCAAGGTGCACAATGCCGCAGCGGTGAAATCGATGAACGAGAACCGTCAGGGCTCGCTTCTCGACTTCATCGAGGACTTTACCCGGCGTTTCCCCAGATACGTCGACGAATACGAGACGCTGCTTACCGAGAACCGCATCTGGAAGATGCGCACGGTCGGTATCGGCGTGGTTTCCCCGGAACGCGCGCTTCAGCTCGGCTTCACCGGCCCGATGCTGAGAGGCTCGGGGATAGAATGGGATCTGCGCAAGAAGCAGCCCTACGAGGTTTACGACAGGCTTGATTTCGACATTCCGGTGGGCGTCAACGGCGACTGCTACGACCGTTATCTCGTGAGAGTGGAAGAAATGCGCCAGTCGAATCGCATCATCAAGCAATGCGTGGACTGGCTGCGTGCCAATCCGGGTCCCGTGATCACGGGCAACCACAAGGTCGCCCCGCCTTCCCGTGCATCGATGAAGGACAAGATGGAAGACCTGATCCATCACTTCAAGCTCTTCACGGAAGGGATGCATGTTCCCGAAGGGGAGGCCTATGCAGCAGTCGAGCATCCCAAGGGGGAATTTGGGATTTATCTGGTCTCGGACGGCGCCAACAAGCCCTACCGGCTGAAGATACGGGCTCCCGGCTTTGCTCATTTGGCTGCCCTGGACGAAATGTCGCAAGGACACATGATTGCCGACGTCGTCGCCATCATCGGCACCCAGGATATCGTTTTCGGGGAGGTCGACAGGTGATGCTAGGCTCCGAATCGCTCAAGAAAATCGACAAGGAAGTCGCCAAATACCCTCCGGATCAGAAGCAGTCCGCCGTGATGGCGGCGCTCAGGATTGCGCAGGACGAGAAGGGCTGGCTTTCTCCCGAGACCATGGACTTCGTCGCGGATTATCTCGACATGCCCCCGATTGCTGTGTACGAGGTTGCGAGCTTCTACAACATGTACAACCTGGAGCCGGTCGGGAAATACAAGATCACCCTGTGTACCAACCTGCCCTGCGGATTGTCCGGGGCGAATGATGTCGCAAGCTACCTCAAGAAGAAGCTGGGAATCGGGTTCAACGAGACGACTGCCGATGGAAAAATCACGCTCAAGGAAGGGGAGTGCTTCGGCTCCTGCGGCTATGCCCCTGTGTTCCTGCTGAACAACAGGAAAATGTGCGGATCGCTTTCCTTTGCCGAAGTCGACAGAATCCTGGCGGAGCTCGAATAACATGGAACAGATTCTTCTCAAGGGACTCGAAGGCGGCAGGGCATGGCGTCTTGCGGATTATGTGAAGCGCGACGGCTATGCTGCGCTGAAGAAGATATTCGCCGAAAAAATGACGCCTGAGCAGGTGATCGACGAGGTCAAGAAGTCGGCATTGCGCGGGCGGGGCGGGGCGGGATTTCCGACGGGGCTCAAATGGAGCTTCATGCCCAAGAATTACGAAGGCGACAAGTATCTCGTCTGCAATTCCGACGAAGGCGAGCCTGGAACTTTCAAGGATCGCGACATTCTCCATCACAATCCGCATCAGCTGATCGAGGGAATGATCATTGCAGCTTATGCCATGGGGATCAAAACCGGTTACAACTATATCCACGGCGAGATTTTCGAGGTCTACGAAAGGGCGGAAGAGGCCCTTGAAGAAGCGCGTGCCGCGGGATTTCTCGGTGAGAACATTCTGGACAGCGGATTTTCCTTTCAGCTCCACAACCACATGGGCTACGGGGCCTACATTTGCGGCGAGGAAACCGCGCTGCTGGAATCGATAGAAGGGAAAAAGGGGCAGCCCCGCTTCAAGCCGCCTTTTCCGGCAAGCTTCGGTCTGTACGGCAAGCCGACCACCATCAACAATACCGAGACTTTCGCATCCGTACCCTGGATCATTCTGCACGGCGGAGAAAAATACCTTGAGCTGGGGCGCCCCAACAACGGCGGAACGAAGCTCTTTTCGGTTTCGGGGCATGTGAACAAGCCCGGAAATTACGAAGTGCCGCTCGGCACGCCTTTTGCCAAGCTGCTGGAAATGGCCGGCGGCATGAGAGGGGGCAGGAAGCTGAAGGCCTGCATCCCGGGCGGATCCTCGATGCCGGTGCTGCCTGGCGAGATCATGATGGAGCTCGACATGGATTACGATTCGATCGCCAAGGCTGGCTCCTATCTGGGATCCGGGGCGGTGATCATCATGGACGACACGGTCTGCATGGTGAACGCCCTGCGGCGCCTGTCCTACTTCTATTACGAGGAATCCTGCGGACAATGCACGCCCTGCCGCGAGGGAACGGGCTGGCTGTATCGCGTGGTGGACAGGATAGAGAGCGGGAAGGGGCGGAGCGAAGATCTTGATCTTCTGCTCAACATGACCGACAACATTCAGGGACGAACCATCTGCGCGCTGGGCGACGCTGCGGCGATGCCCGTGAGGAGCTTCGTCAAGCACTTCAGGGACGAGTTCCAGTACCACATCGATCACCAGAAATGCATCGTATCCTCTTGAACGGCAAGATATGTTTGAAATCGAAATAGACGGAAAGACAGTCAGCGTACCGGCGGGCAGCACGGTGATGGACGCCGCGAACCGCCTCGGCATTTATGTGCCGCATTTTTGCTACCACAAGAAGCTTTCGATCGCTGCGAATTGCCGCATGTGTCTTGTGGAAGTGGAAAAGGCGCCCAAGCCCCTTCCCGCCTGTGCCACTCCTGCGGCGAACGGGATGAAGGTCAGGACCCATTCCGATCCTGCGGTGGCTGCGCAAAAGGCGGTGATGGAGTTTCTCCTGATCAACCATCCGCTCGATTGCCCGATCTGCGATCAGGGTGGGGAATGCCAGCTTCAGGACCTTTCCGTCGGATACGGCGGGGTCGATTCGCGCTACGGCGAGGCAAAGCGTGTCGTAACCAACAAGCATCTCGGTGCGCTGATTTCGACCGACATGACGCGCTGCATCCATTGCACGCGCTGCGTGCGATTCGGCCAGGAAATCGCAGGGATCATGGAGCTCGGCATGGCGGGACGCGGCGAACATTCCGAGATCATGCCCTTCGTGTCCAAAACCGTGGATTCCGAGCTTTCCGGCAACATGATCGATTTGTGCCCGGTCGGTGCGCTCACCAGCAAGCCTTTCCGCTACAGGGCGAGAGGATGGGAGCTTTCCCGCCGCAAAATGGTGAGCCCGCATTGCGCTTTGGGCAGCAACCTGACGGTTCAGGTCAAGAATAATCAGGTGTTGCGCGTATTGCCTTTCGAGAATGATGAAATCAACGAATGCTGGATTTCCGACAAGGACAGGTTTTCCTACGAAGGATTGAATTCGCCGGACAGGCTGGAAAAGCCCATGATCAAGCAGGGCGGAGAATGGCGCGAAGTAGAGTGGAAGGACGCACTCGAATATGTCGCGAGGGGGCTGAAGGATATCGCATCCAGCCACGGCGCATCGGCAATCGGTGCGCTCGCCACGCCGCATTCGACTCTCGAGGAACTTCATCTTCTGCAGAAACTGATGCGCGGCATCGGCTCCGAAAATATCGATTTCAGGCTGAGGCGTTCTGATTTCAGAGAGGCCCCCAAAGCGCCCTGGCTCGGCATGAAAATATCAGAAATCGCCTCTCTCGACAGGGTGTTGGTCGTCGGCAGCGTGCTGAACCAGGATCATCCGCTCATTGCCAACAGAATGAGGCAGGCGGCCAAATCCGGACTCGAAGTGAATACCGTCAACCCGACTTCGGACAATTTCAGGATCAAGGTTGCGAACTGTGCCGTGGTTCCGCCTTCGGAAATGCCGAGCATGCTGGAAGCCATCCTGAGTGCGCTGGCCGGAAAAGGCAAGGGGGAAGTCGGGGACATTGCGCAAAGCCTGAAATCGGGAAAGAACGTTGCGATTTTCCTCGGGAACCTCGCCGAGCAGCACCCGGAAGCGGCAAAGCTGCATTATCTTGCATCAAGAATCGCCGAGAAGATCGGGGCGAAATTCGGCTTTCTCGGGGAGGCGGCGAACAGCGTCGGCGGGCATCTCGTCAAAGCCCTGCCCGGACAGGGCGGCATGAATGCGGCTGAGATGATCGAAAACCCTCGGAAAGGCTACCTCCTCTGGAATGCCGAAGTCGAACTCGATATGGCGAATTCTGGGGCGGCGCTGGCGGCCATGGAAAAGGCGGAAATGGTGGTGGCCTTCTCGGCCTTCCGCCACAAGGCTTACGAATATGCCGACGTGATGCTGCCTATTTCCCCTTTCACCGAAACTTCTGGCACTTTCGTCAATACCGAGGGACGGGTGCAGAGCTTCAAGGGCGCGGTTGCGCCGAGAGGGGAAACCCGTCCCGGCTGGAAGGTGTTGCGCGTGCTAGGCAATCTGCTCGATGTCAGGGGATTCGATTATGAGGATTCCGAATCTGTCATGAAGGAGATCGGCCTTTCAGGCTTTGCATCCTGCGACAACAGCATACAGAATGAGCCTGCAGCCCTGCCCATAACCGATGGGCTGCAAAGGGTGGGGTGCGTGCCGATCTATTTTGCAGATGGCATTGCGAGGCGAGCCGAAGCGCTGCAGAAAACCGCACTGTCGAGTGTTCCCTGCGCATTCATGAACGCGGCGCTCATGAAGCAACTTGGAATCAATGAAGGGGAGCCTGTGCTCCTCAGGCAAAACGACGGCGAAGCAAGGGCCAAGGCCGCCCTGGACAACGGACTTGCCGATCATTGCGTGCGTGTGGCTTCAGGGCATCCCCTGACCGCGGCGCTCGGCGCAATGTTCGGCCCGATCAGCGTGGAGCGCTTATGATGGCATATTTTCAGGACCTTTTCGGAGGAAGCTGGCCGCTCGTCTGGACGCTGGTGAAGATCGTGGTGATCACGCTCCCCATCATGGGCACCGTGGCCTATCTCACGCTGGCGGAGCGCAAGGTCATCGGCTATATCCAGGTCAGGATAGGCCCGAACAGGGTGGGGCCGAGAGGACTGCTGCAGCCGATTGCGGATGCGGTGAAGATTCTGCTCAAGGAAATCATCATCCCATCGAGTGCGAACAAGTTCCTGTTCGTACTCGCGCCGGTGCTCGCCATTGCGCCAGCCCTGGTCGCCTGGGCGGTAGTTCCCTTCTCTCCGGAACTGGTGCTCTCCAATATTGATGCGGGGTTGCTCTTCATCCTCGCTGCAACTTCCATGGGGGTTTACGGCGTCATCGTGGCGGGATGGGCGTCGAATTCGAAATATGCCTTTCTCGGCGCGATACGTTCTTCAGCGCAGATCGTCTCCTACGAAATCGCGATGGGTTTTGCGCTGGTCGGGGTGCTCATGGTCTCTCACAGCCTGAATCTGGGTGAAATCGTCAAGGGACAGACGGGGGGCGGATTCTGGAGCTGGTATTTCATTCCGCTTTTTCCGCTCTTTCTCGTTTACCTGATTTCCGGCGTGGCCGAAACCAACCGCGCACCTTTCGACGTTGCCGAAGGCGAAACGGAAATCGTCGCGGGCTTTCATGTCGAATATTCCGGCATGACCTTTTCGGTGTTCTATCTTGCCGAATATGCCAACATGATTCTGGTCTCCGCGCTTTGTGCCCTGATGTTCCTGGGCGGATGGCTGCCCCCGTTCAATTTTGCGCCTTTCACCTGGATACCGGGGTTCCTTTGGCTGCTCATCAAGATCGCTTTCATCCTGTTTCTGTTCCTGTGGTTCCGTGCGACCTTTCCGCGCTACCGCTACGATCAGATCATGCGTCTGGGCTGGAAAGTATTTATCCCCGTGACCCTCGTCTGGATCGTCGTCATCGGTGCCTGGATGCAGACGCCACTTTGGCTGTGGTGAGGAGGACATGACATGAAATGGTTGAAGGATTTTTTCAGAACTTTCCTGCTGGTGGAGTTGGTGCAGGGAATGGTGCTCACCGGGCGTTATCTTTTTGCGCGGAAAATCACGGTTCAGTTTCCCGAAGAAAAGACGCCGCAGTCGAACCGGTTCAGGGGGCTGCACGCGCTGCGCCGTTATCCCAACGGGGAAGAGCGCTGCATCGCCTGCAAGCTCTGCGAGGCGGTTTGCCCTGCGCTTGCAATCACCATCGAATCCGAGCAGCGCGAGGACGGGACCCGAAGGACGACGCGCTACGACATCGACCTGTCGAAATGCATTTTCTGCGGGTTCTGCGAGGAATCCTGCCCGGTCGATTCGATCGTGGAAACAAGGGTGCTGGAATACCACGCCGAGAAGCGCAGCGAACTGCTTTACACCAAGCAGATGCTGCTGGCCATTGGAGACAAACATGAATCTCAGATCGCAGCAGACCGGGCGCAGGATGCGCGTTACCGCTAGGCAGAAAACATGATAGAGGCCTTGGTTTTTTATTTTTTCTCCGCGGTGCTCGTCGCATCGTCCCTTGCCGTGATCACGGTGAGAAATCCGGTGCATGCGGCGCTTTTTCTGGTGCTCGCCTTTTTCACCGCAGCCGGGCTCTGGATACTCCTCGAAGCCGAGTTCCTGGCGATCGTCCTGGTACTGGTTTACGTAGGTGCGGTAATGGTGCTGTTCCTGTTTGTCGTGATGATGCTCGACATCAATATCGCGAAGCTCAGGGAAGGGATATGGGCATGGCTACCTTTCGGGGCGCTGCTCGCAATCGTCATGGTAATCGAGATGTGGGTCGTGCTGGGCAGCGAGCGTTTCGGCCTCGCGGGAGCCATCTCGCCAGAGAGTCATCCCGCTGGCTACAGCAATACCAGGGAACTGGGCAGGCTCATATATACCCATTACGTTTATCCTTTCGAGATTGCTGCGGTGATCCTGCTGGTTGCGATCGTTTCCGCGATCGCTCTGACTCTGCGCAGGAGGAAGGGAACCAAGTCCCAAATCGCCTCCGAGCAGCTCGCCGCTCGCAGGGAAGAAAGGGTGCGTCTGGTGTCGATGACGTCGGGCAAGGAATAAAGAACCAAAAGGGGGAATTCGGGTGTTGTCACTATCGCATTATCTGGTGCTCGGCGCGATCCTGTTCGCGATCGGCATCGTCGGCATCTTCCTGAACAGAAAGAACCTGATCATCATCCTGATGGCGATCGAGTTGATGCTGCTCGCGGTGAACATGAATTTCGTCGCCTTCTCCCATTATCTCGGCGATGCCGCCGGGCAGATCATCGTTTTCTTCATCTTGACCGTGGCCGCAGCGGAATCTGCGATTGGGCTTGCGATACTGGTGGTGCTGTTCCGCAACCTGAAAACGATCAACGTGGACGACCTCGACAGCCTCAAAGGATAAGCATGACCGATATGCAAAAACTGTATCTGCTCGTGCCGTTGGCGCCTCTGGTCGGCGCAGTGGTCACCGGGCTGTTCGGCAGGAAGCTGGGGAGAAGCGCCGCTCACTGGATTACCATTCTGGGCGTCGCGATAGCCTTCTTCGCATCCGTCCTGATCTTCCAGGATGTAAGCCGCGGCCATAATTTCAATGGCGCAGTCTACACCTGGCTGACCACGGGCGACATTCGCTTCGAGGTAGGCTTCCTGATAGACAGGCTGACCGTGCTCATGATGCTCGTCGTGACCTTCGTCTCGCTCATGGTGCACATCTACACCATAGGCTACATGCACGACGACGACGGTTATCAGCGCTTCTTCAGCTACATCTCCCTGTTCACCTTTTCGATGCTGATGCTGGTGATGGCCAACAATTTCCTCCAGCTCTTTTTCGGATGGGAGGCGGTGGGGCTGGTTTCCTATCTCCTGATCGGGTTCTGGTTCACCCGCCCGACTGCGATTTACGCCAACCTCAAGGCCTTTCTCGTCAACAGGGTGGGGGATTTCGGCTTTTTGCTTGGCATAGGCATGATCCTGGCGCATTTCGGCACGCTCGACTATGCCTCCGTTTTCGCCGGAGCCCATGCGATCGCGACAGATACCGTGGAACTGATACCGGGCTCTCCCTGGCTTGTCATCAGCGTCATCTGCATCCTGCTGTTCGTCGGAGCGATGGGGAAATCCGCCCAGTTCCCGCTCCATGTCTGGCTGCCCGACTCGATGGAAGGCCCGACCCCGATATCGGCGCTGATCCATGCCGCAACCATGGTCACTGCAGGCATATTCATGGTGGCGAGGATGTCGCCGCTCTTCGAACTTTCGGAGACTGCGCTTTCGGTGATTCTGGTCATCGGCGGCATTACCGCGCTCTTCATGGCTTTTCTCGGGGTGGTGCAGAACGACATCAAGCGCGTCGTGGCTTATTCCACGCTTTCCCAGCTCGGCTATATGACGGTCGCCTTGGGGGCATCCGCCTATTCCGCGGCGATATTCCACCTCATGACCCATGCCTTTTTCAAGGCGCTGCTTTTCCTCGGGGCGGGCTCGGTAATCATCGCCATGCACCATGAGCAGGACATGAGGAAGATGGGGGGGCTCCGGAAATACATGCCCATCACCTACTGGTGCGTCGTAATCGGCTCGCTTGCGCTTTCAGGGATTCCGCCATTCGCCGGATTCTTCTCCAAGGACATGATCATCGACGCAGTCAGGGATTCACAGCTTCCCGGAGCCGGCTTTGCTTATTTCGCCGTGCTTGCCGGTGTTTTCGTGACCGCGTTTTATACCTTCAGGCTGCTATTCATGACTTTCCACGGCAAGCCCAGGATGGACCACCATACCGAATCGCATCTGCACGAATCTCCCTGGACGGTGACGGTCCCGCTCATCCTGCTCGCCATTCCTTCCGCCTATGCGGGTTGGGCGTACATCAATCCGCTGCTGTTCGGAAATTATTTCGGCAATGCCCTCTACGTGACCGAAACCCATGACGTCATTCGGCACCTACGGGGGGATGTCAGTTCGGGCCAGATCGTGCTGCAAAACATTACCGGCATGCCATTCATTCTCGCGCTTTGCGGGATAGCGACAGCCTGGTTCCTCTACATCCTGCGCCCCGATCTTCCGGCTTTGATCGCAAATCGCTTCAGGGCGATCTATGCGGTGCTCGACAACAAGTACTACTTCGATCAGTTCAACGACTGGTTCTTCGCAGGCGGAGCGCGGAAAGTCGGCAACTTCTTCTGGCGTCTCGGGGATGTCAAGATTATCGACGGCTTTTTCGTGAACGGCTCGGCAAAAGTGGTTGCGGGGGTTTCGAGGCTGATCCGGGAATTGCAGTCCGGCTACGTCTATCATTATGCCTTTGCGATGATTTTCGGCCTTTTCGTGCTGCTGAGCCTGAGCGGTATCCTCGATGCCTGGTTCGTCAAGCCATGACCATTTTGAAATAGGATTGCTATGATTCTCGGAATTCCGCTTCTTTCCCTGGTGATCTGGCTGCCGATTGTGGCAGGCATTGCCGTGCTTGCGACCGGCGGCGACCGGAATGCGAATATGGGCAGAATGATCGCGCTCGTAGGTTCGGTACTGGGATTTCTGGTTGCGATTCCTCTTTATACCGGATTCAATGCGCTCCAGGGTGGCATGCAATTCACCGAGATGATTCCGTGGGTGGAGCGCTTCCATGTCAACTACCATCTCGGCGTGGATGGCATCTCGCTCTGGCTGGTATTGCTCAACTGTTTCACCACGCCGCTCGTCGTCATTGCAGGCTGGAAGGTGATCGAGAAGAAGGTCGCGCAATACATGGCGGCGTTTCTCATCATGTCGGGCATCGTCAACGGGGTTTTCATGGCGCTCGATGCGCTGCTTTTTTACGTATTCTGGGAAGCGATGCTGATTCCGATGTTCATCATCATCGGCGTCTGGGGCGGCCCGAACCGGGTATACGCAGCAATCAAGTTCTTCCTCTACACGCTGTTGGGCTCGCTCCTGATGCTGGTCGCGCTGATTTACATGTACAACCTGTCCGGCAGCTTCAACATTCTCGACTATTACAAGCTGCCGCTCACCATGACTGCGCAGGTTTTCATCTTCATCGCCTTTTTCGTCGCATTCGCCGTCAAGGTGCCGATGTGGCCGGTGCACACCTGGCTCCCGGATGCCCACGTGGAAGCGCCAACCGGAGGCTCCGTGGTGCTGGCAGCGATCATGCTGAAAGTGGGGGCTTACGGTTTTCTGCGCTTCTCCCTGCCGATTGCGCCTGACGCCAGCCATGCGCTGTCGGGCTTCATGATCACGCTTTCTCTGGTCGCCGTGGTTTATATCGGACTCGTCGCCCTGGTGCAGTCCGACATGAAGAAGCTGATCGCCTATTCCTCGATTTCGCATATGGGATTCGTCACCCTGGGAATCTTCATTTTCAATTCGATAGGCACCGAGGGCGCGATGATCCAGATGATTTCCCACGGGTTCATTTCGGGCGCGATGTTCCTGTGCGTCGGGGTGCTCTACGACAGGATGCATTCGCGGCAGATCGCCGACTATGGCGGCGTGGCCAACAAGATGCCGATGTTCGCTGCCTTCTTCATGCTGTTTTCGATGGCGAATTCCGGGCTTCCCGGAACGAGCGGATTCGCGGGCGAATTCATGGTGATCCTGGGCGCGATGAAAGCCGATTTCTGGATCGCCTTCCTCGCTGCGACCACGCTGATTTTTGGCGCAGCCTATACCCTCTGGATGTACAAGCGCGTGATATTCGGCGCGGTATCGAACAGCCATGTCGGGGAGTTGATGGATATTACGCCGCGCGAATTCCTTTTCCTCGCCCTCTTGGCGATTGGCGTCCTGGGCATGGGAATTTATCCCCTGCCATTTGCCGAGGCCATGCATGCATCGGTGAACGACCTCCTGATGCATGTCGCCCAAACCAAACTACAATAGGGACAATGAATGATTTTCCCCATGCCTGAATTGACTCCTGCGCTTCCCGAGATCTTCCTGCTTGGGGCGCTTTCGGTGATCCTGATACTGGATCTCATGGTCGACGACCCCAAGCGCTTTCTCACGTTCATGCTGACCCAAGCGGCCCTTGCCGTTTGCGCGGTCATCACGATTCTCACTTCCAGCAGTTCGGTGGTGCACACTTTCGACAACATGTACGTGGCCGACATGATGACTGCCGTGCTCAAGGTCGGCGTGTATGTTTGCGTCGCAGTGCTGCTGATCTATTCGAGAAGCTATATCGTCTCGCGCGGTTTGTGCAAGGGAGAATTCTATACGCTCTCCCTGTTCGCCGTGCTGGGCATGATGGTAATGATTTCCGCCGGCAGCTTCCTTACCCTTTATCTCGGCCTGGAACTGATGTCGCTGAGCCTCTATGCGATGGTCGCCCTGCAGCGCGATTCTCATGTCGCGACAGAAGCCGCGATGAAATATTTCGTTCTCGGGGCGCTCGCCTCGGGCCTGTTGCTGTACGGCATGTCCATGCTTTACGGCGCGACAGGTTCGCTCGATATCGGCAAGGTTCTTGACGCGATCAAGAGCGGCCAGGCGAACCCCAACGTACTGGTGTTCGGCATCGTGTTCGTGGTTGCTGGGCTGGGCTTCAAGCTCGGCGCGGTGCCCTTCCACATGTGGGTGCCCGACGTCTATCACGGCGCGCCGACCGCAGTCACGCTTTTCATCGGCTCGGCTCCGAAGCTTGCAGCATTTGCCTTCGTGCTCAGGCTGCTTTCAGGCGGACTGCAGCCCATGCTTCACGACTGGTCGCAGATGCTCGCCATCCTTGCCGTGCTGTCCATGGCGATCGGCAACATCACTGCGATTGCACAGGCGAACATCAAGCGCATGCTCGCTTATTCGACGATCTCCCACATGGGCTTTCTGCTGCTCGGCATACTGAGCGGCAATGTCAACGGCTACAGTTCGGCGATGTTCTATGTCCTGGTCTATGCTCTGATGACACTCGGCGGATTCGGCATGATCATGCTGATGTCGCGAGAAGGGTTCGAGGCCGACAAGCTTGACGATTTCAGGGGGCTGAATGCGAGAAGCCCCTGGCACGCATTCATCATGCTGCTGCTCATGTTCTCGATGGCGGGAATCCCGCCGACCGTCGGCTTTTACGCCAAGTTCTCCGTGCTGCAGGCTGCATTGAATTCGGGACATCTCGGACTCGTCATCGCCGCAGTGCTGTTCTCCCTGATCGGCGCTTTCTATTACCTGCGCATCGTGAAGCTCATGTATTTCGACGCTCCGGTCGACAATGAGCCGATAGCGGGCGGCCAGGATGCCAGGATACTGCTCGGCATCAACGGCCTTGCGGTGCTGGTTCTCGGCATTCTGCCTCAATCCCTGATGGCCCTTTGCGCCCGATCCATCCAGAGCTCCCTGCTGGGATTCTAGGTGTCCCGCGATCTGTTCGAGGAAACGCTGGATTCGGACGCCGTCTATGATGGCGTGCTGCTGAAAGTGAAGCGGGACCGTGTGCGGCTTCCCGACGGCAAGGAATCGGTACGCGAATACATCACCCATCCAGGTGCCGTGGTCGTCATCGCCTTCCTCCCCAACGGGAACCTGCTGCTGGAGCGCCAATTCCGCTATCCCTTGGGTCGCACCTTCATCGAAATGCCTGCCGGCAAGATCGATTCAGGAGAAGAGGCGCTGGCATGCGCGAGGCGCGAGCTTCTCGAAGAGACCGGTTACGAGGCAGAAAATTGGAGGGAGATTGCGACCATCCATCCCTGCATAGGCTATTCGAACGAGAGCCTGATCTACTTTCTTGCAGAAAATCTGAGCTTCTCCGAAAAGAACCTCGACGAGGAGGAATTCATAGAGCACATGGAGTTGCCGCTTGCCTCAGCCCTGGACCTCCTGAGGTATGGGGAAATCACCGACGTGAAAACCGTTGTCGGATTGTTCTGGGCGGAGAAAATTGCCCGGGGGGAATGGAAATAACCTGATTCTATCTTCAGCGCCGTCGTGTAGGAGAAACACGGGTGCAATGCGATGATTTTCAGGAAAGCCTACTATCATCGGGAAGACCGGCGAAATAAGCTGCAGCCTGCCGATTCGACTTCGGAATGGCTCGTGGCCGAAGCCGGGCGGCGATTATCGGAAATTTGAGCTACTGTGCAAAGAAGGATTTTACCTTGTCCATCCAGGATTCCGACTTCGGACTGTGCCTGGGTTTGTCCTGCTGGCTGATGGCATCGAATTCCGTCAGAAGCTCTTTCTGCCGATCGGTCAGGTTCAGCGGGGTTTCGACGACGAGGTGGCACAATATATCGCCGTGACCGCTGCTTCTGACCCCCTTGATTCCTTTGCCCCTGAGCCGCATCACTTTTCCGGACTGCGTTTCAGCCGGAATTTTCAGTTTGACATAGCCGTCGAGGGTGGGCACCTCAATTTCGCCGCCTAAAGCCGCAGTGCCGAAGCTGATCGGCATTTCGCAGTGCAGGTCGTTGTGCTCCCGATGGAAAATGGGGTGAGGCTTCAGGCGAATCACGACATACAGATCGCCGGAAGGTCCCCCATTGACGCCGGCTTCTCCTTCGCCTGAAAGGCGAATCCTGTCGCCTTCGTCGACCCCTACCGGAATCTTCACAGAAAGCGTTTTGTGGCGCTTGACCCGGCCTGAACCATTGCAGTCGGTGCAGGGGGAGGTGATCACCTTGCCGCTACCATGGCATTTGGGGCAGGTCTGCTGGATGGAGAAAAACCCCTGTTGTATCCTGACCTGCCCATGCCCGCCGCAGGTTTGGCAGGTGGCAGGCTGAGTGCCGGGCTTGGCCCCGCTCCCCTTGCAGGTCTCGCAGGATTCCTGCGTCGGGATCCTGAGCTTGGTTTCCGTTCCTCGGGCAGCTTCTTCGAGCGAGATTTCGAGATTGTACTGCAGGTCTGCGCCACGATAGACATTGGATCTTCCGCGCATGCCGCCACCGAGGATGTCGCCGAAAATGTCCCCGAACGCATCGGCGAAGCCACCGGAGAATCCGCCGCCGAAGCCGCCGGCGCCTGCATCGAAACCGGCATGACCATACTGGTCGTAGGCAGCCCTTTTCTGGGGGTCGGAAAGCGTTTCGTAGGCTTCCTTTGCCTCCTTGAAAAGTTCTTCGGCTTTGGGGTCGTCCGGATTTCTGTCGGGGTGATGCTTCATCGCCAGCTTGCGATAGGACTTCTTGATATCTTCGTCCGATGCATCCCGGTTCACGCCCAGAACTTCGTAATAATCTCTCTTGAGATCG
>JAJZQY010000026.1 GCA_021806605.1 Pseudomonadota bacterium
GATATCGAAAAGGATTTCCTGGATCTGCTTCGGGGAATTGAGATTGAAAGGCTGACCCGCGATCTCGTAGGCTCGCCTCTCCAGATCCAGCAGCTTTTCCCCGAGTTCCCTGCTCTGCCCGGAGAGCATGCCGGAGTCGAGCAGGATGCCGCGCCGCTCCATCCCGAAGAGAATTTCGAGGACGGGCATCTCGATTTCCGAATAGACATGCAGGAGCTTCGGATTCTCTTCGATCTGAGGAAAGAGTATCTGATGCAGGCGCAGCATCATATCCGCAGCCTCCGCGGCATGTGCCGCGGCAAGATCGAGATCGACCTGATCGAATCCAATTTTCCCCGCGCCCTTGCCGACGATTTCCTCTCTAGGCTTTCTCTTCACTTCGAGATGCCGCTGCGCCATGCCATCCAGATCGTGCGTCCTGTGACTCTCAAGGACGTAGGATTCGAGTTCGATGTCGTGAAGCATGCCGGAGAGGGCAATGCCATGGTTGGCGAACACATGCTTCATGTACTTGACATCATGCCCGCCCTTCCTGGCCTCTTTCGACTCCAGCCAGCCTTTCAGTCTTTCCAGCGCAAGCTGCAAGTCGACCTGACCCGGCGCACCCGGGTAGACATGCCTCAAAGGAAGATAGGCCGCATCCCCTTCCCGGACGCAAAAGGAAACTCCCACGAGCCCGGCCTCCATCGGCTCAGGGTTCGTCGTCTCGACATGAAGGAAAGCGAGCGGCGCATTCTCGAGCTTCTCGATCCAGAAGTCCAGGCTCGATGCCTCCAGTATCGTCTCGCACCTGGCCTGATTCAAGGGGGGAGGGTCGGATATCGAACCTTCGGGCTCGGCGGATTCAATCTCCTTCAGCCATGTCTTGAATTCGTAGCGGGTATAGAGTGCGGCCAGCTTTTCCCGGTCGGCGTGCTTGTGCAGCAGGTCTTCCCAGGAAAGTGCGAGGTCGAGATCGATCCTGATGGTGAGCAGCTTCTTCGCCATCGGCAGCCAGTCAAGCGCCTTTCTGAGATTCTCTCCCACGACCCCGGATACTTCTCCTGCATGCATCACGAGTCTGTCCAGGCTGCCGTATTGGGAAAGCCACTTCACCGCAGTCTTGGGCCCGACCTTCTCCACGCCCGGAACGTTGTCCACCGCGTCCCCGACCAGCGTGAGGTAATCGAGGATGCCTGCGGGCGGCACGCCGAATTTGTTTAACACTCCCGCCTCGTCCAGCCATTCATTGGTCATCGTGTTGACGAGCGTCACATCCGGATTCACGAGCTGGGCCATGTCCTTGTCGCCGGTCGAAATGACCGTCTTCATCCCGCTTTTCGAGGCTTCGGAAGCGAGCGTTCCGATAACGTCGTCCGCTTCCACCCCTGCCACGGAAATCAACGGCCACCCCATCGCGCGGATCGCCTCGAACAGCGGCTCGATCTGGGAGGCGAGATCCTCCGGCATGGGCGGACGATGCGCCTTGTATTCGGGGTACCATTCCTCCCTGAACGTTTTGCCTTTGGCGTCGAAGACGCAGGCGCTATAATCTGCCTTGACGTCCTTGTGCAGGCGGCGCAGCATGTTGAGGACGCCATAGAGTGCGCCGGTCGGTTCGTTGTTGCGGTTGCGCAAGTCGGGAAGCGCGTGGAATGCCCGGTAGAGATAGGAAGATCCGTCGACAAGCAGCAGCGTTTTCCCAAATTTCGATTTGTCTGTATTGATTACCATCGCGAAGGGTTAGCCATCCATGAACAATAAAATTCTCCGCCCCGCGGAAAAGTCTGAAAAACCCTGGTCGGCCCGCGAATCCTGGCGCATCTTCGGCATTATGTCAGAATTTTTCGAGGCAACCGAGCGCCTCAACGCCATCCATCCCGCGGTCAGCATATTCGGCAGCGCAAGAACCGACCCCGAGCACGAGCATTACAAGCTTACAGAAAAAATCGCGAGACTGCTTTCCGATGCGGGTTTCGCAGTCATTTCGGGCGGAGGGCCCGGAATCATGGAAGCGGCCAACAAGGGCGCCTATTTCGGACCTTCCGCCAGCATCGGGCTCAACATCCAGCTGATCCACGAGCAGCACAGCAACAAGTACCAGGACATCAGCCAGACCTTCAGGCACTTTTTCGCGCGCAAGGTCATGTTCGTCAAGTTCGCATCCGCCTATGTCGTCATGCCCGGCGGCTTCGGAACGCTCGACGAACTCATGGAAGCGCTCACTCTGGTGCAAACCGGCAAAACCCGCAAGATTCCGATCATTCTGGTTCACTCTCCTTTCTGGAAAGGACTGCTCGACTGGATCAGGGAAGTCCTGGTGAAGGAGAAAATGATCAGCCCGGAAGACCTCGACCTGATCCAGGTAATCGACGAACCCGAGGCGGTCGTGGATGCGATCTTCAGGCATTACGAGACCCGCGGATTCTCGCCTTCGGAAGCCGAGCACGAAATCCAGCTCAACCTTTGAACTTTTCGGATAAAATACCAGTTTATCGGCCATGAACCTGGAAAATATCATGCGTTATGCAATCCTTGCACTGTTCTGCCTTCTCTCGTCGCAGGCTTTCGCCGATCCCAAGGGACTCGAACCTCTGCCGGATGTTCCGCCGCCTCCGGTGGTTAAAGGAGAAGACCAGCCCGAGCCCGAGGTGACGATCAAGCAGAAAGGCGAGGAAAAGATCGAGGAATACCGCATCCACGGGCAGCTTTACATGATCAAGGTTACGCCGAAGCACGGCGTGCCCTATTATCTGGTCGACCCCAAGGGGGATGGCAAATTCGTCCGCCGCGGCCAGATTGATCCGGGTGTCCAGCCTCCGATGTGGGTCATCCACCGCTTCTGACATGTCCGTCTTCACGACTGTCACGCCCGGTCAGCTCTCGATCTGGCTGGAAAACTACGATCTGGGGAATCTCGTCGATCTGCAAGGCATTGCTTCCGGAATCGAGAACACCAACTATTTCGTCACCACGGAAAGGGGAAAGTTCGTCCTCACCCTTTTCGAGAAGCTGACCCTGAAGGAGCTGCCCTTCTACCTCGACTTGATGGCGCATCTCGCCAGCCGCGGCATCCCCTGCCCGAACCCGATACCCGATCACCGACGCCGGCTGATCGGAACATTGAACGGAAAACCTGCGAGCATCGTCACCCGCCTGAAGGGACATTCCGTGGAGCATCCGGATGTCGATCATTGCCGGGACATCGGGGCAATGCTCGCGAAAATGCATCTCGAAGGAAAAAGCTATCCTGCAAGAATGGAAAATCCCAGGGGCGCGAAATGGTGGGAAGCGGCCTTGCCCGAAATCCTGCCGCACACCGGCCCCGATGAAGGGCACCTGCTCGAAGAAGAAATCCGGTTCCAGTCGAAGTGCGATTTCGGCAACCTTCCGAGAGGCGTGATCCATGCCGATCTTTTCAGGGACAATGCGCTGTTCGAAGGAAATGAAATCGGCGGACTCATCGATTTCTATTTCGCCTGCAACGACAATCTGCTGCTCGACATCGCCATCACGGTGAACGACTGGTGCCTCGCCCCGTCCCTCAACCTGGACGAAGCCAAAACGCTCGCGCTGCTTTCAGCCTACCATGAAATACGCCCGCTCACGCAAGACGAGGGACGCGCATGGCCGATCATGCTGCGCACCGCATCCCTGCGCTTCTGGGTCTCCAGACTCTACGACTATTACCTGCCGAGGGCTGGGGAGCTCACCCATGCCAAGGACCCTGACCATTTCAGGTCCATCCTGGAAGGGCATATCGCGAACCCGAAGCCCGTCTGGATCTAGGGCCTGTTAACAGGCCCTAGAAGGTTGCCGTCTCCCCGACCTTCATGACCTTGAGCTGCGCGCCAGCATGGCTTTTCTTCAGCGCATCGGCAAAGGCTTCCGGCGTCCCGGTCAGAACAGGGAAGGTGCCATAGTGCATCGGAACGACCCATTTCGGCTTCACCAGCTTCACGGCCATCGCGGCCCGGTCGGGGCCCATGGTGAAATGGTCCCCGATGCAGGCCAGCATCACGTCGACCTTGTGGAACTGCGGAATCAGGGACATGCCCGGAAACACGTCCGTGTCGCCGGTATGATAGATCGCCGGGCCATTCTTCACCATGATCAGGAATCCGCCCGGATTGCCGCCCATGTGGATGTCCTTGCCGTCAGGCGACATCACCGACGAACTGTGCACCGCGGGGATGAATGCGATCTTCACTTCGCCGTTCAGCACCGTGATTTCACCCCCGGAATTGCCCAGCGTGTCGAATCCCGCCTGATCCTTGGGAAAGCCCGCGTATTTGACGAGCGCCGTTCCCAGATCGAAGCTCGAAACCAGCTTGGCTCCCGTCTTTTTGGCGATCTCCACCGCATCCCCGACATGATCGAAATGCCCGTGGGTGATCAGGATCAGATCGACCTTTCCGATCTTCTCCAGATCTTCCTTGCCCGACTTGTTGGCTGGATTGGTGATCCAGGGATCGATGAGCAGAACCTTGCCTTCCGGGGTTTTCAGCTTGAATGCGGCATGACCGTACCAGGTCAGCTCGGTGCCGGCGAACCCGGTTGCGGGAAGCAGCAGGGCGAACAATATCGCGAACAGTCTGATCAGGGGCATGTCATCTCCTCAGGTTATTTTTCGAAAGTATAGCTCAAATCACTGCGCTTCGACCTTTCTTCTCGAAGCCTTGATCCCGCTGCGCCGCTCCTTGCTTTCGAGGCGCCTCTTCCGGGAAGCTTGGGTGGGACGAGTGGGTTTTCTGGCCTTGCGCGGCGCCGCGGCGCGAAGGATCAATTCGCGAAGCCGGCCGAGCGCATCCTCGCGGTTCTTGTCCTGGCTGCGATAGCGCTGGGCCTTGATGACGATCACGCCATCGAGCGTGATGCGCCGATCTTTCAGTTCGAGCAGCCTCGCCTTCAATTCGTCGGGCAAGGAAGAGGAGACGACCGGAAAGCGCAGATGCACCGCAGAGGAAACCTTGTTGATGTTCTGCCCGCCAGCCCCCTGCGCGCGCACGGCGCTGATCTCGATCTCCTCAATCGGGATGGACAGCGCCTTCGAAATCCTCATCTCTGGCATTTCGGGCAATAAAAGCTCGAACGCTGCCCCTGCCTCACCTGCCTGATCGGACTGGAACACTTGAGGCAGCGCTCGCCGGCTCTGCCGTAAACGAAATAACTCTGCTGGAAATAGCCCGGATTTCCCGAAGAATCGACGAAATCACGCAGGCTGCTTCCCCCTGCGATTATGGCCTCCTGAAGGGTCGTCCCGATTTCTCCGGCAAGCTTCATGTAGCCGGACAACCCGATCTTTCCCGCCGGCTTGAGCGGGCTGATCCCGCTCCTGAAGAGCGATTCGTTCGCATAAATATTACCCACCCCGACGACGACATGATTGTCCATCAGAAACTGCTTCACGCTGACGCTTCTTCCCCTGGAGAACTCGTAAAGCGTTTTTCCGGAAAATGCGGGATCGAAAGGTTCGATGCCGAGATTCCGGAGAAGAGGATGGCTCAGGATATCGCCCATCTCCCAGAGCACCGCGCCGAAACGCCTCGGGTCGTGCAGGCGGATCCGGCTTCCGTCGGAAAAAACCAGGTCGAAATGGTCGTGCTTGCGGGGGCTGATCTCTGCATCGAGGTAGCGCAGGCTGCCGGACATGCCCAGATGCAATATCAGCGTGCCCCTGCCGCAGTCTAGAAGCAGGTACTTGGCACGCCTCGCAATGCCCTTCAGGGTGGCGCCGGCAATCTCTCCCGCCAGGTTTTCCGGAATGGGCCAGCGCAGGCGCGGATTCCTGATCACGACCCCTTCTATCTTCTTCCCGCTCACATGGGGTTCCAGCCCCCTTCTCGTCGTTTCGACCTCAGGGAGTTCCGGCATGATCCGCCTCCATTTCGGCCAGAGAAGGCATCAGGGCATATCTTGCCGAAACCAGATAAATGTCCCCGCCTTTCCTCACATACTGCTGCCCGGTGACAGGGTTCAGCATGCCGAAGTCGAATGCCTCGGAATCGATGACGAGCTTCAGCGCAGGCCTGTCGAGACCGAAGCGGGAAATGTCCGCCGCACGCAGCTTCTGGTCGGATTTCGCATCGAGAATGGAGAGGATGTTTGCTACGGATTCCTGTCTTGCCGATGCCATGACCGGGGCGGTTATTTTCCAGGCGCCACCTCTTTTCAGGAGCAGGATCGCGGGCATCCCGGCTCGCTCTATCCTGATGCTTTTCGCCTTGCCGGCAGAGGTCTCCGAAAGCCTGATTCCGGAGGAGTCCGGCTTGAACAGAATGAAGGCGGCGAGCAAAGCGACCGCCGCCAGAAGCAGCCCTGTTCTCATAGCCTGCGGCGCTTCCAGGCTATGATGGCGGCAGCCGCGACGAAGAGCAGCGGCAGGCCGAAAAGCAGCCCTATCGCCATCGCCCCCCCCTCGGCCTTGGAAAGCAGCATGCTGTTGTCGAGCGTGGGCCTGGGCTGCAGGGAAATCAGCTTTTCGTCACCTGCAAGCCAGTTGGCGAGATTGACCCCGAAATCCATGTTGCCGCCGTTGCCCACGAAAGCATTGGCGATGAACTCTCCCGTTCCGACTATGGCGATCCGCTGATCCCTGTCCCGAACTGTGCGCTCCATCGCGAGCGCAACGGTGACCGGCCCCCTGACATCGCGGCTCTTGTCGAATTTCGGGCTGCCATTCGTCGCAAGCCAGCCCGTGGGAGCCACCTCGACGAGCGGAGTGACATGCCAGCCACTGTCCGAGGAAGTCCCGACCTGGCGAGCGAAGGGAAATACCGTGATCAGGCTGAAGTTGCGCGTGACGGGATGCTGCCCGTAGCGGGTACCGAGCGCCCAGTTCGCAGGCGCATTGAGCTTCAATGCAGCCGGATCGACCACGGTTCCAGGCGTCAGCAAAAGGCCCAGCTTGTCGGCAAGCGGCTGGAGCCCGTGCAGCGGCTCGCCGGAATCGGCTTGCGGATCGATCAGCCAGAGGAGATTTCCTCCGCGGTCGAGATAGGATTTGAGCTTCTCGACTTCGCCGGGGAGCAGATCGACCTGCGGGGAAGTGATCACGAGAAGATTCATGTTCTGCGGCAGGTCCTGGGCGAGCGCAAGGTTCACGCTGCCGGTCTTGAAGCCGTTTTTCCGAAGACGGCTGCCGAACTCGCCCAGATCGAAATTGGCGATGCCGTCGAGCTTTCTTTCCCCATGGCCGGAAAGCGCCATGACGAGCCTTTCCTGCTTCCTCGAAAGCCGGATCATGAGGTTGGCGACGGCCTGCTCGTTCAGGGTGGTCAGGTGCTCGCGCCTGCCGCCGTACTCGACCACCATCTCGCCGTCGACCTGGACCCCCGCCTGCTCGGCGAGCTTGGGTTCTTCGATGGGATCGACAAAGCCGAGCGAAATGTCGGGCTTGATGCGCCGGTAGGGCTCGAGAAAATCCTTCACCACCTGCTGCACGTTCCCGAACTTGGGATCGTGGGTCGAGGCATAGGAAGTGATTTTGAGGGGCCCATTCATTCTTTGGAGAATTTGCCGCGTGGCCTCGCTCAGGCTATGCCTGCCGTTTTGCGTCAAGTCCCACTGATGGCTGTACCGGTTCGAAAGAAAACCCAGCATGAAGACAAGCGCGAGAAGCAGGATGATCTGCAAAAGCTTTTTCATTTCAGCGCTTCTCCAGTTGCCATATCGAAAGCATCAGGAAAAGGATCATGAACAGGGAAAAATAGGCGATGTCTCCGGTGTCCACCAGCCCCTGGTTGAACCTTTCGAAATGGGCAGCGGGCGACACGGCCTGAAAGAAGCTGCCCGAACCGAAGCTTACGGCCCACAACCCGAGAAGCGCTCCGATTCCGCCTATCCCTGCCAGAAAGGGATGGGAGCTCAGGCATGAAAGGTAGAGTCCGAGGGCGGAAAAGCTCGCGGCGAGCAGAGCGAGCCCCAGTATATTGGCAAAGAGCAGCCCGAAATCGAGCTTCCCGCCGAGAAGCAGGGAAATCGCCATCAAAAGCAGGAGCATGATCGCGGTGCCGAGAAAAGCCATCAGGCCGAGAAATTTTCCGAGTATGATCCGGGCCGGGGAAATCGGCGCCGAAAGCAGCAAGGGGAGCGTCTGGTTGCGGGCTTCATCGGCAATCAGGCGCATCGTGAAAAGCGGAATGATCATCAGGAAAATCATTGAGGCGGCAGAAAAAAGCGGGGCAGCTATCCATTCCGTGACGCCGGGCGGATTCAGAATGTTCTGCAATTTCGCCTCGACCCCGAGAAAAGCATCCAGCCTTGCCAGGAATATCCAGGCGAGGATGGCCTGGAAGATCGCCAGAACGATCCAGGCCAAGGGGGAGGCGAAAAGCGCCCTGATTTCCCTGGCGGCGATCAGGCGAATCAAGATGCCTCCCTGGTCAGTTCCGCGAATATCGTCTCCAGGCTGTTTCTCGCCGGACTGATCCGCTGCAGCTTCCAGTTTCTTTCAGATGCCAGCCTGACCACGGATTCCGTCGGATCCAGCCCCTTCACCGGATGGAGGCGGAAAAGATTCGGGGAAAGCGCCTCCACGCTCGCCATGCCTTCGATTCCCGCCAGCTCATCGACCGAAGGCGGATTGTTGAATCCCGCTTCGATCGGCTGCTGCCCTCCCCCGACTTCGCCGCAGTAAACCTGCCTGCCGCGATGCAGGATCTGCACCCTGTCGCAAACGCCCTCGACCTCGGAAAGGATGTGGGTGGAAAGGATCACGCCGTGCCTGTCGCCAAGTTCGCGTATCAATGTTCTGACCTCCCGTATCTGGTTGGGGTCGAGTCCTGCCGTAGGCTCGTCGAGTATGATTACCTCGGGATCGTGGACGATCGCCTGGGCGATTCCCACGCGCTGCTGGTAGCCTTTCGAGAGCGAGCCGATCAGTCGCTTTCCGACATCGGCCAGCCCGCAGCGCGCCTTGGTCTCGGCAAGCGCGTCGGTTTTCGCCCGGTGCAGCTTCATTGCAAATTTCAGATAATCGTCGACGCTCATATCGCGATAAAGAGGCGGGACTTCAGGAAGATAGCCGAGCCTCTCCTTCGCCCTCAAAGGCTTCTCGAAAAGGTCCACCCCGCAAAAGCTCACCTTGCCCGAATCGGGCAGCAGATTTCCGGTGAGCATGCGCATCGTCGTGCTTTTCCCCGCCCCGTTGGGTCCCAGGAAACCGAGCACTTCGCCCTTCCTCAGTTCGATGGAAACGCCGTCGACGGCAACGCGCCCGCCATAGGATCGGCGCAGGTCGCGAGCGTGAAGGACAAGGGAGGAGTCTGGCGTATCCATAAATTACGATTCTCTTGTGGTACGCTTCAAATATACCTAATATGCGGGTATTGTTGAACGAATTTATGATCCCATTACTCTAATCCAGCTTTGATTGCCATTCCCGCATGAATTCCAAACTCATCGCCATCGCGGTCCTGCCCCTCCTGTTCGCCGCGTGCGCAGGGCAGCCCGCCAAACCCCTGCCCGCGACGAAACCCGCAGCCGCAGCCGTTCCCGTTCCGCCAAAGTTGCCCGACGTGGCTTTGAGCGACGAGCTGCTCTTCGAGTTCCTGTTCGGTGAAATCGCCGGGCAGCGCGGCAATCTCGGCATCGCAACCGAGGCTTACATGGACATGGCGAAAAGAACGCGCGATCCGAGGATCGTGCAGCGCGCGCTCGACATTGCGCTCTTTTCGGGCAACGTGACGGCTTCGCTCGAAATGGCGAAGCTTTTGACCGAAGTCGACCCGAATTCGATCAAGGCCAAGCAGACCCTCTCTGCGCTGCTCGCCCATAGCGGCAGCATCGACGAAGCTCGCCCCAACATCGAAAAGCTGCTTGCCCAGCAAACCGGGGAAAACCTGGACAAAGGATTGCTGCAGCTCAACAACCTTTTCGCGCGACAGTCTGACAGGCAGGCAGTGCTTTCGGCCATCCAGACGGTGACGAAACCTTATCTGGACCATCCCGAAGCGCACTATGCCCTCTCCATTGCGGCATGGCGCGCAGGACAAACGGATCTCGCCCTGGAAGAAGCCGACAAGGCCGCCTCGATGCGTGCAGGCTGGGAAATGGCCGCCCTGCTGAAAATGCAGATTCTGGAGCAGGTCGATAAAAGCCGAGTTCAGCCGTATCTCAAGGATTTCCTCGCTCAATACCCGAAATCCCAGGAAGTGCGCCTCAACTATGCCAAATTCCTGGTCTCCGAAAAGAATTATGCAGAAGCCCGCGAGGAATTCGCCGAGCTGAAGAAGACGTTCCCCGAAAATCGCGAGGTCGCCTTCGCGGTGGGCCTGCTGTCGCTGCAGCTTGGCGACGTCGACTCGGCCATTTCCGACTTCAAGAAGCTGCTCGATCAGGGTTACCAGAATACCGACCTCGTCCGCTATTACCTCGGACAAAGTTACGAACTGAAGAAAAATCCAGCCGAGGCCGAGAAGTGGTACAACGCCGTAGAAAAAGGCAATCAGTATCTTGCGGCGAAGGTCAGGGTGGCCGTTCTCATGAAGGAGCAGGGAAATCTTGCCGGGGCGAGAAGCTATCTGCACAACATCCCGACTTCGAACGAAGCTGAGAAGGTATTCATCATCCAGGCCGAAGCACAGATGCTGCACGATTCCGGAAATTACCGGGAAGCCTATGCCGTGCTCGACAGGGGGCTCGCGCAATTCCCCGATTCCCCCAATCTGCTTTACGACCAGGCCATGGCTGCGGAAAAGATCGGCAAGATCCGGGAAACCGAGAAGAGCTTGAACAAGCTGATCAGGATCCAGCCCGATTTTGCCCAGGCCTACAATGCGCTCGGCTATACGCTGGTCGAGCACACCACCCGCTACAAGGAGGCGCTGCCACTGCTCCAGAAGGCGCTGAACCTCTCTCCGCAGGATCCCTACACCCTCGACAGCATGGGCTGGCTGCAATTCAAGATGGGCAACGTGCCTTCCAGCATCGACTACCTGAAGCGCGCCTATGCCGGGCGCCGCGACCCGGAAATCGCGGCCCATCTGGCCGAAGTGCTCTGGGTGCAGGGAAAGCATGAAGACGCTAAGAAGCTGCTGCAATCTTCCCTGAAGGAAAATCCGGGCAACGAAGTGCTCATCAAGAGTCTCAAAAAATTCGGGCACTGATGCGCATCCTGCTTCTCCTGCTTTTCCTGGCCGGATGCAGCACGACGCCGCCGAAATCTGTCTCCCCCGATACGCTCTTCGACCTCTCCGGCAGGATAGCCGTGAAATACGACGACAAGGGATTCAACGGCAGTCTGCGCTGGATACACCGCAAAAGCTCGGACGAAGTCTGGCTCCTCTCTCCTCTGGGGCAGACGGTAGCTCATATCCTGAAAAATCCCGAAGGCGCCCTGATGACCGCCCAGAACCGGCAGGAATACCGCGCTGAAGACGTCGAAAGCCTGACCGAGAAGATACTGGGATGGCGCCTCCCCCTGCAGGGGCTGGACAGCTGGATCAGGGGAAAATCCGCTGCCGATTCGCCCTCGAGCGCCTCTTTCGACCAGGAAAACAGGCTTGCCGAGCTCACCCAGGACGGATGGGACATACGTTACCCGCGCCGCTTCGAGAATGGTTTGCCGAAGGAAATCGTGTTGCGACGCCAAGGGATCAGGATCAAATTCATCATCGACGCCGACTCGTGACAAGCTACCCCGCCCCAGCCAAACTCAACCTATTCCTGCATGTGGTGGGAAGACGCCCCGACGGCTACCACCTGCTGCAAAGCGTGTTCAGATTCATCGATTATTGCGACCGCCTGAGCTTCGAAATTTCAGACTCGCCTGAAATCGTTCTGCTAAATCCGCTGCCTGGGGTTCCCGTCGAATCCGATCTTTGCCTGCGCGCAGCCCGTCTCCTCCAGCAGGAGAGCGGCTGCCGTCTGGGGGCGAAAATCGGGCTCGAAAAGCGCCTGCCCATGGGCGGCGGACTGGGGGGAGGCAGTTCTGATGCAGCCACCACCCTGATCGTCCTGAACAGGCTGTGGAAGCTGGATTTCGAACGGGAAAAGCTGCAGCAGATCGGCCTGAAGCTCGGGGCGGACGTCCCTGTCTTCATTTTCGGAGAAAACGCTTTCGCCGAAGGAATAGGCGAAAAACTCGCCCCCGTTTGCCTCGATCCTGCCTGGTACCTGGTCCTCGTGCCGCAGGTTCAAATTTCCACGGCCGAAATTTTCGCAAGCCCGGAATTGACAAGGAACACGAATCCAATCAAAATATCGGACTTTTCGATCAAGGCTGGTCATAATGACCTTGAGCCCGTGGCCTGCAGCCGATATCCGGTCGTCGCCGAGCATCTGGCTTGGCTGCGGCGATACGGACGGGCAGCCATGACGGGATCGGGATCGTGCGTATTCGCGGAGTTTTCGAGCGAGTTCGATGCAAAGCGTGCATTGGACGAGCTTCCGCAGGGAATGCGCGGTTTCCTGGCCAAAGGACTTGATCGCCACCCGCTGAGTGATTTCTGAGCGGGGAACCAGTTTTGGGGAGTCGCCAAGCGGTAAGGCACCGGGTTTTGATCCCGGCATTCGTAGGTTCGATCCCTACCTCCCCAGCCAGTTGAATTTGAAGCATAGAAGGATGGTGGCATGGCCTACGACAGTCTGATGGTGTTTACCGGCAATGCCAATCCCGTTCTCGCGGAGGAAGTGGTTCGGCACCTCAGCATCCACCTTGGACGCGCGAATGTCACCCGCTTCAGCGACGGCGAAGTGATGGTTGAAATTCTCGAAAACGTGCGCGGCAAGGATGTCTTCGTGCTGCAATCGACCTGCCGCCCGACCAACGATCACCTGATGGAAGTGCTGGTGATGGTCGACGCACTGAAGCGGGCTTCCGCAGGACGGGTCACCGCAGCGATTCCCTATTTCGGCTATGCTCGGCAGGACAGGCGCCCCCGTTCGGCGCGCGTCGCGATCACGGCCAAGGTCGTGGCCAACATGCTCGCCAGCGTCGGAATCGACCGGCTGCTGACGATGGATCTTCACTCCGACCAGATCCAGGGCTTTTTCGACATCCCGGTGGACAACATCTATGCGATGCCGATCCTGCTTGGAGACATCTGGAAGCACGACTACAAGGATCTCGTCGTCGTTTCTCCTGACATAGGCGGCGTGGTGCGCGCAAGGGCGCTCGCGAAAAGGCTGGAAACCGATCTGGCCATCATCGACAAAAGACGGCCGAAACCCAATGTCGCCAAAGTCATGAACCTGATCGGCGACGTGTCAGGCAGGACCTGCGTGATCATGGACGACATGGTGGACACCGCCAACACGCTCTGCGAAGCGGCCGCAGCCCTCAAGGAGCATGGCGCAAAAAGGGTGATCGCCTACTGCACCCATCCGGTGCTTTCCGGTCCCGCGGTCGAAAGAATCAAGAACTCCGCGCTCGACGAACTGGTCGTCACCGACACCATCCCGCTGAAGGAAGATGCGAAGGAGTGCGAAAAGATCAGGGCCATCACGATTTCCGGGCTGCTTGCAGAAACGATGCTGCGCATCAGCAACGAGGAGTCGGTGAGTTCCCTTTTCATGGAATAGTTTTTTAACCTGCGGGCTGGTCGCGGCCTGCAATTTTTTGGAGTAGTCAAATGCAAATCGAAATCAGCGCAACAGCGCGTACATTGCAGGGAACGGGTGCGAGCCGCCGCCTGCGCATAGCCGGTCGCGTGCCAGGAATCGTATATGGCGGCGGCAAAGCAGCGCAAGCGATCGAGCTTGATCACAATACCATTTTCCATCAGCTCAAGCGGGAAGTGTTCCATTCCTCGATCCTGAACCTGATGCTCGACGGCGTCAAGGAAGCGGTGCTGCTTCGGGACGTGCAAATGCACCCCTTCAAGCCGATCGTGCTGCATGTCGACTTCCAGCGCGTGGCGAAAGATCAGAAAGTGCACATGAAGGTGCCTCTGCACTTCGTCAATGCGGATATCGCCCCCGGCGTGAAGCTTTCCTCCGGCATCGTCAGCCATGTCATGAACGAGATCGAGGTATCCTGCCTGCCGGGGAACCTGCCGGAATTCATCGAAGTCGATCTCGCTTCGCTCGCGCTCGGCCACTCGATCCACATCTCCGATCTCAAGCTGCCCAAAGGCGTCGAAGCGATCATGCATGGCAACGATGCCGTCGTCGCAACCATCATTCTGCCCAGGGGCGCCGTCTCCGAAGAAGCTGCCGCACCACCCGAAGAAGCCTGATTTGGCTCATGATCAGGCTGGTCGCAGGTCTGGGCAACCCGGGAAGGGAATATGCGGAAACACGGCACAATGCCGGTTTCTGGTGGGTTGACAGACTTGCGTCAGGGGAAAATGCAACCCTCAAGATGGATCCCAGGATGCACGGCTTCACCGCCCGCATCCCCGGAGACATCTGGCTCATTGAGCCGCAGACATTCATGAATGCAAGCGGCAGGGCGGTTTCCGCCCTTTCGCGCTTTTACAAGATCGCCCCGGAGCACATTCTGGTGGTGCACGACGAGCTTGACCTCGAGCCTGGCACGGTTCGCCTGAAACTCGGCGGCGGACTCGGCGGACACAACGGGCTCAAGGACATCGCATCCCATCTCGGCACCCAGGACTTCTGGCGCCTTCGCCTCGGAATAGGGCATCCGGGGGAGAAGAAGAACGTCTCGGATTACGTGCTCAAGGCCCCGCGCAAGGAAGAAGAGGAGCTGATCCAGGACGCAATCTCGAAGAGCCTGGCGACCTGGCCGCTGATCGCGAAGGGGCAGCAGCAGGCAGCCATGCTGAAGCTGCATACCAAAGTCTAGACAATTTCGATATCGTCGTCCCTCGGCAAGGTGGTCAGCGCAAGCTCAAGATTGTCCGCAAGCCTTTCGGCGTAAACGGCAGCCTCGTGCAAATGATTTTCCCTGTAGAACCCGGCCTTTTTACGGAAAAATCCGATGTCGCCCTCCAGCATCTTTCTGACTTCGCTTTCCATGTTTTCTCCTGTTTGCGTCCACCCTGCAAGTATAGCCACGTTTCGATACACAGCGTTGCGCCAATCCCATAAAGCCGATACAGAAGCCGGTCATAATTGCGCCGTACCCCCCTGCTGGCCCGCCATTCCCGATGGGCATTTTTCCGGGCGTGCGGCATCGCCGGGGATGCTATAATGCGTGATTTCCAGATAAACCCAGAAAATTCATGAGTCTGAAATGCGGAATCGTGGGACTGCCGAATGTCGGCAAGTCCACCCTGTTCAATGCCCTGACAGAATCGGGAATCGCGGCGGAGAATTATCCCTTCTGCACCATCGAACCCAATGTCGGCATAGTCGAAGTTCCCGATGCGCGCATTGCGATGCTTTCCGAAATCGTCAGGCCGCAGAAGACGCAGCCCGCCATCGTCGAATTCGTGGACATCGCAGGGCTGGTCGCAGGCGCTTCCAAGGGGGAAGGTCTGGGCAACCAGTTTCTCGCCAACATACGCGAAACCGATGGCATCGTGCATGTCGTGCGCTGCTTCGAAGACGGCAACGTCGTTCACGTTTCGAACAGGGTCGATCCGATTTCGGACATCGAAACCATCAACACCGAACTCGGGCTTGCCGACCTTGCCACCGTCGAGAAGGCGCAAGCAAGGCATGGCAAGGTCGCCAAGAGCGGCGACAAGGAGGCGGTCAAGCTGCTGGCGCTCCTCGAAAAGGTCCATTCCCACCTCGACCAGGGACTTCCGGTGCGCAGCATGGCGCTCGACGAAGGCGAGCTTGACCTCATCAGCTCCCTTTGCCTGCTCACCGCAAAACCCGCGATGTATGTCGCCAACGTCAGCGAAAGCGGCTTTAAGGACAACCCTCTTCTCGATGCGGTGATCCAATATGCCGCCAAGGAAAAAGCGCCTGTGGTCGCCATCTGCGCTGCGATGGAAGCGGAGATCGCCGACCTGGAAGAAGCCGACAAGGCCGAATTCCTGAAGGACATGGGGCTCGCAGAGCCTGGACTCAACCGGGTGATCCAGGCAGGCTATAAACTGCTCGGCCTGCAAACCTATTTCACCGCTGGCGTGAAGGAAGTGCGGGCCTGGACCATACACAAGGGAGACACCGCGCCCAAGGCGGCAGGCGTCATCCACACCGACTTCGAACACGGCTTCATCCGGGCAGAAGTGATCGCCTATGACGATTTCATCGCATACAAAGGCGAACAGGGCGCAAAGGAAGCCGGCAAAATGCGGCTGGAAGGCAAGGATTACGTGGTGCAAGATGGCGACGTGATGCATTTCAGATTCAATGTTTGATGGAGTAGAATAACCGCTGTTCTCCAGGGTTTCGACATGACAAACAAATTTTTCCGTTTCGTTTTTTTATTTGCCCTCGCATTCGCCGCACTTTCCGCTCAGGGGGCCGAGCTCGTCAACCGCATCGTGGCCGTGGTCAACGACGACGTGATCACCCAGGTCGAACTCGATGACCGGATTCAGGCCATTTCGAAGCAAATCGTGAAGCGCGGCATTCCCCTGCCGCCCGAGAGCGTCCTCAGGAAGCAGGTGCTTGAGCAGATGATCATGGACAAGATTCAGCTCCAGTACGCTGCCGAAGTGGGCCTCAAGGTCGACGACGAACAGCTCAACAAGGCCCTGGAGCGCATCGCAAGCGACAACAAGCTCAGCCTTGAGGATTTCCGCAAGGCGGTGGAGAAGGACGGTGTCGATTTCGGAAAATTCAAGGAAGAAATCCGCGACGAAATCATCAAGTCCAAGCTCAGGCAGCGCGAAGTGGACAGCAAGGTCGTCGTCACCGACACCGAAGTCAACAATTATCTGAAAAACCAAAAGCAGCAGGGCAAGTCCGAGGAATACAATCTTTCCCACATCTTCATCGGATTGCCCGAGCAGGCAAATGCGGAGCAGATCCAGGTCCAGCTTCGCAGGGCCGAGGAAGCGCTCGCCCAATTGAGGAACGGGACCGACTTCGGACAGGTTGCAGCCTCGTTTTCCAATGCGCCTGATGCCCTGCAGGGCGGAGAGATCGGCTGGAAGCCTGCGGGACAGTTGCCGACAGCCTTCACTGAATTGCTGCAGAAAATGAATCCGGGGGATATCAGCGGCATTCTCAGAAGCCCCAACGGATTCCATATCATCAAGCTCAACGACAAGCGCGAGGCAGGTTCCCAGTCGCTCGTAACGCAGACCCATGTGCGGCATATCCTGATCAAGACTGGTGAAGATGTCTCCGAAGATGAAGCCAAGAAGCGCCTTCAGGACATTCTCGACAAGGTCAAGAAGGGGGCTGATTTCGGACAGGAGGCAAAGCTCCACTCCGACGACCCGAGCGCTGCCAACGGCGGTGACATAGGCTGGGTCTCTCCTGGCGACACGGTGCCGGAATTCCAGAAGGCAATGGATGCCCTTCAGCCGGGCCAGATCAGCGAGCCGGTTCACACGCCTTTCGGATGGCATTTGATCCAGGTGCTGGGAAGGCGCAGCGAGGATGTGGGCAAGGAAAAGCAGCTTCTGGAAGCGCGCAAGGCGCTTGCGGTCAGGAAGTCCGACGAAGCCTACCAGGAGTGGCTGAGGCAGCTGCGCGACCGGGCCTATGTCAAATACCCTGACGACAGCAGCAAATAGCATTACGCTAGCGGTAACGCCAGGGGAGCCGGCGGGGATAGGCCCTGATCTGTGCGTCCTCCTCGCCGGAGAGAACCTCCCCGCGCGCATCGTCTTCATCGCCGACCGGGAAATGCTCCGGGAGCGCGCCGAACTGCTCGGACTTCCATTCGACATTCCGGATTACGCCCCCGGCGTTTCCGCCGCATTCTGCATCGCACACCATCCCCTGTCCTCGAAAGCGATTCCCGGCGAACCGGATGCTTCGAACAGCCGCCCGCTCCTTGAGACCCTGGAGCGGGCAACTGCGGGCTGCCTGAATCGCGAATTCGATGCGCTCGTGACCGCCCCGCTCCACAAGGGAATCATCAATGCCGCCGGAATTGCCTTCAGCGGCCACACCGAGTTTCTGGCCGACCTCACCGGAACCGAACAGGTCGTCATGATGCTCGCGGGCGGCGGGATGCGGGTCGCCCTCGCCACCACCCATCTTCCTCTGAGGGAAGTGCCGGATGCAATCACGAAGGATTCCCTCGAGCGCACCTTGAAGATACTGCATTGCGACCTGAAGACGCGCTTCGGAATAGCTTTTCCGAAGATCGCCGTGGCAGGGCTCAATCCGCATGCAGGGGAGTCGGGCTATCTGGGGAGGGAAGAAATCGGCGTCATAGCCCCTGCGATTCTGTCGCTGCGGGAAAAAGGCATGCTTGTCGAGGGCCCTTTTCCGGCTGATACGCTCTTCAATCATCTCGAAGGATTCGACTGCGTGCTCGCCATGTACCACGATCAGGGACTACCGGTTCTCAAATACGCGAGTTTCGGGAACGGGGTGAACATTACCCTGGGCCTGCCCATTATCAGGACATCCGTCGACCACGGAACCGCACTTTCCCTTGCAGGAACGGGGAAAATAGACAGAGGCAGCCTGAAGGCTGCGATTCAAACCGCTATCGAAATGGTCGAAAAATCGAGATGAGCCACAAGCCGAGAAAACGCTTCGGGCAGAATTTCCTGAAGGACGATGCCATCATCGCGAGAATCGTCGAGGCCATACGCCCCATGCCTTCGGACAGAATGGCCGAGATCGGGCCGGGGCTCGGCGCGCTCACCGTGCCATTGCTTTCCATCCTCAACCATCTGGATGTGATCGAAATAGACCGGGACATCGTGGCCCATCTTTCGAAGCGATTTCCCTCGGAAAAGCTGACTATCCACCAGAGGGATGCCCTGAAGTTCGATTTCTCCAGCCTGGGGAAAAATCTCAGGGTAGTGGGCAACCTGCCCTACAATATTTCCACCCCATTGCTTTTTCACCTGTCCGAATTTTCGGATTCGATCCGGGATATGCATTTCATGCTGCAAAAGGAAGTGGTCGACAGGATGGTCGCGGAGCCATCGACTCACGATTACGGGAGGCTTTCGGTAATGCTGCAGCATCGCTTCGACATGGAAAAATGTTTCGAGGTGCCCCCCGAATGCTTCAATCCTGCACCCAAGGTCGACTCCGCCATCATCAGGATGATTCCGCTCGAATCCGCCGAAGCCGTCGACGAGGCGCTGTTCTCGAAAATCGTCGCGGCTGCTTTTTCGCAGCGCCGCAAGACCTTGAGGAACACGCTCAAGGGCATCTTGGGTAAAGAGGATTTCGTGATTCTCTCCATCGACCCCCAGGCGCGCGCCGAGAATCTATCCATTTCCGAGTTCGCGAAAATCGCGAATTATCTGGGGGAAAAATGAAGCGGGCTGCGATTTGGCTGATCCTCGCATTCTGGGCAGGATCAGCGCAGGCATTGAGCTTCCGGGACTGCCTGAAAATGGAGCAGGACAACGCGCCCCTGGCGGCCCAGCGCGACTGCTACAAAAACTTGGCGAGCCCTGCCGCAAGCGTGCCGAAAGCAGTCGAAAACCCTGCCGAGCATCAAGACGCAAAGCCCGCCGCCCCAATATCCGAAAAAACGGCGAAACCCTCGCCAGAAAAGTCCATGCTGCTTTCGACCTGGGATCCGGATCAGAGCGGCGCCATCTCAATGTACCGACAGAATTATTTCCTGCCGATCGCGAATTCCTCGAACCCCAACAACGCGCCGACCAGCCCCAACCCCAACAACCGGGTTCCCTATTCCTATCCTCTGGACAACACCGAGGCCAAATTTCAGTTCAGCTTCAAGTCCAGAGTGTGGGCGCAGGAGAGCAGCGACTGGGCCATGTGGTTTGGCTATACCCAGCAATCTTTCTGGCAGTTCTGGGACGCCTCCCACTCCC